>CAZOVT010000008.1:49871-58315 GCA_964583565.1 uncultured Coxiellaceae bacterium
CCTGATAGTTAAATCCTATGTGCTGCGCCGCCATCCCGGTTGCGGCACATAGGATTTAACTATCAGGTGCCGTTGATTGACGGCATCCGGCAAATGATTGTGCTATGATTGCTCCGTAAATGAATGTTGGAGGCAATCATGTCTATTAATAAATTGACTGACAAGCCAGCTTGTACAAAGCGCCGCTATGAAATCACGCATGCTGACTTGCCGCTCTCATGTCCGCCCAGAGATGAAAGAGTATGGGATGCACATCCCAGAGTTTATCTGCCGATAGAAGATGAAGGGCATTACGTTTGTCCATATTGCAGCGCTGAATACACATTAAAAGATTTTGCAGGCAAGTAAGCGAATGAGCAGCGAATCTGGTGGTCAGCAGCGTATCCTGATTGTCGGTCCAGCCTGGATCGGTGATATGGTCATGGCGCAAAGTCTTTTTAAACTCATCAAGCAGCAGCATCCTGATGCGCTGATTGATGTGCTTGCGCCTGCCTGGACATTCTCTATTGTGAGCCGTATGCCGGAAGTGAATCAGGCCATCAGTATGCCGGCCGGCCATGGTGAATTTAAGTTAGTTGAACGATATCGCCTGGCTAAATCATTAAGACAGCAACGCTACGGTCAGGCAATTGTCTTGCCTAATTCATTCAAATCAGCACTGATTCCATGGCTGGCGTGTATCCCAACACGGACAGGCTGGCGCGGTGAATGCCGTTACGGATTATTGAATGATATTCGGGTATTAGACAAAGCACGCTATTCTCTGATGATCGAACAGTTCATGGCGCTTGGTTTGCCCGCGAATGCGCCGTTACTGAAACCTTATCCGTATCCTGCCTTGCAGATATCAGCAGACTCTCAGGCAGCGGTGCTAGCTAAATTTAAACTGCAGCAACCCGGCCGGCCGGTGTTAGGCATCAGTCCGGGCGCGGCGTTTGGACCATCCAAGCGCTGGCCAGAAACTTACTTTGCTGAGGTTGCAAAACAAAAAATAGCAGACGGCTGGGATGTGTGGCTATTTGGAGCGGCTGCTGACCAACCTTTAATTGATGTCATCATGCAAGCTGCACAAAATCGATGTGTGTCATTTGCTGGCCGCACAGAGCTTGCCGAAACAATTGATCTTGTTTCATTGACATCGGGTGTCGTGACAAATGACTCTGGCCTGATGCATATCGCGGCAGCATTGAATAAGCCATTGGTTGCTATTTATGGTTCAACGAGTCCGGATTTCACGCCGCCATTATCAGCGCAAGCACATATTCTTAAATTGAATCTGGAATGTCAGCCCTGTTTTGAGCGGGATTGTCCACTTAAACATCATCGCTGCATGCGTGATTTGCTGCCGGCACAAGTATTGGCGGCAATGACTAAGTGGGGGGTTGCCTGATGCGCGTGTTGTTAATCAAGACATCTTCCATGGGCGATCTTATTCATACGTTTCCAGCATTAACGGATGCGGGCAAGGCAATTCCCGGAATCAGTTTTGACTGGGTGGTAGAAGAGTCGTTTATAGATATTCCCGCATGGCATCCCCTAGTGAAAAATGTCATTCCCGTTGCATTGCGCCGCTGGCGTAAAGGGATTTTTTCAGCCGAGACACGCGCAGGCTGGCAGCAATTACGGCAGACGTTGAATGCGCAGCAATATGATCTTGTGCTGGATGCGCAAGGACTAGTGAAAAGCGCGTTAATTACCTATTGCACGAAAAGTCCGCGTGCGGGTCTGGATTGGCATTCAGCGCGGGAAAAATTCGCGTCTCTGGCCTATCAACGCAAATATACCGTGAATTTTTATCAGCATGCGGTTGTGCGTATGCGCAGCTTGTTTGGTCTGGCGCTTGGATATGATTTGCCGGCATCGAATCCGGATTTTGGTTTAGATACCACGCGATTCGCGCGTACAGCAGATAACGAAAATTATCTGGTGTTTTTGCATGGTACGACCTGGACCAGCAAGCAATGGCCATTATCTTATTGGGTGCAGTTAGCGCAGATGGCAGGTACAGCGGGCTATCGGATTAAAATGAGCGGCGGCAATGAAGATGAAATGGCGAGGGCGCAGCAGATTGCCGCTGCCAGCCAATATGTTGATGTGTTGCCGCGTTTATCTATTTCCCAGATGGCAGAATTAATTGCGAATGCAAAAGGTGCGGTAGCAGTTGATACCGGTTTTGGTCATCTTGCGGGTGCGTTAGATATTCCTACGGTATCGATATATGGTTCGACCAATCCTGCTTTTACGGGTGCGCTGGGCAAGCATTCTATTCAGCTTGCCGCTGATTTTCCCTGCTCGCCGTGTTTAAGCCGGGTATGCACGTACACCAAGCCATCCGATGTGAAACCTGCTTGCTATGCCACCGTGCCGCCTGAGAAAGTGTGGGGCGCGTTGGGTGGTCTGTTGACCGGCTAATCTGTTGTGCTAGGTCACTACTACTGTCACCCCCGCGAAGGTGGGGCCCATCTTGCTATTGATTACCCCGCACCATCGTAACAGTTAGGATCATTTTTGCAGTCCGCTGCATTATTGGCATCAGAGGTATCTATGCCGCCAACGTTGTACATGGCGACATGGCGTTTATCAAGCTTCAGGTCACAGTCATCCGGGTAAGACGTTATCTGAATACGGCTGTTTTCCCGTATGCCTTCATTGGTGAGAGTGCTGGAATTGGGGAAGTAATTACCGTACCCGACATAATTCAGTTTGCGCGTTCCGCCAACTTTATCTTTGAATTGATTGATACCCGCGTTCCAGAAATAAGCCGCGACTTTTTGCGCGCGCCGCAGGGAGAGCTGACGTTCCCATCTGGAACTGCCAAAACCACTGGTATTGCCTGAGATCAAAATGTTGTTGTTGGGATAACGCTGTAAGATCGTGGCTGCACTGTTCAGGATGGTGGGTGCCTGATAAGTGAATTCATCAGTATTGACGATGAAAATTTTATCAGCGGGGATATAAATGCCGATAAAATCACCTTGTTTGTACATTTGGCCGCCACCCTGTATCAGGCCGCCGGCATCGTAACGCAGTGTGGAGCTATAGTATCCGATGGCGCCGCCGGTCAGGCCGCCCAGTACCAGCGCAGGTGGTGAACCCCTGAACAATGCCACCGCACCTGTACCCGCACCTGCGCCAACAACGGTTGCGGTTGGGCTGCCAGTCAGATGATTGTCACCATAGAAAGGGTTGTAACTGCAGCCAGCGAGCAGGGTGAGCCCGAGCATGATGGCAGAAAATGATAAGCAGGCTGTCCTTTTCATGGCAATGTCCATAGTGATAATTGTTGAATTATATACCTATCGCATTTCATCTTGAAGTGTAATTCAGTTAATATAGGTTAGATTGGATGCAAACTCGAACCCCACAAGGAAATATATGGGCGACACGGAACCAGCAAAGACGGAACAATTGCTTAAGCAGGAACATTATTCAGGCTGGCAGATCATCAAACTCTATTGGCAGTCATCTTATCGCAAGTCGGCATATTTGTTCGCGGCGGTTATTTTAGTCATGACGGTGACGCTGGTTGGATTTGATGTCGCGTTTACCTACTGGTTTAACTATTTTTATGATGCGTTGCAGGCATATAAAGCGCAGGCTGTTTTCAGATTGGTGGGCGTGTTCTGTGTGCTGGCATTTTTCTGGATCGTGCTGCAGGTTTATCGTTATTACATTACCCAGCTTTTTAGTTTGCGCTGGCGCCGCTGGCTGACAGAACAATTTGTAAATCGATGGATGGATAAGCGCAGTTATTATTATCTTGAAAATTTTGAATCGAAAACAGATAACCCGGATCAGCGTATACAGGAAGATATTGGCGGTATTGTCAACTCAACGGTTGGGTTAACAGTCGGTATGGTGCATGCGCTGACAACCTTTCCTGCCTTTGTCTATATTTTATGGACCTTGTCAGGTGTTTTAACAGTAACATTGGGGCCATTAGGCACCATCCACATTTATGGTTATCTGGTATGGGTCGGGCTGCTTTATAACCTGATTGGTACCCTGATCACATTTAAAATTGGTTATCCACTGATTAACCTTAATTTTGAGCAGCAGCGCCGCGAAGCAACATTTCGTTACGCAGCTATCGATTTGCGATTGCATGCGGAGCATGTTGCGCTGTATCGAGGCGAACATCATCAAAAAATGATTTTGGGCGATTTGTTTAAAGATGTACTGGATAACTGGTACCAGATTATTTTGCGGCAGAAAATTATTCTATGGTTCACGAGTGGTTTTAACCAGACGGCTGTTTTGCTGCCATTGTTGGCGGCATTACCGAACTATTTTCGGGGTGTGTTTAAACTGGGTGGATTGATGCAGAGTTTGCGAGCATTTAACAGTGTGCAGGATTCACTTGCCTATCTGGTGAATGCCTATACCGCGATTGCGGAATGGCGTGCGATTTCACGACGACTAACAACTTTTCTGAATCATTTGAGTGATGTTCAAACTGACGCAAGCAGACATGATATGGTTGTTACCAGCCATCATCCCGAGAATGCAATTATTGCGAATGCAGTATCCATTGAAACGCCGGATGGACATATGCTGCTGGACGATGTTAGTCAGATATTCAAGCATGGCAACAGCTATGTCATTAAAGGTGAGTCGGGGATTGGCAAAAGCACATTCATACGCACCATTGCAGGGATCTGGCCGTATGCATCGGGAGAAATTATTTTTCCTGAAAACAAAAAAATCATGTTTTTACCGCAAAAAGCCTACATGCCATTTGGATCGCTTGCTGAGGCGGTGCTGTTTCCTGACCGGCATCAACCTGAGTTGCGTGCAGAATTAAACAACGTGTTACATGATTGCCATCTGGATAATTTAATTTCTCATCTTGATGAAGTGGCACCCTGGTCTGAAAAACTGTCGCCCGGTGAGTTGCAGCGCGTTGCGTTTGCCCGCGTGTTGCTGCATAAGCCGGACTGGGTATTTCTGGATGAAAGCACTTCCATGCTGGATATGGCAAATGAAAAACATCTTTACACATTACTGCGGGAGCGGCTGCCACATTGTACGATAGTGAGTGTTGGGCATCACCCGAGTGTTGATCAATTCCACGATCATATTGTTGATATGACAACCTATAAAGCGGCTGCAGTTCAGGTTTGACAGTTTACGCAATAAACGGTTGCTCGCTGTCCTATGCGTATGGACTTAAATGGTTTGTGGCAGCGTGGGCAAGGTTTGCCTGCGTGACCATAAGCCTGTAGTTCTATGCTGAAATAACCAGGCTTGCCATCGCTTTGTGCAAAATCTTTTAATGTTGTACCGCCTTTCTGGATGGCATGACGGAGCGTAGCTTTAATGGCGGCAGCCAGCTTTTGGTATTGTGCTTGAGTGACTTTCCCCGCAGCTTTGCCCGGACGTATACAAGCGGTAAACAAGGCTTCTGTTGCATAAATATTTCCTACACCTGCAACAATGCGGCTATCCATAATGAAATTTTTAACGGCTGTCTTTTTACCAGCCGCCATTTCCCACAGATAATCACCGTGGAATGTTGTTGATAAGGGTTCTGGTCCTATGTGTTTCAGTAATGGATGTTGTTCTGGATGATCGGTAGTAAATAGAACGGCACCAAAGCGTCGTGGATCCGTAAACCGCAGACAAATGCCATGATCGAATAGAATATCGATGTGATCATGTTTTTGCGGAGTTTCATTTTTGAGCAAAATGCGTAATCGGCCTGACATGCCAAGATGCAGGATCATTGCGCCGGTATCAAAGTAAAATAATAAATATTTGCCGCGGCGTTTTATATCATTTAACCGCTGGTTTTCTAGTTGGTGAGCAAGGTCAGCAGGCACGGGCCAGCGCAGATGCGTGTGCCGAATAACAAGTGATTTCACAACTTGTTGGTTAATATGCGGTTTTATCCCGCGCAGGGTTGTTTCGACTTCAGGTAATTCAGGCATAGTGCAGATAGTATCACTGGACACAGGGGGTTGGTATAGTATGATGAGCGGATATTAGCTGGATAACAGAGGATACTGATTATGATAGATACCATCTTACGTGCTGTATCAGGCGTTGTGCAGTTACCCTGGTGGGGTTATGTGGTTTACCTGCTGGTGGTGACACAGATCACTGTTCTTTCAGTCACCATTTATTTGCATCGCTGTCAGGCGCATCGTGCGCTTGATTTACACCCCATAGCGAGCCACTTTTTCCGTTTCTGGCTTTGGTTGACGACGGGGATGGTTACAAAAGATTGGGCGGCTATTCATCGCAAGCACCATGCCAGAGTGGAAACAGATGAAGATCCGCATAGCCCGCAGACACGCGGTTTGAAAAAGGTATTTTTTGAAGGTGCGGAGCTTTATCGTGCCGAAGCTAAAAATCAGGAAACACTGGATAAATATGGTGAAGGTACACCAGATGACTGGTTAGAGCGTCATATTTATAGCGGCAGCAGCCGGTCTGGCGTTGTGTCGATGCTGTTGATCAATTTTGTGCTTTTTGGATTTGCCGGTGTTGCCATCTGGGCGGCGCAAATGATGTGGATGCCGTTATTTGCTGCGGGTGTTATTAATGGCGTGGGCCACTATTTTGGGTATCGTAATTTTGAATCGACCGATGCCTCACGCAATGTTGTTCCCTTTGGTTTGCTGCTGGGTGGTGAGGAGCTGCATAATAACCATCACGCGTATGCTTCGTCAGCCAAATTCTCTGCAAAATGGTGGGAAATAGATACGGGCTGGTATCTGATTCGTGCCATGCAATTAGTTGGATTAGCAAAACCAAAACGTGTATTGCCTAAGGTACATGTTGAGCCATCCAAAAGTCAGATTGATGCAGAGACACTGAAGGCATTTATTGCGTATCGTTTACATGTGATGGCGCGTTATGGGCGTGAAGTCATGCTGCCAATGCTGCGTGAAGAAAGAAAGCGTGCGGAGAAAGCCAGTCGTGGTTTGCTGCGTCGTGCAGGCACAGTGCTTGTTCGTGATACTGCGCTGATGAAAACTGCTCAAAGCCAGCGGCTTGCGCGTTTACTGGAAAATTTCCAGTCGCTGCGTATTGCTTATCAATATCGCGTCAAGTTACAGGCTATCTGGAATCAAAAAACTGCCAGCCAGAAAGAATTGCTGGAAGCCTTGCAAGAATGGTGCCGTCAGGCCGAAGCGACAGGCATTGATGCATTGTCACGTTTCTCTAAACGGTTGAGGACGATAGTTCCGGCGTAGGATGTTCTATAGTGGTGGTGCTATGTCAGCGCACCATCACCGTCACTAGTGATGCTATGTCAGTACACCATCACCGTCACCCCCGCCACCCCCGCCACCACTACCACCTTGTCACCCCCGCGAAGGCGGGGGGCCAGTTTTTTCAATTCCTGGATGCCAGCCGTAGTTTACCCCTCACCCTTTCCCTCTCCCAAAACTGACCTGTTGTTTCATTAATGTTTACGGAGGTTGGGAGAGGGGACGACCGAAATAGCTTTCTTTAATGGTTGGTTGCGGGAATGTAATTGTGTCCACAATGTGAAGAAATTGTTTAGATCGTCCCCTCTCCCGCCCTTAGATGCTACTTTGATTTTCTGCTGGTTAGTTGCGGGAGAGGGATAGGGTGAGGGGTAAGAGATATACGCATTTGAGAATAGCAAAAAAAATCCCCGCATTAGCGGGGATTTATGCATCACGAAGACAAGCTTAGATCTTGGTTTCTTCAAACAGAACGTGCATGCCAGCTTTGCCAGTGGCGCTGTTGTATGCGCGTGGATCGTAATGTTTCATTTTCAACTTTTCAGTTGTCTTCTTTTTGTTTTTCGTTGTGGTGCGGAATGTTCCCGTTGGGTTGCCGGCCTTGGTTTTGCCGGTGGAAAGCATTTTGATTTTATCGCGCATAGTGATCTACCTATTTCATTCAGTTAGCTGGTTCGTTTAGCCGGCAATAGCCTGTTCGCGTAATTGCAGGTTGCTCAGCACTGCTTCGATGCCGTGTTTGTCGATAATGCGCATGCCGCGGGTGGTAATACGCAGTCTGACAAAACGTTTTTCATCCGCAAGCCAGAAACGCTTGGACTGCAGGTTTGGCAAAAAACGGCGCTTTGTGCGGTTGTTGGCGTGTGAAACGTTATTGCCTACCATCGGGCCTTTGCCAGTAATTGGACATTTTCTAGACATTATTTTGCTCTCTATATGTATCTTTCAGTTATTCGGTGTTTTTTCGTATAACAAGGGAGCAACTTATACCAGAATTTGAGGTCTAAGGTCAATTACTCTGATTTTGCCTCGATTGCCTCATTTTTCGCATTGAGAAAGTAACTGACGTTCTAAGGTGTTACATCGTTCTGTGCCTAAGCAAAAAGTAAGTCTATGTTAATAGCAGCCCCGCCTCAGCAAAAGAAAAAGTATCCGGGTTGCCGACAACGATATGGTCAATCACCCGGATATCGATCAGTGCCAGAGCGCGTTGAATTCGCTCCG
>CAZOVT010000008.1:58325-66503 GCA_964583565.1 uncultured Coxiellaceae bacterium
CGTGACATCGCGGTCAGCAGGACTGGGGATAGCCTGCCCGGAGGGGTGGTTATGGGCGAGGATGACACTGGCGGCATTTAAATTCATCGCCCGGCGGAGTATCTCTCGTGGATAGACGCTGGCTTCATTGATGGTGCCGTGAAATAACTCTTCAAATTTGATCAGCCGGCAGCGATTATCCATAAACAGACAGGCAAAGACCTCATTTTTATAATCCCGCAGCCGGCTGGCAGCAAATGATCGGGTTAACTGGCTGCTATTGAGGGCGGTGCCTGGCTGGATGGGCTCAGACAGGCAGCGTTTGCCCAGCTCACGGCTGGCTTTGAGGAAGGCTAGCTTGGCTTCGCCAATCCCCGGTATGGCCGCCAGATGGCCTTGTTCTCGTTCAAATAGCTGTTTCAGACTGCCATACTGATGCAATAGTTCCCGGGCAATATCGAGTGCTGTCTTGCCTCGTACGCCGGTTTTGAGCAATATGGCAAGCAGCTCGGCATCTGTCAGGTGTTCTGCGCCTTGCCTGAGCAGTTTTTCCCGGGGGCGGTCTTCAAGCGGCCAATGGGCGATGGTCATTTAATTTCTCCTCAACTGGTGTTATTGTGTACACCATAACTTGTACTGAGTGTTTAAAAATGGAACAGTTGTTACAGAATAAGCGAATCATTCTGGGGGTGACGGGCAGCATTGCCGCCTACAAGAGCGCGGACATTGTGCGCCGGCTGCGCGAGGCGGGTGCGGTGGTGCGGGTAGTGATGACGGATAATGCGAAGCAGTTTATTACACCGTTAACCATGCAGGCAGTTTCCGGCTATCCAGTGCACGATGAATTATTTGACCCGCAGGCGGAAGCGGCGATGGGGCATATTGAGCTGGCACGCTGGGCTGATTTGATTTTGATTGCGCCGGCCTCGGCAGACTGTATGGCGCGGCTGGCGAGCGGCAAAGCAGACGAATTACTGACAGCGCTGTGTCTGGCGACACCTGCGCCAGTGGCGATTGCGCCAGCGATGAATCAGGGAATGTGGAAGCATACGTCGACACAGGACAACCTGCAAGTATTGCAGGCAAAAGGTATCGTTGTGTTTGGGCCGGGTGAGGGTAGTCAGGCATGCGGTGATACTGGATTTGGGCGCATGCTGGAACCAGTTGAAATTGTTGAAAAAGCGGCAGCCCTGTTTGCATCTGGTTTGCTGGCGGGTGTGCGCGTTGTGGTGACGGCAGGCCCTACGCATGAAGCGATAGATCCTGTTCGATATATTGCAAATGGCAGTTCAGGCAAGATGGGCTATGCATTGGCTGAAGCGGCGCGGGAAGCGGGTGCAAATGTATTGTTGATCAGCGGCCCTGTTAGCTTGCCAGTACCCCGGCATGTTGATTGTCAGGCGGTGGTGAGCGCACAGGAAATGCACGAGGCGGTAATGAGAAATATGGCTGATTGTGATATCTTTCTCGCTGTTGCTGCTGTGGCTGATTATCGCTGTCAGACAGTGTCATCTAGCAAACTGCATAAAGAAAATGATGTGATGACGTTGACACTGCAACGTAATCCAGATGTGGTGGCGGATGTAGTGAAATTAGGTAAGAAACCGTTTGTTGTTGGATTTGCAGCGGAGACAGAAAACGTGCTGGAACAGGCACGTGCAAAGCGCCAGCGTAAAAACATGGATATGATTATTGCCAATCAGGTTGGCGGCGGTAAGGGTATAGGCAGTGATGACAATGAGGTGACGGTGATTAGTACGCGAGCTGAAACACCGATTCTCTCGATGCCAAAACCACAGCTGGCCAGAAAATTAATTAGCATGATTTCGGATGAATATAAAGGCAGGAAATGTGATGACTGATAAACAAATACAGCAAGAAATAGGTGCTATGCAGCTTCAGCCACAAGCAGGTACGGCCATGCCAGTACAGGTGAAAATACTGGATGCGCGGATAGGTGGTGAATTTCCATTGCCGCGTTATGAAACGACAGATGCTGCCGGGCTGGATTTGCGTGCCTGCATCGATCAGCCGCTAGTGATTGAACCAGGACAAACACAGTTGATACCGACTGGTATCGCTATTTATATCGGTAATCCATACACAGCCGCAGTGATCCTGCCGCGTTCAGGGTTGGGACATAAACATGGTTTAGTACTAGGTAATCTGGTTGGTTTGATTGATGCGGATTATCAGGGACCATTGATGGTGTCGTGCTGGAATCGCGGACACGCGGCGTATACAGTGACGCCGGGTGATCGTATCGCGCAGTTAGTATTTTTGCCTATCATGCGTGCACAGTTTTCAGTGGTAGATGAATTTGCATCGACACAGCGTGGTGTTGGTGGTTTTGGGCATTCAGGAAAAAACTAGATGATAATTGACCGCAAGCAGACAATTGATCCATCCATTTTTCGTACCTACGATATTCGCGGTATTGTGGGTAATGTGTTAAATGAAGAAATCATGTATTTAATCGGCCGTGCCTTTGGTTCGCTTGTGCGTGAACAGGGCGGCAGACAGATAGCATTAGCGCGTGACGGCCGTTTATCCAGTCCGGCGTTAGTGGTGTCGCTGACGAATGGTTTGCTGGCAAGCGGTTGTGATATCACTGACATAGGCATGGTGCCGACACCGCTGCTTTATCATGCAACGCATACGTTGAATATTCCATCAGGTGTCATGCTGACCGGCAGCCATAATCCGGGTAATTATAACGGCGTGAAAATGGTATTGAATGGCGTCTCGTTGACCGAAACGCAAATTAAAGATTTGTATCATCGTATTGTTGCAAATAACTTTGTTGATGGTGCTGGATCGTGTCAGGTACTGGATGTAGCGGCAGGATATATCGACGTGGTGGTTCGCGATATCACATTGTCTCGTCCGCTGAAAGTTGTCATTGATGCTGGAAATGGCGTTGCCGGCCATATTGCACCCATTCTGTTTCGTCAGCTTGGCTGCGATGTGCATGAATTATATTGCGGCATAGACGGGCATTTTCCTAATCATCATCCTGATCCAAGTGATCCCAAAAATTTGCGTGATTTGATTGCTGCCGTTGCAGAACAAAAGGCTGACATTGGTTTGGCATTTGATGGTGATGGCGATCGTCTGGGGGTGGTGACTAATAAAGGTAAAATAATTTGTTCAGACCGATTGCTGATGCTGTATGCACGGGCGTTATTACAAACCAGACCTGGTGCAACGGTTGTGTTTGATGTGAAGTGTACGAGTCATCTTGCGTCACTGATAGCAGCGGCTGGTGGTAAACCAGTGATGTGGAAAACAGGGCATTCGCTCATCAAGGCAAAAGTAGCGGAAACCGGTGCCTTACTTGCGGGTGAAATGAGCGGCCACTTCTTTTTTAAAGACCGCTGGCATGGATTTGATGATGCTTTATATGCTGGTGCGCGTTTGCTGGAAATTCTGGCGATGGAGACAGCAGACTCAGATACAGTGTTTGCGTCGCTGCCAGACAGCATTAATACGCCCGAATTAAAATTACAGGTTGCCGATGAGGAAAAATTTACATTAATGCAGCTGCTAATTGATAATGCGCAATTTGATCGTGTTTGTGAATTGACAACGATTGATGGTTTAAGAGTGAATTTTAATAATGGCTGGGGACTGGTGCGTCCATCCAACACAACACCCTGTCTCATTATGCGCTTTGAAGCAGTCAGTGAGTCTGCACTTGCAGAAATACAGACGGTGTTCCGTGACTGGTTGTTGTCCATTAATCCTGAGTTTGCATTGCCGTTTTAGGTTGTTTGTTGTTGCTCTAAAACCATGGATTTCAGCCTTGCAAACAATCACCCTGACCGCTATACTAAATGTAGCTACATAATGAAGCTACAAGAGGTGAATCATGCAGCACATCAAAACAATCGGGAAACGTGAGTTTATTCAACACACTAGTAAATATATAAAGTGGGTTGAAGAGCATGGCAATGAGCTTGTCATCACACATCAGAATCGCCCTGATTTGGTGCTAACAAAAATCAAAATTAAAACTTTGCAGGATATGCGTGGCTCTGTGGTTATTAAAATACAAGGTGATATCAATGAACATGTATTGCCGGGGTATGATGAATGGTAATTTTAGACACATGCGCAATTATTGAAGTGTTAAAACAAGCACCTGCTTTTTCAGCTAAAACAGTTAAATTAATGAATCAAAGGTCGTATATTTTATCGATTTCGTTTGCTGAAATTGCTTGTAAAGTCAAACTAGGCAAGCTTGAAATGAGTATATCTCCACGTGATTTGTTTAAGGAATTCTGTCATATTGAGCACGTGGAGATAATTGATGTGGGTGTGACGGAGTGGCTGGATTCGATTGATTTGCCTTGGGAGGAGAATCGGGATCCTGCTGATCGTGTGATTACAGTGTTTGCTAAAAACAAAGAGCTGCCTATTGTAACAACAGATAAGAAAATAAAAAAATTTTATAAAAAAGTAATTTGGTGAACTCTTAATGCAGCATATGTCTTATGACATCGTCATCGTCGGCGGCGGCAACGTCGGCCTTACCTTAGCTTGTGCGATTGCACAGAAATCACGGTTATCCATTCTCATTCTGGAAGCGCAAGCAGAAGCACCGGCGTGGCAGGCAGCAACTTATCATCATCGTGTCAGTGCAGTTGCATTGTCGTCGCAGCGAATTTTCCAATCACTAGGTGTATGGGCAGGCATTAAGAATCGACGTGTTAGTACGTTTGACCAGATAGCTGTCTGGGATGGTGAAGGGACGGGGCATATCCAGTTTTCCAGTCAGGAGATTGCGGAACCATCGCTTGGCTGTATTATTGAAAATAATGTTATGCAGCAGGCATTACTCGAAAAGATTCAGCAATACTCACAGATCACGTATTTACCCGGCAAACAGTTAGCTGATTATCATGCGAATATATCTTATGCAGAGTTAGTCACGACAGATGGCATGCATATTCGCTGCCGTTTAGCGGTTGCGGCGGATGGTGCGCGTTCATGGCTGCGTGACAAGGCCGGGATTACTTGCGACAGTCATGACTATCATCAATCTGCCATTGTAGCGTCTGTTAAAACACAGTTGCCGCACACGCGGACAGCACGGCAAGTGTTTTTAAAATCAGGTCCACTGGCTTTTTTGCCATTAACAGATGAGCAATGGTCAGCTATCGTGTGGTCATTACCACAAGCATTAGCAGCTGAGTATATGGCATTGCCTGACGATGAATTTAAGGTGAAGCTCGCAGCAGCATTCTCACATTTGGGTAGTATAGAGAGTATTGAGCAGCGTTATCAGTTTCCACTTGCGCGGCAGCAGGCGCAGCAATATATCATGCCGCGCCTGGCGTTGGTTGGTGACGCGGCGCATATCGTTCATCCGTTAGCAGGGCAAGGTGTCAATATGGGGTTGCTGGATGCCGCCAGTCTGGCTGAGATCATTGCCGCAGCTGATAAACAGCGTCGTGATATCGGTGGTATTGCCACGTTACGTCAATATGAACGCTGGCGCAAAGGCGACAATCAATTAATGTTTGAAGGCGTTGATTTTATCAAGCGGTTATTTGCGAGCAAACATCCTGCGGCACAGCAGGCACGTTCGACAGGTTTAAGTGCAGTTAATCAGTTGTCAGTCATTAAAAATCTTTTCACTCGTCATGCGGTAGGTAATCGTGCCGGACTACCTGAAATGGCTCGACGTTAATTTGACGGTATTATCCCCCGTTCTGGCTAACAGGCTGAGTTGATTCAGTGTTTCACATAATGTGCCAAATTCTCCGCTGACACACTGGGCGCTGAAAAATAACTTGTGGCTGAATGTGCGTTTGGCATTTAATTTGTTGGCATAGTCAATAACATCGGCAAGCATCTCACAAGAGTTTGTATCATGATGATTGATGGTATCAATAGCGCGGCATAATTCAATATACAGCGCTTTTTCTTTTACAGTACTCGCATTGGCCGCGCTGGTTTCTATCCGGCTTTTTATCATTTTTAAAAGATGATCGGTTATTTTTGATTGTAACGTGCCAGCCGCTGATTCTGTGTGATGATCGACAGCCGGCAGCTCGGCTAATATAGTTTCCACAGAATCAGTCTGATTGCCATAAAGTACATAAGGGCTGCCGTTGAACAGGGCGGCTAATCGGCTGGAATAGGCGGTGATATAAAGCGGGGTGAGTGATCTTAATAATAAATCATTGATCGTGATAATGCCCTGTTTTAACCATTCACACAGTAAAGGGTGCGATTCTATCAGATCACATTTTTCAGTGCTGAGTTGGTCGAGATTTTTCAGTGTCACTATATTGCTTTCCAGCAGATGCTGTATTTTATGCAACTGTAATTTTTCTCGCCGTTTCTTTTTAGAGTACAATACATCATCCAGTTTAATAATGTTTTGCTTTATGCAGTTTGCGATAGCCGGGCTAAGTAAAATAGTCATGCGTGACGGCGATAATTTGGAAAACCTTTTCCATTTTATATCTTTTTTAAGGAAGTAATCGGCGTAAAGAGGGCTGGACAGTAATCTTAGTACCCGGACAGGAAGCTTTATGGCGGCTTTAATCGATAGTTTCCGTTGATGGATCAGGTTAATAATAGCTGTATGTTGTAATATTTTCTGCTGGTCATTGCTGAGGGAGCGTAATTTTTTTAAATTTATTTCGCTGCTGGTTAGTAAGGTGGAATAGGATTTTAAAATATTGAGTGTGGAAAAAGGAAGCTGGCTGATCAGGTCTAATGTGCAACAGTTATTAAGAAGCAATTTTTTCGCAACCGGGTGCTGCAATTTTTTAATGATATCATCGGAGAGGGCGGCCAATACGGAGAGTGATAATACCTGATTGAAAATCAGCTCCAATATTTCTGTTTCAGCAAGCAAATGAAAATGATTTTTAACATTTTCCTCCTCAAGCGGATAATTATCAGGAAGCAGATTTTTTGCATTCAGATACCGATATCCCTCGATTGCCGCAATGGCTGTTGCGCGTTTTTTAGCATGCCTGACCAGGCTTTTCATGAAGTAGAATTCGTCATACCTCTCCTCTGGTGCTTCAGCATAACACTCATTATGTCTGATGATATCTGTACCGTCAGGCAGGTGAATATCAACGTTCAACATGACAGTTATGCCGTTTTCATTCAGTGCCAGACTGAAAGTGAATGTTTGCCCATCTTCGTGGACATTTTCCCAGAGAAGAGGAATCTCGTAGTGTGTTGGCACACTTTTAAATGCAGCCGATTTTTTTGTATCAGCAAGCGCAGCCTGAATATTGGCGCTATTCCAGCCAAGCTGGTCTAAGGATGTACCCATTTTATTGGCGGTTATTTCTAATGCTTGGGTAAGCAGATGGAGTATGTACTGCTGCACCTCTGCCGCAGTCGCTTCTTTGCCATAGTCCTCAAGATGCTGCAGTGTACTTTCAGGTGATTGCAGGTAGCGTGTTAATGCATAGAAAATATTATTGTTATCGGGCTGGTTTGGCGGCGTGGATAACCATGCTGTGAATTGTTTTATACCAGTTGTCAGTTCCTCTTTGTCTGTGGGGAATTCCAGCAGATAATCTATGCTGCTGCTAATAAATTCGAGCTGGGCGTTATTTAATGGCATACCTGTCTCCATCAGACAAAACATGATCAAAATTAGTACATAGATTTATTATTCCTGTGTCACCATAAACAAATATTGAGCGGGCATCAACATCACAAACTTACTTCTGTTTTTTCAGATGAAACGCTATACTCAGTTCCCTCGGAAATGGACTAGATCGTTTCACTAAACATGTCTGGTGTCACCCCTGACGCTGTGTTCGCAAACACCAGACATGTTTAGTGAATCAATGTACTGGAATGAGGATAAACTGTGGGAAAACAGACGCCTTTTTATGCTGTGCATTGTCAAGACAATGCAAAAATAGTTGATTTTGCCGGCTGGGATATGCCGCTGCACTATGGTTCCCAGCTGCAGGAACATCATGATGTCAGGCAGCATGCCGGTATGTTTGATGTATCACATATGGGTGTGGTGGATCTTGAAGGTGATGATGCCGCTGCTTATTTACGCCGATTACTGGCAAATAACATTGATCGGATTACGGATGGCAAGGCGATTTATACCTGCATGCTGAATGAGCAGGGTGGTGTGCTGGATGATTTAATCGTCTATAACATTTCCCGGAACCTGTATCGTATCGTCATTAATGCCGG
>CAZOVT010000009.1:0-8239 GCA_964583565.1 uncultured Coxiellaceae bacterium
TGGATGAGTCATGGCGATCATGTAAGCAAACTGCCAGGACTCATCCACACATCCAGCAACGGCATACCATCATCTGTCAGATGATCTTCAATTTCACTCAACAGGGTTGACGAATCCCGCAATGCAACCTGCGCATAACCAAATTCCCTTGCCGCACCCGCTTCTACCTCGCCGCCCAGCTGCTGTGCCATCGCCTGCATACCGTAACATATACCCAGCACTGGACAGCCAACCGTAAATACAACATCCGGAACGCGCGGTGTACCGGTTTCGCGTACACTTTCCGGACCACCCGACAAAATAATGCCTTGCGGTGCAAACTCAGCAATATCATCAGCATCCATTGAGTAAGGATGAATTTCGCAATACACGCCTATTTCACGTACACGACGCGCAATTAATTGCGAATACTGTGATCCAAAATCAAGAATTAAAATCTTTTGTGCATGTATGTTTTTCACGTTACAGGTACTTCTCATCAATATTATAGTTTGGCGCTTCTTTGGTTATTTGCACATCATGAACATGGCTTTCCCGCACACCAGACGGCGTAATACGAATAAAACTCGGCGTTTTATGCAAGGCGGCAATATTTTCACATCCTGTATAACCCATACCAGAACGCAAACCACCCATGAGTTGATTCACAATATTTACCATGCTGCCTTTATAAGGCACACGCCCTTCTATTCCTTCAGGTACTAATTTTTGCGTATCCACCGCACTATCCTGAAAATAGCGGTCACTGGAACCATGCCGCTGCGACATAGCGCCTAACGACCCCATACCGCGATACGCTTTATATGAACGACCGTGATATAACTCAACTTCACCGGGTGCTTCTTCCGTTCCAGCAAATAAACTGCCAACCATCACCGCTGTTGCACCAGCCGCTAGTGCTTTACATACATCGCCGGAATAACGAATGCCGCCATCTGCAATCACACCCACCTTCGTGCCGGCCAATGCCGCGCTTACATTAGCAATTGCTGTAATCTGCGGCACACCCACACCTGTCACAATGCGGGTTGTACAAATAGAACCAGGGCCAATACCAACCTTCACCGCATCAGCACCAACATCAGATAACGCTTTTGCCGCATCAGCAGTAGCAATATTGCCGCCAATCACCGCCACTTGCGGATATTGTTTTTTAATCCAGCGCACATGCTCAATTACATTCTTTGAATGTCCATGCGCAGTATCAACAATTAACACATCAACACCTGCCGCTACCAACGCCGACACTCTATCTTTTGTATCTGCGCCAATTCCCACCGCAGCGCCAACACGCAACTGACCTTGATTATCTTTACAAGCGAATGGTTTTGCCTGATTCTGCAAAATATCTTTTACGGTAACCATGCCTTGCAGCTGATAGGCGTCATTAATGACCAGCACCTTTTCAATACGGTGCTTGTGCAGCAGCTTCTTGATTTCTTCACGATCCGCCGATTCGTTAACAGTCACTAACCGTTCCTTTGGCGTCATCAAATTAGAAACAGGCTGATCAAGATTGATTTCAAAACGCAAATCACGGCTGGTCACAATACCCATTAGCTGCTGATTCACATCTACCACAGGAAAAGCACGAAAATTTAGCCGCTTAGTCAGCTCCATGACTTCACGCACCGTCGTTTGCGGCGAAATGGTAATCGGGTCCTTAACAACCCCGCTTTCAAATTTTTTAACTTTACGCACCTGCTCTGCCTGAGCATCAACCGACATATTTTTATGTACTATCCCCAATCCGCCTTCCTGGGCAAGCGCAATCGCCAGACGCGCCTCGGTAACGGTATCCATCGCAGCGGACAATAGTGGAATATTAAGTTGAATCTGGCTGGTTAATTGTGTTTTAAGATCGACATCGCTGGGAAGAACGGCAGATTCACCGGGTAATAAGAGAACATCATCAAAGGTAAGAGCTAACTCAGTTTGTGCTAGGCGTATCATGTTAATTCCCCTACTATATACTTATTTGCAGGTTAAAATTAACGACCCATTATACACAATCACTGACTAAAATACAGGGCTAAATATGAAAAAGGATTATTTTTTTGGCTTATCCCCACAGGGATTTCATCGCATCAGCTATCAGGAATGGGGCACGCCCAACGCCGATGATACGCCTGTTATCTGCGTTCACGGCATGACAAGAAATAGCCAGGACTTCAACGTGTTAGCCGAGCACCTGACCAGACAGGGCAAACATGTCTTTTGCCCTGACATTGTTGGCAGAGGCGATAGCGACTGGCTGAAAAACCCCCAATATTACAGCTATGAGCAATATGCAGCTGACATGAATGCATTGATTGCACGGACAGGTGCAAAGCAGGTGGACTGGGTCGGCACCTCGATGGGCGGGCTCATCGGCATGCTTCTGGCCTCCGTGCCAAATTCACCGATCAGACGCCTCATCATGAACGATATCGGACCGCAAATCCCCATCAACGCTATCCGGCGGTTAGCAAAGTACGCAGGCCAAACCCCCGAATTTACCAGCATTGAACAGGCAAAAGCGCATTTCAAAACAAGCTATGCCGCGTTTGGAAGCTTAACGGAAGATCAATGGGCCCGCATCGCCGTCAGCAGCATCAAAGAAGTCGCCCCCAATCGCTACCAGAGTAAAGTTGACCCCGGCATTAAACATGTACCGCCCACAGGAACATTTCTCTGGAAGTTGATTACCCAACCACGCAAGGCACTTCAGGGCGTTTTCTTTGATATTGACTTATGGTACCTCTGGAACACTGTTAAATGCCCAGTTAATGTCATCCACGGACGTGACTCTGATTTGCTATTACCCGACATCATTGCCAAAATGCGCCTCACCCACTCATCGTTAGGGGTGCTTGAAGTAAGCAATGCTGGCCACGCACCGGTGCTTGAAAGCCCGGAAGAATTAGAAACGATTGCCAAGTGGCTAAGTTAGTTATTTTATTTCGGTAAGGATATAGACACCCAATGAACCTGGATAATCCAGAACAAGAACAAGCAGACATATTCACTGTCAGCCGGCTCAACAGCATCGTTCGCGACTTGCTGGAAGATACATTTACCCAGATCTGGGTTGAAGGTGAAATTTCAAATTTCGCAGCGCCTAATTCAGGTCACTGGTATTTCTCTCTCAAAGATGCCAATGCACAGGTACGCTGCGCATTATTTAAAGGCAATCAACGCAGATTGGGATTCACCCCTAAAGATGGCATGCATGTTTTAATCAAAGCGAAGGTGAGTCTTTACCCAAACCGCGGCGACTATCAATTAATTGCTGAATTTATGGAAGAGCGCGGCGAAGGCAAATTACGCCGCGCCTATGAGCAGCTCAAAAAAAAACTGGAAGCAGCTGGATTATTTGATGAAGCGCATAAAATCCCGCTTCCAGAGTATCCCGGACAAATCGGCATTATCACCTCGCCGACTGGCGCGGCCGTTAGAGACATTTTAAACATATTGCATCGCCGCTATCCCTGCGCACCCGTTATTATTTATCCCACTCTCGTACAAGGTCAGTTGGCAGCACCATCCATTGTCAATGCCATTGAAATAGCCAACCAGCGCAATGAATGTGATGTTCTTATTCTTGCCCGCGGCGGCGGCTCACTGGAAGACTTGTGGCCGTTTAACGAAGAAACGGTTGCACACGCTATTTATAAAAGCAAACTGCCCATTATCAGCGGCGTTGGACATGAAGTCGATTTCACCATTGCTGACTATGTCGCGGATATCCGGGCGCCCACGCCTTCCGCAGCAGCCGAACTAGTCACACCTGACACCAGCGAGCTGCAACAATCCCTGCTCCGCCACCTGAAACAGTTAGCACGCCTGACACAGAAAAAAATCACCGCATTAAAAACACAACTGGAATGGACAAGCAGGCATTTACAACAGCAGCACCCTAAACGAAAACTGGTTGAAAAAGCACAACGGCTGGATTTCCATGAGCTCACACTCATTAAACTGCTGCAACAACAGCTCGCTCAACTGCACGCGCAAACTCGCTCCGCAGATGCCCGCTTACAACGCAAACAACCAACAGCCATGATCCAGAAATTGCAAAGCCAGCTTCATTTATCCAGCGAGCAATTACAACACCAACTCAGCACTCTATTTGGCAAAAAACAGGCAACCCTCGCGAACGTGTCAGCCAGACTAGACGCGCTCAGCCCGCTAGGCACCCTGAAACGCGGTTACTCGATCGCAACACACCAGAATCACGTCCTACGCGATGCCAATCAGTTAAATACTGGTGACAAAGTTGAACTGAAGCTCATGACCGGCCAATTAGAGTGCATCGTAAGCAAAATAACACAACAATAACACTAACCTTGCACTAATACTGGTTTTGCTAATGCAGAAATAGGTGCTTTTGCCATCGTTGCTTCGGTAGATCCGACAGAATCCAGCAAAGAAATGAGATCATTCAGTGATTTCGAATTATTTTCGCGCTCACCTTTCAACACACTAATTTCATGACTCAACTGTAAATTGTTCTGACGCAGATTTTCCAGCTCAGAAACAAGCAGCATCATTCGTTCTTCTAACTTTTGCAGTAAATTTTCGGTGGTAAGCATAACACAGTTCCTTTTTATAAAAATCAGACATCAATCCAGCTGAATATCATAGTATAGTTGATCACTTAGTGTAAATTGGTATCAATGCAGCCGAATCATTCTCAATGGTAAATGTTGTTCCAGGAAACGTTAACACAGGCGCATCAATAACACGATGACGTTGAAAGTAGGGCTGCACATAAGGGAGATACTGCTTTCGTGTCATAACAACAATATTCTCCCCGGCATGCTGCTGTAATACAGGCCGCCATTTTTCAATATCGGAAAGATTATTGCGATCAACCGGCAATGAGTGATTTTTTATTGTTGGCGGTAAATTCAAGTAAAAATACAATTTACTTTCCGCATCCAGCATTAATACATTTTCACTATTGAGCGGTTTACCCGCCATGGTGACGATATCCGACGCAAATCGTGCTATACCATAATGCTGGTTATACCAGACGGGCAAATAATCCACAATTACCAACATCAGACAAACCATGACAAGCACAATAGAAGCACTCCAACGCAGGCATCTTTTAGCCCACATGGAGGATGAGCACAGCCAGTCTGCGATCATTAAAATGGTAAATGGAACTAAAGGAAGCACATAATAACTGCGCCGTGATCCACTGAATGTAAAAAATGCAAACAGGAAAACAACCGTCAATACCACCCAGCGTGATGCAATTGTCAACCTGCGCCAGCGGCTCACTGCACTGTACAAGGCAGGAATTAAAAATATCGCCCATGGTAATGTATACACGGGCAGATAGATGAGATAGGTATATAATGGCCCCTGATGATCAAACGGCTGAAAATATCGCAACACATTTTCACGGTAAACCAGATACAATCCATTTTCGCCATACAATCCCTGCCCTGTCATACTGGAAATCAAAAAAGGCGTTACATAGACAATGAGTGCTGGCACCATACTAACAGCCAGCGTCCAGGTGAGATAACGGCGCCATGTCTGGCGCAGCGCCACATCAGTGATCACGGCAATCGCAGGAATCACCGCACCAACAAGACCTTTACATAACGACGTTAACGCAACAATAAGAAAAAAAATGGCATAATCAGAGAAATCAGCTTGCTCACGCTTTTCCGTGTACCAGGTGACAGCAAACAATGAACCTGCCATATTCAGCATATCCGCGCTGCTAACACGGGCCCAGAAAAGAAAATAAAACGTTGTCAACAGCATCCAGGCTGACAAGAAGCCTAATTGCTTGTCTTTTAAGCTCGCTCCCAGCTTGTATATAGACCAGATTGCCAATAACCCGGCCATGGCAGATGGCAGACGCAATGCCCAGGTCGATAACCCGCCAGTCAATGCTGCTATCGCAGCCATTAACCAATACGACAAGAGCGGCTTGTCATAATACATGGCATCGCCCAGATAGGGATGAAAATAATCCTGCCGCAAAAACATCCCGGCAACAATATCAGCCCACCGGTGCTCTTGTGTCCATATTTCACGGCCGCCCAGCCAGGCAAAGAGCAGGCAGCAGGCTACAATAAACAGATAACGCAACTTTGCCTTGTTACCCCACAGCAAACCGGAAATACCGACTTGTTTCATACTGTTGCCTTTCAGAAAAAAGGAGAAATTATATAGAACGGTATCAAAAAAATATAGACAATGGCACACCTATAGCATATAAAAATGCCTCAAACAAACTTGCTTTTTGGAGTATCTTTTATGTTCACAGGCAGTATGGTCGCACTTATCACTCCCATGCATCCAGATGGCGCTATTGATAAAAAAGCATTGCATGACTTAATAGAATGGCATATCGCATCCGGCACACATGCCATCATTGCTGCTGGAACCACCGGCGAATCAGCCACACTAGACTCTGATGAACAGTTAGAACTCGTTACCACTATTGTTAAACAGGTGGCAGGCAGAGTGCCTGTTATCGCGGGAACAGGAACCAACTCGACCCGAACGACACTCAAGCTGACTGCAAATGCCAAACTTGCTGGTGCAGATGCCTGCCTGATTGTAACGCCCTATTATAACAAGCCTACTCAGGAAGGTTTGTATCAACACTATAAAACCATTGCGAATCAGTCACCTCTGCCCATTATTCTTTATAATGTACCAGGACGAACAGCTTGCGACCTGCTGCCAGAAACTGTCGAGCGCCTTTCTCATATTGAGAATATTATAGGTATCAAAGAAGCGACGGGTAACATTGACCGCGCAAAGGATCTTTTTAATCGCTGCAAAAACTCATTCCTTGTTTACAGCGGTGATGATGCAACAGCACTGGAGTTAATGCTGCTTGGCGCGCAAGGTGTAATTTCCGTCACAGCCAACGTTGCACCAGAAAAGATGGCAAAAATGTGTGACGCAGCTTTAAAAGGCCAGCGCGAAACCGCTGAAAAAATAAATGCGGAACTGGCGCTGCTGCATGAAAACCTGTTCCTCGAAGCTAATCCCATTCCGACAAAATGGGCTCTGCACACCATGAAAAAAATTGAATCCGGCATACGCCTGCCATTGCTGCCGCTGGATGCAAAATATCACCAGAAAGTAAAAGAAGCGCTGCAACAGGCGGGAGTAAATTAATAATGAATTCATTTAAAGTTATTGCTGCATGCCTTGTAACCATAAGCCTGACCGGATGCTCCTATATTACTAAAACCACCGGCTTGCAAAGTCAGGATAATCAGTATCTAAAAGCCAAAAGCATCGCTCCATTGCGCATCCCGCCAGGCATTTCCTCTGACTCATTCGAAAACAAATATCCTGTGTCAGACCGGCAATATCCAGAAGCCGCGAAATCTGTCAGTCTAATTCCGCCTGGATTAATGGATGGTTAAAGAGAAATAAATCACAATAGACAATACGGGCAAACGCAGTATAATCCCAGCAAGTCAGGAGAGGTACCGAAGCGGTCATAACGGCGCTGACTCGAAATCAGATGGACGGCTTGCCCGTCACGTGGGTTCGAATCCCACCCTCTCCGCCACTATCCCATCACCCCCCTCAACCACCCAAACAAGGCTTTCTCCGCGCCGGTATTTTTTTCAGCTTTACGATCATGCTGTGCTTTGCGCACTAACTGCCGCAGCTGCTGACGGTCAGCTTGCGGGTAATCTGCTATAAATATTTGCACCGCTGAGTCACCTTCCTTGATCAGCCGCTCGCGCCATTCTTCTACCAAATGAAACTCTTTTGTTTTTCTCGCATGCGCCATTTTCAAATTCGATAATTCACGCTCGATTGGTTCAGCATCTACTTCACGCATCAATTTACCAATATATTGAAGATGACGGCGCTTTGCTTCATTCGACTTTAAGGTATGCGCCAGCTGAATAGCCGCCAGCAAGGTCTCTGGCAACGGAATGTTAGCAAGCTGCGATGCGGGCAATGCAATCAGCGCCTGACCTATTTTTTGCAAATGCTCGGCTTCGCGTTTATCACGCGACTTACTAAATGGATCAGGCGCTTTATTTTCAGATTGCGTCATAAATACTTACTCTCTGCTCTGTTGAACCACATCACCATTCCTATCCAGACTTCTGCCATCTGGCATCTGCCTTCCCCTTTTCTTCCATTCGCGAATCGTTAGCAAAAAACGCTGCCATTCGCTATAATAGCCGACTTTTATTTATTCTTATCGAGGCCAACGTCTATGCAGCAAATCGACCTCATCGTACACGCC
>CAZOVT010000009.1:8249-48111 GCA_964583565.1 uncultured Coxiellaceae bacterium
CCATTGACAGCCTAATCCATGCAAAATGGATCATCACCTGCGAAGAAAACAACCAGATCCTTGAAAACCACGCTTTAGCGATAAATCATGGAAAAATCCTTGCCATCCTACCAGCAAATCAGGCTGAGACAAACTATCAGGCTAAAGAAACCCGACACTATTCCACTCATGCTGTCATGCCGGGATTGATCAACAGTCATACACATCTGGCAATGAACCTGTTTAAAGGTCTGGCAGATGACCTCGATTTAATGGACTGGCTGACCAACCACATCTGGCCGGCTGAAGGCAAACTGGTTAGCAGTGAGTTTGTCCACGATGGCTCACTCGTTGCAATTGGTGAAATGATACGCTGCGGAACCACCTGCTTTAACGATATGTATTTTTATCCGGAAGCAACCGCCAAAGCGGCTGAACTTGCCGGTATCCGTGGCCACATCGGTATGACGATCATTGACGTTCCTACACCATGGGCTGCCTCTACAGATGAATGCTTCGCTAAAGGTCTGGCATTCTATCAACAATATAAAAACAGCAGCCTGATTACACCAACTCTGGCGCCGCATTCAACGTACACTCTATCAAGAGAGAGTCTGATACGCGTGAAAGAAATGGCAAATGAATTTGGATTGAAAATCAATATTCACCTGCTTGAAGCCGCGGCTGAACGTCCACAATCCATGGCAAAACATCACATGCAGCCCGTTCAACTGCTCGATGATATTGGCATGCTGTCACCGAATTTAATCGCTATCCACATGACGCAAATCGACGAAGCGGATATCAAATTACTCGCCAAACACAAACCCAGCATCGTGCATTGCCCGGAATCCAATATGAAACTTGCGAGCGGATCCTGTCCCGTTGACCATTTATTAAAATCAGGGATCAATGTTGCACTCGGCACGGATGGCGCAGCCAGCAATAATGATCTGGATATGATAGGCGAAATGCGCTCGGCCGCTTTTCTTGGCAAATTGACTGCCCGCGACCCTAAAGCTGTCCCAGCAGAAACTGTTCTCAAGATGGCAACCCTGCATGGCGCAAAAGCGCTAGGCATAGACCATCTCACCGGCTCCCTGACGACAGGAAAGGCTGCGGACTTTATCGCTATTGATCTGGAACAGCTGGAAACCGAACCCCTGTATCATCCCGCTTCCCAAATCGTCTATGCGGCAGGGCGGCACCAGATTACCGACGTATGGGTAAATGGCAGAGAGCTCTTAAAAAACAGACAGTTAGTCACTCTGGATGAAAAAGAATTATTAAATAAAGCACAAACTTGGCGCAAAAAGCTAAAAAACTAGTTATAATGCCGTCCGCTCAAAAAGAGTGACCATTTAACTGGAAATAATAAGATTGATCGAGGAATATCACATGCCAATCGAAAGAACCTTGTCCATTATCAAACCTGATGCCGTCGCTAAAAACGTGATCGGTGAAATCATTACCTGCTTTGAAAAAGGCGGCTTACGCATTGCTGCAGCCAAAACCATGCGCTTAAGCAAAACGCAGGCGGAACAATTCTATGCTGTTCACAGCGCACGCCCTTTCTTTGCCAGTCTGGTTAACTTCATGTGTTCCGGTCCTGTGTTAGTACAAGTACTCGAAGGCGAAAACGCCATTGCCAAAAACCGTGAAATCATGGGCGCAACCAACCCTAAAGATGCAGCTCCCGGCACCGTTCGCGCACGCTTTGCTGACTCCATCGACCACAATGCCGTTCACGGCTCCGACGCGCCGGAAACAGCGCAGCAAGAAATCAGCTTTTTCTTTAAACCCGAAGAAATCGTTGCTCATGTCGCTGAAAGCGAGCTTGCCTAAATGACGTCACTTTCGCCAGCCAGCAAATCCAATCTGTTAGGGCTTGATAAAAATGCCCTGCGGGATTTCTTTGTTCAAGCTGGCGAAAAACCATATCGCGCCGAGCAAGTGCTGAAATGGATACACTTCAATGGCGTCAATACGTTTGATGCAATGACCAATATCAGCAAGGATTTAAGACAGAAACTCTCTGAAACAGCAGAAATCAGCGTACCACAAATTATTTATGAAAAAGCAGCCGAAGACGGCACCTACAAATGGCTGCTGAAGTTAAATGACGGCAACTGCATTGAAACCGTTTATATCCCGGAAAAAACACGCGGGACACTCTGCATTTCTTCGCAGGTAGGCTGCATACTCAACTGCGATTTTTGCTCCACAGGCAAACAAGGCTTCAACCGCAACCTGACTACCGCGGAAATTATCAGCCAGCTCTGGATTGCTGTACGGCAGCTATCCAAAGAAAACGGCATGCATGACCGCAAAGTCACGAATGTCGTCATGATGGGCATGGGCGAACCCTTGCTCAATATCGAAAATGTCATCCCTGCGCTTAATCTCATGCTTGATGATTTTGCCTATGGCTTATCCAAACGCCGGGTGACTGTCAGCACCGCCGGGGTTGTGCCTGCCATTTATGAATTACGCAAGGCAAGCGATGTTGCCTTAGCAGTATCATTACACGCCCCCAACAATGAATTACGCGACAAAATTGTTCCCCTGAATAAAAAATACCCTCTGGAAGTATTAATGGCTGCATGCCGTGACTACTTCAAGGATGATAACCGCCGCTCCATCACCATGGAATATGTCATGCTCGATGGCGTAAATGACAGACCTGAACATGCCAGACAATTAATCAGGCTGCTGGATGGAATCGCTGTCAAAATGAACTTAATTCCCTTCAACCCCTTTCCCCACACGGATTACCAGCGGTCATCAGCCGCAGCCATCGACCGGTTCCGCGACATCCTGATGAAAGCTGGTCTCAACACGACCGTCCGCCGCACACGAGGCGACGATATTGACGCCGCTTGCGGGCAATTGGTTGGCCAAGTTAAAGACAGAACGAAGCGAAACGAAAGATATCTGCGCTCCGCACAACGCAAACAGGCCGGCGCCGCCTGATTACAGAAACATCCGCCTGTTTCCAAAAATTTTCATTGGCGTGAACAAGTTATCGATTTACAATTTAAGTCTGACATCAAGATCTAACAAGGAAGTAAGATACCATGACGACAGACATCGAGCCTATCAACACACAAGCATCGCAGCCTATGCCGCTTGAATTGACAGCAACATTTGGCCAACGGCTCCAGTCTGCACGAACAGCTATGAACATGGAATCAAAAGATGCCGCTTCTCATCTGAGATTAAATGAAAAAATTATTCTCATGATGGAAAATAATAATTTCAACAACGACATCGCCCCCACCTTCATGAAGGGCTACATACGTTCCTATGCAAAATTACTTAACATCCCTGAAGATGAAGTAAAACAAGTCACCGATACTATCAAACAAGAACCATCCGCGCAGCGCGTTACCACCAAACCAGTGGCTGTTACCCACCGAAACACTGACCGCGTTACGAATCATTTCATGAATATTTTTACTGCATTGATCGTATTTACCATGGTTGGCCTGATTGGCACCTGGTGGTATTCACATAATAAACCAGGCTCTATTGCCATTGCGGCCAATCAAGTATCACATATGCTGAATACCGTGGACGCTCCATTGCCCATTCAAATCGCCGCAGCTGATACCACCCCAACAGCTGAAATACCTGTTGCTGACACCCCAGCACCCGCGATGCTGCCAGCAGAAGCATTACCAGCCGCTCAACCCAGTAACGGAACACCAGCCGCATCCAGCAACACAACAAACAAACCCGCAAAGACGGAACCCCGCTCAACATTTGACGATGACGACGATCTTGACGGCGATATTTAAGTAAATATCGCTGTTTTATTTATAAAAATAATAAAGTCGTGTATCTTACCAGTAAGATACACCACGATATGGTCATGAAAAATAACGCAGGTCAGGAGTAAATTGTGAGCAAAGAAATTCAAGGCATTCGCGGCATGAATGACCTTCTGCCGCCAGAAACCTTCTTGTGGCAGCATGCTGAACGTATTTTCAAAAAAATTCTTCAAAGCCACGGCTATCAGGAAATCAGAACGCCCATTCTGGAAGCGACAGATTTATTCAAACGTTCTATTGGTGATGCTACCGATATCGTTGAAAAAGAAATGTATAGTTTTACAGATAGAAACGGCGACAACCTGAGTTTGCGTCCTGAAGGTACAGCCTGCTGTGTCCGTGCCGGCATCGAGCACGGCCTGCTTCACAATCAGATTCAACGATTATGGTACCGTGGTGCTTTTTTCAGGCATGAACGGCCGCAAAAAGGTCGTTACCGCCAGTTTCATCAATGTTCGGCTGAAGTATTTGGCCTCCCGGGCCCTGATATTGACGCAGAACTTATCGTCATGTCTGCAGCCATTCTTGATAAGCTCTCTCTCAGAGCAAACGCAACGCTGCAAATCAACTCTCTGGGAACACCGGCATCCCGCGCTGCTTATCGCAAGGAATTAGTCAGCTACCTGACAGCACACAAAAAAAGTCTGGATGAAGACAGTCTGCGCCGGCTGGATAAAAATCCACTGCGCATACTCGACAGCAAAAATCCCGACATGAAGTCAGTCATTTCCCATGCGCCAAAGCTGCTGGAACATCTTGATCAGGAATCACGCGAACATTTTGAAACGCTGCAGAAATACCTGACACAGGTTGGTATTAATTTCGAGGTTAATCACACGTTAGTACGCGGTCTTGATTACTATACCAAAACCGTTTTTGAGTGGATAACAGATGATCTGGGCGCTCAGGGCACTATTTGTGCTGGCGGACGCTACGATGGCTTGGTGGAACAATTAGGAGGCAAGCCAACACCAGCCATTGGATTTTCATTTGGCATGGAAAGAATCATACTGCTCATGCAGCAAAATGAACGTTTCCGTAAACTCGACAACAGCCTGCATGCTTATCTTATTACAGATGGTGAAGAATCATTCGTTGCTGGTTTAAAACTGGCCGAATATTTGCGCCAAAAAGTATCAGGTATACGGTTACTGCTCCACTGCGGCGGCGGCGCTATAAAAAACCAGTTCAAAAAGGCCGACAAGTCCGGCGCTCAATATGCCATCATCATTGGCGAGCATGAACTGAGAACGCGCTCTGTTTCCCTGAAAAATTTACGTGAAGATATTCCCCAACAATCCTTGTATCAGGATTCACTGGCCGAATATCTTAAATTAAAAATATCGAAAAAATAAAAAAAATCTGGTCTAATACACCGCTTATAGAAATAATGGATTAATTGCTGAGGGTCATGCCTTGACAGACTACTTGACTGAACAAGAACAGATTGAGCTTTTAAAAAACTGGATCAAGCAATACAGCCTGGTGATTCTTGCTGGCGTTTTAATGGCCATTATTGCCATGTCAGCATGGCGTTTCTGGGACCAGCGACAAAATAAAATCATGGATCATGCTTCATCTGTTTATGATGAAATGCTAACCATGCGTGCCCAGAATGAACCCGCTGAAACCGCGATTCAATCAAAAAAATTATTTTCACACTATGAAAAAACCGTGTACGGCAAAATGGCTGCGTTCATGATGGCAAGAAATGCGGCTGTCAGTAGTAAATATGCGAATGCCGAAGAACGGTTACAGTGGGTATTGAAACGTTCCAATGTCACCGCTCTCAAACAAATTGCCAGATTGCGGCTGGCACGATTAATGATTGCTGAAGGCAAACCTGCTGCGGGCATCGACATGCTGCAACAAGTTGATGATAGTAACTTTAATGGTCTCATCGATGAAGTCAGAGGCGATGCCTATCTAGCCATGAATAACATTGATAAAGCCAAAACAGCTTACAAACTCGCCATTTCCGAGCTGCCAAACGCAGATGTTGTGCGCCCATTACTGCAAATGAAATACGACAACCTGACAACAAACACATCACTTTGATCTGGATTATCACATGCGCAATCTAACCAATCGTCTTATTATTATCACGTTACTTGCGCTGTCACTTTCCGGCTGTAATAGCATGTTTTTTGACAAGGACAACACACCAGAACCTTCGTCACTGCCTCAATATGCCCCACAGACAGCACCGCGTCAGATATGGTCTGCCAATACAGGGTCCGGCGCGGAAGATGAATATCTGAAAATGACGCCAGCAACGAGTGAAAATGCCATTTATACAGCAAGCGTAAGCGGCCGCGTCACTTCTATCAATAAACTAACCGGTCAAACCAACTGGCAAACCAATACCCGCATCACCATTACCACTGGACCAGCCGTCGGTGATGGTATTGTTGTCGTGGGCTGCCAGCGTGGCGAAATTATCGGGCTGAATCAAGCCACTGGGAAAATGCGCTGGCAGACCACCGTGCCAGGTGAAGTACTGGCTCAGCCGGCGATAGACAATGGTATTGTTGTTGTAAAGACAATTAACGGCCACGTGAAAGCGCTTTCCAGCACAGACGGCCATTTGTTATGGTCATACCAGACATCCGAACCCACGCTGCTGCTAAGAGGCGCCAGCGCCCCGCGCATAGCTGGCAGTCATGTCCTTGCCGGGTTTGCCAACGGACATTTAACCAGTCTCGATACAAATAGCGGGCGCTTAAACTGGCAGCAAACCATTGCCATCCCTGAGGGTGCCTTTGCGATCCAGCGGATGATTGATATTGATGCCGATCCCGTCCTCTACGATAAACACATCTATGCAGCCACCTATCAGGGTAAAATTACCTCCCTTGCCTGGGGTTCAGGCAACATTCTCTGGTCGAATGATATTTCATCCTACACCGGCATGGCAGCAACATCAGACAGGGTCTATATTTCAGATGCAAAAGGCCACCTCTGGGCATTTCAGTCAGGGGACGGGCAGCAAGCCTGGGAAAACAAACAGCTGGAATATCGCAATATCAGCGGCCCAGCCGTGATGAATCAGTATGTCGTTGTTGGCGATGGCCAGGGATTCCTGCATTGGATCAATAAATATACAGGCCAATATGCTGCTCGCGCCTATATTGATAATTCAGGCATCTATGCATCCCCAATTGTTGAAAATGGTGTATTATACGCTCTGTCCAATAAGGGCAACCTGGTTGCCTATAGATTAAATTAATAGACTGAGTCATACCCAAGAAAAAATATTATGCTACCTGTCGTTGCTATTGTTGGTCGGCCAAATGTCGGCAAATCTACCCTTTTTAATCGTCTCACGCGTTCGCGTGATGCGCTTATTTCCGCTTATCCAGGCACCACTCGCGACCGCCAGTACGGCGATGTGCATCTATACGACCGCCACTTCATTATTATCGACACAGGCGGCATTACCGAAGAAACAGATGCGGTTGGTGAGCTCATTACCAAACAGGCTATGCAAGCCATTGAGGATGCCGACAAAGTATTGTTTGTCATTGATGGCAAAGCCGGGGTGACACCTGAAGACACCATGATCGCAACAGCCTTACGACGAACCGGCAAGCACATTTTTCTCGCCGTCAACAAAACAGAAAGCATGGATCCATCAATGAGTGTTGCTGACGCACATGAATTGGGTATAGGCATGCCGTTACCTATAGCAGCTGTGCATGGCTCGGGTATCGCTCAATTAATTGAAAAACTGTTCCCTGAGCCCAATCCACCCATCGAGGATCAGGCAGACAGTTCGAGCGGAATCAAACTTGCTATTGTTGGCCGTCCTAACGTCGGCAAATCTACCTTAACCAACCGAATGTTAGGTGAAGAACGTGTCATCGTACACGATATGCCGGGAACAACGCGCGATAGCATTTATATCCCGCTTGAGCGGCATGAAAAACATTACACACTCATTGATACAGCAGGCGTGCGCAAGCGCAAAAAAGTCAATGAAGTACCTGAAAAGTTTTCTGTCGTCAAAACATTGCAATCCATTGAGACTGCCAATGTCATTTTATATGTGATTGACGCAAGAATTGCGGTCTCCGATCAAGACATGAAGCTGCTGGGCTTTATTGTTGAATGCGGCAGAGCACTCGTGATTGCAGTCAACAAATGGGATGGCATGACTGAAGAAGCAAGGGAGCACGCCAAAGCAACCATAGACCGGCAGCTGGATTTTGTGAAATTTGCACGTATTCATTTCATTTCCGCACTGCATGGTTCAGGTGTCGGCAATCTATTTGATTCCATCAATGAAGCTTACGAATCAGCCATCAAGAAATTATCTACTCCTTTATTGACCCGATTATTACAGCAAGCCCAGGAAACACATTCACCGCCGCTTGTTCGCGGCCGCCGCATCAAATTACGTTACGCCCACTCTGGCGGCAATAACCCGCCGCGGGTTATTATCCATGGCAATCAAGTCGATTCACTACCGGAAAGCTACCGAAAATTTCTGGCCGGATTTTTCCGTGAAAAACTAAAACTATTTGGCACACCTGTGTTAGTTGAATTCAAGTCTGGTGAGAATCCGTACGATAAATAGATTTTTACACCTGAGAAAAATTCTGGATGGGCCCCCGCCTACGCGGGGGTGACAGAAGAGAACACCGGGGTGACAACCTGGGAATCCAGCAGTCTTTACTTCCATCTACTCCCTAAAATTATCAAACTGCAGCGGGATCTCAACCTTTGCACTGCGCAGCATTGCTATCACTTCCTGCAAGTCATCCCGCTTTTTGCCGGTAACACGGATTTGATCGCCCTGAATAGCCGTCTGCACTTTATGCCCTGAATCTTTAACCAGTTTAATAATTTTCCTGGCCTGTTCCTGTTCAATCCCCTGCTTCACTTCAACCACTTGTCTCGCTTCACTTAAATTTGTACTGACACTACCATACTTCAATGAACGAATATCAATACTGCGTTTTGCAAATTTATTACGCAAAATCTCATCCAGCTGTTTAATCTGAAATTCGCTGGGTGCAATCATCGTGATTTTTTCTTTATCTAACTCAATACGTGCATTCGTTCCCTTAAAATCAAATCGGGAAGACAATTCACGATTCGCCTGATCAACAGCATTAGCAACTTCATGATTGTCTATATTTGAAACAATATCAAATGATGGCATGACTGATCCCTCACAACTAAAAATGACCTTTATTCTAGCAGTCAAATACTTATCTTTCATCTTGACAGTGAAGATAAGGCTCTCTAGGATGCACAATTGCGATGAGAAATGAAATGAGATGAGTACATGGCGTTAAAGTCTATTCGTGACCTGGTTAAGGATGATCTAACGGCGACAGACAATTTCATTGTGTCTCAATTGGAATCCAATATTCCAATGATCAAGCAAATGGTTGAGTATGTTTTGACCTGTGGGGGAAAACGTGTTCGGCCAATGGTATTGTTGCTTGCCGCTCGCGCTCTTGAACATCGCAGTACCAGGCATATCAATCTTGCTGCCGTGATTGAGCTGATTCATACTGCAACGCTCTTGCATGACGACGTAGTGGATAGCTCAACGCTGCGGCGAGGAAATAAAACAGCCCACACTATCTGGGGTAACAACGCAAGCGTACTGGTTGGTGATTTTTTGTATTCTCGCGCTTTCCAGATTGTTGTTGAGCTGAATAGCCCTGCTATCCTCCGTATCTTTGCCCAGGCAACACACTATATTGCTGAAGGTGAAATATTGCAGCTAACCAACTGCAATAACCCAGATACAACTGAAGCTTTTTATTATGATGTCATTGATCGAAAAACTGCCAGACTATTTGAAATAGCAACCCAGTTACCTGCCATTTTATCGACTGACAATGAAGAAAAAATCCATGCCATGCAATGCTATGGCAAACATTTAGGATTAGCCTACCAGCTAATCGATGATGTTCTCGATTACAGCATGACCCCCGATGAAACTGGGAAAAATATTGGCCAGGATCTTGCTGATGGCAAATCAACCTTGCCCATTATCCATGCCATGCAGAAAAGTAAAGGCGCTGACCTGGATTTATTGAGAACAGCCATTGAAACTGGCAGCAGTAAAAACCTTAAAAAAATACTCGGCATCATTGAATCAACGGATGCTATAAAGTACACTTCTGACGCGGCAATTCATCACGCTAAAAAAGCAAAAGAAGCATTAGCGCCCATTCCTAAATCGCCATATCGACAGGCGTTAGAGAACTTGAGTGATTTCGTTGTCAGCAGGTCCTATTAAGCAAAAGATTTCGGGGTGTGGCTCAGCCTGGTAGAGCGCTGCCTTCGGGAGGCAGATGTCGCAGGTTCAAATCCTGTCACCCCGACCAGAATATAAAAATGCCTAATCCAACAAAAAATTTTACTAGCGATCACCACGTTCAGCCGCTCTTATATTCTGAACAACGCTCGGTGGATGTGAGTTTTAGTAATAAACCCAGCAACGCAATTGACCCTGCACGCCTGCTCGCGGGACTACCGGCATTCATCAACTCATCAGATAAAACAATAAAGTCACGAAAAACGCTGGTTATCCTTCAGTGTAACACCCGCCTGTGGGATAACAACAAAGAGTACCGTGCACACGCTAGAATTCATCTATTGTTAACAGCCGGATTTTCAATTTATCACTATGATCATGCGGGGATGTTAAGAAAAATCAATAAATATGTTAATTTTTCAGATTCAAAATGGGCACAAGATGTTTTAACTGTTCCGAATATATCAGAACTATCCGAAAAACTGCACATACCCGCGGATCAAATAAGCATATTAAATAAGAGTCAATTTGAGGACGTCATTGAGGGCGACGATAGTGACTGGGAGGCATTTTCACCATTTGAAACGATTGATTTAAGTAATCACCCTATTAGCATTACAAGCATTAAACGTTTATTAAATCAGCATGGTCATAAAATTAAATCATTTACTAGTTATGATTATCCGAATCTACATGAAATATCGCTAGCACTATCAGATCCATTAACTGTGTTAAGTAATCTTGAGGAATTAGAATTAAATCCAGGTAATAGCATGATCCTGGCCGAGCCATTGCAAGCAATACTGGCAAAGGTTGCGCATCTTAAAAAATTGGTTTTACCTGCGGGCAGCGACCTCAGTCGAGCCAACATACACCACTTTAACATAAGCGAGCTTGAGGAGTTAATATTAGGTGAGACTGTCAGCCCCATCACGACTGAATCATTGCAGGCGATATTGACAAAAACTGTCCGACTAAAAAAATTGGTGTTATTTAACTGTCATCACCTCGATCAAACCAGCTTACATGACCTTTCTTTAAGCGAGCTTGAGGAGCTATATGTAGATCAGTGCAACATCAGCGCCGAATCATTGCAGGCGATATTGACAAAAGCTGTCCAACTGAAAGAATTGATGTTACTTAACTGTCATCACCTCGACCAAACCAGCTTACATGACCTTTCTTTAAGCGAACTTAAGGAGTTATATTTAGATAAGCATGCAATCACCGACGAATCATTGCAAGCAATACTGGCAAATGCACCAACTGGACTGACAATATACGAACCAATAGATAATCGCATTGTTGATGCAAATACCCATCTATACGAGCCAACAGATGATCGCACTATTGATGCAAATACCCATCTATACGAGCCAACAGGTTGTACGGTTGAACAAGAATTTATTGGTTGCCCTAAATCACCAGAGGTAAAAAATATTCGGCATTGCTCTTACAATGAACTCCGGCTAAATCCAGACTCAACTGACCATAATAATCCATTTATTTTAAAAAACAACAAACTGGATCTTGTGTTGCAGAATCTACCGGAAACCAGCAGGAGCAAAAACCCGCTGTATAATATCTTTCAACAAAAAGAGGGTAGCTATTACTTTGGCCGTTTCAAGATGGTGCTAAGCAGTGATTGGCAACCCATGCCATCTGTTTCCTCTAATGAAAAACTTGAATCCTATTGGCTCTCCTTACCTGATGAAGTTGAAATCCAGAAATCAGGTGAAAATCATTTTCATTATATACGTCTTAAGAACTTATCTGCTGACAAACAACAACCCGTCACGATTGAAACATTACTATACTGTCCCAATGAATCATCTCTTTTGTACAATACGCTGCCTAACGAAGTGAAACAGATCGTCAATAACTGTCGAGGGTACAGAACAGATGATTTAGACGTCACCAGTCTGAACATGACCTCGCAACAATATCTGGAAGCTATCATTCAGCAACGGTCAGGCGCCTGCAGACACCGCTCTGTTGCCTTTAAATATCTCATGCAACAACATTGCCCTGATATACCCGTACAATTGATTACGAATAACATTCACGCTTATGCTGAAGTATATCATCAAGGTATCTGGGTACGGTGTGATTTAGGCGGCTATCCGGATGATCTTAGCATCAAACATACGCTGCTACCCGAATACACTGCTTACAATAATTCGGAACATGAACTGGAAGCACCAGAGCAGGTATATCATCATACTATTGCAAGTCATGGCATACGAGCACTACCTGATTACTATCAAAGAATTAAAAATCTTGTGTCATTAACCCTTCGTGATATAACGATGCTTCCTCATCACTTACTTAATGTATTAGATGCACTAGATACACTTTGTATCTTGAACAGCAAGCTTAGCGCTCATGACCTGAATACATTTTTACGAAGCGTACCAACTCTAAAAACCCTGATTATCAGGCAGTGTCAAATGACACCAGCTGAGTTTAACAACATTCACTTATCCTCTTTAAAACAACTTGAGCATGTTACCCTGGCGGGTGATTTTATTCCTGACCTGTCGTCACTAAAAAAAGTGATGCAAACCGCTGTCACTCAACCAAAATGGGTGATTGAAGCTGACCACCTGAATACAACCGAAGATACACATCCTATTGATGTAACTCATGAACCCGTAACAGATGAACCCGCACCATCAGGCATTGAAAATGCAGCTAAAACACAACCCACAATAAAATTCAAATCGCGCGTTCGCAAACCACCCAATTACCGTTATTTTCCTAAAACTATCAAAGCAGATCTAGCGGCTGTTCTGAATACGGACTGGAAAAAAGGCTTGATAGAGAGCAAAGACACAGAAGCCCTACGCATAGCACTTCAGTTGCATTGCCAAAAATTAAATTGCCCTTGCTTTTATATACACCACCCAGATGAATTATCCTGCGCCGGACATTACATAGCACGCGATGGCTTCACTGGCAGCGTTCAAAAAGGCCCGGGTGGCGCTCTCTATGACTTTATTACCCAACACCACCATAACAGTGTTTTGATAATTAATTTTAACCTTTTTTCACCTGCAGACATCGCACGATTTAACAGTATTCTTGATGAGGAACGCATGGTAGATGGCGTTCCCGTATCAGCTAACATCAAAATCATTGGTTTAATTAACCCGGATAATCCAGATGCTTATCAAGGTGCCGATTTTTATTCTCGTTTTGATAGCCGGGAAATAATTAATTCCAGCCTGATATCACAACACACGGGTTTTACCTCTACCGACAATATGCCAGTTGATTCTACAACACATCGTGTCATTGAATTAAATGGCGGCAATGACTGGCAGGCTCGTCTGGTAGGTAGCTGGACATTAGAAAAACAACAATTAAGCTTTCAACCAGGCGAGTTTGTAACTGCGCTGAACAGCGGCATAACCTCCATCACACTTAATAATCCACCATCAGGCAGTCCTGACTTTAAGCGCTTTCTGGCAGACATGGCCATCCATCAAGGCGTATACCATGGTGGACGACTGGAAGCATCACTGCCTGATGGCTTTAAACTTGAATTTACACAATTGATCAGCTTCCCTGATAAAGGTAAGTATCTAACATTCAATTTATCATCCGATTTACCGCCTGCCTGTCACGCACTTAATCAGGAAACGTTGAGCACTTGCCGTGGACACTATCGTTGCGATGAACAAACAAAAGAACTCATACTGATACCCGGCCTGATTCAACAGCACAAAGGCTTGATACTAGCACTTTATCTGACAGACAGTATCAGCCCGCAAGCATGGCTGACCTTGCTTGAAGGTGCCCGACGATATCAAACCAGATTATCTATCAGCCTGGCACCTGACGTGACATTACCGGATGAGTTAGAACCACCCCCTGCTGTATCAAGCAGTAAACTACCACAGCAATCACACACTCCACTTTTTGTTTGTAATCAGCCATGGCTGGTGCGCCACCCTGATGGTGCTATCGTCATTGATATAAGTGAAGTTGACATCAGTGATTTACTACCATCTATTAATGGCCGCTTGAATCCAGATAAAAACATATTTGAATTCACTCAACAATCAGGCTTTTTGCTTCACGCACTTGCAGATAACAAAACCGTTATTTTAAAAGGCAAATGGCAAACCACTCTGGTTCAAGCATTAACACCTCTCCTACTGGAACGCTCAAAAAATATAAATGACACCGGTAAACTGGTGTTGGTAAGTAAAACTGCTAACGATTTTGCATTCATGATTCCGCAGGTGAACACACTTGAAATCATTGCCAGACCCAATCCAGTTCAACTAACCACTGAATATGAAACAAGGCTTGATGCCGTTAACCAGATGTTAGCACATTCACCGTTTGTCTTTTTAGCTGGCGCTACCGGCGTTGGTAAAACGCATTTTATCGATATGCAATGGAAAAACCAGCATCCTGCCTGCCATTATGGTATCGATCAACTCACGCAATGGTTAACAGATACTCGTTCAGGTATCAAAACATTATTTATTGATGAAGCAAATATCACTTCCAGACAATGGTCAATGTTTGAAGGTTTATATAATCAATCTCCAGGTATCTTTCATCAAGGTATCTACTATCCATTAACATCAGAGCATAAAATTATTTTTGCTGGCAATCCGCTTTCTTATGGCGGCGAGAGACAACTACCCACCTTCTTTAAACACCACCATTGTCAGGTGGAATTCCAGCCGCTGCCTAAAGCCGTAATTGCCGAGCACCTGCACCTTGATGCTAAAACCGCCGAGCCCATTCTCGCTGTCTATGATGCTATTATCAAATTGAATCTGGATAATACCATTACCCCGCGCGAAATTATCATGATGGCACACTTAACACAGGCAGCCATGCAAACGACCGATAATACAATAACGCCTTGCGATATAGCCAGGTACTTTGCCTATACGTTAAGCCATACTTATATCCCGGCACACTGCCGAAAAGACTTTGATAACGCATTCAAACCGGAACGGCAGCCACACCTGCCAACATTGAAATTAAAAAACACTCTTATTAATCAGACCAATCATGCTGCCATTAAAGCCTTGTGGCATCAGCTTACCTTGAGAGAACAACGACAAACCGCCACGTCAGGCATTCCCATGACAGGCGGGTTGGGCGGCATCATTCTGGAAGGCGAACCAGGCGTTGGAAAAAGTACATTAGTATACGACATACTCATTAAAAAAAGCCTTAAGGAAGGAACCGATTTTATTAATGTTCCAGCTTCATTAAATGCACATGAAAAAGAAACGCTTTTACTGGAAGCCTTTTATGAAGGTAAAATAGCGATAATTAATGAAATCAATAGCTCACCCATGCTTGAGCGTTTATTAAATGCCTTACTGGAAGGACATGATTTACATGGTAAGGCAGCACACAAATCCGGGTTTATGTTAATCGGCACACAAAACCCCATTACCTTCAGGGGGCGTGTCAGTACAACACGTCCCTTACAACATCGTTTGCAAACTATTTGTCTGCAGGGTGATTATACAGAAAATGAAAAAATAAAAATCATCACACACCTAGGCATCCCGCATCGTATCGCGGTTGACATGATCGCAGAATTCAAACAGCAGCAACAACATAATCCAACACGATGCTTTCGGGATTTATTAAAAACAGCCAGGCAATGGGTCAGACGTCATCCTGCGGACACACCACCGCTGCAAATACAGTTAAAAGCGTTACCCCAGATCGGGCAAATATGCAAAATTATTTCTATTACCAACATTGAACGATATTATGCTGACTTGCTGGGTTACACACCCATGCCGCTGCATGCAGAAAAAAGCCAGCAATTATCCATCCGCAAACTTGCAAAAACACACGGCTCCACTCAAGGTGAGGTACTTGAATTTAATTGCTGGCAGCGAATCATCACTGATATGGGATTTGATAGTGAGGTAATCAACTTCAAGGATGATATTCATGCATTCACGCAAGCGATTAAAACCAACCTTCAAGCCGGTAATTTAATCATGCTGGCGTTTGCCGTTAATAAAGAAACAGGCCATCCAGATCCCGATTCAACTCAGCCGGAGAACCGGGAACATGCCGCTGTTATCACCGGCTACAATCCGTATGCAGACAGTGTCAGCATCAGCCATTGGGGCAACAATTACGTGGTTGATCTTGTTGATCTTTATCATGCATCGCATCGATTAAATGCAACCAGAATACAAGAGCATTACAATAAAAATCGGAGCAGAAATCAGAACAACAAGGCTGACATAGCAAAGTATATTGCCGCCGAGAGTAACGGTGAGCGAGAATCAATTATACCCGCACCTGACTCGGGTTTTCAGGCAAAATTACTTGTTGTGAAAAAACCAGATAAGGATCATCTTTTTAAGCAACGAAAAGCGTTATCATCTCGTCACTCACAAAAAACAAGCAGCGCAATCATTTCTGTTGGTTTATTTGCGACTCATCTGGAACGAGTCGATTCCCCAGAGAGACTGACTATAAGAATGTAATTTATAACTATATGAATAAAAATAAATTTTTAAATGTAGCTGCTCTTGCGACATTGAACGATATAACTTACGCTCAATAATAATCCTATTATGATAGGATTCACTCCCTCAGCTATTTGCAATCCGCAATATATCCTAGTATATTAGGATTATAGAGATAATTAACATCATATCTCCCAATAAAACTAGGGTACCAGGATTTATGAAGAGGCTGACAAAATTAGAGAGTCCATCTTTCGAACAAACACTCACCGCCTCATTGCTAGGTCAGGCAATTAAAGCGAGGCGTACGCAAAGCGGTTTACGCCTGGAAGATGCCGCTGCGCTTTGTGGCGTAGCAAAGCAAACTTTTATGAAAATAGAACATGGACACCCTACAAGTCAGCTACAAAGCATTTTACAGATCTGTACAGCACTCGGAATAAAAATCTACATTACACCTTGGTGCAATGATGAAGAGACAACTGATGACTGGAAATGACGGTGAGTTAAATGTTTATCTGGGTGGAGACATCATCGCTCATTTGTCTCTGCAGCATGATCAGATGTACTTCAAATATACTAAAGAATGGCAGAAATCCGGTTATCCCATCTCACCCCATTTACCATTATCTAGTGAAATCCCGACAGCCAATACACAATGGTATTTACGTAACCTGTTTCCTGAAGGAGAAATGCTGGGAACACTACTGACACACTTGCATTTAAGTATAACCAATACATTTGGGATTATTCGCATATTGGGGTCAGATACTTCCGGCTCACTTTTATTCTTATCTTCAAATCAATCACCACCCATCTCATCTTCCTTGAGGATCATCACATCAGCTGAAATTGAGGAGCGATTAGATAAACAAGATGAATATAGCTTGATCTTCTGGGATGGAAAACCGCGCCTTTCGATGGCGGGTGTACAAGATAAAATAAATGTAACGATTAATACAGATGGTCAGATAGGATTTGGCGAAGGGAAACTAATTTCCACACATATATTAAAATTTGAAAAGCAAAAATTATCACATTTAGTCATCAACGAATATGTGACCATGCAACTTGCCAAACAATGCGGGATACAAGTCGCCAATATCGAATTAATGCGTTTTGGAAAATATCCAGCATTATTAATTGAGCGTTTTGATAGGAAATTACAAGCATCAGATGATGTCATGCGTAGACACGTCATTGATGGTTGCCAGGCATTAAATTTACCTCCCGAATATAAATATGAAAGAAATTTTGGTAGTGGTCGTGATGTAGCCCACATTCGTGATGGTGCAAGCCTGGTTAAATTATTTGATTTCGCAAACCAATGCTCAAACCCTGCCGATACTAAAAACAAAATTCTCGATTGGGTAATATTTAATTTATTGATTTACAACTATGATGCACATGGAAAAAATATTAGTTTTTTTGTTGGGAAAAATGGCATATCACTCACTCCATTTTATGATTTGGTCAATATCAAAATGTATCCGCAGTTCGATAATGAAATGGCAATGGCCCTTGGTGATGATTTTGACGGCGAAACTATCAAGGCATACCAACTTGCTGACTTTGCGGATAGTTGTCAGTTGTCACGGCCATATCTTGTAAAGCGATTAAAAATTATGACATCAACATTGCTATCAATTTTAGATAAAAACAATATTTTTGACATTGCCTGTAATAATGAAGAAAAGCATCATCTTAATCGATACCATCAAATGGTACAGAAACGCTGCAAATATTTTCTTGAACAAGCAAATGAAATTATGTCTGTGAAATTATGAGCTTATCTCCCATGAAAACAACAAAAAGCACAACACATTCCTATGAGGATTTGATTTCTATTTTCAATCGCTGCTTTTTGGAAAGTTACAATACCCGGCTTGTAAAAGGTGAAAATGAGCCTGTCTATCTGCCTGCTAACGAGCATCAACCACATAATGAACTTATCTTTGCGCATGGATTCTTTGCCAGCGCCTTACATGAATGCTCACACTGGCTAATCGCTGGAGAAGAGCGCCGAAAACTCGTTGATTTTGGTTACTGGTACGAACCAGACGGCCGCAACAAAAAGCAGCAAGCCCTGTTTCAACAAGTCGAGGTGAAGCCACAAGCGCTGGAATGGATATTATCTGTTGCTTGCGGCATACGATTTCGCATTAGCATCGACAATCTAAATGGTTCAGAGTCTGATACAGATCAATTTAAATATGCTGTTTACCAGCGAGTAAAACAACTCTGCGAAACGGGTCTTTCAGAACGAACCGCTATTTTTCGTCATGCGCTATGTGATTTTTATCAAACCACGCCCATCCTCAAAATAGACGACTTTGATTTGATGACCATTTAGCTCCTGATTACCCTCCAGCTAAGCGCCACTGTTTCTGAACACCTCGCCACAGCTAGTTTTATCATTAAAAACAAATGGTTAACCTTGCTTAATGCTGTGTTAATTTTAAACATATAAAATATGGCCCAAACCAGTATTCTTTAAGAGGTTACAACATGTTTCATCAAACACATCCCAATCTGCATGACAAGATAATTGATCTCATGAAGGAACTAAACTACCCTTCCAATGCAGATGGCGTATGTGCTGGCATAGGAATGATGGGCGTACATGCTTTTGCAATTAATGATATTCAATCCTTTAACAAACGGATTCGCCTGATTGCCTCTTATACCCTGCCGGATTTAGTAGCAGCAATCAGAGATGTGAAAGCAGAACTTGCCACGGATAGCCAACGCACAACCCCCCCGAAAAAACTTCACTTATCTGAACATGAACAGGACATGATAGATGTACTCGCCTTTCTGGAAGGTATTGAATTGTGTCAAAACCCTGATCGTCATCAGGATTTTTTCAATTTTCCTTCCAGACAAACCATTTCATCATCGATCGCATCACCACAACTGGCTAGTCAGGGTGGATTACATGCCGTCATGTCATGGCTCGGCATATATAACAGGAATAATAAGATTGATGAATTACATGCTTACTTTGAACTGCTGCACGAAATAGCTTCCTCTATTGAAAAATCATTTACTGTTACTTTAGATGGCACAAGTCATCTTATCGCACTTCATTATGATGCGCCTGAGGCAGCATGGTATCTGCTTGACGCCAACCAGTTACCTATCAGACCATGCAAGACCAGCCTGGCGGATGAGGTGCAAACAGCATTACTGGAACATGGTAGAATCATCACATTTGAAACCACATTATATTTGCCTGCAAATGCAACTGATACCGCTGAAAAATTAAAAAATGCCATACAACTATCCAGCCTGTTTTCTAGCCTTCATGCCATCACAGAGACAAAAGCCCGCTATCAAAGCTCACAAGGCGTCACCCTGGCATTCATGGCAGCCCGTAATGGTTATACTGACGTCATCATGGCACTGTGCGCAACAGGCGTGGATATCAACCAGTCAATGAATGATGGCGAAGCACCTTTTTATATAGCCGCACAAAATGGCCATGCCAACGTCATTACCGTATTGCTTGCAGCAGGCGCGGATGTCAACCAGCCAATGAATGATGGCGCAACACCGCTTTATATAGCCGCACAAAATGGCCATGCTGCGATGATTGCCGCATTACTCAAGGCAGGTGCAAATGTCAATCAGCCAAAAAAAGATGGCGCAACACCTCTTTTTATAGCCGCACAAAGTGGCCATGCTAGCATCATTACCACATTGCATACGGCAGGTGCAAACATCAACCAGCCAATGAATGATGGCGTGACGCCTGCCGTTATTGCGGTCGACCGAAATCATGTTTCTGCCTTAATCGCGCTGGAACAAGCAGGCGCCGATCTGATACATCTGCGGTTTCGCGGAAAAACGCTACTACAATTTGCCGAAGCAAACAATGCAACTGACTGTGCCGCATTTTTAAAAGATTACATCAGCAAAAAAACAGGCTCACAACAAAACAGGTTTTTTGCATTATCACAGGCACCGCACGATACGCAGGATGAACCGAATATCAGAAATCAGGCGCCGTGATAACATTTCAGTTATTTTGATATATCAGCGTGAAAATTACTTGCCGGCACGAGCGGGTTAATAATTCTAAACCACAACGACGGAACAAGCGCCAGCAACATCATTAATGGATAACCAGATGGCAATTGCGGGCTGGTATCACGATGCAGCAATACCTGATAACGATGCTTTGGTTTATGATGATGGTCAGAATGGCGCTGCAATTGAAACAGCATCAGATTGGAAATCAGATAATCTGAATTCCATGAATGGCTTTCATTGACAGGTTCATATCTACCGTCACCCAATGGTTTCCTTGCAAGACCATAGTGCTCGACATAATTAATAATTTCGAGAACCAGAATAGCAACCACGCTTTGTAATGCAAAAAACAGCAATCCCTTCCAGCCCCAAACCAGTGCCGCCAAACCAGCAATAACGACGCTAATCAAATACCACCAGATCAATTCATTCTTAATACTAAACGGCTTTAAACCTCTACGCTTCAATCGTTCAGCTTCCAGCTGCCAGCCAGTGAAAAAATTATGCGGTATCACTTTCAGTAAAAACTGATACAGTGTCTGGTTAAATTTCGCTGTCGTGTGATCTTGCTCGGTACCTACCAGCACATGATGACCGCGCACATGCTCAACCTTAAATGTCGCATAACAAACTGATGCAAGCAGCAAGCCACCCGCCGCTCGTTCGTGCATCGTGTTTTTATGGATTAACTCATGAGCAACAGTAATACCAATACTGCTTGTTACAATACCAACGCTGACAATCCAGCCGATAGAACCCAGAAAATTCAAATTTGAATTTACAAAATAATACGCTCCAAAAAAAATCAGCAGGTATTGTAACGGCACACATGCCAGCGTAACCCAGCGGTAATAAGCCTGATTAGATAAATCGTCTGTTATTGCTTCAGCAGGATTATAAGGATCATGACCAACAACATGATCAAGAACAGGAACAAATACAAAAGCATAGATCAAGGTGAATAGAGACGCAATGTTAGGAATCTGCCAATACGCGCCTGCCGCTGCGGATAGAAACGGCATCATAATTATCGATAGAAAAAACAAATATCCGTATTTTTTTATATCCAAATAACGTGGGCTCGCGATTTTAGCAGTCATACCTTCCCCTCTCAATCTGATTAGAACCAGGCGCTGCTAATTTTCACATATTCATGATAATAAGTGCAATTTTTTTTGCACAGGCACATCGCACATTTCTCTATCTTTATGTATAATATCGCAATGCTAAAAAGAAAAGCCACCCTACAACAAATCTCTATTGACCTGCTGGTACGCGGCAAATACCAGCCGCGGCAGCATTTCGACCCGGAAAAACTGCGTGAACTGGCTGATTCTATTCTAAGTACTGACGGCCTGCTGCAACCTGTTGTTGTCCGGCCAGCACACGATGGCCGCTATGAAATTGTTGCCGGTGAACGCCGCTGGCGTGCAGCCCAAATGGCAGGTCTGCAAGATATCAGCTGCCTCATTTGCCAATATACCGATGAACAAGCCTTGCAGGCAGCCATCGTTGAAAACATCAACCGTGCCGATCTCAATCCCATTGAAGAAGCCAAAGCCTACCAGCGCCTGATTGATGATTTTAACTATCTGCATGAAGAAGTAGCGGCTTCGGTCGGCAAATCCCGCGCTGTCATTACCAATGCCCTCCGTCTCCTGAAACTGGTTCCCAAGGTACAGGCCATGCTGATCAGCGGCGGCCTGTCTGAAGGTCATGGTAAAATTTTAGCCAGCCTAAACCCTGATCATCAAATTGAACTGGCTGAACGATGTATCCAGAAAGGCTGGAGTGTCCGCCGGATTGAAGCTGAAGCCAAAAAAATCCAGCAAACAACCCAGCCAGCCACTGGCCCCTTCAGCGATGCCAATATCAAACATCTGGAAACCGCCCTGTCCGAACACCTTGGTAACCGCGTGCAAGTGGACTATGAAGAAAAAGGCGGCGGGTATATGCGCATCCGGTTCAATAATGTTGATGAGTTAGAAGGGCATTTTGACCGAATTGGCTTCAAATTAAACGATGAAAATCAATAAATGCAACGTCACGATACAGCCAACAACATACTACTGGATATCCAATCATCGCATCGCAGCGTGATGATTATCAGCACGCAAACGCCATCCAGCATACAGCAGGCCAGCGGCCTCACACCCGGCATCACCGGCAAACTCATTCAACAGCTCACCCGCGGCGGCATGGTATACATGCATCGCGACAAACAAATTCGCGTGAATGAATCGACCAATGAAATGGAGATCTTTAAAGAGCACCTGAAACCGAATGGCTGGCTCATTATCACTGGCCATGGCGGGCCAGACAGCGTCAGAGGTCAATACAGGCAGCAATTATCATTTGAAGAGACATCCATTCTGGATATCAGTTGTTCTGCGGATGATTATGTTAATCTTGCCATGCAAAGTGACACCTTAAAAAACGGCGATCATATCAATATCGTTCTATATGTCTGCTTTGCGGCAACCCGATTTAACGATCAAAAATGTTTTGCGGAAAAAATAGCAGAAGGGTTTGCACTTAAGGGTATCAGCACAACCATCATCGCTAGCACCGGCATCGTAAAGCGTGCCAACAGTTTTAAGAATGAACTCGGTGATATTCGCGATTCACTATTAATATTTCGAACACATACTTCATCCATCAGAGTATTAAACACGACACCTGATCATTCACCGCAACAATTCTCGATGAGCGTATTTTCTTCTGGCAGACGCTTCTGCATTATGCAAGATCAGATGCACTTTGAGCTCAGCTCAGCAGAAATCAGAGAAGCCATCATCAATGAAGATATCGCAACACATGACGATCTGGTGCCTGATTTTCACCGTAATCGAAAAGAGGTAGAGTTATGTTTAGCAGATAGCGTTGGCAGATTTATCATCCGGCAAAGCTCCAAACCAAATGCTTTTGCGATCAGTTACTGCGATATCACTGGCGAAATCAAACACTACCTGTTTTTCTGCGAAATAGGTGAAGACAAAAAACCCAGAATCGCGAGTTCTCAGGCAGGTGACCCGCAAAAAATCATTGCCGGGATACGTCAGTTAAGAACTGCATTTTATGGTTTTGAACACCAGGCACCAGCCGCCGCTGCCAGACAGGCAGGGCATTAACAGGCTACTGATCCAGACTAGTGTCCTGCAGCACACTCTCCGCATTTAAGCGGGCAAGACTCGCCTTAATCCGGTGCATGCCTTTTGTGACACTCTTTTGTCTCGTACTCAATGATGGATTCAACACGGATGTCGCATGATTAACATGCTCCAGATAGGGTATCAATACATCAGACGGCAGAAACACCATTTTATAACCGCTATCAACCAGCTGCTTATGCATGTCTTTACCAGCCACCATATCACCACCTGCAAAATGCAAATTCATTTTGCGGATCAAGTCCATGCGATACATGGCACAATGGCTGCGTAAATAATAATAGTTCTTGTCTATCCCTTCCAAACCATGCGGTTTACGCACCAGCGCATAATAGACATACTGAACTTGCCGCTCAACCTGCTTCAGCACACGCCGCCACCATGGCTTGGATTCCAGCTTCCATGAACCAACGCCTGCTATCACCGGACTTTTTTCCATCTGCCGCAACAGGAATGTTAGCCATTCCGGATGCTTAACCAGCGTATCCGTGTGAATGGACAAGACAAACGGCGTTGTAACCTGCTCCATGCCAAGATCCAGTGCCCGTGCATGCGCCTGCACTGGGGTCTCACCTGCTACTGGCTGACGCTCAATCAATTGAATCCATGACAGGGTGCGCAGATACTCAACAGATGCATCTTGTGAGTCATTATCAATCACGATCACTTTTGCTTTATTAGCATCAGTAAACTTGCGTAACAAACGCAGGCAAAGCTTGGTCAGATCAAGTGTTTTATAGTTAGGGACTAAAATAGTCACTAATTGCCGATTCATAACGACTCCAAGTTCACAGAAATGGAAACCGTGTCTATAATACACGCTAACGTCACCAACTTGAATACTATGCGGGGAATCGACATGAAAGGCATCATTCTAGCAGGCGGTGTAGGCTCCCGTTTACATCCAGCCACACGGTCAATCAGTAAGCAGCTTCTCCCCGTTTACGATAAGCCCATGATTTATTACCCGCTATGCACGCTGATGCATGCGGGGATCACTGAAATCCTGATTATTACCACCCCGCACGAATCCGCCCTTTTTCAGCATTTACTCGGTGATGGCACACAATGGGGCATCTCTTTGCACTATGCTGTCCAGCCTGCCCCGGCGGGCATTGCCCAGGCATTTATTATCGGTGAAAAATTTATAGGCAAGGACAATGTCTGTCTGATTTTAGGGGATAATATTCTGTATGGAGAGGGCTTATCTGACAAACTTGAATCCGCGGCCAACCGCCTCACTGGCGCAACTATTTTCGGCTATTATGTTGCAGACCCGGAACGTTACGGTGTGATCTCATTTGATAAAAACGACAAGCCAAGTGATATCGTCGAAAAACCCAAATCACCAACATCGCACTATGCTGTCATTGGTCTTTACTTCTATGACAATCAGGTATCACAAATTGCAAAATCATTAACACCATCTGCCCGGGGCGAACTGGAAATCACAGACGTCAACCGCCATTATTTACAAACCAGCCAACTGGCTGTTGAAAAACTGGGCCGCGGCATTGCATGGCTGGATACCGGCACACATCAGTCCTTGCTTGACGCCGCAAATTTCATTCATGTACTCGAACAGCGGCAAGGATTGAAAATTGGCAGCCCGGAAGAAATTGCCTGGCGGCGCGGACTCATCAACACAGCACAACTCAAAAAAATTGCCTCCACACAAACCAAAAGTGGGTACGGTGAATACTTACTGAATCTCATTGGATAACAACAGAATGAATATCACAGAAACACCACTGAAAGGATTACTGATTATTCAACCCAGGATTTTTAAAGATGAACGCGGTTTCTTTTTCGAATCCTTTCAAGCAGAAAAATATCAGGCACTGGGCATTCCCAACCTTGTACAAGACAATGTTTCCTGCTCAAAATTACATGTGTTACGCGGATTACATTATCAGCAGCCACATGCACAAGGCAAACTGGTCTGGGTTTCAAAAGGTGCTGTATGGGATGTTGTCGTTGATATCCGGCGTACATCACCCACATTTGGGCAGTGGTTCAACATCACCTTAAGCGCAGAATCTCATACACAATTTTACGTACCGCCAGGTTTTGCACATGGATTCTGCTCGCTGGAAGACGACACCATGTTTCATTACAAATGCACCGATTATTATTCTCCGCAAACTGAAAGGGGAATAGCATGGAACGATCCATCGCTTCACATCGCCTGGCCAGTCAAACAGCCTGTCTTGTCACCAAAAGATCAACACTATCCATCACTCACCGAGATTGCACATGAACACCTCTTTGCCTAACATACTGATTACCGGTGCATCTGGCCAGCTCGGTACTGCATTGCAGATTTGTCCATCTGCATTATCATTCAATGTTATACCGCTTTCACGCACCTTTCTGGATATCACCCATCCCGACAGCATCAAGAGCGCTATTGATGTCTATGCGCCAACTATCATCATCAATGCAGCTGCCTATACAGCAGTAGACAAAGCGGAAAGCGAACCAGACCAATGCAATCAAATCAATCATGAAGGCGCCAGACTGCTTGCCATTGCATGCCAGCAGCACCAGATCCCGCTCATACATCTCTCAACAGATTATGTCTTTGATGGTCGTGCCGCGACACCTTACAAGGAAACTGATGCCGTCAATCCCATCAGCGTGTATGGCAAAACAAAACTGGATGGTGAACGAGCTATTCAGGCTCATTGCAGTCAGCATGTCATTTTACGTGTCAGCGGTATTTTTAGCAGCTATGGACAAAATTTCCTGAATACGATTTTACGGCTGGCAGGCGAACGAACCGAACTTGGTATTGTGGCAGACCAACTCACCTGCCCAACACCTGCTGATCACATTGCAAATGCCATTTACACACTCTGCGGCAATTTATCACATTGGGGTATTTACCATTACTGCAGCACACCGCCAACCTCATGGTATGAATTTGCAAATGTGATTATTCAAGAGGCGGGAGAAAACCGCAAACTCACCGTCACGAAAGTCAACGCGCTAAAAACACATGAATATAAAACAGCAGCGAAACGACCGCCCTATTCCGTGCTGGACTGCACAAAAATCAAAATACATTATGGCATTGATCAGCCAGACTGGCATCACGCACTGCGCACTTACATCAAAGGACACTAACATGCAAAGCTATCAGCCAACATCCATGCTTGTCACTGGCGGCGCGGGTTTTATCGGCGCTAATTTTATCCGCCACGTGCTGAAACACGAACCCGCCATTCAGATTATTAATCTGGATAAGTTAACCTATGCCGGCAATCTGAATAACCTGAAAAACTTGCCCAATGAACGTCATCATCATTTTATTCAAGGTGATATTAATGACATGGCGCTAGTCAAACATCTACTGACACATCATCATATTGACACTATCGTTCATTTTGCCGCAGAGAGTCATGTTGATCGATCCATTACATCACCCAATGCATTCGTTGAAACCAATGTCACCGGCACATTCACGCTGCTGGAAGCTGCTCGCCAGCACTGGCTGGAAACCGAACGCTGCGACCCTGCAAACCGCCGCTTTCATCATATTTCAACGGATGAAGTATTTGGTTCATTACAGCCATCAGATCCTTTATTCACAGAAACCACCCGATACCAACCGCGATCACCCTATTCAGCTTCCAAAGCTGCATCAGATCATCTGGTTCATGCCTATCATCATACGTATGGATTGCCAATCACGCTGTCCAACTGTTCAAACAATTATGGCCCATATCAGCATAATGAAAAATTCATCCCAACCGTCATCCGCGCCTGCCGTAACTGGCAACCCATTCCTGTCTACGGCAATGGAAAGAATATCCGCGACTGGCTCTACGTTGAAGACCACTGCCACGCTATTATGAGCATATTGAAACATGGCAGACTGGGTGAAACATATAACATAGGCGGCAACAATGAATGGGAAAACCTGGCCCTGGTCAACTACATTTGTGAACGCATGGATGCGCTGCACCCAGCCAAAGAACCACACGCAAGCTTAATTAATTTTGTTACTGACCGCAAAGGTCATGATTTCCGCTATGCAATTGATTCCAGTAAAATTCAAAAAGAATTGGGATGGTCTCCAGTTGAAACCCTGACAAGCGGAATAGAAAAAACCATTCAGTTCAGTATGGCAGTTCAGCATGGCTGATAAATAAAAAATACCCTATAAATCCACCAGTTAGAGCAAACAATCGCCCTTTAATAGGCCCTTAAGATTAATGGTGTAAAATTAACCAATTCAATAACGAACTGGTTAGCAGGTATAAATATATGTTGCATAGAATTATAGTGATTGGAACCGCAGATAACATCAGCAAGCTATTCAGGCAGCTTGAACAGTTGCCGAATGTAACATCTCCATATAAAGATATGCCAGCATCGCTTTCGGTTTTTGGGTTTCGAGAACTAACACTCAAAACGGATGGCCATACCTACTCATTTCAACACTGTAAAGCACTGCCAGGTAATCTTTCCGCAGATCTTTGTGTCGCTTGCGATACAGACAACAAGACACAAGATACGTTAGAGATAGTTGCAAAGAAATCTATTCCATTCATCCCGCACATTGTTAATGACATGTCCATTAAAGATTTAATCGATGAGCTAAAAAATCGATGCGAATTGCTCCCAAATGAAACCATTGTCATACCAACGGAAGCTATACAACTTAAAAAAACACTAGGACAAAAAGTTGCAGCCTCTGTTACTCATGGCGCAACATTATTTGCCGCACGAATTGAAGTTGCAAAAGCGGTGAAACCACCCACACCCGATGTTCATGAAACCATCAGCAATGCGCAGCTTTAAAATAATGTTTTGATTTTATCTATTATTGGCCAGTTGCCTTCCAGCAAGCGCAAATCAAGAATATCCGCCAATGATGCCCAGCGTAACTGCTGATTTTCTTTGCCGCACGGCTCCCCGATAAATTCGTCCACCAGCCACATATCAAGGAGCACGATTTTATCCGGGTAGGCATGCTGGTGCTCGAACCAGTGACGCATGCGTTTGACGCCAATTCCCAGCTCTTCCATTAGCTCACGACGCAATGCATCTTCGCTTGTTTCTAACGATTCAATCTTGCCGCCAGGAAATTCCCAGTACCCGCTGTATGGCTTACCTTCAGGCCGCTCCGCCACCAGTACTTTATTGTCGCTGCATAAAATACCAACAACCGCCTTAACTATTCCAGCTTGCCGTGACATTGCTTGAACTTCCTACCAGATTTGCAAGGACAAGGATCATTGCGGCCTACTTTGGGCATGTCACGCATAAACGGTGTACCCGAAGCAGCAAGCGCAAGAGGCTCCGCCTCCTGTTCAGCAACTTCTCCAGATTGCATTGCCGTCAACTCAGCATGCTTGTATTCAACATTCTGTAAATTAACAACCTGGCGCTGTCTTGCTTCAATGCGCTCAACATCTTCTTCCACTTTCACTTCAAATTTGGAAAGCGCCGAAATAACATCATAGTTAATTTTGTCTAGCAGCAAGGTAAACATTTCAAATGATTCACGCTTGTATTCCTGCTTCGGATTTTTTTGCGCATAGCCGCGTAAATGTATGCCCTGACGCAAATAATCCATCGCTGAAAGGTGTTCGCGCCAGCAGGTATCAAGTGTCTGCAGCATAACAGCCTTTTCAAACTGACGCATAACCTGCGGGTCAACCTGAGATTCTTTATGCCTGCCATGCTCTACAAATGCTTCCTTTATTCTCTGGCGTAATTTATCTTCATCCATGGTTTCATCCTGTTTAAGCCATTCCTGCAAAGGCAGCTTCAAGTTGAAATCACTGACAAGACGCTGCTCCAGACCTGCCACATCCCACTCTTCTTCCATGCTTTGCTCTGGTATAAAGACACTGATTGTCTGATCAATCACGTTAATACCAATCTCTTTAACAGCATCGCCGATATCATCTGCCGCCAGCAGATAATCACGCTGACTGTAAATCACTTTACGCTGTTCATTCGCTACGTCATCATATTCGAGCAATTGTTTACGAATATCGAAGTTATGCGCTTCCACTTTTCGCTGCGAATTTTCAATAGCACCTGACAATAAACGCGATTCAAGCGCCGCGCCTTTTTCCATACCAACCCGCTGCATCCATACTTTCAAACGCTCGCCGCCAAAAATACGTATCAAATTATCGCCAAGCGACAAATAAAACCTCGAACGACCCGGATCACCCTGCCGGCCAGAGCGGCCGCGCAATTGATTATCAATACGGCGAGATTCATGCCGCTCCGTTCCCAGCACATACAAACCGCCAGCCTTCACAACCTGCTCGTGCCGCTGATCCCAATCTTTTCTACGCGCCGCAATTTCTTCTTCGCCTGGATCCTGCAGTGCTTTCACTTCTGAATCCAGATTACCGCCCAGCACAATATCCGTTCCGCGGCCAGCCATATTGGTTGCGATGGTGACAGCGCCAGGACGGCCTGCTTCAGAGACAATCTGCGCTTCTTTTTCATGAAACTTTGCATTCAGTACCTGATGCGCAATCCGTTCACGCTGCAACAGTTCTGACAAGTATTCGGATGTTTCAATCGATGTCGTACCCACCAAAATAGGCTGCCCTGTTGCATGCACCGTCTTGATATCATCGACAATAGCGGTATATTTTTCTTCCGGCGACATATACACCAGATCCGCCGCATCATCCCGAATCATTTCTTTGTGGGTTGGAATAACAATTACTTCCAATCCGTAAATTTGCTGGAATTCATACGCTTCTGTATCTGCCGTGCCTGTCATGCCGGACAGCTTGTCATAGATACGGAAAAAGTTCTGGAACGTAATTGACGCCAGCGTCTGGTTTTCCTGATTAATTTTAACCTTTTCTTTCGCTTCAATCGCCTGATGCAAACCTTCCGACCAGCGGCGTCCAGGCATCGTACGGCCTGTATGTTCATCCACAATGACCACTTCACCATGCTGAACAATATATTCAATATCCCGGTGAAATAAAGTATGCGCACGCAAACCAGCATAAATATGATGCATCAGCATAATATTATGAGCATCATAAAGGCTCTCGCCTTCACGCAGCAAACCTGTTTTCAACAGCAAGTCTTCAACACGCTGGTGCCCGTCTTCCGTCAAAAATGCCTGCTTGGATTTTTCATCCAGACTGTAGTCACCCGGACCATCTGTCACTGTCTGTCTGGTTAGCGATGGAATAATGTCGTTAATCCGCACATATAAATCGACATTGTCTTCTGCTGCGCCTGAAATAATAAGCGGTGTACGCGCTTCATCAATCAGAATCGAGTCAACTTCATCGACTATCGCAAAATAGTGACCGCGCTGTACTTTATCCGCCTGACTAAACACCATGTTGTCACGCAGATAATCAAAGCCAAATTCATTATTCGTACCGTAAGTAATATCATTCCGGTACGACGCCTGCTTTTCCTGTGGCGACAAACCATGCAGGTTAATACCTACCGTCAGCCCAAGAAATTCATATAACGGCCGCATCCATTCCGCATCACGGCGTGCAAGATAGTCGTTTACTGTGACAATATGTACGCCTTTCCCCGGCAAAGCATTTAAATAAGCTGCCAGCGTCGCTACCAGCGTCTTGCCTTCACCTGTACGCATTTCCGCGATATTGCCGCCATGAAGCACCATGCCGCCTATAAGCTGCACATCAAAGTGACGCATGTTCAGCGTTCGCTTCGATGCCTCACGCACCACAGCAAATGCTTCTGGCAATAAATTATCTAGTGTTTCACCGTTTTTCAGACGCTCACGAAATTCAATCGTTTTTTCTTTGAGCGCCTGATCAGTCAGCACCGTAATAGATGCTTCTAATGCATTAATTTGCTCAACTATTTTCCAGGATTTGCGTAAAATCCGATTATTCCGACTACCAAAAAAGTTTGTGAAGATGCGATTTAGCATGGCTGGTTATCTTTATACCTTGCGAAAAACAAAAAGAAAACAATACCTTGTCTCACAGAAAAGTCAATTTAAACTGTGATATTCTGCTTAAATATTAAGCAGATCAACCTTATATACAGACTGAAGACAACTAAACTATCTTAGCACGCATGAAGAATGTACGCACCATCAGGTAAAATTACACTTTCAATATCATCTGCGCTATATTACCAGATGCATGTCTAGCAAGGCGAACTGGATGCTATGAACAAGACCTCACAACCTGCCGTCAATTATCTTGAAACAGCAACCCATGATCTGAAGTTTATCTTTAACAAAATTAAGGCCATTCAGCTTATCCAGCAAAAAGTATCCAGCTATCTCGATCCAGTCCTGGCAAAACATTGTCAGGTTGCAAACATAGCAGAAAACAAGCTTATATTACTGGCAGCTAATGGTTCAGTGGCAACACAAGTCCGCTACTCTACTAACGAGATACTCAATAAGTTCAGACAAGATCCAGCGCTGCAGCATATCAAACACATTGAATGTAAAGTACGCCCGGCCGTGCCAGCCAAAACCACAGACAACAACAAGGCATATCAGATAGCGCCGCTGTCACAAGACACTGCGGTGATTGTTCGTGAGCTGGCTGAAACCATCGAAGACAAAAAGCTGCGCGATATTATGCTGCGGATTGCGGAGCATACGGAGTAGATGGGCCCCCGCCTTCGCGGGGGTGACAAGCTAGTGAGAAGTACCAGTAACAATATGAAGGTATGACACCAAAAAGCCTAAGCCTCAGACAAGATAGGCTTCAGGTATGAAATAGGTGCGGTATTTTTATCTTCGAATGTGACAAACTCCCACGCGTCTTTATCAACACGCAGCTGTCTCAAGAGTTTATTATTGAGTGCATGCCCTGACTTATAACCGCTGAATGCACCAATCAGACTGGATCCCAACGAGTAAAGATCACCAACAGCATCCAGAATCTTATGCTTCACAAACTCATTTTCGTAGCGCAAGCCGTCTTCATTCAGAATACGGTAGTCATCAATTGCAATCGCGTTATCCAGACTGGCGCCGCGTGCAAGATTCATCGCCTGCAGCTTTTCAAAGTCCGCCATAAAGCCAAATGTGCGAGCACGGCTGACTTCTTTAACATAAGACAGACTAGAAAAATCCAATGTTGCTGTTTTCGTGCTTGCTTTAAACAATGGGTGATCAAAATCGATTGTAAAAGTCACCTTGAACCCGTCAAATGGTTCCAGCGAGGCCCACTTGTCGCCATCCATTATTTTAAATTTACGCTTGATTCGAATAAAACGCTTGGGAGCACTTTGTTCTTCAATACCTGCAGACTGGATAAGAAATACAAATGGACCCGCGCTGCCATCCATAATGGGGATTTCTGACGCAGTGACATCCACAAATGCATTATCTATGCCCAGTCCTGCAAATGCAGATAATAAATGTTCTACAGTTGAAACACGAACACCATCTTTGATCAACGTAGTGGACAAGGTTGTATCACCAACGTGTTCAGCCAGTGCTGGAATATCAATCACAGGGTGAAGATCAATGCGTCGAAAAACAATACCGGTATTGATCGGTGCAGGACGCAAAATAATTTCCGCTCTTTCGCCGCCGTGCAGGGTAATGCCGGTAGCCTTAATTACCGTTTTTAGTGTACGCTGTCTAATCATGACGATCACTTCTAATTCGTTGTATTATTGCAGGTATTATATCATATATACCGTGTTTTTTTAAAACAATTTATCACTTTACCAACCCGTTGCCGCCATGTTGATTTGTATATATTTTTCAAATGGTTATGTTGAGTTACGGGGGGCGTACCGCTGCACAATAGAGTCACTCGGCATAGCTGGCATTGCAAACACACCCAGCATACGCGAAAAAGATGGCCTCCGGGTAAGGCAGGACACAGCCAGCATCTCCTCAACCCGCTGACTGACTGCCAGCAGGCTGGCGGTCGTCTTGGCCAGCTTATCGCACCAGAGAGGTAAATTACCCACAACAGGCGCGTATTTATTGATGCGCCCCTCAGCAGCCATCAGCAATAACGTTATTTCTTTATCCACCTCTTTAGGTATGGCGATGCGCATCCTGCTAGCAGCAGTCACTTGATTAACCACAGCATCCATGCACATTTTGATAGTTGCCTTTTCCTGCAGAAAGCGGTTAATCAGTTCATGCAGCTTGTCACGCACATCCGCCCTGGTTTCCAATCCCGAAAAACGCAGCCTCATTGTTGATACAAATAAATCAACAGCAGCCGGGTCATCGGAAAAACCATCCAGCGCAGCACCTAATCCAGCCTGTAATTGTTCAACCAGCATTTCCATCAGGGCAAACGTACCGTATGATTTGCTCGTGTCAGCAGCACTCATTGAAACAGAGTCCATTTTTTTCCTCAACAACACGGCGCTATCATAGGCTTGCTGCAAATTGTCTTGCCGGCTCTTGGATATCACTTCCAGCTTGCGCTCCAAAATGATTTTTTCAACGATTGAAATAGCATCTCTAATTGGCGTTCGATCAGCAGGATCAACAGACGTCATTGCCTTGAGCATATCTAGCAGCACACTTTGATGGCACAGGTCTAAATCAGGAAAACATTTAAAAATCCCATTGAATGCAACATTGTGGATAGCAAGAAATAATTGATCCTCGGTGAATACCATCATCGGCTCCGCACCCAGCAGCGAGCCAATAACAATACCCAGAGAAAAAATATCCGATTGCCTGCTCGAACCTAGCTTTGAGTACACTTCGGGAGATAAATAGCCAACCGTTCCTGCCCTGACCCCCATGTCTTGCTGATATGTGAATTTAGCCAGCCCCATATCAATATTAACAATGTCTTTTGTATACCCATTCAATAACATGTTTTCTGGCTTGATATCTCTGGAAACAATACCTCTATCATGTAACTGCTCTTTCACCGCATGCAACATATTAAGTATGATTTTTAGCTCACGATCAGTTTGATGCCTCCATGGAGCCACATCCATATCAGTGATAAAATCAAATAATTCGTTTCCCTCGAAATAACGCAGTACACTATAACTCTTGCCATCAGTATGGTATGGCCGCTTTGGATGAAGATAAGCCGTACGCCTGCCAATTTCAGCCTCAAACTCAACCTCTTTTTTACCAATCTGGTGAGTATGTGTATGAACTTTAATAACCCGTGACGTCCGCTTGCATAAGAGACTGCCATCGCCCTGTGGAATCAGCGTGCCAGACACTCTAAACACCTCTCCAAAATGACCGTGTCCAATACGCCGGCCAATTATTTCACCACGCATTTGACTCGGATGACTTTCACTTGGCCGCAATAGAATACCACTATGGATGTGCACATACGTTTTTTCCGGCTTGCCGCCATCACGACAAGACTCAACACACCACAAACCAGCGTCAAGAAACCTGTCTTTAGTGTTAAAGCGTGCCGTTAGAATCTGGCCAAGAAGCAAACTTTCATCGTGGGTCATACGCCATGGATAAAGATGCCGAACCAGGCTGGCACAAGATTCATCTTGATTAATATACTTGACGACTATCGACTCTCTTGAAAAAGACATCAGCTTTAAATCTCACTATCTGTCTCATGATGTACATCAGGAAGTGACATCTTCCTCTTTACGACGCAAAAAAGCCGGTATATCAAGATAATCGATATCATGCACAGACTCAAGCGCGGGGCGGTGCAATGCAGGCGCAGCCAACTGAGCCGCCTCTTCCGTTCCTGTTGTGGTATTGGTAACTGGTGCAGCGTGTCTTCGCATGACAGCAGGCCTGTCAAGCTGGGCATAATCCACCTGACTATCCTGCGATCTCACTGTTTCAATAGCAGGTATTTTGAAACCAGGCGCTACCTGTTTTCTGCCAAGCCCGGTCACGATCACGGTCACTCGCACTTCATCGCGCAAATCCGGGTCGATAACAGTACCCACAACAACCGTTGCGCTCTCTGAAGTAATATTTCTAACAACCTCGCCCACTTCTTCAAATTCGCCAATTGACAAATCAAGGCCTGCCGTAATGTTAACCAGTACACCTTTCGCGCCTGACAGATCAACATCTTCCAGCAGCGGGCTGGCAATAGCAGCTTCTGCAGCCGTTCTGGCACGATTATCACCAGAACTGCTGCCTGTTCCCATCATGGCCATACCCATTTCCGACATCACCGTACGAACGTCAGCAAAATCCACGTTAATCAGACCTGGCCGTGTAATTAATTCCGCAATACCCTGTACCGCACCACGCAAGACATCATTTGCCGCCTTGAATGCATTAATCAAGGTGACATTCTTGCCCAATACCGACAGCAGTTTATTATTTGGTATCGTAATCAGCGAATCTACATACTGTGACAGATTTGCAATACCCTGCTCCGCTGTCTGTAACCGCATTCTGCCTTCAAATGAAAATGGCTTGGTTGTGACCGCAACCGTCAGCACACCTAATTCTTTCGCAATTTGAGCAAACACCGGTGCCGCACCCGTTCCGGTACCGCCACCCATTCCGGCAGCAAGAAACACCATATCTGCGCCATTCAATGCCGCACGGATTTTTTCCCGATCTTCTTCTGCTGCACGCCGGCCGATTTCAGGATTTGCGCCTGCGCCAAGGCCGCGGGTAATAGTCTCGCCCAGTTGAATGATTGTATTCGCTGATGAATTCTTGAGTGCCTGCGAGTCAGTATTCGCACAGATAAATTCCACGCCCTCAATATGGCCGGACATCATGTGCTCAACCGCATTACCGCCACCGCCACCAATGCCAACCACCTTGATAACCGCATTCTGCTGACAGGTATCCAATAATTCAAACATGCCGTTGCTCCAACTAAATAATTCCGTATTTACAAAGTACTAAAAGTTCCCCTGAAACCAATTTCTCATCCGTGACCACACACCTTTCATACTGGGCTGGCTAATAATAGCCTCACGCTGGTTTTGTCTCTGCTGCAACCCATACACTAACAAACCAACACCAGTTGCGTAAATAGGATTATGAATAATATCTGACATACCTGTCACATTGTGCGGTCTTCCTATACGGACTGGCACTTTAAAAATACGCTCTGCCAGTTCCTGCGCACCGCTGACTTTGGATGCGCCGCCTGTCAATACAACACCTGCCGCCATAAATGCTTCCAGTCCGCTCCGGCGCAATTCACCCAATGCCAGTGTAAATAACTCTTCGTACCGTGCTTCTACCACTTCCGCCAGCGCCCGTCTTGGTAAACGACGCCCCATGCGTTCGCCTATATTGGGTATATCGATCAATTCGCTGGTATCAACCAGATCCTGCAAGGCACAGCCGTATTTGATTTTTATTTCTTCCGCATTGCGTGTCGGCGTACGCAGCGCAATCGCAATATCATTAGTCACCTGATCGCCTGCAATCGGGATAACAGCCGTATGCCTGATGGCACCATCACTAAAAATAGCAACATCACTGGTCCCGCCGCCGATATCTATCATGCAGACACCCAGCTCTTTCTCATCATCTGTTAATATCGACTGACTGGAAGCAAATTGTTCGAGCACAATATCACTGGTGGTCAAACCACAGCGCTGCATACATTTAATGATATTCTGCGCCGCGCTCACAGCGCCCGTCACAATATGAACTTTCGCTTCAAGACGCACACCAGACATACCTATCGGCTCGCGAATAGCATTCTGATGATCAATAATAAATTCCTGGGGCAAGACGTGTAAAATTTTCTGATCCGCCGGAATGGCAATGGCTTTGGCGGCGTCAATCACACGGTCAACATCGCTGGACGTCACTTCCTGATTACGTATGGCTACAATACCATGGGAATTAATGCTGCGTATGTGGCTACCGGCAATGCCAGTATAGGCGGAAAAAATATCACACCCTGTCATCAACTCGGCATCCTCGACAGAACGCTGAATCGACTGTACGGTGGATTCAATATTCACAACAACACCGCGCTTCAGACCGGAGGAAGGATGCGATCCATATCCAATCACATTCAATTTGCCGTCGCTGGTTACTTCACCTACCAGCGTCAGCACCTTTGAGGTACCAATATCGATACCGACAAGTAAATCTTTATCTTTGTTGGTTGGCTTCTTTGCCATAGTTATTATTCCACCATCATCCAGAATCAGGTTTTTACCGCTTCTCTCCAACGCACCGCTACACCGTTAGGATAGCGTAAATCAATATATTCTACATCCCCCGCGCGATCACCAATAATGTTGGGGTAAACCCGCACAAAATGACTTAACCGGCCCAGCATGTCCTTTTGTCCAATTTGAAGCTTGACACCGTTATCAAGTTTCAACTTCCAGCTCAGATACGGTGTTACTTCCAATAGAGAAATCTTAGCATGTAATGGCGCAAGGATGCGATTAATGTCATTGTAAAATTGTAACATCGTAACCTGCATGCCCGGCTGCCCATAAAAAAGAGGGATATTATCAGGATACGTTGATTTTTCAGGCTCAAAAATACTGCCGTGGCTGCTTAACAGCATACTGTCATTCCAGCGGGCGACGGCTTTCTTTTCAATCACGGTGACATTCACCTTGTCCGGCCATTCCCGCCTGACAAAAATATCATCGACCCAGGGCATTTGCAGCAAACGACTGCGGATGGCATCAACATCAACGCTAAAAAAGCCGCTGGTGACCAATGGCGCAAGCGAATAGCGTATTTCTTGCCGCTGAACATGAGCAGCGCCATAAACACGCACGAGCTGGATAGGAAAATAGTCAGCCAGCCTGAGGTGGCTTGCTAAAAAAACAAGTGAAAAAACGATGAGCCCTGTTAATGTCACTCTACACATGTAAGCCGCGAATCGAAAAGGCGCCATGAAAGCTACCCTAATCCAATTTAGTTTCTCGACCTATGATACAAACTTCTCTTACCAGACGTATACCGGTTTTTTGCTCCACCGCCGCATGCACTTCAAGAATAAGATTTTCAATATCAGAAGAAGTCGCGCCATCTTCATTCAAAATAAAGTTGGCATGCTTGTCTGAAACATAAGCGCCGCCAATCCGTTTACCTTTCAATCCGCACTCCTCGATTAAACGGCCGGCAAAATTTCCAGGGGGGTTACGAAACACCGACCCGCAGCTGGCGGTGCCTGTCGGTTGTGTCGCGCTGCGCTTTTCAAGCAGCGTACGAATATCATTTAGCGATTTTTCCTTATCGCCGGGCATTAAATTGAAATAGCCGGCAACAAACCATTCATTATCGGGACGCACCACGTGACGATAATCAGTTTCAAAATCACTGGCTGGACGCTGCTGCAAATGCCCCTGGCGATTAATCGTTTGTACAGAATGGACGTGATTCCATGTTTCACCACCGAAACAGCCGGCATTCATCGCGAGCGCACCACCTACCGTGCCCGGTATACCCGCCATAAATTCTAACCCTGCAAGCCCGGCGCGCGCGGTAAAACGCGCAAGCTGCGCAGCTGACACGCCAGCTTCGGCACGAATCAAACCTGATTCAAGCTGCTGCAATTCTCCAAGTGCTCCCTGAGTGACGATAACCACACCTTCCACGCCGCTATCCCGAACCAGCGTATTACTTCCCAAACCCAGCCAGGTTACGCCTGTTTCTTTTGGTAACGCACGCAAAAATAATACGAGGTCTTCCAGATCAGCAGGAAGATACACATGATCTGCTGAGCCGCCTGCCCGCCAGGAAGTATATCTGGCTAATGGTTCATTATTCAGCAACTTACCACGCAAAACAGATGTAATTGTTGATGGCAAAAGCCCGCTCATGGTGATTACCTCGTCACACTCACAGGAACAGGTCCTGCAACTGTTTCTTTTAGTTCCGTTGCAGCTAGTCTGGCTGCAAGCGCACCGATATTACCAGCCCCTTGCATCAACAGCAGATCGCCGTCTTTCAAATTGTCTGCCAGCAATGCTGGCAGCGATTCATGCTGAGCAACATAAACAGGCTTGGCACCATTGCCCTGAGCAATTTTCGCAAGCAGCGCCGCACTGTCTGCACCATCGATTTTGGTTTCACCGGCAGAATAAACATCCAGCAGCAATAGCTTGTCAGCTGTTGCCAACACCCGGCAAAAGTCCGCGAAAAGATCGCGGGTACGTGTATAACGGTGCGGCTGGTATACCATCACCACTCTTTTTTCTGGC
>CAZOVT010000010.1:0-7820 GCA_964583565.1 uncultured Coxiellaceae bacterium
GCAAAAAAACAAAGCAACCCCCCTCCCCTCCGCCGCCTCTCATTGAGGTTGTTTGCGAACTATACTTTGATTATGCAGAAGGGCAAGGCTGGGACAATTCTTATTCCGGCAAGCTACTCATGGAAATTCAAAATGAGTATTCTAAATTTGAACCCCAAAATGAAGTTGGTCTAGCTATAGGTGTCGGGAAAGATGGCTCAGTAACACCACAAGTTCTACCATCTAGAACAAGATATAGGTATATTGACAACAAAGGTAATTCCATTTTTCTCTCAAAAAACTCTATAGCTGTTAGCTTGGTTACAAAAGAAACCCCATATACATGGCCAAATTTCAAAACAAGAATTTATACATGCTGGGAACATACAATTAACATTGTACCAATTAACCGCATTACAAGAGTAGGTCTAAGATATATTAATCACATAAAATTATTAGATGGGGAACTACCCTCTAAATATTTATCCCATAATAGCGAACACGTACCTAAATCTCTTTTAAATAATAATGAAAATTTTGCCTTGCGGTACGAAAACAAATCCAATAATGGAACTGACGTTCTTGGAGTTTCATTAGTATTAACACAAATACCAAACACCGAAAAAAATACTATAATATTTGATATAGATAGAATATGCAGAAGCACCATACCCAATCCATCTCAGAAAAACATAAACGAAACACTTGAAAAACTTCATACGGAAATTGAAGATATTTTCTTTAGCTCAATCACGGATGACCTTAGAATATCCCTGAGGTAAAAAATATGTCAGAAGCAGCTTATATAGCTGATACAATTAGAGAAGGAACAATTTCTTCATATGGTGAAAAAAATCCAAAACGCTCACTATTCAGCAGTGAAATCGAAACACCTCTAGAAAACTATCAACCCACTGAAGGACCATGCCCTGGATATATAACATCCTCAAGCACATCACAAACAGCTCTACTATCCCTCACTTACCTATGGAATATCTATACATACACACCTACAGAAAATAAAACATACCCTATGCCTGTATTGGATTTTTTATTTGACCTTATCAAACAAGAAATCCTTGAAATGCTTCATTCAGATGAATATTGCAACAAAACTACCCCATCTTCAGTGAAATATTGCAACACATTTATTGAAATGCTCGAGTTAGAAATTTCGGATCCAACCACACTTCCATTCACTGATCAACATCCTGATGGCGAAGTTGCATTAGGCTGGCATAAGGACAAGGTCGGTGCATTTTCAATTAGTTTCACACCAGATGGATACATACATTACGCTGGCTATTTCCCAGATAAAACTAAGCAACCAAAAGGTCGTATACATTTTTCAAAACGAACAGACCTTATAAAGTATATTAAGAAATTCTAACAATGAATGAAGAATTTTCTCTGCCTGGGATTATTGTCGACAATGAAAAGCTTGCGAGAATTATCTCTGCTGGTTCAACATGGAAAAGTCAAAAAAAACGCTTAGCTAAAGTAGATGAAACCTTTAAAGCAAAGCCATCCATTTTTTTAGATGAGCGTAACCCAATGGAGTTATCAGTTAATAGAATATCAACCATCACCATAGATGAAGCACACAGTCTAGGATTACTACACAGCCAAAACAATCCAAAATCACCCTCATATACCGGTTTTGCCCAGATAGTCGCCAGTATAGCATTCACACACAAGTGTGAAGTAAAGAAAGATGATGTTAATGGCACCAAGCCATATCATGCAAACATTATTTATCCTTCCGCGAATAAAGAAGATTGTATGGAAATTGCCGTGAAGCTTAGCTACAACGCATCTATACATATACATGCCACTACATAGCCATAGGAAGCATTACTAGAGGACTAAATTTTCATACAAGAAAGATTTTCATCTTTATACGGTACAAAAAATCATGGGGTTACACCCAGTCTGGGCGCCTGACAGCCTTGAGGTGGTGCAAATAACAGCCACGCAATCCTTGTTATTTCTGCTGTTGAACGTAACCGCGAACCGGAATACACTGCCAACCCTATCGCTGAAATCAAGCAGTCTTTAGTATTATTAAAAGACAAACCTTTATGGAAAGAGCGATACAAAGAATTTATTGAAGCAACGGTATACGACAGCACTAATGCTCTTCCATATGATCAGGCAACTACTATGTTGGAAAACATTAGCGCTAATGTCATCAACAATCTATAATCCGCCCGTAAAGATGATTAGTGAGTTTAAGAATATGATCATGAAATGCTATCATTGTACCAATAGTGCCTTTAGGGTGATTGACGGAACAGCATTATGCTCAAGTTGTTACACAGACTTTCAAAGCCTCTCTAACAACCAAGTTAGTAGCGCATATCAGGCGCATCGAGGAATGGAAATTGCAAATAGCATGCTTAAAGCAAGGGTTGACTTACAGCGCAATCAGAATACTGAGCATCAGATAAAAATTGAGAGGACTACAGAGGTGAACAATTATAATACGCATAACAATATAACAGTACAGGGCGATAATAACGGTACCCTGCAAGCGGGAAAGACTCTGACTCAAAATAACGATATTGGTATTACCAATTTATCCAAAGCAGGCAATGATAACATAGGCTGGCTAGCAAAAATCATAAATAAAGGAATGCAAATTGCTAAATTTTGCATGAAGCTAATAGGATTTTTCAGGTGAAAAATTCGAAAATATCGCCAATCTTAAAACCATTCCAAATTCTAGAATTTGGAACACCAAAATTGCCCATATTTTACACAAATAATCCATTCGCAATTCGCGAATCACGAATATAGAATGTTCGCTATTCGCGAACACCGAACACTGTGGGACGCAGGTTCAATTGATTTTCAATCTATAAACAAAATTATTGGATTTGCCTAGTATGCATATTCCCGCTTGTCATTAAACTTACATGTTAATGCTCCTACTCGGGAAGCTGTGCTAAATGATCAAGTATAAGATCAAGTTTTGCATTAATGTCTGCATAGTTAACGTTCATCAATTCCTGCTCCATCATAATGTACTTTCCCGCCTTTAGATCATTAGGGCACTTCTTCACCATTTCCAGCACCAACTCTTTCGTTAGTTCGAAATGACACTGAAAACCATATACACGATCACCATATCGATATATCTGTCTTGGACAACCTTCACTCTTTGCCAAGAGAACTGCGCCTTCAGGCAATCCTGGCATATCACTGTGCCAATGCATTACATCTAGATTATTCTGAAATTGATTAAATACAGGATCAGCCTTTGCATCACACAGTAACTCCAACGGATAACAGCCTATTTCCCTATAAGGACTTCGTTCTGTTCTTGCTCCCAGCGCTTCGCTAATCAACTGTGCGCCAAGACAAACACCAATTATGCGCTTGTTTAGCTTCAGTGCATCAGACAGCATATTAATTTCGTCTTTCAGATAGGGTGCCTTGTCAATTTCAAGCGGTGATTGCGGACCACCCATCACAACCACAAAATCAAAATCATCGACATTAGGTAATGCATCGCCTTTATATGGCCTAATCTCAGTTATCTGATAATTATTCCGTTCCGCCCAACTCTGTATTGAACCGGGCTTTTCAAATGATGCGTGTGTAACAATTAACATTTTCATACTACAACTTTCCTTCTCAGTAATTCGGTTGAATGGTTTATTTAACTTATTGATCATTTAGAAATAACATCTTTTTTGTACTTCTTGGCTGCTTTTACCAAATTGTCGGATGGTGCGGGAGGGTTCAGTAACGCACGAATAAAAACATCACAATCTTTAACAGATAAATCCGCTGCATTCTTTAATATGCTTTTTTTATCCGAGCTAATCCTTACCTCTAAGCGCTCAATTTCATGAGTTTTTCGAGCTACTGGATGCGCCATGGTAGATTTACCTTATTGATGATAATAATGTGACCATAACAATATTATACGACAAATTGCTGTATTATCAATTTGAGGGCGGTTGAATACGGGCTAGCAGCATTGGTATGGTAATATTTTCAACAGGTTAACCAGCGCAAACCACAATACTGAAATTGGGTCACAGGATGTAACCCAATTTTGCCAGCAGCAACTTCGAAATTTCTCAGCCCAAACGGGGTGAAATACTACGATGTTCACAATAAAAATATTCCATTTATTTCTTCACAAAAACGAGAAGTAAATTATTATTGCTTTATTGTAATATAACTGTCTTTTCATTATTTCGAATTTTATCAAAAATTCTCGAGTATAATTGAGGACGAACCGCCTGATGCAAATTAATAATTTTTTGAGACAACGACAAAGTAGGTGATGTATTCTGTCCTGACACAACATCAACAATGACATCTTCTGGTGTATTAGTATAATAAGCAACCCCTGGAAGTGTATATTCTTCAGTAGATATTATATCGTTAATAATACAACGAATGAAATTTGTTTCGATCATCTCTTTCTCCTTTTTATTTGATATCTTTAATATTTTAAAGTAGTCCTTATTATTACTTCTCATAATCTCTTTCAGCTCATCACATATTCTTAAAAATAAACCAGCCTCTAGAACAAGCTGTTCTTGTTTTGATAAATTCATTTCTCCATCTATGAAAAAGCAAGACATAAGCATTGCGGATTCTTCCTTTTATTTGATACAAATTTATATCTCCACAGGCGCCTATGAAAACATTGCTTACAAAAAAAATATATAGGATAATTTCAAACAGATTTTATAATAAAAAATTAGTTATTAAATTTATGTGCATTTTTTATATGTACAATTTAAAATCAGGCCTGTCTCATGACATCAGAATACGATGAAAAAAATGGTATCGTTAAAACATACTGGAATAATATTAGAAAACGTGTAGCTAAAGTTGAACCATTATTTGCCAAGATTGTTGATGAGCTGAATCCTGACAAATCATTTCCACTCTATCTAGCCTATTACCCATATGGCGCAATTGAGGCAGACACAGAAAGCTCGCTTTTACCAAACAGCAAGGGTGACTACTACCGCCTAACAGACAGCAACATCCCCAAAGACCTTGCAACTCATCTTGGCTATGGCAAAAACAGCTCGCCATTAGGAATGGTACTTGACAAAGAGCTAGAGCTATTTATAGACAAAAAGAGTGAAGGGATTACTATTCCTTGGCTCGTATATACCCCCGGCAAGATATTTCCCTTTGCAAGAATTTTAAGTAGAAAAAATGAACGCGTTTACGCTCCAAATGGACTTCTCTCCTCAACGGCAGGTGCCAGATCAATTTTTCTACTTCCCAATATAGGCTGTGCAACAAATCATGTAAATCTTCAACGTGATTTCAATATTCATAGCCCTCCCCCAAAATCACTTTATGAACAATGGCATGTACTCAAGGAAATTATTAACAGCCCCGTATCAAACTCCGACTGGCGTTGCTGCGTTCTATATTTCTCAGAAAAATGGATCAACAAAATCCATAACGATAAACAGTGGGTTGACTTAAAACAATATCTACATGAGCTTGCCTGGAATCAATATGAACATGAACGTAATCGAATTTATTACGATATTGCCTTCTCAATGATTAAAAAGAAACGCAATCTAAAACCTAATCCATACCTAGCTGATACAGCAAGACATTTATTCACAACCGCCATGGGTGCAGCGCCAGGCTATGCACCAGCTTCAAACGATAATGCGATTCCACTTGAAATAGTGCAGAAAGCTTATATTGAATCTTATGGATTAAAAAAGTATTTTCCCACCATCATGAGTCCTGTTCATTTTATTTTCGAGAACAACCCCAACCCAGTTTACTACTCACTTCAAAATCCATCTACACATGTTTTTTCACCGAAATCCAGGGAGGCATCAAGCACTTTAACTGAGATGAGAGAGTTGAACCACATCATGCGCATATTTATAGATGAATTATCCAAAGAAGACTCCATCTGCTCCGATACAATTATTAGTGTAATATCAAAAAATGTACTATTTGATTATTTCCACAACAAAACTGACCGTCATCGAATTATCACGCAATCTTCTGATTTATTAAAACAGGATTCACGCTTTAGCTTTTCACAAAACAAGCTAGCAAGCAACTCCATGAACTTTGCAGCCGATGCACCTTTTGTCAGAGGTTGCATTAGTATTAGTGTTGCCAAAAATTTAAATAAATCACAAAATTAAAACATGCTAAATCTGAAATACTGTGGTTTTATCCGCAAACTGATCGCACCCATTCAATAGAATACGAAATTTCTGGCTATTTTTTTGGGCATAAGTATCTATTGTTATTCCGTCCTGCTCTGCAAGCATTTCTTGCAGAATAGATGGTTGATATCGTGCGTTAACAGCCAGATATTCTAACAATTTCAGGGCCTTCATATTAGTTCCATGCATTCACTACAAAATAAAACTAATTGTACTTTTTACGATAAAATAAATCTATCTGCTTTTATAACCAAGGATTACTTCATTTTGAGACTGATAAAAATAATAGCACCCCATGAGGCCCAACAAACCAATAGCACCACTAATATACCAAACCACATCACCGCCAAAGCGCTGAAATACGATACCGCCTATTAATGGACCCAGCACTCGACTGCTCGCAAACATAACTCTAAATAAACCAAGATTACGACCCCGCTTACTCACTTCACCTGAGTGGTAGCATACATACTGTGCCATACTGAAAAAAATCATTTCTCCGAATGTATAAACAATACAAGCAAAAGCTGCGAAATAAAATGTATGTGCCAAACATAATAAAAACATACCCAACCCAATTAAAAATCCGCCCAGACCAACCATCAGTATTTTATTATATTTACTGCATAACTCTCCTAATGGCGTAGAAATCAACACAACCATAAATGAATTCAATGCAAATAAAATACTTACTACTTTAATACCTTCTCCAGAAAATATTTGCTGTATATACAATGTATATGATGTGCCAAGCTGCGCAACAACAGCGCCTACAAATAACACCGAACACAAAACCATATAAAGAGTTGGGCGTGTAAAATAATGCCCTTCAGATTCATTTTTATCTGTGGCAGCATCGGACAATTGATTTTTTATACATATTTCATTTGAGTTGGTGGAAATAGTCAACATAGCCAAAATAAGCAACAATGCCGAAGTATATAAAAATACGTTATGAAAACCATAGTAAAGGAGAAATCCAAACAGCAATCCAGCAATACCCCCTCCCAGATTCGATGCTGCTGCCAATATATTTAAAGCTTTTAGTCTAATAGTTTCACCTCCCTTACAAGCATTCATAACAAACAAATGATTGGAAGTAATAAAACCATAGGATGCGATCCCGAGACAAAATACATCTATTATCAACCATTTTACTAACATTAACTTTACTAATGCAAAAAATGCTATTGACTGAATAATTAATGCTATTGTTGAAATGTAAACAGGAGATATACGATCAGATAAGGTTCCTGCTATATAGCTGCCCAGGATTGCCCCGACGCCATAAAAAGAAATAATCATGCCAGATGTTGCCACACTCAATTTCAAATCATTCACAAAATACATTGATAGGTAATAAAATATCCCAATCAGTGCTGATTCAAATAAACTCAACGTGATACCTTTCCAGCTATTAGACGTTAAGCCAGCAAAACTACTAAAATAAAATTTTCCAACATTAATGATACTTGCCATCATAGAAACCAAGCCCGTTTATTTTTTATACATTATTCGCAATTGGGTTAACCAATCCCAGAGCATTCAACGTCGGCAGATGATACTCGGCTTTCTTAAGTGGCGGCACATACAGAGACGCAACAATTGGTATGTGTAAGTTGGGCAAATCAGACAGTTTGACTATTTTTATTACAG
>CAZOVT010000010.1:7830-43396 GCA_964583565.1 uncultured Coxiellaceae bacterium
ACAGGCTCAAATGTCGGGTATTGTGCCGCCACGTATATTGTAACTAAATGTTCGTCATTATAGTATTTTGATAAATATTCAGCCAGCAATATTTGGCCTGGGGCATTATCATGCTTATTTACATGACCTTGTGAGCCTATAGCACTAATTTGCCATATCACAAGATGGCACGATGGATCAATTCTTCTTTGATATATCAAAAGATCTGTTGCCTCAAAGGACATACATCCATTTACGCCAGGATCGATTAATAAATCAGCAAATAAGCAATCTTCTGCCGATATACCCGGTAAAATTTTTGCATCGTATCCCTCAATCTTAGCCATCTTGACCGCATCCAATGCAGGTTTGGCAAACACCGCCGGATGACCATATAATGCAACACACACATTCAATCCTGATTTTAAAGTATCCAAAATATAACTGGTGATTGCTGTATATGCTTCTAATCTTGACTCATACCTAAAATAGATATCCTCAAGCGATTCTGTATTAGAATTAGCCTGTTTAATCCATTCTTTTATTGCAGGCTCATTCACCAAATACAACACCTTATCTGACTGCTCGATATTTGCTCTAGCCTCAATAGTGAGGTGGGATAAAAATTTAATCCCCACCCCAACCACAACTAACGAAGCATTATTTTTCCCCATGAGACCTACCATGTTATGTAGTCACGAACTGAAACGAACTATCAATGCTTTTATCAACATCAGACAACAAATAGTCGGAAAGCATACCTTGAACCTCATATCTTACGCGAGAGCTTGAGTAAATATGTCTATGGGCTAACGCAGTTAATTTTTTATATATTTCTATATTAATCATATTATTATACCTTTTTAGGTTAAGATTATTATTTGAGATAATTTTAGCGGGGATCAATGGTTAACTAAGGGGGAAACTAGGGGAAATTACTCGTAGAGAATCTGAAGCCCTACAATGGCTGGTGATGCTAGCAAGAACATCAGAGCAAATCAACAAATTTACAACTCAGGGTACAATTGGGTGTATAACCGCTATGCAAAAACATCAAATTTATAATTAAAGCCTACCTTGAAAACATTCATGTTTTGATTCGCAGCAATTCGCTGAGTATTGATTGTTGCAATAGATGGAAGCGAAATAGTGTAATGGGGAATATGAATGTAGTCATATTCAACGTTTGAAATCCAATGATCAGTGAGAGCATATTCAACACCCACCCCTCCCATCCAGCCCCACGTATTGATGGTCTCACTTTCTGAACCTAGTGTTAATACATCCGTATTAGCGTTAATTTTATAGGTGGTATTTAGCATCGCACGACCACCATTCACGTAAAACAATGAACGGTTAGATGCAACCCCTAATCTGCCAACTATTGTTCCCAGATAATTTGTGACTGTTTGACCATTGACTCCGCCTAAACCTGAGAACAGTGTATTTTCACCGCGAATATCAGCAGCACTGATACTGCCGCCAACACCGTAAACGAGTGTCTCCGTTTGCCAGTTGATGTTGAGATTGGCACCACCTAGTGGTCCTGTTGACCGAATTTTATCGCCAAATCCGGCTGAATTAATCAAATTCCCAGTTGCACTGGTTGGACCGAAGGGATCAGACCAATAGCTCTTCCCCCATGCGCCGCCCATATGCCCGCCAACAAATAGTCCCTTCCAGTTAAACGGTGTATCCCAACGCTCCGCATTATTTGATTTCTTATCCCGATAGTTTAATTGCAAAAACACACCATACCGTTCGGTGTTATAACGTGCCGGTTCACTGATTGATCCACCGCCGCTCCCTAAGAAATCAAACGTGACGGAACCATTACGCATGTTCCACATCCAGTAACGTCCACCTAATCCCAAGCTCCATGAATTATTAAGCTGATAATCTAACACAGATTCCAGCATAGCACCGTCACCATGAGTAGATTGTTCCGGGCCCATTAATTGACGTGCATTATGCATATCTTTTCCACTAAAAGTAACAATCGGCAAATAAGCAGATTCAGATGTCAACGTTAATTGCTTAGTTAAATTCATTTGTGTCGACAATCCAATACGTAACGAATGAAAATAATCGTCTTCACTAATTCCCATAAAATCTGATATTTCACTCGGAATATGACAAATTTCAGCGTTAGCTTGTTGCATACAGCTATATACATTAATATTTTGTGCAAAATAATTATACCCAATAAATGCACCTGTTTTGCCGGTTGGTTTATTTAAGAATGAATAACCAAAATCGAGGGTGGCATACGATAAATTCCCCTTAGCGTTGCTTAACGTATTTGAATATGCGCCGCCTGCTGGAAAGTCTTCATCATTCAGTTGTCCATTTGTAATGCTGCCTGCACCTAAGTAGCCTTTTGCAAATAAGCCGCTTACGTGATCTGCACGTGCAAATACATCTTGTGAAATAGCGTTCAAATTGCTAAACGTGAGCCGTGAAATAAGCGGCATGCCGGCATTATAAAGTAAAGGCTGTGGCGCACCATCTATTCCTGTGCTTATAAAAAGACGAGTACCTATCTCTGTTTCCCATAGATTTGCATTAAACAATTCAGGAATAAGTTGCAGGTTAATGAGTCCTCCTGTTGCTTGATCATCAACGTGGTAATTAAGACCCATTCTCAGGATGTAATTTTTTAACCCTGCTGAATTTGAAAATGTCTGGCCAGCAGGAATATTGTGATTCATCGTAGATGCGGTCGTATTATTAAAATCTGCAAAAAGATATTCTGCTTTCACACTAATATGATTCGTTAAAATTGTTTCACCACCCACGCCAATAACATAGCCTGATTTCACTGTGCTAACTCTTTTTGATTCAAATTGTCCTAAATTATTGGAAAAGAGAAAATCACTTTGTAAAAGTGTTAAACCCAACCCACCTGTCGCATAAAACAACCAATTATTTGCGATTAAACCTATGCGAGGTCTTGCAGTAAACAACCAATTATTATTGCCATACGATGTGATAACTAACTGATTACCCGGCTGGTTGGGATAGGGTACCGCGCCGCTGTTTGTTTCCCCATTCGTGCTTAACGACTGGATGTCCGATTCAAAACCTATCAGTAATCGATTAAGCTGCCAATTATAACCGCCTTCAATACCACTCAGGAAATCTGTTGTATCTATTACCTGATTTCCCACTTTGTTAACAGTATTGGCCTGAGCAAGATCCAGGAGAGGGCCAGCCTGAGTTGATGTGTTAGTACTGAAGCGTGATAAAACACCACCTGCTGTTGCACCAAGATAAAAACCATTCCAATTATAAGTGGATTTTGTTGGTACTGCTGAAACAGGCAAGGAAAAAAGAAATTGAAAAGCTACAAAAGACCAACATCCAAGTTTGGATTTTTTCATCATACATCCCTGATAAACATAAGCTATCTAAACTCTCATTCTTTAAGTTCATTCAATGAACATACCGTGATTATCAAAATAACCTTGATTATTGTCAATACAAATTAAACAAGTATGTATTGATGGGGTTGGGTTATTCATTTGCTTCATCTATCTTTTTTGAAATCACCATCATTTTATCAATGGTTTTTGGATTGCACTTCAAATTGGCGCATTCGAATGAATGATGTTCTTTCCTGTGCCAATAACCTGCAACGGAATAACCGATGACACGTGATTCATTAATTAATGGCTAAATAATAATCTATTATGTCAAGATAATCTTGATTTGAGCCAACAGTATATTGAGCTAGCCAGCTAGTAAATAGTTTCTAACGAAATTGACATCCCATTACTCCGCTTACCTACCAATTAAGCTGAAGGGTTAACAATTTCCTATAATACAAACGGCACCGAAAAGCTTGTTTGCATCGCGGATAACTTCTACAAAGGTTACCTTATTATGACAGAAAATGGCGTCGAGAAAGATGCTGGTATCGCTTTTGGCAATTATGATGGTAGTGAATTTTATTTCACTAGCACAGGAGGCGATAAATTAAACCATGAAGTAGATCAATTCCATGTGGATAAAAAAGGCTACATTAAATTAAAAGATACCAATTATAAACCTCATGAAGCATATACTTCTTGTTTTTATGTACCGGAAACAGCTGCTAAATAAAGATCGCCCTAATGACTAATGCCGGCCAGCTTAACTGGCCGGCATTTATTAAATATAATATCAGCTATAAATCCGGCAACTTTTCCCGCATCATCTTTCTGCGATTCAATTTGCGGCCATCGACTGTGAATGTACCGTCGCCAATGGCATGAATGGTTCGTTTTTCTTTTCTTGAACTATCATAATATGCAGCAACACCTTCCAGCACGATGATATCGTGCTTTTTAATGATATCAATGACCCTGCATTCTATATTTGCCAGGCACTCTTTGATGAGCGGCGTACGAACATATTTTCCCTTTACTGGTGTAAATTTGAATTTTTCAAACTTGTCTGTATCTAACCCGGAACAGGTACCCACACCAACTACCCGATCAATTAAATCAACCGTGGGAATGGCGATCACACATTCCCGGTTTTTTTTAAGAGCGGCAAAAGAATAATTCCAGGATCCTGTGGTAATAGCAAATTTTGCCGTAAAATCGATAACCATCGTCCAGGTGATCGTCATAATATTGCTTTTTCCCGCATCACTTGTCGTAATAAGGGTGACGGGGCCTGGCTCCAAGAGAGTAAATGCTCTATTAAGATTCATTTTTTTTATTGTCACACGATATCCTTAAATCCCTGCCTGGTCGGGATATTTAATAGTTTTTTGTTTAAAAGTAAACCGTTTATACCGTATGATAACACTCGACCCTGCTTGCCCCTATAGGGCATATAGAAATCAAACGTCAAACGGAGCTTTGAATGAAATTACATCTGAAAGGAATATCTTCTACATTATTTTTATTTGCTTTAACAACCTCAGCGCTTGCCAGTCCTGCTCAATCAATGGGTGGAAAACTGTATGCGGGTGTTTTTGGCGGCGGCGGCTCATCCAATGATTTTAATGGCAGCCAGTTTGGTACGGCTTTTTACACGGAAGCAGCTGGCGGCCCTGTGGCAGTCAATGCTTTTGGGCAGATAAATAGTCATTCAGCATCATTTTTCGGCGCACAGCTTGGGTATCAGGCGCAAGAGATATTACTAAACCCTTCCTCTAGATGGACGCTGGGGCCGGCCGGTGAATTGGAAGGATACTATATGAATAGCAGCTCGTTTAATGGAGAGATTATTAATAATACGGCAAGGCTTCCTGAGCATGATTTTCTAGTTTCATATCCAATGAATAGAACGGTGTTTCTTGCTAACGCTGTTTTAAGCCTGAAAAACCCTCGTTACCTGTTTCATCCTTATGTTGGTTTCGGTATCGGCAGCGCCATTGTCAGAATCTCAGGTGCGGATGCTACGCAAGTGAGTCCGCCCGAAGCAGGCGTGAATCACTATAATTCAAATGCCAGCGATACGGACTCTGCCTTTGCTGGACAAATAAAAGTGGGGTTGAGCTACGATATCAATAAAAGCGTCAGTTTGTTTGCTGATTACCGATGGCTATACCTATCAAGCACTCATTTTCTATTTGGTTCTACCGTTGCTGCTGGCCATGTGGAAACAAGCGCCTGGCAAGTGAAGCTGGATGCTCAACGATACAATCTGGGTGATGTTGGCATAAGATTCAATTTGTAACATTGATGGAGAATCATGTTCATTATTAATAATGAACATGATTCGGCATTTTGTTAAATTCTTTCCATACCTGAACCGACTCATCCCGCATAAACTCTGTTAATTGTATGCGTTTGCTGGGATCACCTTTTGGCATGGCTAACTGTTGATAATAATCAATGTCTGTAAAGTCACCCAGATCAGTCGTATCTTTCATGGTGGCGCCATAAAAAATATGGCCCATGTGCGCCCAACAGCAAGCGGCATAACACATCGGGCAAGGTTCAGCGCTAGTGTATAACACTGCCCCTTCCACATGAGGCATTTTTAATTGCTGACAGGCATTACGAATGGCTTCCATTTCTCCATGCCAGGTTGGATCACTGCATTTGACAACCTGATTATAACCTTCTCCAATAATTTTATCGTTTAATACCACCACCGAGCCAAAAGCACCGCCTGATTTTTCATTCAACCCTGCTTTTTTGCTTAATTCAATCGCACGCTCCATAAACTCTTTTTTTGGGATATAGATTGCTGTCATGATACCCTCCTCATTTATGCTTTATAGGACTCTTTAATAAAATAAACGAGCAAAATTGATACCAATACACCTAAAGGCAATACCCATAAATAGGTAAAAAAGGTGGTCGATGCGGCCGTCATCAAATAATAAGGAACAAACATCATTAAGGTATTCATGACAAAAATACCAGTATTTGCAAGGCTAATACCCACACCGCGTGTTTGATTATCTGATATTTCATTGATGATGGTATAAAACAATTCTGACGCGGATAAAAAGAACCCCATCAGAAATGAAATAACATAAATCACATAGACTGAACCCGCAAAATTAGGCAGATAGATACCAAGCAGCAGCATCATATTTCCAAGCACCAAACTTGTATGTATGACTACCGTTCGAGATTGCAGCAAATTAGATATATACCCCAAAATGGGCGCTCCCACACCTATGCCGGCAAAAATTAATCCGCTAATTAACAATGAATGATTGATACTGACGTTATAAAAATCCTGGATCTTGATATACCAGAAACCGGCGTATGCCATTAACATGCCAAATGACGTCGCGGCCGCCAGTGTACATAACCAGATTTGAGGATTACTGCAGACAATCTTTAATGATGCTAACAATGGCAATGATGTGCGCATGCTTTTTTTCTTGCTATCTGGCTGACTGACAATGATCAGCGCTAATAATAATAGTACAAAGCCAAAAATAGATAAATATTGATAAAGAACGTTCCAGCTTATCCGCTGCAAGAGGTTCACAAATAAATAATGCAAATAGCCAACAACAAAACAGGCAACGGTTTGTGTCAAACCGAACAAAATAGGAAAGGCATTCGGCCGGAACCATTTTGCAATTAACACTGCCGCACCAACAAATGCAAATGCCCCACCCAGACCCTGAATCAGATTGGCAACCGCAAACATCCAGATATTACCGGCAAATGATATAAGAAGATTACCGAGTGCCAGTAAAAAAATCCCGGAACTGATTACCCAGCGCGGGTTATATCGATCCAGCAAATACCCAGCGGGTATCTGCATTAATGCAAATCCAGCGATAAATGCACCTGTTGCCAATGAAGCATCCAGATCACCCACATGCAACGAGGATTTAATCACGGTTGAAAATACAGCAGAAGCCGTGTTCAGGCAAAATGAATAAGCAACAAACAATGTAAGGATTGCCCAGACGAACACGCCTTGAAAAGGTTTCATCAGCGCAATTCCCTACCTAAAGAAGACGTCCTATGGACGCCTTCTCAACATGAATGAATTAGCCAACTCTGCCAAAGCTCTTTGACCGTCGCTGGCGCAGAGATTGTCCCAGTTTTGATTTTGGCTTTTTTGTAGCTGTTTGCGTCTTCATTTTTGTTTTTGATTTCGACTTTTCTCTCTTCATGGCTTTATCTCCATAAAAATAGTTTGCTACTTTGTCATTATAACATAATACATTGATTGTTGACTGATCAGCCATTGATAGAGATGGTAGTGATTTGATTATAATGATATTTTTAATATTTTCCCGGGCAGATTAAACTTCTTTTTTAATCTCGGCTAAAAGCGTCATACTTGACAAAATAACAACAATCATAAAAATAATAAAACTAACAAGGGGATTTTTTATACCAAATAAACCTGATAACAAATATTTACTGATAAGATAAGATGTTGTAATTTCAACAATCATAAAAAAGGAACTAAGCCACCAGAATATCACTTCCATTTTTCGTTGAAATAATATGGACGGATCTTTAATGATATTAGCGTAATTATCTATTAACCATGTTATTGCATCCAGGCGTAAATTTTCCCTATTAGTTAAATCGTTTAGCGTGTAATAACCATCAAGCTCAATAAAGGGCGTTAAGTTGCGCAAGATACTTATGTAAGATAGAAGTGCAAAAAACCATAGAAAAACCTGAGTGTAGCTGCTTGCCACCAAAAATGTGCATAAGATTGCAATACCTGCAATGACACTATCACAAAACATACCGGCTATATCCACATAAACACGTTGATGTCTTGGGCTAAGCCACATATCGGATGTATCACAAAAGGCAATGGGTCCAAGCCAGTACCATCCAACGCCAAAATTTTTTACTTCCCTGCCAAAATATTTAGTGGTAAATGCGTGAGCCAGCTCATGCAGAATGGTGCCGCCCATGCCGATAGGGATAATAACAAGAAGCATTCGTCCAATATGAGGGGTTGTTTGCAGTAAAGAAATATATCGATTAAAGTTATATAAAAATACAATAAACCCGATGATGGAGATAGTCATAAAAATGGATAAAACATAGGATGTATAAATCCATTTAGCCCAATGCTGGTATTGGCGGGTTACCCATTTATCGACATGATTGAATGAATAACTTGCTTCAAATATTTTACTGATAGAGAGTAATATTTTTCTTGATAGCGGCTGATCGTTCAGGTTTCCCAGTATAGGTGGATCGACAATAATAAATCCCCCTTCCATGAGTTCAGTGATAAAGCCGGAAATCATTGCGGGATCATGATCGTTAAATCTTTTATAATAATCCAGCGCTAGATCGTGTACGGTACGTTTTCCATTGATACGATTCCATAAATATAATCCTTCTTCTGAAAGACGAAAATAATTATAGTTTATGGTGTCTTTTAGCGTAATGACTGTTTCTCCATCGTCAGCACGATAACTAAAAATTTCTATATGGTCATGCCGTGCTGGTCGAACACGCATCCTGGTTAATGTCATTAATGATTTGCCAACATCCAGTTTTTTTTGGGTTGCTTCAGTTAATGCGTTTCGGCTTAGGACTAGTAATTTGCAATCTGTTATTGCATATGCAAACGCATTTCGTTCAGCATTTAAAATAAGAGACATTTCACCAAAAATCATATTGGATTTTAACAAGGCAAGTTGTGTTTCTTTATTATTCTTAGAAATGGTTGATATTTTTACTTCACCTGATTGAATTAAGTAACAATAATCGCCAGAGTCACCTTGCTTGAAAATTGTCTGGCCTTTAGAGACAGAAAGTTCAAGCGTCTGTTTTGCAAGCCATTTTAAATTATCCGTATTTAATTTTTCAAACGGGGCGGCATGTTTGATAAGGTTCATGCGTTGCAGCAAACCTGCTTGCTCACGCATGGCCGTATCAAGATGTGAATTTTTTTGTGTTAATTGATTAAAGACGTTAATATCCAGCTGCAAAACGATTGTTTTGGAAATGGCGGTGATGGTTGCAGTACGTTTTCCCGTTGCTGAATAAAAGCCTGTTTCATTTAGGCCGATTGCTTCACCTGGCCCCAGGGTTGCGACGGGCGCTGTCTGATGCTTAACTTCAGCTTTACCTTTAATGATGAAATAGACGCTATCGACTAGCTCATCTTCAGTGACAATATTGTGATTGATTGAAATAGTACGTTCTGTTGACAGTGCAGCAAGTTGTTTGATTTCGTCAGGGGGTAATTTTGCAAAGCACAGATGGCTACCTATCAGGGCTGAACGCTCCTTCAACGATAAGGTAGATCGGCTTGATGATCTTCGGGAGGGGGCTGCGTCCATTCCTATATGGTAACAAAGTGGTAAAAATAACTCGAATTTTTAAAGTGCATTGACTATTCATGTCTCAGATATAAACAAAATGATCAATAAATTTAATTCCCTGATTATGGCAAGCGACTCTTTTCTAATTGGAGCACCAATGCTATGCTCTAGCCCAGCAAATATAGCCAATTCATCATGTCACAAAGGATGCAAGCATGCGCTCAAGTGCAAAAATCAAACACCCGCCTTCCTTCAGCTTCAGGCATCGTTCTATGCACTAAGGATGCGCAACAATGCTCCGTTTTTCATCTATATTATTAGGCATCATGTTAGTATCGATGATTGACCCGTGCCATGCAGAGAACGGGAAGCCCGCAGTTGTTAAACAACCTACTCCACCTTTACAATTGACTGGCTACTCAACAAACCCGCCTGCTGTAAAAAATCTTATTTCAAAAGCGCTTCACTTATCGCAACTAAACTTAACATATATATTTGGTTCTGCTAATCCGAAAAATAAAGGTATGGATTGCTCTGGTGCTATTTATTACTTACTAAACCAAGAAAAAATCCAGCATGTTCCAAGACGGTCTGATGAGCAATTTGATTGGGTTGAAAAGAAAGGAACGCTGCACAATGTCAATAGTAACGATTTTAATTCGACTGATTTTTCAAAACTGAAACCAGGCGATTTATTATTTTGGTCAGGTACGTATGTCACGAATCGCGACTCACCCATCTCTCACGTCATGTTATATCTGGGGAAAAACAAGAAAGGTCAGCGGCTGATGTTCGGCTCAACTAACGGACGCACCTATCAAGGAAAGAGAATGCTAGGCGTTGGTGTGTTTAATTTTAAGTTACCAAGTGGTAATGGCCCGCAACGATTTGTAGGATATGGCTGCATACCTGGCCTGACTTGCAACAAAACATTCGCCAACAGATAACTGCTATCATATAATGCGATCAGCTGATGATTCGTCACTTATAAGGAGATTCACCATGAGCAAGCCATATGTACGGCTGGACAAGAACAATGCTGCTGTTTTGCTAGTTGACCATCAGGCTGGTCTGTTGTCGCTGGTTCGTGACATTCAGCCAGATGAATTTAAAAATAATGTATTAGCTCTCGGTGATCTAGCCAGCTATTTTAAACTACCTACGATTCTCACCACCAGCTTTGAAACTGGGCCTAATGGACCGCTGATGCCCGAATTAAAGCAGCAATTTCCTGACGCTCCATACATTGCCCGACCCGGCAACATTAATGCATGGGATAACGAGGACTTTGTTAAAGCGGTAAAAGCAACCGGCAAGAAACAGTTAATTATCGCCGGCATTGTGACGGAAGTGTGTGTTGCTTTTCCTGCGTTGTCAGCTATCGAGGAAGGCTATGACGTATTCGTGGTTACTGATGCATCTGGAACATTCAATGAAGTCACCCGCCACTCCGCATGGAACCGCATGTCTCAGGCTGGTGCTCAACTGATGACATGGTTTGGCGTTGCCTGCGAATTGCATCGAGACTGGCGCAATGATGTTGAAGGTTTGGCAACACTTTTTGCTAACCACATTCCAGATTATCGGAACCTGATGACAAGCTACAATGCATTAACTAGCAAGCAAAAATAAATGATTCGGATTTAAATCTACTACTTTTATTCGTTCAAAGGAGAAATCAATGAAACTGCAAGCAGGAATAGCTGTTATTTTATCGTCAATCTGTTTTCTTACCGGCTGCGCCTCCAATGGCAACACACCTGACATCCAAAATGTGCAGCCATCCCAGCAAGATCAGGATCAAGCCAAATTGAGTCGCGCAATCAACAGTTAAATGATGATTATCGCTAATTGATTATTCAGTAAACAACATTTACTATATCGTATTTTATCGGGATAGACACCAACTGTCAGGAGACAATCCGTGAAATTCTCTACCTTCTCAACTTTAACAGCTTCAGCACTACTATTAGCTTTTACCAGCAGCACAGCATTTGCTGCCCAAACACCTGGCTATAAAGGTGATTATAAAAATGAAGCGCCTTGCCCAATACCACCCACCTTGCAAGATGGGTTCTATCTTGGCGGTTTAGCCGGCTATGATTCATACCGCATACGTGAAAGTATCAGCAACATTGGCGAATATAGCATTGCTACCAGTACAACCGGCTGGATGGGCGGACTGTTTGGCGGTTATGGAAAATACTATGGTAACTATTATATGGGCGGCGAGCTGTTAGCCGATTACAGCGGCGGCAACCAGGTTATCTTCTCTATGGTCGATGATGACGGCGATACAGCTACCCAGAAATTCAAGACCAAAGGCACATTAGGTCTTTCATTCCTCCCCGGATTAAAATTAAATGACACATCTCTCGGCTACTTACGTCTGGGATATATCTGGACCCAGTTTGAAAGCCGCATTCAAGGTAATGATAGCGGTGCCGTGTTTTCTAACCGCAAAAACAGTACAAAAGGCGGCGTTGACCTTGGCATAGGTATCGAAACGCTGGCGTATCGGAACTGGAGTATTCGTACAGAATTTAATCATGTCTGGTACAACTCATTCAAATATACTGCCGCTCCTGCCAGCGCACGCTTTTATCCATCCAATAACCAATTCACGCTCGGCGCCATTTACCACTTTGTTTAAAGAGGGCATGGAGAATTCAAATGGCAGGCGGCGAAAATCCCGTTAAAACAATCCTGTATGCACTGGGTGCATACAGGATAATAATCATCGTCATCACGCTCATATTTTCTAGCGCGGCCGCAGCAGACAGCCAACAAAACAAGGAATTATTTGAAACGATTTTTAGCCAATGGACGCAATCGTTCAATCACAAGGATCTTGCTGGCTCATGCAGCTTATTTTCAACTTCCCTTGTGGCTGATTATCAAGGTACACAGCAAAAAAGCTACGCATCCATTTGTGATGGATTTAAAAAAATATTCCAGCAGCAGGAAAGACAGTATCAATACCAGTTTAAACTGCACGACATATATCGCGATGGCAATTTGGCGGCGGTTCGTATCACCTGGTATTTATCTATTTATCGTAATAAAAAATTAATTTCATACGTACAAGATGAGGGGCTGGATATTTTTATAAAAAATCAGGATGGCGGCTGGAAAATCATCAATTATCTTGGCTATCCAGTGAGATAGCCATTCTATCGACGTACACTACTGCAATCAACACCCGAGAAGGATGCTTCATGAACTGTATTATCGCTATTCGCAATAACTGTAATTTTATAATATAGCCACGACGTTTCATATGTTGATGTTGGGCTGCCCTCACCACCAGACACTAATTTAAGTGGATGTTCAGACCCCAATATATTCCGCACTGATTCCAGCGATATCCCAAACGGGAAACTCTTGGTAATCTCTTCATACATGTTACAAGCTTCTGCCGCACTACTACTAAATGCCAATTGGCTGGTACCACAGAATAAAGCTGCTACTAAAACAACATGCCCAACTATTTTCATGCGTTTCATTGGCTGCTACCTTGTATCTGTCTACATATGTTTCATTATACCATACTACAATATTGCCCTCGTTTATTTATTTCCAGCCAACAGAAATAAAGTGTAATCATCTGGTTACACTTACCCTGTTATTTACAAACTATTGAATTGGGCATAACTGCGCTTTGTTCCCGGGCGTGAACGCGATACCAGCTCCTGATTAGCTGATCCGGAAAAAAGACCAAGACTGAGGCGTGTCGAAGGTTTCCTTGAGTAACGATCAACAATTTCATCCGTTTTTACACCAAATAATTTCCTACTGGCAATCAAATCGAAAGTATTCTCCATACCCTTCATCACATCCTCAACTAATTCATCTACTGAGCACATGTCAAAACGATTTGGGTCAGGCAGAATAGCCAGTGGAAATCCATGCTTGATAAGAAGATGGTTTAGCAGCAGCATACACAGTGTTCTGCAGTTTGCATCCAGAAATGGGTGAAGCTGCTCTGCTCGTTTAATAAAACTAACAATAGCACGCAACTTCAGAAATTTATTAGTTGTGCCAACAACTGATCGTTCAAATTTTCCAATAAACGTAGCCATCATGCTATTCAGTGTTAGCAATGTATCCTGCTGTTCGCTGGTATAAATCAACTTAAATGCTGTATTAACACCTTCCTGACTTTTAATTAATTCAGTGATACACCCTGCCAACGATAATAACGATTTGCTATCTGTTGTTTTCTTTAATAAATGAAGATTATCAGGAGAAATGCGGTCTGGCCTGGCTGCAAGAATATCGTACCATCTTTTCAAATCCATCCTGACAGATTCAATGGTTTTACTATTCAATTTCAAAACATCGCGACACCCTGCAAGAAGGATACGCGATGAAGAAACTGAAGAAACGAAACTAATTTGTATCGATTGCTCAGAGCGAAATGACTGCTCAGCTGCCAGCAATTCATGAATACCAGCCATGCTATAATTACTTTTATCGCCGTTTACAAGCCTAAAAGTAACAGCATCACCGTCCAGACGATATTCATCAATACGAGAATCTTCATATCCATATTTTGCGTAATTTGTACTCGATACATTGGAACAAGCAAGATAGTGAAGATGCTTGATAAATGCATTGCTCAGTCCGCGTTTTACATCAAAAATCACATTAAATGCGCAATAAAGGGCACTTAAATACCCACTCTCCCTGCCTTCATATGCATGCCAGCCATCCAGTTGGTCCGGGCCGTCAACAAAGAACCGCCATAACTCCTCTGCGGGTATTAACAGGCGCAGCACATCAGGATCATGGGCCGCCAAATCATCATACTGCTTTAGGATATTTTTAAGACGCTTTTCGCCTGATTCATTGCCGCCTGATCGAAACATAACCACTTCTTCTACTGCTGTATAATTGGCGCTTTTATATCACACCCTGTTTAAATTTGGCAATGAAGACTCTGCTTAGCTGAAAAAACCAACTGTAAAGCATCGTTGATTCATATATAATCGCGGCCAGATTCACCATTGACTATAAAAGGATTTAAAGATGAAGAAGTTGATGCTTTACTCGTTTCTTACGCTTACGTTACCAGTCTATGCAGGATCAGTATCCCAACCAGCTGAAATACTTACCGCTGCCAAATCACCATCAGAATATACTTATACAAAGGAATATAGCAGCCTTAAAGATGCGCCAGCCAGCACACTATTACCTAAACGAACAGCAGACTACCCAACCCAGATTGTCCGCATGGAAGCCAATTTAAGCGGGCAACCCAAAAGCTGTGACCAGGTGTTCCAGCATATTGATGCATTTTTTACTAGCCACATCACGTATGATAAGTTTTTATACAACACGATTCTCTACTGTACGTTTGATCCTAATACCCATTTCGCCACTAAATTTATGATCGATAGTTATTTTGATCCAGTAGATGAGAACGCCGCAGCCTATCTGCAAAAATACATTACCAACCATAACGGGCGGAATTTGCTGGGATCGCCATTTTATGTTGAAAACGCAAAAGGCTTGGTTGTTTCACTTAATATTGATGTCGGCATCGAAGATGAGAAAGATCCCAATACTTTGCTGAGGCTTGAACATGATAATTCAGGGCATTACTTTTCCAGCAATTATACCATGATGGTTGATTTGAAAACGGATATATATCAGCGCTTTTACAGCAACAACCCTGATGTCATTTTACCATTTATCGATAAATGGTTTCTCACATCCATGCTTTTATATCAACGCGCGTTAAGCAAGGCAAATTATGTCGAGCTGCAGCCAGAACTTGTCTTTCTGATGGAAAAGGGCCCTGAAATATTCACACCAAAACTCAGGATGTATTACGCGCACCACTGCTCAAAATATGAAAATCAACACTGCTTGTAAAACAAGCAGTTATATCCCGGACATCTATCAGGTTATTAATATGCCGCCATCCCTGACATATCGCGTAAAAACACTTGGATCTTCCATCCTTTTAATTGCACTGTCTGCTTTCATTATTCTATATCAATTCAAAGCAGCGTATGTATTCAATGAACTGACAGGCAAGCATTTAAATATTAGAGAAACCGGATCCAGTATTTTTTTTATCCTATATGCAGGGTGTGGTTTTTTAATCATCCCGCTTATTATTAATCGATTATTAATAAAAAAAAGCTTATCTTATTTCGGCCTCACCTACCCAGCCCACACAATATCAGCTACTCTGTATACGCTAGGCACGCTCGCCCTTCTGATGCCATTCATTGCATTAATGGCAAAGCAACCTTCTATTCAGCAATTTTACATGCCTGCCGATAAAAGCATGGCCCGGTTTGTCATTATCCAGCTCACTCTATTACCAATTTATTATTTTGCTGAAGAATTTTTCTTTCGCGGGTTTTTATTTCTTGGTCTCTGGAAAAAGATAGGCTGGCATAGTTACTGGATAACAGAATATATTTTTATTATTGCGCACTTTGGAAAACCCGGATTAGAAATATTTCTGTCCATTCCTGCCGGTGTAATTTTAAGCTCTCTCACACTGCGCACCAAATCTGTTTACCCTGCCATATTTGTTCACTACATAATGGGTGTCACATTAAATGTTTTAGTTACTTATTATTTTGTTGCGCATTAGCAATCAAAATGTGATTAACACCAGGGTCTTCAAAGTCATAATAAACAATATTGGGTGTTGGCAGACTTTTGCCAAATTTTTCATGTGAAAGTCTCGCAATATAAGCCGCTGGCCTTGGGACATGAGCAATAACGTCTCCACCAGTCAGCGTCCATGACAATAAAAATAATGCTTTTTTATCCGATGAGTGAGTAGTTAATTTATTTAACTGATCTTGATACATAAGATCAAAATTTTTTGTATTCGTATATTTATCATAAACCACTTTATCGCCGTCATCCGGACTGCAAGTATTATTATCAGGCAATGAAAAACCAAAATACCCTTTTTCTGGATTAAAAAATTTTGCATACTCACAATCCAGCAGCAGTATTATCTTTCCTCGCAATTCACCAATTGTCTTGCCAGACCAGTCAAATAAATCCATATCCGATTTATAAATGTATTTTTCATTATCAGCACTTGCCGTAAGCTGGTCAAGCATACTAACAACTTTATCAATATCCGCGCTCGTATGAGATAATTTTAAAAACACCGCTTCGCTTGGGTGCTGTTTAATAAAATTTAACATACTTTCAAGTGATGATTCAAAACTTTTTCTGGATGTACAGCCAAAACCCCAGATTTTATGATATGGATACATTTTCCCATCTGACCAGCCTTCCAGCCTGATATCAAAATAACGCACGCCATGATGGAGCTGATTCAGCAGGTTCCACGCCTGTGTCATGGTTAAACCTGATGGCGCATCACAACTAACATCATCCTGCTGGTTAATTCCCGCATCATGCGCACCAATTAATAGCGTATCTTTTAATGTCCGGCTATCAGGCAGCTGCTGCATCCAGTTTGATAAGACTGCATCCTGAATATCCGCACTTTGTTCTACGATAAACACATTCGTTGCATACCCATTGTTATCACCTGCTTTTTGCACCAGCGTATAATCTGTATCATTAGATAACGTATTATAAACTTTATAAATCTCATCCACGGCATCATTTTGTTTAACCAGCCAGACAACAACGCCCTTATCCGTTTTTATTTCTATGTGAAAAGTATTATTTTTTATAATATGTTTAACCATCTCTAACGGCCAGCATTGCGCTGAATAGGGTTCAACTACTTGACTCACCAGATTAGATGGTAAAAAATCACCCTTCCAGTCTGCTTCATCAACCAACCATACGCGATTAATTGACACGGCATTCGAGCTTGAATTTACCAGACAAAATTCGGATGCTATTGTAGCAGCATAGCTGAAAGGGCAGCACAGCATTAGAATGGCCAATACTGCAAAAACAATCCTTGTGATAATGTATGCCAATTTACAACCTATTTTTTAGTGCATCAACCTGCAAAATATGAATCTGTTTATTATCAATGGCAATGAGTTTTTCCATTTGAAAACGGGAAAAAGTACGGCTCACGGTTTCAGCTGTCAAACCCAGATAACAACCAATATCCTGCCTGGTCATTGGTAAAACTAATGCCGATTGCGCCTGCGAAACATGCATTCTTGTCATTACATCAAGCAAAAATGCCGCGATACGCTGTTCTGCTGTGGTTGATCCTGCCAGATAAGAACCTGTGTTTAATTGCCTGCTCAACAGATGCAGCATATATTTTTGTAGTTCAGTGGTCGTATCCAATACTTTTAAAAAATTTTCATAGGGAATTTCGCAAACAACTGTATCAGTAAGAGCAACGATCGTAGAAAGGTAGTGGTTCCTGCAAATTGCCTTGTACCCCACTATTTCGCCAGCGAAATAAAAACCATGAATCAATTCCTTTCCATGCATTTCAATTTGATAACTCTTTAATGCGCCCGCTTCAATAGCATAAAGATTCTGGAATTTATTTTTAGGCGAACACAATATTTCATTACGTTTTAAGTGACGACGCGTTCTGACAAAAGAAGTTACCTGCTTGCCGCAGCCATTTTCTCCTGTCATGCAAAAAGGAAGAAAGCCGCATTTTGCACAATGCTTTTGTACAAATAATGAGTCGCCCATACAGCTCTCAAATATGATTAAATTTGGCTTCATTTTATACATGAAATAAGCCGCTATCAATTTTTTTATCCAACTTCCATGATCTAGATCAATGTTTCAACCCCAAAATGGTTTTACTGTAACCACACACAAGAATGATGAGAGCAATAAGCAACATGCTACTACTCGACCCTAAAGGGCTAATCGCAGCCGATGAAAAAAATATCATGTTAACAGCTGTCTACCTGATGCTGATTATTGTTATCCCTGTGATTATTCTAACAATACTTTTTGCCTGGCGGTATCGTGCCTCAAACACCAAAGCTGTCTATGCGCCGGAATGGTCGCATAGCACGCTTATTGAAGTGGTATGCTGGTCTGTTCCTTGCATCATCATCGGGATGCTGGCAACGATCACATGGCTCAGTTCGCATGATCTGGATCCATTTAAGCCGATATCAGCGGGCAATACCAAACCTGTCATCATTGAAGTCATCGCCCTGGACTGGAAATGGTTATTCATTTATCCAGAAGAAAATATCGCTACCATTAATTACATCCAGTTCCCTGTCAACACACCTGTCAGATTTGACATTACCGCTGAAGGCGCCATGAACTCATTTCAGATTCCGCAACTTGCCGGGCAAATCTATGCCATGGCGGGCATGCGTGCATCACTCTATTTAATCGCCAATGAAGAAGGTAATTACAACGGCATGTCTACAAACTTTAGCGGAAAAGGGTTTTCAGACATGAAATTCATTGCGCGTGCCAGTTCAAAAGAAGAGTATGACAATTGGATAAAAACAGTGAAACAAGCAAAGACAGCGCTGACACCAGCAGAATATAAAACACTCGTGACACCCAGCATCAACGATCCTGTCAAATATTATGCCTCCGCTAACGAATCTTTATTTGACGACATCGTTATGCAAAACATGATGCCCATCTACGATCAAAACAATCTATGCAATCGAAATAATTTAAGGTGACCGCCATGCTGCAACAAGTATTGTTTGGAAACTTAACCTTGCAAGCCATTCCATTTCATAATCCGATTATCATGGGTGCAGCTATTTTTATGGGTGCCATATTTATAGCGGTCATTGGCAGTATCACCTATTTTAAAAAATGGAAATGGCTCTGGAGTGAATGGCTCACGACAGTAGACCATAAAAAAATTGGCATCATGTATATCATGCTGGCATTAATCATGTTAGTACGCGGGTTTATTGATGCACTCATGATGCGGCTGCAACAAGCCATGGCAGTTGGCGACTCCATGGGATACTTGCCGCCAGAACATTATAACCAGATATTTACGGCGCATGGCACCATCATGATCTTTTTTATGGCTATGCCTTTTATGTTTGGCCTTATTAATCTGGTTCTGCCGCTACAGATTGGCGCACGTGATGTGGCATTTCCTTTTCTTAACTCACTCAGTCTCTGGTTAGCGGTAGCAGGGGCGTCTTTAATCAATATTTCACTCGTTGTAGGTGATTTTTCGGCAACAGGCTGGCTAGCCTATCCACCACTTTCCGAGCTGGCATATAGCCCCGGCGTTGGCGTTGATTATTATATCTGGGCACTGCAAATTTCGGGCGTTGGCAGTTTGCTATCAGGCATCAACTTTGTTGTCACGGTTTTAAAAATGCGATGCCCGGGCATGACATTAATGAAAATGCCGATATTCGTATGGACAGCCTTATGCTCCATGATTCTTGTGATTTTAGTTTTTCCTGTATTAACCGTCACACTTGCCATGTTGTGTCTGGACCGATACATGGGCATGCATTTCTTTACTGCCGACATGGCTGGCAACGCGGCGTTATATATCAACATGATCTGGATCTGGGGACACCCGGAAGTTTACATTTTGATTTTACCTGCTTTCGGTATTTATTCAGAAGTAGTCGCCACCTATTGCAAAAAATATCTTTTTGGTTACGTCACGATGGTCTGGGCAACGGCATCCATTACATTGCTGTCTTTTCTTGTCTGGCTGCATCACTTCTTCACCATGGGTGCTGGCGCCAATGTCAATGCAGTGTTTGGGATCGCCACCATGGTCATTGCCATACCTACCGGTGTTAAAATATTTAACTGGCTTTTTACGATGTACCGAGGCCGCATTACCTTATCTACGCCCATGCTGTGGACCATCGGCTTCATGACGACTTTTGTCATTGGCGGCATGACAGGCGTGATGCTCTCCGTACCTGCTATTGATTTTCAAGTCCATAACAGTGTCTTTCTAATTGCCCACTTCCATAACACGATTATTGGCGGCGTTGTATTCGGTTATCTGGCTGGCATTACGTACTGGTTCCCTAAAGCATTTGGGTTCAAATTGAATGAACGCCTGGGTAAATGGGCGTTTGCCTGCTGGATCACAGGATTTTATATCGCCTTTATGCCGCTTTATGTACTTGGCATGATGGGAATGACTCGCCGTTTAAGTCATTACGATACAGCAAGCGGCTTTCAACCCTATCTTGTTATCGCAGCAATTGGCGCGTGCATCATTGCTGTGGGCTTTGTTTTACTCGTCATACAATTGCTCGTCAGCATTAAACATCGCAACGAACCCGGCTATAAAGACACAACAGGCGACCCATGGGATGGCAGAACACTGGAATGGTCTATCCCTTCACCTGCACCAGCCTATAATTTCGCCGTGATTCCGGCTGTGGATGCAAGAGATGCATTCTGGGTCAAAAAGCAATCCTCTTCTATCCAGCGTGATAAAACACAACTACATTATACCGACATCCATATGCCAAAAAATACGGCCGCTGGATTTATCATTGGCATAATAAGCTGCCTATCTGGTTTTGCGATTACCTGGCACATAATGTGGTTAGCTGCGGCAAGTTTGGTTGGCATCATCACTATCATTATTGTTAAATCCTGTTCGCTCGACACAGCTTATTATTTAAAAGCCGGCGATATTGAAAAGATTGCAAACGCATATTAAAAGGTAACCAACAATGGAATCTATCTTAATACATCATCATGAAAATACTGACGCAGCAGATCTCTATGGATTCTGGATCTACATCTTAAGCGATTGCATTTTGTTCGCGACTATTTTTGCTGTCTATGCCGCCCTGCATAACAATTTATACAGCGGCGCCAGCATCAAGCAATTTGTTGACCTTCATTCAATTTTTATTGAAACAATGGCGCTGCTCACCAGCAGTTTTACCTGCGGCCTTGCCGCTATTTCACTTTATAAAAACAAGCTCCGGCAAACACAGGGCTGGCTCCTTCTGACGTTTATGCTAGGCTCAGTATTTATTTATTTAGAAATCAGTGAATTCGTTCATTTATATCTGGATAGCTATCGCTGGCAAAATAGTGCGGCGTTATCTGCCTTCTTTACACTGGTAGGCACCCACGGCCTGCATGTATTCTTCGGCCTTCTCTGGATCGCTGTCATGTTTTTCCAATTAGGCTTTTTTGGTATTACATCAGTGACTCAAAGACGACTCATGTATCTGGGTTTGTTCTGGGCGTTTTTAGATATTATCTGGATTTTTGTCTTTACTATTGTATATCTCATGGGAGCTCTCTAACATGCCGCATCATCAAGATACCAGCCATGATACAGGCTGGAACAAAAAATCTTTACCATCTTACCTGACGGGATTTACACTTGCTGTCTTATTAACATTAATCTCCTTCAGTTTAGTTGAATTCAGGCTGGTTAATGTCATCACGGCATACATTCTTTTATCTTTACTTGCATTGACACAGCTCATTGTACATTCTGTTTGTTTCCTTCGCCTGACTCAAAGCAGCGCGGGAAAATGGAACTTATTTCCTTTCCTGTTTATCCTGTTAATAACCGCTATTCTGGCGGGAGGAACCCTGTGGATTATGTATAACCTGAATTACAACATGGATATATTGAATTAAAAGCCAACTCTTTTTATAATCCCTGTCTCGATTATTACAAATGAACAATAATCATGAAAAGCGCGGTGATTCTATTCTCTGGCGGTCTGGACTCTACGACCTGCCTTGCCTATGCAAAATCAACAGGTTACACATGTCATGCTGTCAGTTTCAGTTATGGCCAGCGGCATTCGGCGGAATTAAATGCCGCAAAACGCATTGCGGCACATCTAGGCGTAAACCACATTATCATCGACCTGCCGATTGCCCAATTCGGCGGCTCCGCCTTAACAGACAAGAAACTGGACGTACCTGATCATAGCGGGTCAAATGCTATTCCCATCACCTATGTACCAGCCAGAAACACCATTTTTCTCGCATTCGCGTTAGGCTGGGCAGAAACGCTAAAAGCAAATGATATTTTCATCGGCGTCAGTTCCATCGATTACTCAGGCTACCCAGACTGCCGGCCCGAGTACATACAAGCTTTTCAAGCACTCGCCAATTTGGCGACCAAGACCGGCGTCGAAGATGGACGCATTAAGCTGCACACACCCCTCATGACGCTTTCCAAGGCAGACACAATCAAACTTGGGTTGTCACTTGGTATCGATTATCAAATGACTGTCTCCTGTTATAAGGCAGACGATAGCGGCAACGCTTGCGGGAAATGCGACAGCTGCGCATTGAGAAGCAAAGGATTTGCTGATGCAAATACCCCTGATCCGACACGGTATTATTGAAAAATGGATACTGCACCTCAGCGGGGATACTCATTAACCATGTTAAAAACTGGCTGAAATATTACAAGCATGCTATAAATATACGTATGATTTATAGCCACAAATTGATATTACTGTGCCTTTTGATACTCCTATTGCCAGCCACTTCTCTGGCGGCAGATATCCAGTTTACTATCCAGGGCGTAAGCGGCGATATCCTGACGAATATCAAAAACCGGCTGGAAATTGAAAAAAAATCACTCGGCAGTCAGCCCACACCCGATGATCTCGCGCACTTTTACAAGAACACCCCCGAGATAATAAAAAATGCCATCACACCCTATGGCTACTTTACCCCCTCCATACAAAGCAAACTTTCACGCGGCCCCGAGACCTGGACAGCAACTTACACGATACGGCTTGGCGATCCCGTGCTGGTAGACCGTATCGATCTGGATATATCCGGCCCAGGGAGCAACAATTCAGCACTACGCCGTTTTATAAATAACTTTCCCATCAAACGAAACCGTGTTTTTTTGGCGACCGCATACAATGATGCAAAAAATACATTTCTCGATATTGCCAACAATAAAGGATTCATCAAAGCAGACTTTGCCGACAGCAGAGTATTAGTCAACACCGACACACACAAAGCTGTGATTATCATGCATATGGACACTCACAGCCGATACTATATCGGACAACTCATCTTCAACAAATCACCTTATAGAGAATCATTTTTACAGCGTTTTAATATTTTCAAACACAATACGCCCTTTTCAAGCCAGCGCCTGATTGATTACCAACAACAAATGAATCAAACAAACTACTTCAATCAAGTCATTGTTGTGCCAGATTTACAACATGACGCACCTGATCGTCGCATACCTGTTCATGTTTCAGTTACCACACCCAAAGCACATCGATATACAGCGGGCATTGGTTATGGCACTTTCACAGGGCCGCGCATGACAGCCGGCGTCAGCTTTAGACGGCTAACTGACACTGGTCAATCCATGGATGCGCAAGTTAAATTATCATCTGTACTGTCAGGTCTGGCGTTAAAATATTATATTCCAGGCAGCAACCCACTCTATGATCAGTGGCTGCTTGGCGCTAATTATCAGTCATTCAATCCTAAAAACGGTCAAAGCAATTCACGCTCCATCATGGGCGGCTACTTGTACAAATCAGATCGCTGGCAGCGTTCGCTAAACTTGAATTACCTGCTTGAACGCTACTCGATTACAACCAATAACATCCCGGCAACAAACAGTAATGTCCTCTATCCCAGCCTCAACATCAGCTATGTCAAGGCGGATAATCTGGTTAGCCCAAACTTTGGCAAATCACTCAATCTCACCCTTCAAGGCGCATCTGAAAACGTCTTGTCATCCACCAGCTTTATACAAGGTGAAGTGAAGGGTAAATACTTCTATACGCCCGTCAGTTTCGCACATATTATTTTCCGGGCCGACATCGGCTATACTGTTGTTCACGACATTAATGAACTCCCGTTAAGCTTGCGGTATTTTGCTGGTGGTATCACCAGTATACGCGGCTATCCAGACAGCAGCATTGGACCCGGGCGTTACCTTGAAGTAGCAAGCATTGAATATCGCAATCATGTTACTGAAAACTGGGATGCCGCTTTCTTTTATGATACTGGTATTGCCACCAATCATATTGGTGACCCGCTCAATAAAGGTATTGGCGTTGGTGCTGTTTACGAATCTATTGTGGGGCCGGTAAAGCTGTATCTTGCACGCGCGATCAGCAAACATAACCGTCCCTATCAAGTAGAATTTAGTCTGGGGCCTGAATTTTGAGACCTGTCTATCGACGATTGATGACTGTTTTTATTCTGCTGACCAGCCTGATGCTGGCCGGGATGAGCTTTCAATATTACATCACACGTACCGAATCCGGCATGCTGACAGTGTGGCGCTATGCAGAAAAATTTATCCCGGGCAATATTCAAATTGATAATTTACACGGTAATTTGCATGATCAAATCTCATTTGACCGCCTGACATACAGTATCGATGGAACAACTGTTTACGTTAACCACGCATCCATTAGCGCAAATATATGGGCCTTGCTTGGCAAGCGTATTCTTGTTCATCATCTGCAGGCTGACAGCATCACCATTCAATTGCCAGCATCCCGGATAGACAACAACCAGCCATCTCGTTTCACTATTGATGATCTGATGACCCTGTTGCGCTCCATACACATCGATCAGGCAGCCATCAACACGATCAATATCAATCAAAACAATATAAATTTACTGGATATCAGCTCGCTTCATATCAATTTCGACCGCGACGGGCACCCCATTATTTCAGCGTCAATTAAAGCTGCCAATATAGGTACATCAGACTATTATGTCAGCAGCATCAATGGAAACATAAGCAATCTTGCAAATACCCCGCAGCAAATTCACGCCCAGCTGACACTACATACTATTCACATCAATAACATTGTCGTTCCATCAGCGGTAATGACCATTGATGCCAAGATAAAAAACCATGCTGCCTTAATAAAATCAGCTATTGCCATCGACAAAAGCAATCATATCGTCAGCAATATTCAGATCACACAACAATCGTCCTATCTGGATGCCTCACAAGGCATTAGCGGCGACATCACCCTGAGTTGCGCGGATCTTTCGCTATTCAATGCACTGATTAGCAATATTCCCAAAGTAAAATCCATACACGGCGCGGCCAACGCCGTCATCAATCTCTCTGGAACACTTGCCAATCCAGCCGTTAAAGGAACGTTCTCACTCATTAATGCGGGTTTCGTCGTACCCGAATTCAACACACAAGCTGCCAATATCAATGTACAGGCGGATTACAGCCCGACTAAACCAATATCTTTTAATGGTGCATTCAATATTGGCGAGGGACGCGGCACGATAAACGGTACAGCAAACATAGCGAATAACGCCATTGAAACAAACCTGTCAATCAAAGGAACCAACCTGCGCGCGGTGAATACCACGGAATATAAAATAACAATCGACCCGGATATCACCATCAACTACACCAATCATACCGTTAATATTAGCGGCGATATCATTATTCCTGCGGCTGATATCATGCCAACTGATTTTAGCACCACCGTTTCGCTGCCCAGCGAGGTCGTTATTGTTAACCAAAAAACTTCTCCGGCCATACCAACAAATCTCGGCTTGTCTATTCAATTTAAACTGGGCGACCGTATCAACTTTAAATTTCATGATTTAACAGCAAAATTGACAGGCAGCCTCAACATCAGCCAGCGGCCCGGCAGCCTGCCGCGGGCAACTGGCGAACTGAGCACCGTCAATGGCACATACAAAGCCTACGGTAAAACACTTATCATTCAAACCGGGCGGCTTACCTATGCCGGCAACCTGCTAACCAATCCAGGAATAGACCTTCGCGCCATTCAACATATCAGATCCGTTGGTTACGCAGCTCAAAGTCAATTCAATTCATCCGCCATACAACCTGTTTACACTGGCACAGATACAATAACCGTCGGCGTCTGGATACGCGGCACGATTAACAAACCCATCCTGACATTATTTTCCGAACCTGCTGGATTGAGTCAGGGAGATATTCTTTCTTATCTCGTGCTTGGTCAGCCGCAATCACTAGCCTCCGGCTCCAGCGGCCTGTCACTTTTGGGAATGGCATCCAGTTCCTATTCTGGCGGCGCAGGCAACGTCACCGATAAATTGCAAAATACACTTGGATTATCTGAATTCAGCGTGGGATCCACCGAATACTATGACACGACGTCTAACTCCACACAAAGCGCGAGCACCGTCAATCTTGGCAGAAATCTGGGGCGCAACCTGTCGCTGCATTACAATATCGGATTATTCTCATCTCTCTCTATCTTCAGTTTACGCTATGACATCAGCAAGCATTTTGCTATTCAGTCTGAAACCAGTGCACTGGAAAATGGCGGCGACCTGTTATATCAGGTAGAAGGCGGCGAGTAATATATTAATTCAGATTAATTCATTAAAAATGTCTGGTATTTGCGAACGCAGCGTCAGGGGTCCCACCGGGGATGGGTGACGCGAGTACGCAAATAGTAAATCCATATCACTAAAAATGTTCCGTGTTTGCGAACGCAGCGTCAGGGGTCCCACTGGGGGATGGGTGACGCGAGTACGCAAACACGGAACATTTTTAGTGATATTTAGTGAATTAATCTACCAGCGCTAAAACCACTTTTTCCGTTTGAAGAAATAAAACAGCGACAGACCGCAAAAAACAATCAAGCCCAGACAATAATAATAGCCATGCTGCCAGCTTAGCTCAGGCATATAGTGAAAATTCATACCATAAATACCCGTGATTAACGTTAGCGGCAAAAAAATTGCCGCAAATGCCGTTAACACCTTCATGACATCATTCATTTTATGCATTAACGAATAATCAATCTGACTTAAAAGACTGTTCAAGATATCACGCAGCGAATCACATTCATTAAAAATCATCTGGCTCTGGTTAAACAAATTACCGAGCGAATTACGGCAGGCATCTGAAATAGCAATAATTTTTCGGCCGGAAATCCGCATCAGGATTTCACGAATAGCAACCGTGTTGCGCTTGATTTTCATTAACCGCTTTTTAACGGCAGACACATCATTGTAAATATTTTCATGGCCATCGCCGACCTTTTCATCCATGATTTCTGTCAACAATTCATAGTCATATAACAGCTGACCGTATTCATTAATAACATTGTCCATCATTAAAAACAGGATAAAACACGGCGTTCGCGCATAACGTAATGATTTCGGATAATAGCCTTCAAACTCGGTAACAGCCGGCACCGGTTTAAGCGATGCGGTAAAGCAATATTTACTGGTCAGATGAATAATCAGATTTTCAACTTCATCGTCACTTCCCTCTATATGATGAGTGGAGAGAAGACATTGAATCTGGATAGTGACTGAATCATCCGAGTCGAACAACAATGGCATCGATTGTTCTTGCTGGCATAAATCGATAACATCTTCGGCAAGGTCCAGTTTTTTTGCCACGGCTTCAAATGTACTCATGTCACTGAGGTCATAATGAATCCAGTAAAGCTTATTACGATCATGCAAATCGAGATCCATTTCATTCAGCGTCACTGTTCTGAAATTTCGATTTCCAATATCAAACTCAACCAGCCGGTTACCGTAACTATTCATCCTGAATCCCCTCTGACTCCCACCTTGAAGCCGAAAAACGATACTGCCTGCTTTATTATCAGCATTTGACTGCTATCTATCAACCTCTATATGCTGATGTTTGCTAACTATTGTTTACATGGCAAAAACCAAGGAAATTCTGACTATGCAGCGAAATACAGCCGCCGTTTCATTTTTTAACTCGATTGCCGCCTTCTCTGCGCCCGTTGTTCAAGCCGCATCAACCTCATTAGCCTCTGCGGCAGCCTCCGCCGCCAATGCAGCAGCCGCGTATTTCACGGCACCTGCCGCCCCTTCCAGCGCCCCGCCTGATGCGGGCGTGCCCGCTGCAAATATCCCATCCGCCGCCGGCGCCAAACCAAGCAAACGGCGTGACCGGACATCCTATGAACGCAATGTTACGGCTGCACTTGCCTTGCCAGCGACACCCCCAAAACCTAAAACACCCACCTGGTCACAGCTGGCAGCTCGTGCCGTCACCTCCCTTTTCTACACCCCCCAACAGCAGCCGATTCAGCAACCACCCATTTGTGATCAAATTAAACATTTACATCGCCAGCGGCTGACCTTACCAAAAGAAGACCTGACAGACGCGCAAAAAAAAGCATTAGACCAGTTAACGCTAGCAAAAATAGATCTGCTCGCTGAGCAAATTATTGAACATGCTGCCCGCCGTACCGATTTATTTTTCTATGCCTGTGTTGCAGTCTATAAAACAAAAGCGATTATTGCAGACGGCCCCACTATCGAACAGCATGGCATCGGGTCAAATGAACATGGCACACATGCCTGCCACAGCGCTCTATTCTCAAATATTCAGCTAGCCAGCTTGTTAAACAAGCATCTTGCGCGAACAAATAATATGACTGTCGAACTGCCTGCCGAAGTCAACGATTTTGACAAACACATTGAACGCTCCGGATTTGTCGATAACATGATAGTGGTATTAAACAAAGTATCCATGGGCAGCCTTAACCCGCAGCAAGGCATGACGGAATTTCTTAAGAATATTAATTTTTGCTTCGAGAAATTTAACACCAAATACTTGTATGATGAACATATTGCTAACAAACCGCCTGTCACAGCAGATACCATCAAAATTCGTACTCAACTTGAGAGTTACCGGCATATCTGGGAATTGCAGCGAACAGGCACCTTTAAAGCAGCCATTCAAGGGCAGGAAGTCAAGGAAGTAGACCCTTATTATATTTACAGCATGTTACGGCTAAATACCTTCGTTCAGCGCAATTTCCAGTTCCTTGAAACACATTTCATGGCCATGCAGCATGAAATTAATGCATCAGAATCGACCTTTTCACCTAGGCCGCAATGAGGTGGTTAAATGCTCTTTCGCGCGTCGTATAAGATAGATCACTAATACGAGCAGCACCGCATTGATAACTGCGATGCTCGTGATAGCGCACAACGCTGAGCAGTCAAGTGAGATAAGATAAATAAACAGTATGCCTAGCAGTGACAGCCAGACCACTGTTAAAAGCGATGCGAACAGAAAGGCAAGCACCAGCAAGGCAAATAAACTTTGGCCAGCCTCGCGCGTGCGCGTTCCAATAACACCTATCATCTCCTGCACAAACTTGCCCAGACTGGCAACCACCAGCATCATGTTAAACAGACGACGCTTAGGTGATTTGCGCTTTGCTGTCCTGGTCTGACTTTTTTTACCAGCCATCATCGTGCTCCTGTCATGCGTCTGCTTCTATTATAACGTGTACCAACAACCGGATTCTTAAATAAAACTGCGCACATTGTGAACAACATAAGCGGGGTATTATCGGGTATAATGGAATTTCGAGTTGCTTTTATGGACACCAATTGCATAAGGAGAGTTGTCATGCGTTCCCCCAGACTTAAACAAACTATCATTACCAGTTTGATTTCAATCAGTGCTGTCATTACCGCCTCTGCCTGGGCTTGTACCGGCATTGCCCTGAAAGCAAAAGACGGCACCAGCATCAATGGTCGAACGGTTGAATTTGGCATGTCGCTGGATCTCAACGCTGTCGTTGTTCCCAGAAATTTTGCTGAACATGGCACACTGCCTGATGGAACGACTGGCATGGCTTACAAAACCAAATATGCTGCTATTGGCGGAGCAATGTTTGGCTCTACCGATATCGCAGACGGCATGAATGAAAAAGGGCTTTCTGTCGGTGCATTTTACTTCCCTGATTATGCTGGCTATGCAGCCGTCACTGCTGACAACAAAAGCAAAGCACTCTCACCAACCGAGTTTCCAAACTGGATACTCACTCAATTTGCCACCGTGGACGAAGTCAGAGAAGGTATAAAATCAGCCGTTATCGTTGCAACCACACCAAAAGGCTGGCCGGTCATGCCGCCGTTTCATTACGTTGTATATGACAAAACAGGCAAAAGCATTGCTATCGAACCAATTGATGGCAAATTAGTCGTTTCTGACAACCTGATTGGTACGTTTACCAATTCACCTGATTTTAACTGGCACACAACCAACCTTGCCAACTACATTAACCTGTCTCCAATTAACATACCCGTCAAGAAGATAGACGGCTTGACGTTGCAGCAATTTGGACAAGGATCCGGCCTGCATGGCTTGCCAGGTGATTTCACACCACCTTCGCGCTTTGTCCGTGCAGCATTGTTTTCAACAACCGCGGTTCCAGCCAGCAATTCATCTCAGGCTGTATTAAGCGCATTTCACATTCTGAATCAATTTGATATTCCCGTTGGCGCAGTACGCCAGCAGCAGAATGGTCAGGTAGCCAACGAATATACGCTGGCAACCACTGTAAAAGATCCAAATGCGTTAAAATATTATTTTAAAACGTATGACGATCAAACTATCAAAGTGATTGATTTTGCCGCTTTTGATCTGGATGCACCCACCATCAAGAACATCAGCATGAAAGGCGCGCAGACAATTATTGATGTGTCAAAGACAGCGACGAATTGAGACACAAGACGGTCACCCCCGCACGGGCGGGGGCGACAGTAGTAGCGGTATTAAATAGGATGCCAGTTACTATCATCACCCAGACAGGCTGTGCCAGTGTATTGATCCGTATCGCCGCCTCTTACCGCTGTAATACTGTAACTGCGACAGAATTGATTGCCGCCGATGGTGACCTTGCGGGTAGGAACAACTGTATAAGTGATACCTGACGATCCATTGGTCCAGGTCGTTGCCTTGCCCAGGCCAGCATCCAGCGCTCTGGGCAGCTTGGACTTATCTAGCCCATCCATGCGGGAATCAAACTTTCCACCGACTGCCGTACTTTGGTTGGTCGGCCGTCCGGTCATACTGGCTGGTTGATCACCTAAATCAGACTTGCCTGAAGAAGTTGATTTTGAACTTCGCCCATTAAATACCGATTGAATGGATGTACAGGAAATTAAAAAACCTCCCGCAACAAAAATACATATCAATTTCACTAACTGCTTTTGCATAGCACTTACACCTCATGGTTGGCATCAATTAAACAATCCGATCATTATTCTCCTCCAAAAAATCGTTTAGCGGAAGATCACATTCACCACCAAAAATTTCGGCTGTTTTAAATAAATATCAACATTGGCGACTGGTTCCATTTTTTGAACAGCAACTATTGCGGCTGAGTCCAGCATTGGCTTATGGCTGGATCGCACAACCTGCACATTCATGACAGAGCCATCTGGAAAAATGGTAAAACCAACCTCAACCACACCTTCCACCCCCAGCTCCTGAGCCGCTTGCGGGTAATACAAATGTCTGGAAATGGCGGCACCCAATAATTTTTTCAGCGGATCGTCCGCCAGTTTTTCACCGATCATATAAACTGGCTGCTGGCGTTTATAGGCACTGCGAGATTGATTCAATGCCGTTTGATGACTTGCCCTTTCACGCGGCACAGATAACTGATGCTCGGTTGCTTTTGCAGAAGAAGCGGGTGTAGAAAGATAGGACGGCACATACAGTGCCGGCCTTTTTTCAGGTACTGATACGGGATACCGCATCAGCATCAGAAGATAAATTGCAAACAGCAACACGTGAAACAAAAGTGACAGCCAAAATGTATCTCGCTCTGACAGGCTAGCCGCTTTCATATTCACCCGATGCTGGACTTAATTAATTGAAATCAAGTGAATCTTGAAAATCAACGTTTCATTTGGCCCAATAGATGGCGGCGCACCTTGCTCACCATAAGCAAGTGAAGCAGGGATATAAACCATCCAGGTAGCCCCAACCGGCATCAACTGAAGTATTTCTGTCCAGCCGGGAATAACACCCATGACCGGAAATGTTGCTGGTTGACCGCGTTTATACGAGCTATCAAATTCCTGACCATTTATCAGGGTACCTTCATAATCCACTGTCACCGTATCTTCTGCCTTTGGACTCTTGCCGGCTTCCCCCGTCATAATCTTGTACTGCAGCCCGCTAGGCAATGTCACCACCCCTGGCTTCTGTTTATTCGCTGCCAAAAAGGCTTCGCCTTCTGTTATATTTTTGGATGCTGGTGACTGGAGATTACCTCCTCCTGCCGCCCCGGTTGACGATGCCGTCTCTGCAGCATAGACATTTGCACTCACTATCCCCAATCCCAGCAGGGTTATTATCGCCTTTTTCATATAACTCCCTTTTAATGTTGTCAAAGTGAGATAGAATAAACGTTTTTTGAGCAATATAAAACCGTGATCACTCCTCTGCAGGTGGGAACAACAACATTCCCCTCCAATCTTATTCAGGGACCGCTGGCTGGCGTCAGCTGCGCTCCTTTTCGCCAGCCGATCTGGCGCTACGGCCAGCCAGCCTACACTTGTACGGAAATGATTTCCTGCAAAACCCTGACCCACCGCTCCTTGCGAAGAAATAAACGTTTTATCGCTATTGACGCTAACGAAGGGCCTGTTTGCTTCCAGCTTGCGGGAAATAATCCGGCAGACGTCGCAGAAGCGGTAAAAATCGCCACCGATCAAGGTGCCAGCCTCATTGATCTCAACTGCGGCTGCCCTGTCAACAAGATACGCAGCAAGGGGGCAGGATCGAGCCTGCTGATGAACACCCCGCTGCTCTACCAGTTAATCACCAGCATGAAAGCAAATACCCATGTACCTGTTTCGGTTAAAATTCGCGTCGAAGGCGGCAGCAAGGACACATTCAATCTCGATGTCGCCAATGCAGTCCGGGATGCCGGCGCGGACTTGCTCACCGTGCATGGCAGGCACTGGACGGAGCATTATGAAACGCCATGCCAATACGATGATATTCAATTTTTCGTCGAACATCTCAACATACCTGTGATTGGCAATGGTGATGTTGCGTGTCTCGATTCACTCAAACGTATGCTGGCAACTGGCTGCGACGGTGTAATGATAGGACGTGCGGGCGTCGGCCAGCCTTGGCTCATTGCGCAGCTAACAGCTGAAATGTGCGGTGAAACGTTTACCCCGCCCACCTTGCAGGAAGTCGGCCAGCTTTATATTGAGCATGTGACCAATCTCAGCGAGCTTCTGGAAAGTGAAAAGTTTGCTTTGCTGCAAGCACGAACATTCGCCAAATATTACGCGCGGCGTTTAGAGAATAAATCAGATTTTTGTACTGCCATGTATGCTTGCGAAACAATGCAGGCATTTATAAAGCTTTGTGCACATTATTTTATCCGCTAAACTAATCTCATGACCAAGCATCTACCCATTACAGCCGTGCTCACGCTGCCGCTAACGGAAATCAACTTTTCGTTTATCCGTTCGCCCGGGCCCGGGGGACAAAACGTTAACAAAGTCGCGACAGCTGTCGAACTGCGTTTCCCTGTCCAGCAATCCTCCCTGCCAGACGACATCAGGCAACGCGCCCTGAAACTAGCTGGCAGCCGTGCCACAGCGCAGGGTGAAATCATCATTAAAGCAACCCGTTATCGCACACAGGAACGCAACAAGCATGACGCCATACAACGGTTGCTGATACTGCTGCAACAGGCTGCCATACCGCCTAAAGCACGCAAAAAAACCAAACCTACCCGCAGCTCTGTTGAACGCCGCCTAAGCAATAAAAAACAACGGTCGCTAACCAAGCAGCGGCGGCGTGAACGCTCAGAATAAACCCTAACTGGAAGCGGGTAATTCCCAAATTGATTTATGATCTATTACTGTTATGGTAGTGAGTTTAGTGACCAATGTAACAAACAGGATAAGGGCATGATAAACCTGGTTGGATCAGACAACGAACAGCGCACCCTTGAATTAATGCCCCAGGGGAAAAAGCCGCACACACTATTTGTCACCTGCGCTGACAATCTCACGCATGCAACACCCGTTAACCCAGAGCTTCCACCTGATTTATTCATCATCCGGAATGTTGGGAACTTTATTCCGCCATACCATCCCAGCGCTCACTATAGCGAAGCAGCCGCCATTGAGTTTGCCTTCACCTACCTGAATATCACCGATATTGTGATTTGCGGCCACAGTCACTGCGCGGCGATGAAAGCCTGCCATGCTTTCGAAGATACGAATTTACCTCATAATCTGGATGAATGGATCGAACAGATACGCTCGCAAATTTCATTTCATGCACAAACAACGATCGACGAAATGGCCTATCGAAATATTTTAAATCAAGTCGAAAATATCAAGAAATACCCCATCGTGCAGAAAAAACTTAGCCGCCAGACCTTAACGATCCACGCCTGGTTTTTTAATGTAGAAACAAATACCGTTCATGAATGGGACAAACATACGCATCAGTTTCAAACAATCAAACAAACTGAACTTTTATATGAATAAGAAAATGTGTTAATATACCGGGCATGAAAAATAGTCATATTGTGTCATGGAAAGCATATCTGGCCACCACCCTGGAGACCATGATTGCATTTTATCTGGCAACTTTCAGCCTTGCCGTTTTCTTCACGCGACACGGCAGCTCATCATTGTTAATCAGTCTGTTAATGGGTGCACTCTACGCTGCCGTCATTGGATTATGCCTGACTCGCATCATCCAGAAGTTTTCCATGGCTGCATTGATGATCATCATTCCCATTGCGCCGCTGCTCGCGCTGATGTCGGTTGTGTCACTCATTCCCGTACTGGAAATGATCAAGTAATATTTTTTCGGTAGAACACACCAATGTTTCCAATGGCTTGAACCAGCTCCGCCTGTTGTGATTGCGCAATCTCATTTAATACAGCCAGACGCGCTTCACGGTCTGTCGATGCCACTCTGATCTTAATTAACTCATGATCATTCAGCGCTCGATTAATTTCCCTGCTAACGGATTCAGACAAGCCTTGATTTCCAATGAGCACAACTGGTTTCAAACTGTGTGCCTTCGCTTTAAGCTGTTGTTTTATTTTGGGTGTAAGCGGCATTGCTAAGTATACCTATCATTATTGTATTAATTTGCGGGCAGTATAACTGCATTAGCTTAACGTTACCAGCACAGTATT
>CAZOVT010000011.1:0-888 GCA_964583565.1 uncultured Coxiellaceae bacterium
AGCTTTTCCAGCCCGCTATACGTGATTTGCCTTCAGGGCTGGTGAGTATACGTGCACACCATTGTACGAGTTTGTCGATGGATTCTTTATTTTTATCCGCATCATCCAGCAGTGAGGATCCATAAAGGGCAACGGCAAGCTCGAGGTCGTCTGAGTGTAAGGGGCTTTTGCTTAATTCTGTTTTTAACCAGGCATCTAGCTCGGCAAGTGAAGGTAATGCATCCACTTTCCCCATTTCTTTTTTTGCCCGGCGCAAGATAAAGTATTTTTTGAAGACCGAGAGTGGATTTAGCGAGGTGGTTTTGACGTTGGCAGCAGCCACCGCCTCTTCGATATGAAAGAGCCTGGCAACAAATGACTCTAATACCGTCGCGCAATTAATTAATAAATCACTGATTTCTGGTGTCGTCGTGAGATCAGTGCGTTTGCGGTAAGCCAGCAGACTGGTATGCCATTCGGCGTTGATTTTTTTTAATTCAGCCAGAAAGCTTGCATCGAGACGTTCCAGACCCGCCGGGGTAAAAAGCTCGGGGTAGGTGAAGTTTTGGAGTTGTAGTGCTGGCTGTTGGGTCATTTGGGTATTGTATCAAATTATTGTAAAGGGGTCATTAAAGGGGTCAGGCCTGACATCTGGACATATCAAGCCTGACTTTGAAGGTAATAGGAAAATGATGGGCAGTTATCCGGCCAACTTCTTCTTCAACAAATCATTCAATTGCCCCGGGTTTAACGTACCGCCAGACGCTTTCATTGCCTGCCCAACAAAGAAGCCAAGCAACTTGTCTTTTCCGGCGCGGTAGCCTGCAACTTGTTCGGGATTCGCTGCCATGATTTCATCAATCATTTTTTCAATCGCGGCGGTATCGGTGACCTGTTTCAAGCCGCGTT
>CAZOVT010000011.1:898-42216 GCA_964583565.1 uncultured Coxiellaceae bacterium
ATGCCATCGACATCACCTTCTTTATTCCATAACGCTTCGAAGATGGTTTTGGCGATTTTGCCGGAAATAGTATCGTCGCCTATGCGTGAAACCAGCTTACCAATATCGTTGCTTGATATAGGGCTTGCAGTGATATCCAGATTTGCTTTGTTGAGCGCACCCAGTAATTCGCTAATGATCCAGTTAGCGGCTAGTTTGGGTTGACCGTTTGAGGTTTTAACAGCTTCTTCATAAAATGCGGCCATTTCACGGCTGCTGACAAGAATGCTGGCATCATATGCACTCAATTTGTATTCCGACATAAAGCGGTCGCGTTTTTGCTGCGGCAGTTCCGGCATGTGCGTGCGTACGTGATCGATCTGGTCTGCTGTGATCAACAGCGGCAGTAAATCAGGGTCAGGGAAGTAGCGGTAATCATTGGCTTCTTCCTTGCTGCGCATCGGACGGGTTTCATTTTTATTGGGATCGTATAAGCGTGTTTCCTGTGTGATTTTGCCACCGCTTTCCAGTACATTAATCTGGCGTTCCACTTCATAGTTAATCGCCTTTTCAACAAAGCGGAATGAATTAATATTTTTTAACTCTGTACGCGTGCCATATTTGCTTTCGCCCTTTGGTCGAATAGAAACGTTAGCATCGCAGCGGAAAGAACCTTCCTGCATATTGCCGTCACAGATTTCCAGATAACGCACCAGTGTGTGTAAGGTTTTCAGATACGCAACGGCTTCTTTGGCATTACGCATGTCAGGTTCAGAAACGATTTCCAGCAACGGTGTGCCGGCACGGTTTAAATCGATGCCGCTCAGGCCATGAAAATCTTCATGCAGCGATTTACCCGCATCTTCTTCCAGATGCGCACGTGTAATGTTGACACGCTTTACTGAACCATCATCCAGAATGATATCGAGATACCCTTGTCCTACGATGGGTAATTCATACTGGCTGATCTGATAACCTTTTGGTAAATCCGGATAAAAATAATTTTTGCGTGCAAACACGGAATGCGGTGCAATGCTGGCATTTGCGCCCAGACCAAACTTGATAGCCATTTCAACCACATCGTTGTTTAATACGGGCAATACGCCTGGCAGGCCAAGATCGATAGCGCATGCCTGTGTGTTAGGTTCTGCGCCGAATTTAGTAGCCGCGCCTGAAAAAATTTTACTGTTCGTTGCTAATTGTGCGTGGACTTCAAGCCCGATAACAATTTCCCATTCCATACTAAAAACCCTCCGGCGTACGTTTATGCCAGTCTGTGACTTGCTGATATTGATGCGCAGCATTTAATATTCTGGACTCACCAAACAGGTTGCCTATCAATTGCATGCCGACAGGTAATTTATTCACAAAACCAGCGGGAACCGAGATGCCTGGCAAGCCGGCAAGATTGACCGCGATGGTATAAATATCCGCAAGATACATGCTGATGGGGTCACTGGTTTTTTCGCCAAATTTAAACGCGGTTGTCGGTGAGGTTGGGCTTAAGATGACATCTACTTTTTTGAAGGCATTAATAAAGTCATCGCGAACCAGGCGTCGGACACGTTGAGCTTTAATGTAATAGGCATCGTAATAACCAGCGGATAATACATAGGTGCCTATCATGATGCGGCGTTTGACTTCTTTGCCAAATCCTTCACTGCGTGAGCGTGTGTATAAATCATCAAGATTTTTGGGATCTTTGCAGCGATAACCGTAACGCACGCCGTCATAGCGGGCCAGATTGGAAGAACATTCTGCTGGTGCCAGCACATAATAAACGGGAACGGAGAGGCTGGTATTTGGCAGTGATATTTCTTCAATGACAGCACCCAGTTTTTCATATTCCTTGATAGCTGCCTGAATCACGGTGGCAACATCATTGTTTAATCCCGTGCTAAAGTATTCCTTGGGTAATCCAATGCGTAAGCCCTTGATGGAATCGTTGAGCGTTGATGTGAAATCAGGTACGGGTTCATTAACGCTGGTTGAGTCGTGTTCGTCAAACCCGCACATTGCGTTTAACATCAGGGCAGCATCTTCAGCCGTTTTGGTCATTGGGCCACCCTGATCCAGGCTGGATGCGTAGGCAATCATGCCGTAACGGGAAACACGACCGTACGTTGGCTTGATGCCGGTCAGATTGCTGAGTGCGGCTGGCTGACGAATAGAGCCGCCCGTATCTGTACCAGTTGCGGCTGGGGCAAGTCCAGCGGCAACCGCTGCGGCGGAACCGCCTGATGAGCCGCCGGGGACATGTTCCAGACCCCAGGGATTTTTGACTGGTCCGTAGTAACTGGTTTCGTTGGATGAGCCCATCGCGAACTCGTCCATATTGGTTTTGCCCAAGGTGACCATGCCGGCCTGTTTTAGCCTGGTGACAACGGTGGCATCGTAGGGCGCAATAAAATTATCCAGCATTTTTGAGCCGCAGGTGGTTTTAATGCCGTCTGTACAAAAAATATCTTTATGTGCCAGCGGGATGCCAAGCAGCGGGCTGTGTTTGCCTTGGCTGCGCAAGTCATCAGCCTGCTTTGCGGCATGAAGCGCGTGTTCTTCCGTGACGGTAATAAAGCTGTTCAGCTTTTTGTCGTGTTCTTTGATCCGATTTAAGAAATGCGTTGTTAATTCGACACTTGATGTGCGTTTCTCATGTAATTCATTCGCTAATTCGGCAATGGTTTTGTGATGCATTATTGTTATGCCTCTTCAATGACTTTGGGAACGAGATAGAGCCCGGCTTCCACCTGGGGAGCGATGTGCTGAAATTTGTCACGCTGGTTCACTTCCAGTACAGCGTCAGGACGCAGACGTTGCGACAGGTCAAGTGAATGTGCAAGGGGTTGTACGTTGCTGGTATCTGCCTGGTTCATTTGTTCAATAAAGCCCAGAATTTTTGACAGCTGGGGTGGGTAGAGCTGAATATCAGACTCAGACAGACTCAGGCGTGCTAAGTGAGCAATTTTTAATACTTCTTCTGGCGTGAGAGACATGCTGGCTGACTCCTGTTTTGCGATTATGATTATAAATAGGCGGTGATTATAATCGATTAAATTTATTTTCTATAGTGCATAATAATCATAGAAACGATAAATTAAATTGAGTTAGAATGCTGGGTAAGTGATAGGTTGTACAATAAATAACAAGGAACTGGATAATCATGGCATTTAAAAAACTACGAGGCATGTTTTCTAATGATTTGTCGATTGACTTAGGCACGGCAAATACACTCATTTATGTGCGTGGCAAAGGCATCGTATTGAACGAGCCGTCTGTTGTCGCGATTCGTCAGGGTCAGGAATCATCTGGCCATAAGCATGTTGTGGCGGTAGGCAGTGAGGCGAAGCTGATGCTGGGCCGCACACCGGGCAATATCAGCGCCATACGCCCAATGAAAGATGGTGTGATTGCCGATTTCTACGTGACAGAACGCATGTTGCAGCACTTTATTCACCGTGTGCATGAAAACCGCTTTTTACGCCCCAGCCCCCGGGTGCTGGTTTCCGTTCCGTGCGGTTCAACGCAGGTTGAACGCCGTGCTATTAAAGAATCTGCTATTAGTGCAGGCGCCAGAGAAGTTTTTCTGCTGGAGGAGCCAATGGCGGCAGCAATGGGTGCCGGGATGCCGGTGGAAGAACCTCGTGGATCGATGGTGGTTGATATTGGCGGCGGCACCACGGAAGTGGCTATTATCTCTTTAAATGGTATTGTTTATTCTGCCTCTGTCCGTATTGGCGGTGATCGTTTTGATGAAGCGATCGTGAGTTATGTTCGCCGTAATTATGGTATTTTAATTGGTGAAGCGACGGCAGAACGCATTAAACACGAGATTGGTACGGCATATCCGGCTAATCAAATGCTGCAAATGGAAGTACGCGGCCGTAATCTGGCTGAAGGTATTCCACGCAGCTTTACCATTACCAGTAATGAAGTGCTGGAAGCATTGCAAGAACCGCTTTCTGGTATTCTGGGTGCAGTACGTGCAGCATTGGAACAGGCCCCACCTGAATTGGCTGCTGATATTGCGGAGCGCGGTATGGTAATGACCGGCGGTGGTGCGTGCTTGCGCAACATTGATCGTCTTTTCATGGAAGAGACAGGGCTGCCCGTGATTCTTGCTGATGAGCCGTTGACATGTGTTGCTCGAGGCGGTGGCAGGGCGCTGGAAATGATCGGTGAAACAGGTGTTGATTTTCTGTTAAGTGAATAAGTACTGCTAGCTAGGGAGGCAGATCAATTCGCTCTATATTTACTCGCGAGTCACAGGCGGGGTTACGCGCATTCCTTCTGGCTTCCCTTGCCATTTTGCTGATGGTGATGGATAAGAAGCTTGAGGGCTTTGCGTCTATCCGCGCTGCAATGTCATTGCCGTTAGCACCACTTGAGTATGTGATTAGCTGGCCGACCAATGCGTTTGTTCAAGTAAAAAATATCATTAACACAAGAGATGATTTAATGAGGGAGAATCTTCGTCTTAAGTCAGATCAACTCTTGCTGCAGTCGCAGCTGCAGCGGCTGATTTCTATTGAGTCAGAAAATAATTACCTCAAATCACTGCTTTTATCCGCGCAAAAAACAACAAAGAATAAAACATTGATTGCGGAATTATTGTCGGTTGATTTTGAGCCGTTTGTTAATCAGGTGGTGGTAAACAAAGGTAGTCGTGACGGCGTGTATCTTGGGCAGTCTGTGCTGGATGCTAATGGTGTGATGGGGCAAATAATTGAAGTTGGGCCTATTACAAGCCGTGTGATGTTAATCAATGATTCGCACAGCGGGATTGCGGTGCAAAATGTCAGGAATGGCATGCGCACAGTTGCTGTGGGTGATAATTATACGGAGCAGCTGCGTTTAATGTATGTAGCGAAAACGTCTGATGTTAAAGAAGGCGATATTTTTATAACATCTGGACTGGGCGGTCATTATCCCGAGGGATATCCTGTTGGCCGCGTTGCTTCCGTGAAAAATGACCCTGCCAATCAATTTGCGACAGTTTATTTAAAACCGAGTGCGCATCTGGATAGCAGCCGCCAGGTATTACTTGTATGGTCACAGCGCCATGCATAATACCATGACGATAGCGTTAACATTGTTTATTGCCATTATGCTGACGTTTCTGCCTATGCCTGAATGGACAGTCTGGTTTCGGCCGGCCTGGGTATTACTGGTATTGGTTTATTGGGCCATGATGACGCCTTATCGTGTGGGGGTGGGGGTGGCCTGGCTGATCGGGCTGATACTGGATCTGCTAAATGGCACCATGCTGGGTGAACACGCGCTGGCACTGACGGTTGTTATTTATCTGGTGACGAGAATATATATTCGTTTACGTATGGCGCCAATGGTACAGCAAGGTGTCAGCATGATGGTTTTTGCGTTGATTTATCAATTTATCTTATATTGTATTCAGGGTTTTATTGGCGAGCTCCCCGTTAGTCATCTATATTGGTTATCTTCGGTGACAACGATGCTGCTCTGGCCCTGGTTGTTTGTTTTGTTAAGGGATTATCGTAGACGATTTAATGTGGCGTAGAAAAGGAATCTGCTATTGACAGCTTTGATGAAAGTGCTGCTAAAGAAAATAGCATATATATGCGCTGCCTTGGTGATTGTTGCGGCGTTGCTTGTGATTGCATCACGGGTTTTCACACCAGCACTTGATAAGCACCGTGGTGAGGCAGAGCAGTGGGCAAGTGTTTTGCTGCAAAGGCCGGTAACGATCAAGAATATACGGCTTTCCTGGCATGGGTACCAGCCTGAAATCAGGTTGAATGAAGTAACCGCCAGCTCTCCAGATACACATCAACCTATTCTGCAAGTCAGACGTATCGGTGTTTTTATTTCAGTTATCAAAAGTTTGTGGCAAATGAAGCTGGTTCCCTCGGGTATCATGCTGTCAGGTTCTAATTTGAATATTGTGCAGTCCAAGGATGGCAAGATTTCGATACAGGGCTTGCCATCTTTTGATGATTTTGGCGATCAGCCATTTCCGGAAGCAAGCGTAGCGGATGTCATGGAATGGTTATCTCAGCAGCCAGATATTATTCTTGATAACATCCGGCTTCATTATCAACGCGCAGGCGACAAGGAGCTGGTGGTAACGCTTAATCACCTGAGTCTGGAAAATGCGGGTGATAAACATACCATTTTAGGCAAAGCCATTTTGCAGCAAGCTGATCCTGTAGAAGTCTCAACGGCTATTCAATGGCGGGGCAGCGGTACCGATATGGCTGCGTTAAAAGTTAATGCATATCTTTATGTTGAAGGTGTTTCATTAGCGCAATGGCTCAAAACGTATGAGTGGCATGGCTGGCAAATCAAAAGCGGGATGGCGAGCGCAAAAATATGGCTGGACTGGAGTGATGGCCGTTTGCAAAAAGTGCAAACCAATTTTCAAGGGGTACAGCTTGGGCTGCATTCACAGAAAGACAACGCCGTACATTATATCAATCGTCTGAGCGGTGATGTTGGCTGGCGGCAGGATGGTGATAGCTGGGTATTTGCCGGCGATGATATTCTTGTCGATTTACCGCGGCATTTATGGCCAGTGACGAATTTTTATGTTGAATTGGCGCCCACGCCTTCGGGTCAAAAAGCGCCGGCAGTGATTAATACAGGCTATCTGGATATTGAAGACGTTGAATCATTTTTATTTGCCACTTCAAACCTTGTGCCTGATCAGGTAAGGCGTGTGCTCGATCAATTGCAATTAAAAGGCAGTTTGCAGACTGTTTCGCTGGTGCTCCCATTAAATGGGTTTGACTGGAAGCAAACGGTACTGGACACAGAGTTTAGTCATATTAGTTTTCTGCCGCAAAATGGGATGCCGGGCATTAAAAATTTATCTGGCTTGTTGAAATGGCATGACCAGAACGCAGAAATTGATTTAAGCAGTCATCGTCTGTTATTTACGTATGATTCAGTCTTTGCGAATGTGCTTGATGCTGATCAAATGGATGCAAAAATAATAGCGAATTATGATGAGAGCCATGGTGCCTGGCAGCTTCGGCTGTCTTCCATGCAGTTATTGAATGCAGATGGTGCATTTAATCTTAAAGGAACCGCGCTGCTTGCACCTGGAAAATTACCGGACGTTGATCTAAAAGGAAATTTTACACTTGCAAAAGCGAAAAATGTTGCCCGATATCTTCCGCTTAAAGTATTTTCTGCCGGCCTTTCCCATTGGCTGTCTGACGCGTTTATAGCGGGAGAGGTAACATTCGGCCATGCTGAATTAAAAGGTAATTTAACCGATTTTCCATTTGATCATGATAATGGGAAATTTCTTATTACAGGAAATGTTAATAATGTGGGTTTGTCATTTGCATCAGACTGGCCTGAGTTAAAAGGTGTGAGCGGCAAGATAGCGTTTGCAGGCAGTAGTGTGCATGTCGACGTCGATAAGGGTGAAACACTGGGTATCCCATTCGGCCATGTGGTGGCAGATATTCCCAGCATGGGCGCTGATATTGCCATGCTGCATATTGCAGCGGATCCTGTTGCAACAGATTTTTCCGCTGCTTTGGGATATGTGCATAACAGTCCGTTGAGGAAAACATTGGGCAGGATCTTGAGTGATGTCAGGTTAACAGGGCCTATTATGGTTGGATTAAACCTTGATATTCCTCTCGATAAGCCGGATCAGGCGAAAGTATCGGGCTTGATGGACATTAAAAATGGCGTTATGAATCTTGAGCCATGGCATTTGACGGTTAACGCGTTAACCGGGCAGGTGCATTTTACTGAAGCAACAACAACCGCGTCATCCATTCGAGGCAAACTGTTTAATCGCCCGCTTGAATTCAGTCTGGCTACTGTGCCGCAAAAACATGCTGATGCGTTTATTCGCGCCAGGTTTGCTAATCATATTGCGCTTTCTGATATTGAAACATGGTTGAAGCTGCCGTTATCTACCATTGCCAAAGGAGATACGGACATTACAGGCGAGTTGGATATGGCATTCGACCAGCCAATTAAATTACGTATTCAATCAAAATTGGTCGGCATTGATGTGGATTTGCCGGATCAATATGGAAAAACCGCACAAAAACCAATTGATTTTGATGCGGCGATCACGATTGACCAGTCGAAACCGCTGCAGGTGCAATTAACATACGGAAAATTATTATCTGCCGCTGCTGTTGTGGACAGGGGTGATTTAGGTGAGATGAACTTGCTAAGTGCATCGGTATCATCTAGCCAGATGACGCTGTTGGGGCAGGAATTAACGAAGGTTAATCTGGAGGTTAAACCAGACAAACCTAACTGGCATGCCAGTATTGTTAGCGATCAAGTAACTGGCCGCATTGATTTCCCCATTAAATTATCCAGCCAATCCAATATTGTAGCTGTTCTGGATAAGCTAAACGTGCAGTCTTCTAATATTGGGTCGATTTCAACGGATCTTGATCCAGGGACGTTGCCGGCTATTTCGCTGGATGTCGGCAATGCTGTTGTTAATAAAATACCGCTGGGCAGGGTCAGTATCAAAACAAGCCCACAGGCAAATGGCTTGAATATTCAAGTATTAAAAATTATTTCTCCTCTTATCAATTTGCAGGCATATGGTGCCTGGAGCAAAGAAAAAAAATCCAGCCTGACGACATTAAACGGCAACGCGATTTCTAATGATGTTCGTCAGCTGCTGATAAGTTTTGGTTTTGATGCGCATAACTTTATTGTGCAAGATGGTCGTATGCGTTTTAACGTATCATGGGAAGATGTGCCGTATGCATTTGTATTTGCCAAAATGAATGGCGTGGCGTCGTTTGAGCTTGGCAAAGGGAGAATTGCTGATATTGGCAAAGAAAATGACGCCAAGATGGGTTTGGGCAGATTGCTTAGCTTGTTTAGCCTGCAGACTATTCCTCGTCGGCTGTCACTGGATTTTAGTGATGTATTTCAGAAAGGGTATAGTTTTGATAGTGTCAAAGGTGATTTTAAAATTGATGATGGCGATGTCTATACAAGTAATTTCAGATTCGATGGTCCTGTTGCGAAGCTTGGTATTAATGGCAGAATTGGCTTAAAAAACCATGATTTTGATATTGTTTTAAGCATTACCCCATACGTTACGTCAAGTATTCCTGTTGCGGCCACCTTGCTGGTTAATCCATTTGTTGGACTTGGCGCGCTCGCAGTCAATACGGTAGTTGGCTCGCAAATCTCAAAGGCATCAACGTACTATTATAATGTAACAGGTTCGTGGAATAATCCATCCTGGAAGTCTGTGTCAACGCCTTAGATATTGGCAAGCTTTCGATTTTTCGCGCGTTCTATAGCCATTTCAACGTAGCTTTTTTTGCTGACAGCAGGATGCGTGATGATTTCTTCTGGTTCTTCTTCATCGCGCAGGCGGTTTTTCCTTGCAACAATGCGGTCACGAAAATGCTTTTTTTGTGCCTGATCATGCGCTGCATAAGGTGCGGGAATTAAATCAATACAATCGACAGGGCAGGCAGGCACGCAGAGTTCGCACCCGCTGCAATCATTGCTGATCACACTGTGCATCAATTTATTGCTGCCGATAATGGCATCAAACGGGCAAGCCTGAATGCATTTGGTACAGCCTATGCATTCAGATTCGCGTATGACAGCAAGTACGGGATGGCTTTTGCTCACTTTACCTTCATCCCGGGCTTGGCATCGCCGTCTGGCGTGATGACCCAGATATCAGATCCGCCGGGACCAGCAGCAAGTACCATGCCTTCTGACATGCCAAAGCGCATTTTGCGCGGAGCAAGGTTGGCAACAATAACGACATGTTTGCCAGTAAGCTGGTCAGGTTGATAGGCTGATTTGATTCCCGCGAAGATTTGCCTTGTTTCATCTCCTAAATCAACTTTTAAACGTAACAGTTTGTCCGCCCCTTCAACGTGTTCGGCTTCAATAATTTTTGCAATACGCAAATCTATTTTGCTGAAATCATCAATGCTGATGTATTGTTTTTCAGTTACAGCAGTCTCTGTGGCTGCGGCTGCTGCCACTGTCGTGTTGCCGGTATTGTTTATATCAGATTGGGATGCCATTTTTAATGCCTCAATTTGTTTTGGATCGATACGGGTAATTAACGGGATAAACTCATTAATGCGGTGTTTTAACAGTGGCGTTTCTCTGTCTTCCCACATGAGTGGTTTGATATTTAAAAATGATTCAACCTGTTTTGCGGTGTGCGGTAAAACAGGTTTAAGGTAAATCATGAGAATACGAAACAGGTTTAACCCCATGGTGCACACTTCCTGAGTGCCGTGTTGGTTGTCAGGTTGTTTGATCATTACCCATGGTTTCTTTTCGTCGATGTATTGGTTTGCTTTATCAGCAAGCGCCATGATTAATCTGATCGCATGACTATATTCAAGTTTTTCATAATGAACCGCGATCGTATCGCCTGCGCGGGCGAATTCTTCGAACAGAGCGGGTTCGGCGCATTTCTCGGATAGTTCACCGTTAAAGTTTTTTGTAATAAAGCTCGCGCAGCGGCTCGCAATATTGATAAATTTGCCAACCAGATCCGAGTTGACCCGCAAGGTGAAATCATCAAAGTTAATGTCAATATCTTCAATTTGATCACTCAGTTTTGCCGCAAAATAGTAGCGCAGATATTCTGGCTGCAGATGGTCAAGATAGGTTCTGGCTTTAATAAACGTGCCGCGGGATTTAGACATTTTCTGACCGTCAACGGTCAGAAAACCATTAACAAAAATGGCGTCTGGTGTGCGGAAGTCCGCGCCGTTTAACATGGCTGTCCAGAACAAGGCATGAAAATACACAATGTCTTTGCCGATAAAGTGGTATAACTCTGTTTTACTGTCTTTTGACCAGTATTCATCAAATGTAAGATCGCTGCGCCGGCCACATAAATTTTTAAAGCTGGCGATGTAACCAATCGGTGCATCCAGCCAGACATAAAAGAATTTGTCTTTTTCATTGGGAATGGGAAAGCCGAAATAGGGTGCATCGCGTGTGATGTCCCATTCTCTCAAGCCATCCTTAAACCATTCATCCAGTTTGTTCGCAATCTGTTTTTGCAAATGTCCTTTACGTGTCCATTCTTTGAGAAAGTTTTCGAAATTCTGCAATTTAAAAAATAAATGTTCGGTGGATTTCTCAACAGGCTGTGTGCCTGAAAGCGTGGAGTATGGGTTGATTAATTCCGTTGGCGCATATGTCTTGCCGCATGATTCACAGTTATCGCCGTACTGGTCTTTCGCATGACAGTGCGGGCACTCACCTTTGATATAGCGGTCTGGCAGAAACATGTTTTTGACGGGATCAAACAATTGTTTGATGGTGCGTCTACTGATATTACCTGCTTTTAGATGACGGTCATAAACGAGCTCTGATAAGGTTTTGTTTTCAGGTGAATGTGTCTGATGGTAATTATCAAAATCGATATGGAAACCGGCAAAATCGTTGACCTGTCCTTGATGCATGTCAGCAATCATCTGTTCAGGTGTCAGCCCCATTTTTTCAGCCTGAATCATGATTGGCGTGCCATGACTGTCGCTGCCGCAGATGTAGGTGCAGTCATGTCCCTGCATACGCATCATCCTGACCCAGATATCCGCTTGTATTGTGCCAACCAGGTGGCCGAGATGCGGCGTACCGTTGGCATAAATAAGAGCGCTGGTGACGAGAATTTTACGTTTGGCTGACATGGCTACACTTCCCATTAAAAAGTGATAAAGTATATCAAAATCAACTTTCAATAGGTATCAGTTCGGATGCAGGAAAATAAATCGATTAAATGTATTATTGCTGTTGCTTCTGGAAAAGGCGGGGTTGGAAAATCGACCGTTGCCGTGAACCTCGCACTAGCGCTGTCTAAAAAGGGATCAAAGGTGGGTTTGCTGGATGCTGATATTTACGGGCCCAGCCAGCCTGCAATGGTGGGGGCGGCTGGTGAGCGCCCGGTTCTCAGCGATAAGGGTTTGCAGCCCATTGAACGGCATGGCATTAAAACCATGTCGATAGGCTATCTGGTTGAAGCCAGCGCAGCAATGATGTGGCGCGGACCGATGCTGGGCAAGGCGTTGCAGCAATTAATGCAGGATACCAACTGGGGTGAGCTGGATTACCTGATTGTCGATTTGCCGCCGGGTACAGGTGATGTGCAGCTAACCTTGTGTCAAAAAGTGGCATTGACTGGCGCGATGATTGTAACGACGCCGCAAGATCTGGCATTGCTGGATGTTCGCCGTGCTTGTGAAATGTTTAGGAAATTGAATGTGCCGATTGTAGGCGTGGTTGAAAATATGGCTGTTTTTCACTGTTCGAATTGCGGACATGAAGAGCATATTTTTGGTGACGGCGGTGCGCTGGTGCTGGCAAATGAATATGACACCGCTTTACTGGGTAGTATTCCGCTTAACAAAAGCATACGTGAAATGACCGATGCAGGTAATCCGCCAGTTGTGCAGGCACCGGAGAGTCAGTATGCTTTGTGTTTTATCAAGATAGCAGATGAATTAGAGGCGTATATGAAAGAGGCAGGACTAGCATGAGTATTAAATCAGACAAATGGATACGACGCATGGCGCAGCAGCACGGTATGATCGAACCGTTTGAACCTGGCCAGACACGCCAGAGCGAGGGCGGTAAAATTGTCTCTTATGGTACGTCAAGCTATGGTTACGATATACGCTGTTCCAGGGAATTCAAGATATTCACTAACATTAACTCTGCCGTGGTGGACCCTAAAAATTTTGCGCCAGAAAGTTTTGTTGATGTGGAATCCGATGTTTGTATCATTCCGCCAAATTCATTCGCGCTGGCTCGCAGTGTCGAATATTTTCGTATTCCCAGAAATGTACTGGTGATTTGCCTGGGTAAATCCACTTATGCGCGTTGCGGCATTATTGTGAATGTCACACCGCTGGAGCCGGAATGGGAAGGGCATATCACGTTAGAATTTTCTAACACAACGCCATTGCCAGCAAAGATTTATGCGAACGAAGGCGTTGCGCAGCTACTCTTTTTAGAATCTGACGAGGTATGTGAAACCTCATATAAAGATCGCAAAGGTAAATATCAGGGGCAGCGCGGCGTAACATTGCCGCTGACATAAGATAAAAAAACGGCGCCCAGAATAGTATACTCTGTGCGCCCATCAATATCGTTAGTGGTGATTTTACTCTGTTTCGTCATCCAGATCTGATTGCGAAACTTGCTCAATGGGAACATGCCTGTTCGCATTTACCTTTTCACGCAATTCCTTGCCAGGTTTGAAATGAGCCGCATACTTGGCATTGGTTACCAGTTTTTCACCGGTTTTAGGATTGTGCGCACGGCGGGGTGGTCTGAAGTGGAGATTGAAACTACCAAAGCCGCGAATTTCAATTCTGCCACCCTGACTAAGCGTTTCACTCATGTGTTCGATGATGTGATTGACGCTAAGTGCTATATCCTTTTCGGGAAGATGGGGAAAGTGCTTGCTGAGTTCGCCGATAAGTTGTGATTTGATCAGCATATCTGTTCAGCGCTCCGTTTGATAGCCTATTGTTTTAATATAACTCAATGGGTTAGCAAGTCAAGCGGCGCATATATGGTGGTTCAATATCGAGCCAGTTTAATGGTTACTGATCAAAATATTTCTCGTTGTTTTGTCTATAACTCGTACAGAGCGTGCGAGTGGATTTTGCTGGAATGGGGTGAACTCATCATTTGAGATAATGACGAACACCTTTTTTGGCGACTGCCATACTGCCCAGAATTTTTGATCATTTATTAGCCAGTCATGTTTTGGCTGATGCTGCATGCCAAAACTGAGTTCGTTACGCCAGTTCAGGATGCTGACATGTCTCTCAAGATAAAAAGGCAAATCCTGATAATATTGATTATAGGTGATGACATCATCATGGGGGCCAAGCTGGGTTTTGAGTGTCATTGCAAGCGGGCGTATGGTTCTTGTGTCAATGGCAGACACCGTGTTAAGTGAAATCGTTAAAAATAACATGCTGGTGATGATGGTTGTCATGACGGCGTTAAATGTGCTGCGCCAGGCTGCAATCGCAGCGAAGACTGTGCCAGCTGCGAGGACAAAGGCAGCTGCAGATAAGCCTGTGCGGGCAGTGTCTGGGTCTGGCAGTGTGCTGGTATGAGCAAACTGGATGAATTGCCAGGCAATGACACATGAGAGCAGAAGCTGAACCAGATAACCTGCTTTAATGCCGATAGCTGGCCGGCGGTGGAACATGGTTTCCAGATAACGGGCTGTCAGAATGGCCAGCGGGGGAAAGACTGGCAGGATATAGGGAATTAATTTTGATTTAGAGAAAGAAAAAAAGAAGAAGATCAGCGTTGCCCATAGTAAGAAAAAATACTCAACCCGCATTGATTTACGGATGCTGGGCCAGCAGGCTGCCGCAATGGTTTGAGGTAAAAAAACAATCCATGGAAAAAAGCCGGCGATGAATACGGGGATAAAAAACCAGGCAGGTTGATAGTGACCAATATCCATGGTGGCGTAACGAAGAAAATGCTGCTCAATAAAATAAAAATAAAAGAATTCAGGGTTGCGGTATCCAACCAGTAAATGCCATGGCGCTGCAATCAGGAAAAAAACAAGCAGACAGCGGATAAAGGGAATACGTGTCAGTAAACGCCATTGTTGTGTCATGATGATCCAGGCACAGATGATCATGCCGGGGAAGACAATACCAATGAGTCCTTTGGTCAAAACAGCCAATGCAGCGGCTGCTGCGGCGATATAGAGATAGCGTTTGAATGAATGGTCAGTATTTGCCTGTGTTGCGAGAATGAAGGCGTACAGTGAGGCAGAGAGGAAAATGGTAACAGGCAGGTCAAGGCTGATCATGTGGGTCATGACATAGAATAGGCTGGAGGCAGCAAGAATGACCGCCGCCAATAACCCTGTGCGTCTGTTGTAGAGTATGCGGCCGGTGAGGTAGGTCATGATACAGCCGGCCAGCGCAAGCAGGGCGTTAATACTGCGTAATGACCATAGATTAAGGCCGCCGATCTTGATAGCTGCCGCTCCCAGCCAGTAAAAGAGAACGGGTTTTTCAAAGTATTTGATGCCATTCAGATAGGGGGTGACATAGTCGTGGTTAACAACCATTTCACGCGCAATTTCGGCATAACGACCTTCATCGGGTACAAAAAGTGGGCGGGAACCTAGCCCTATAAAAAAATATACACCGATCAGGAGGGTTAAAAAGAGAATGTCGGTTGTATAGTGTGGTTTTTTCATGGAGCTCATTATTTGTGTGCGTGAAAAGAGGTTTATTAGATTATATCCTGGTAAGTCTGTAAACTGATTTTCGTTAAAAAGATAGACTTATCTGGTTCACCTTAAGGTATAATAGTTGCATCATTTTACCCGGGGTTGTGTGAATGAGGCGCAGCTATCATAACTTTTACCGTCTGGTTCTGGGTTTGTTGCTTCTGTGTCTTTTTACGTCAGCTCAGGCAGCTGTTAATGTGGCGAGTTTATACCGGATAACCGTGCCGGTAGCATCGCAATTACCAGACCAGCGTGATTTTGCGGAAAGTGACGGGTTTCACCAGATTTTAATCAGGCTGACCAGCGACCCTGAGATTGCCAAGAACCCTGTGATCAAATCCAACCTGAATCGGGCTGAGTACTATGTCCGTGACTATAGCTACTCGCCGCCGTCGCCGTCTTCATCTCGATACATGATGCAGATTCGCTATGAACAGGAAGATGTCGTGCGCCTTTTAAAAAAGGCCAGCGTGCCGTTCTGGGCTGAATCCCGGCCGCTGACCTTAGCCTGGCTGGCGGTGACTGATGCCAGCAATCAAACAGAAATCATTGGTAATGACTCAACAAACGATATTTATGAGCTTGTGAAGATGCAGAGCAGGCGGCTGGGGATAGCGTTGATATTTCCTGTGATGGACATGAATGACATTAGTCAGGTTGATACACAAAATGTAATGGATGTTGCCCTGCCTGAGTTAAGGCAGGCATCTAAACGTTATCATCCTGATGTGCTGCTGATAGCCCAGATTCATCAAGGTGTGGATCAGGTAACGGGCAAGTGGAGCCTGGTCATGAATTCGAATCAGCTGGATTGGCAGGTGAGCGGCAAGAGCATGGAAGAAATGGTGGCGTCTGCCATGGAGCAGATTAGCGAAACAATGGTACGTCAATATAAGGTGAATGCCGGCAAAGGCGGCCGCGAAGCGTATTGGTTGAAAGTGATGGTATCGAATGTGAATGGGAATGATAACCTTGCGCGGGTTATGCAGTATTTGAAAGGCCTGGCGCCGGTAGAAAAGCTGCAGCTTGCACAAGTGGCTGGTGATCGTGTTCAGTTGTATCTGCTGATTGGCGGCACCGTTCAGAATTTTCAACGCAATGCGGCATTGGGTCGTCGATTAATACTGAAAGCAAGTGATGAAGCAGCAAAAAAAGTAACGTATCAGTGGGTAGATGAATGATAAGTAGTATATCGCCTCAGTTAACGCTTGGATTAAGTCTGAAGGATGAGGCTACATTTGAAAACTTCATTTCGGGTGACAATGGTGAAATGGTCGATGTGCTAAAAAATACAGCCGGCGGACAAGGTGATCGGCGGGTGTATTTGTGCGGCACACGCGGATTTGGCTGCTCGCATTTGCTGCAGGCTTGCTGTTATTACGCGCATCAGCATCACATTAGTTCGGTTTACTTGCCGCTTTCCCAGTCTGCATCACTTACACCGGAAGTGCTGGCGGGGCTGGAATCGTTGGGGGTGGTTTGTATTGATGATCTGCATATGATTGCCGGCCAGCCAGAGTGGGAAGAAGCCATTTTTCATTTGTATAATCGTATTCATGACGCGGGCGGCTCGATTGTCATGGCTGCTAACGATTTGCCTAAGAATCTGGCATTGAAACTGCCTGATCTGGTGTCCAGATTATCATGGGGCGTTGTTTATCAACTTCATGCCCTGACAGATAATGAAAAACTGATTGTGTTAACGATGCGTGCAAAACGCCGCGGAATGAGTTTGCCAGATGAAGTGGGAAGGTACATATTGACGCATTGTCCACGGCATATGCGTACATTGATTGCCGCTCTGGATGCGCTGGATAACGCATCGCTTGCTGCGCAGCGTCGTTTGACGATACCGTTTGTTAAAGAGGTTTTACAGATTTAGGGGTTAGCATGGCACAAATTAAAGAAATTAAAGCGCGTGAAATTATTGATTCCCGAGGTAACCCGACTGTTGAGGCGGATGTTATATTGACAACAGGCGAATTAGGCAGGGCGGCTGTTCCATCAGGCGCGTCAACCGGGTCGCGTGAAGCGTTAGAGCTGCGTGATAAAGATGAGCGGCGTTACGCAGGTAAAGGGGTGTCAAATGCGGTAGCAGCGATACGTCAAGTGATAGCGAAAGCATTGACGGGTAAAAATGCGTCGGATCAACAAGAAATAGATGAAACGATGATTAAGCTGGATGGGACGCAAAATAAGGACAAGCTGGGTGCTAACGCGTTACTGGCTGTTTCGCTGGCAGTGGCAAAAGCGGCGGCGTTAAGCCGCAATGAAACGCTGTATCACTATCTTGGCGGCCGGTCTGATTATATTCTGCCGGTGCCCATGATGAATATTATTAATGGGGGTGCGCATGCGGATAATAATCTGGATATACAGGAATTCATGATTTTACCAGTTGGTGCGCCAACATTCTCTGATGCTTTACGTGCTGGTGTTGAAGTGTTCCATCATTTAAAGCAGCTGCTCAAGAAAAAAAATTACAGCACCAGTGTGGGTGATGAAGGCGGTTTCGCGCCGGATTTGCCTAACCAGGAAGCTGCTATTGAATTGATACTTGAAGCGGTTATCAAGGCAGGTTATACAAACCAGAAAGATATTTGTCTGGGTCTTGATGTGGCGAGCAATGAACTTTATAAAAATGGCAAATATCATTTAAGCGGTGAAAAGCGCAGTCTGACGTCGGATGAGTTTATTGATTATCTTGCTCAAATGGCATCGACTTACCCGATTATTAGTATTGAAGACGGGATGGCAGAGGATGATTGGGAAGGCTGGGTGAAGCTTACAAAGCGAATTGGTGCTAAAACGCAGCTGGTAGGCGATGACTTGTTTGTGACAAATACACATCTGCTGCAAAAAGGAATTGTGCAGCATGCGGCGAACGCTATTTTAATCAAGCCAAACCAGATTGGTACGCTGACAGAAACACTGGCCGCAATACAGCTTGCAAAAAGCGCGCATTACAACATCATTATTTCGCATCGCTCTGGTGAAACAGAAGATACCACGATTGCTGATCTGGCTGTTGCCACTAATGTTGGACAAATCAAAACGGGTTCACTGTGCCGTACTGACCGGATTGCTAAATATAACCAGTTATTGCGTATTGAAGAGCAGTTGGGCAGCCATGGTAAATATGCTGGCAGGGATGTATTTGAGCGTTATAAATTTAGCTTTAATGAAAAGGTGCATAATTGATGCCGGCATTGCGTATAAACGGGGTATTTATATTGCTTGCGGCCTTGCTGGTTTTTTTGCAATATCGACTCTGGTTTGAGCAGGATGGCGTGCGTGATATGCTGAAGCTGAAAAAATCAATGGCAGTACAGGAAGTTGAAACGGCGAATCTTAAGAAACGGAATGAAGAACTTGTGTTTCAGGTGAAAAGGCTGCAAAAAAGCCGGGATGCCACGGAAGCTCGCGCACGCAGCGAGCTTGGCATGGTTAAAAAAGGCGAAACATTTTATCAATTTGTAAAGTGAGTGTTGTCATGAAAATCTTGATAAGCAATGATGATGGTGTGCACGCCCCGGGTTTGATGGCACTGGCAACAGCACTGGAAAAGCTTGCTGATATTACTGTTGTTGCACCTGATCGTAATCGAAGCGGTGTGAGCAACTCACTGACACTTGAAAATCCACTACGTGTTGTAACTGCAATTAATGGTTTTTATAGCGTTAATGGCACGCCGACAGATTGTGTTCATCTTGCTGTTACCGGCTTGTTGAAAGAACTTCCGGATATCGTTGTCTCTGGTATTAATGAAGGATCTAATCTTAGCGACGATGTTCTTTATTCTGGTACGGTGGCTGCTGCCACTGAAGGACGTTTTCTTGGGCTGCCAGCTATTGCCATTTCTCTTGCTGGCCCGCGTTGTGAACATTATGATACAGCTGCGCAAATCGCCAAAATACTGGTTGAAAGATTACGTGAAACACCGTTAACCGCGGATACGATTCTTAATGTGAATGTGCCGGATTTACCATTTTCCGAGTTGCGCGGTTTACAAGTGACAAGGCTGGGTACGCGTCATATTGCTGAACCGACTATCAAGGCAGTTGATCCCAGAGGAAGAAAAATATTTTGGGTGGGTCAACCGGGCCCAGAACAGGATGCAGGCCCAGGAACGGATTTTTATGCTGTCAATGCGGGTTATGTGTCTGTGACCCCATTACATTTTGATTTAACGCATTACAAAGTTATGGATGAACTATCTACATGGGTCCAGCATCTGCAGGTTGGATAGTAAGTGTTAGCAGTCGTTTGGTCGTAGTGATTGTATGTTTGCAGCTTGCGGGCTGTCAGCATAAAGCAAACTATGCGCCTGTTATGGATATTTCGACGGCAAAAACACATTATAAGCCGCATGTCATCAGTCGGCCGGTTGAATCTGATCCTGTGCAAATCAAACCTGTCAAACATAGACAAGTAAGCATGAATACCATTGCTGCACCAGCTAAAGCCAAACTAACATCTGACGATGCGCCATCCTGGGTATCGCCGGCAAATGGTAAAATTGTTGCTTTGTATAGCGCTAAACACAGGGGAATTGGTATCAGCGGCCAGCTGGGTGATCCTGTCTATGCGATTTCATCAGGCAATATTGCTTATGCGGGTAATGGTCTGAGGGGATATGGAAATTTAATTATTATCAAACACGATCATGAGTATCTATCTACCTATGCATATAATAAAACGATTAAGGTAAAAGCGGGGGATTGGGTAAAAAAAGGCCAAATTATTGGCCAGATGGGCTATAAGGATAAGAATAAAGTGATGTTATATTTTGAGCTTAGAAGGCATGGTCAACCCATCGATCCACTGTCAATTCGGGGTATAATGAACTGATTGAGAAGGGTTGAATGTTCCACAACCTGATTTATTAACCTAATGATTTAAAATGGATTTTTTGGGGAAGTGCATGCCGCAACAGAAATCAGGGAAGAAGCCTTCACGAACCAGGCAGTCTTTGCGGGCTAAAACGCCGCTGAAGGCAAAGAAACCATTGAAGGCAAAGAAACCGTTAAAGGCAAAGGAATCAGCATTCTCTGCAAAAAAGACATCCCGGGTTGGTGCAGCACCAAAGAAAAACAAGAAGTCAGTGAGTGATGATACTGATGCGCATGACATAGCAGAGCCCATCCCGCAAGATATTGATAGAGACCATGAAGCAGATATCATCAAGCAGAAGTTGTCTGAGAATCATCATGCTGGTGAAGAAATTAAAAATACTAACGAGCGTACGCCCGCACTGGATTCAACCCAACTCTATTTAAAAGAGATAGGATACTCGCCTTTATTGACAGCGGAACAGGAAGTTAAATATGGCCGGCAGGTTATTAAAGGTGATAAAAAAGCCAGAAAAATGATGATAGAGAGTAATTTGCGTCTCGTCGTGAAGATAGCGCGTCATTATTATAATCGTGGACTGGAGTTCCCTGATTTACTGCAGGAGGGCAATCTGGGTTTGCTGCGTGCAGTAGAAAAATTTGATCCTGAGCGTGGTTTTCGGTTTTCAACGTATGCTACATGGTGGATACGTCAGACGATAGAACGCGCGATTATGAATCAGAGCAGAACAATACGTTTGCCGATACATGTGCTAAGAGAATTAAACAGCTATTTAATCACTTCGCGTGAACTACTCAAAAATCAGGATCATGAACCGTCACATGGCGAGATTGCGGCTGCGCATGGCGTTTCGATCACGGATGTTCAGGATATGCTTGGATTAAATGAACGCATGTTGTCGTTGGATATGCAGATTGCCAATGATTCTTCAAATGGAAAAACATTGGTAGAAGCGATACCAGATAAAAATATGCCAAATCCCACGGAGGCGGTAGAAAGAGAAGATTTGCACGCCAGTCTGGAAAAATGCCTGTTATCATTAAATGAAAAGCAGCGTGAAGTATTATGCCGGCGTTTTGGTTTGGCGGGTTATGATAAGCAAACATTAGAAGAAGTAGGGAAAGCAGTCGGGTTAACACGCGAACGCGTGCGGCAGATTCAGATGACGGCGTTAAGGCAGCTGCGTGAAATGCTGGCTAAGCATGGTCTGGATGGAGAGATGTTGTAGGGTTTATGTATTTCGTTGGGATGATGGACGAGATACGTCGTCTGCTTTTGCTTCGGGATGATGAGCGAGATACACTGACCACACAGCCTTATTTATAATCTGATTTAGATTCGGTTCCATTATCATAAGTTCTGTAAGACTGCTGTCTTTGCTCGACATAAGTCTTCCAAGTAAGTGTGCAATGTTCGTCTGCCGGGGACCGCGAAACTCGATCGTGTCCACATAACCAACTCTAAAAAGTCCCTGTGCAATGTTCGCCGGCAAAAACTGCAGGGTGTAACCAATCACTTGCCGCCAGAATACATCTTGCTGATTCCTGCTCAGCCCATCAAATTTTTCATCATATAGCTCCAATGCTTTGATAAGGTGTTTCGGGTTAAAGATTCTTTCCTGCTGCGAGCGTGCTGTAAAATCCTGCCTGAATTGTTCCAGTGCCTGCCAGATGGCGGTATCATTTGGTTGTTGTAGTGCAGGTGCGTGTTGCAGGTCAGCATCGTTACTGGATGTGATGCAACCTATGATGCTGCTGAAATCAAACGGCTGTTGTGTTTTTGCGTAGGTTTTATGCCCTTCCAAAAAGATAGCCTGATACTGGCGAGCTGTTTCTCCATAACTCATGTACAGTTGTAACATGCCGCACATCTTATTATCCCAGGCACATAAGGCCAGTTGAAAAGCAGTTAAGCTTTTGTATATGCGGTTGGAATAATCCGTGACCTTTGCTGTACCGGTGAGTAATAGGGTACGTATAGCAGGATCAGGATAGGCGTCCAGTAAATCTTCTGCTTGTTGCTCTTCACCATGAACTACGTGTTGCAAGAATTTTTTAACAAGACGGCTTTCTGGGTTCTTTGGTGCAAACAGTCGCGCATCGGGATTGATTTTAGGCATTTTTTGTATTTCTCCCTAAGATCCAGTCACTAATCAAGAAGCTAATTCAAATGTCGTTGCCAATTTCTTATCAACCGGTGTATTTTTCAGTTTTACATACGCAGGCAAACCGTGTTTGTATGGCGGGTAATCTTCACCTTGAATCAGCGGTGCCAGGTAACGTTTGCATGCATCGGTGATGCCAAAGCCATCATCAGTGATGTATTCTTTTGGCATTTTTACTTCAACATTAGCTACTTTTTCCAGCGGTGCTTCGCCTATTGTCCAGCGATAGATGCCGCCTTTTTCACGAACAATAATAGGCATCACGGCATTTTTTCCGGCAAGTGCCATGTCGACCGCGGCTTTTCCAACAGCATATGCCTGTTCGACATCCGTTTTAGAAGCAATGTGTCTTGCCGAGCGCTGCAGGTAATCTGCTAATGCCCAGTGATATTTGTAGCCCAGACTGTCTTTAATGAGTTTGGCAATAACAGGTGCGACACCGCCAAGCTGCTTGTGACCAAAAGCATCGACAAGGCCTTGATCCGAGATGAATGAACCATCGCTATTCTTAAGGCCTTCAGACACGACGATGGAGCAATGATCATACTTTTGCACACATTCCCTGACACGATTCAGGAAGGCTTCCTGATTGAGCGGCACTTCAGGCAGCAGGATAATATGCGGTGAATCACCTTCTTTTTCGGCGGCTAATCCGCCTGCTGCCGCAATCCAGCCGGCATGCCGGCCCATGACTTCCAGAATAAATACTTTGGTGGAAGTGAGCGCCATGGAGGCAACATCCATGCCCGCTTCACGAATGGAAACGCCAACATACTTTGCAACAGATCCAAAACCCGGTGAGTTATCTGTGAACGGCAGGTCATTATCAACTGTTTTTGGGATGCCGATACAGGTGATGGGGTAGCCAAGTTCGTTACTGATCAGCGATACTTTATGTGCTGTATCTTGTGAGTCGCCGCCGCCATTGTAAAAGAAAAACCGGATATCATGCGCAGAGAAAACTTCGACCAGACGTTCATATTGTTTGCGATGTTTGTCGATAGACCCTAATTTATGCCGGCAAGAGCCGAATGCGCCGGCAGGGGTATAACGGAGCGCGGCAATATCATCATCGGATTCAAAAGATGTGTCTATCAGATCTTCGGTCAGGGCCCCGATAATGCCGTTACGCGCGGCATAAACCTTGCCTATTTTATCGGTATGCTGGCGCGCCGTCTGGATAACGCCGCAGGCAGATGCATTAATAACGGAGGTAACTCCTCCAGACTGGGCGTATAAGGCATTGAATTTGTTCATGATCATGGCTCCAGTTGAAGAATTTCCTAAACGTATCAGTTTTGTCTATTTTAATCAAGCCGCCAAATTTCAGTTTGGCTTCGTACAACATCGTTTAAGGATTTTACATTTACATGGCACTGTCTCAACCATGTGGCATCATTTTTGTGTTCCAGGGCTGCCCGGTAGATTTTATTTAATGCCTCCTCGCTGCCAAGATGAGCAGCGTGTGGTTTCAAATAATCACACGTATACATAATGTCATCCGCTATTGAGATGGTAGATTGATTGATTGGATCAATCAATATGGCTTCCAATCCATACCGGGCTGCACGAAATCTGTTGACAAGATAAGTAGAATAAATATCTCTGGATAATGTGGGACGTTCATGCAAAAGCCAGCATACTAATGCCTGTGCATAGGCAGCAAGTTCAACGGCTTTTTTAACAGTTAAAGGTGTATCACAAATTCTTAATTCGACAGTGCCAAACTCTGGCTTGGGGCGAATATCCCAATAAAAATCTTTCATGCATTTAACAATACCCAGATTAGACATTTTTTTAAAATAGTCTTCGAACTTACTCCAGGATAGAATCCAGGGAGGTGTGCCGCTGAGAGGAAATGCGCTGATGACAGCGAGACGTGAGCAATCAAATGACGTATCAACATCCTGATGAAATGGCGATGCTGCAGAAAGCGCAATAAATTGTGGTAAATATCGTGCCAGTGCATGGCACAGGTAGAGGGCGTCATCGGCATTTTCACAGCCAACATGAATATGTTGTCCGAATACGGTAAATTGTTTTGCCAGATAGCCATATTGCTCCGAAAAACTTGCGAAGCGTTCGGTTTGAAAGATTCGCTGCTCTTTCCATTTTTGAAATGGATGCGTGCCGCCGCCGCATATTCCAATGTGCATTTTATCCGCTTCTTCAACCAGAAGATTCCTCAGCATAGTCACTTCGTTCAATAGCGGGGTATAGGATGAGTGCGCAGATGAATTGAGTTCGATCATGGATTGGGTAATTTCAGGTTTTATCGATCCCGTTTGTATTACCTCAGCCAGGCGGCGCAGGAAATCTTCAGCTTCCATCACAAGATTGAAGTGGTGCAAGTCAACAAGTTGCAATTCTAATTCAATGCCGATTGTTAAGGGGGTGCTTTGTTTAAATGGTAATAGCATAATAAAGTAAAAACTCCTAACCAGCGTTAGCTGTTGCTTCGCCCGATTTGATAAGAGCGATTTGTACAACAATGGGACCTATAATATAGAGAATAGCAACAACAGCAGAAATAATAGCCAGTAATTGTTGGGAAAAATCCGGATTAAAGTAAACCAGTCTGTTTGACATGCCGATTGCTAGCTCTGCCATGGGTATCAAGGTAAATCCGAGGGAGAGGGATTGTTGAATTGTTAAACGGCTTGGGCGGCTTAATAATAATATGCCAACTATTTTCGCGCTAATTTTTATAGCGATAAATGCTAAAACGATCCATGTTGCATGTAATAAACCCTGAAAGTTCAAATGTACACCTGTTACGACGAACAAAATGACAAAAAACAGACGAGCTAGCCAGCCAAAATCGACCTCCGTGAGTTTGTGCTTGAAATCAAGATTTCTTGCGGCAACACCAAATGTGAATAGTGTCAGCATGGTTGAAAGATTAAGTGAAATTGCCAGGCCAATACCTAATGCGACAGATCCAACAAAAAGAATAAATTGGCTTTCTTTATATTTTCCGACCAGGTAAGAAAGGGTAAGCGTGGCAATAAATATAATGAAGCCTAAAGAAACAGAACCTAACAAGCGGTAAGTAATATGCTCCGATATGATCTGTGGTGTGTTGATACTTACATGAGTTAATGGCAAGAGTATAGTGAATAATATCAGGGCAAACAGGTTATTAAGACTGGCTAATATCATGGTTCGCCGGGTAATTGGACCCTCGGATGAGATGTCATGTGCCACCATCATGACAATAGCGGGTGATGTCGCGGTTGCAATGGTTGCTGCTAATGCCGATGGCAGCCATGGAAATTTCAGCAAATACAGCATGATAAATATCAGTGAAAATGTAAGAACGGATTCAGTGATGGCCATGCCTAACAAACCATAATCATGTCGCAGCCAGCTGATATCGAGGTGTCGGCCTAAATCAAACAGGATAAGGCCGAGCGCTATATCTACGAAGAAACTGGCATCTGCTAATGCTGATGGGGTGGCAATGTCAAATCCATTAGATCCGGCGAGAAATCCAACAGCAATATAACCGGAAATTCTTGGTAACACCCGTGACATTCTGGCAATTTCACCGCCTATTAATCCTAATAGCAAGGTGAATCCGAACAAAACAATCGGATTAAAATGTAGTGAAAGATGGATAGGAAAAGGCATTATTTGAACCTCAATAAAATCATCGAAACAATAAGGTTGAGCATCATTAATGCGGCGAGAAAATGACACGTCTCATGAAATGCATATACTGGAACATTATTTCCTAATAACCCGGTTTTGTTGATGCTGGTTAAAAATTGAAATCCGCCAACCGAGAGGACAACGCCCAGCCCAATGCCAAATTGCTGGATGATGGATGCTATATTTGTTGCATTGGAAATGTCATTTTTGTTGATAGTGATGTACATAACTGAATTCATGGATGTATACAGTAGTGACATCATAAATCCTAGTAAAAAATAGGGAACCCACAACAAACCAATAGAAACCCAATATTCATGATAGGATAAAAGTTCTATTGAGAGCGAGGTGAGTATTGATAGTAAGACAATGGCTCTATTGATGCCTATGGTTTTGATGCGGGATGAAAATAATTTGGCAATAATGCCGGCGACGGCGATGATGGCGAGATAAAATCCAGTATTTATTATTGAGAATCTATACAGTTTCTGCAAGATGATACCCAGTAAAACTGGAATGCCGCACATGGATGCTCTTGCAATGGTGTTAATAAATGCACCATACAGGAAGTCTGTATTTTTGAACACGTTGAGGTCCAGAATGGAATAGTTTGCGCTGGAATGTGTTTGTCTAATTTTCCAAAGTATAACGTATGCTGCACACAGTATAATCCCGATCAATATGATAAATAAATTGACGACGTTGATTGATTTGCTAAGCTGCTCAAACCCGATTGATGTCATGATGAGGAATATTGATATCAGTAGAAATCCTTTCCAGTCCAGTCTGGGGTTGTTTAATGTTGATCGTAAAGCAGCATTTGATTCTGATTCTGATTTTAATTTTATTAGTACCAGTGACATGACTATACAAATCGGTATATTGATCAGGAAAGCAATTCTCCATGAGCTATAGTATGAAAGAATAGCGCCTGTAAAAGGCCCAACCGCTGTTCCAAGTAATGCAGGGATATTAACGATGCCAACCGTGGAAACAATTTCATGACTTGTGCAAGTTGATAACAGCATAATGAGGCACATTGACCCGGCAATTGAAATGGCCGCGCCTTGTAAAAAACGAAACAGTGAAAATATATGTATATCCGAAGACATGCCGCATATTAATGAAAATATTGAAAATGCGATTAATGTAATAATAATAACATTAATCGCGCTAAATTTATTATATGCCCATGATACCATTGGTATAAATATACATGTTCCTGTAATGTAAGTCAGTATGGGCAGTGACATATCGGAAGCATTAATTCCAAAATCATTGGCGATTGGCGTGGTGCATGCATACAGTATCGTGGTATCTAGTAATTCAATAAATAAAATAATAGATGTGATAAGGGTTAACGTTCTTTTCATGCAGACATCCTGGATGGCACGTTGACAGTGCAGGATATTTCATTAATGAAATTTTTTGTTATTCCTTTAAAGTTGCGTCCTTTTTGATAGTAGTTGATTCCCATAATGGTCGAAAATATATTGATAATACTTTCAATATTGGGCAGCTCTACGTTGTATAGCTTTCCCAGGGCGGCTAATGGAACCAGGCCATAAGCAATATCTTCCGTGACAAATCGGTGATCCAGTGAGGTGGGTGACTGTATATTTTTATGTACTGTTGAGTTGACGCTAAAATCATAACTATTAGTAAAATCAGTGCCATAATGTTTGTTATCGTCTTCAACGCAGGGGTTTAGTTTATAACCCATGGCATTTGCGAGCAGCAACCGCTCCGTATCTAATGCTTCATGCAGCAAGGAGGTTCTTTTTGAGATGCCTTCGCGGTAAAACAAAAATGAAAGGCCGTTATCAATCAGCCTTGCATTAAACAGGACGGTCGCCGGATGAAATACTGCATTTGTTCCCATTAACCCAAGTTTAATTGAATTGTCTTCTTTTATGAGTTGGGTTGGTCTGCATGATTCCGGAATTAAATTAAGGTAATAATGATCAATGGGAAACAATGGCGCGATAGCGATCTCTGATTTTCTTCCCAAAATAGCGACACGATTGGATTCTTCAGCCCGGCAGGCATAAGGAAAGGTAGAGGTATCAAATACCCTCAGTTTATCAAAAATATGTTTATCATTTATTCTTAAGTATTGATCAGGCCCCGAAAATACCCCGGAAAGATTAATGAATAACTTTGTTTTACCTAACGTAGTGATAAAAGATGCTAATTTCTGGAGCAGGGAAATATGTGCAAGCATGGGTGTGCAATTATAAATGATATGTCCAAATTTTATGACTTCTAAAAGATCATGTGATATTAAATCTAATTTTACAGTCTGGTTTTTATTATTTTCACGCAGCATGATCTCGTTATTTTCTTTAACGTGATTGAATTTTTTCGCATGAGATGGGTCTGCCCAAAGAGCAATATCTGCGCCCCTCAGTTTTAGGTCTGCTGCTAAAGCCATGCCGCCATTACCGCAACCTAGAATGCTAACTTTATTATTAATTTTCATTATTACGCTCCCTGGTTTTGTGCCATTAAAAGAGTGGCTTTAGTTTATCGACTTTTCTTTCTGATCATGTAGTATCACTAGTTGCTGCAAGAGATGATGTGTCATTGCTCAATGCGGCAAGTCATGAGAGGGGCGATGAGTAATCAAGTTAAAAATCGTTTGTATACTAATGATTTGATTGCCTGAGATCAAGCTTTTTGCCAACTTATTGACCGATAAATGGTATTTTCTGTTTGTTATTAGTACAGGTTAAATGTGGTTTGAATGAAAATTACATATTTTTCAGTGGTTTTGTGCCGAAATAGTATAGTTGCTTTAGTTATTTAATATTAGTTAGTGTACTAATTATGATTAGAGGTTTTTATGAGTAACAAAAGTGATGATGTGCTTATAACATTGCGACGAATTATCCGTGTTATCGATCTGCACTCGAAGAAGCTGGTGCAAAAATATGGTTTAACTGGGCCGCAAATGCTTATGTTGAAGGAATTGTTAAGTCACGAGGATCTTTCCGTCAGCGTATTGGCTAAAAATATATGTTTAAGCAGCGCTACTGTTACATCCATGTTAGATCGACTCGAGAAAAAAGGGTATGTTCAACGGATTCGGGATAATAAAGACAAGCGTAAGATTTTTATTAAGCCAACGCAGCTAGCTAAACAAGTGTTTGACACAGCGCCAAGCTTATTACAGGAAGATTTTGTAGACAGTTTTCATAAATTAGAAAATTGGGAGCAATCTCTTATTTTATCATCCTTACAGCGAGTTGCTAACATGATGGGTGCAAAACAGCTGGATGCGGCCCCAATTCTCGCAGTGGGCGATATTAATGCTATCCCTGAAGCGACATGATGATGCTTAAGTTCAGGAGAAAAAGCTAAAAAAAACCCGCATTAGATGGGAGGATCCAATACGGGGAGAAAGCTCAAGCTCGTCGGCCATCAAGGAGAAGCAGACTTGAGTGTGGCGCTTATAGTTATAATGTCTCTAACTGGTTAATAGTCTTGATTAATGCGTATTGGTTAATGTTTTTGAAGAACAGCGAGCGTTGTAATTCCTGAATCTGTTCTGCACCGGCCAGGATGAAGTTGGAATTCAGCTTGTTGGCAAGGCGCAACACTTCCGTGCGTACTTTGCCAGAAATCAGCCACTGGTCGTCTATTCCTATGCTCAGGTGCTTGCCTACTGCTGTTAATGATTCTTTCGCTTCATCGTAATATTTCTCGATGAGCATGCCCATTGAGGGTATATTAAAGTAGCATGTCGGTAAGCGAGGTATGACGTGTACAATACTTAACTTAACGTTAAGTTTTGGCGCATATTCTGAGCTGAAGGCGTCTTTAATTTTCAAGACTTCATCTTCAGTGATGGCATTCGTCACAATGAGTACTTGTTTATTTTTTTCCATGGCCGCTTTCTCCTGAACACTTATTTCTTATCAAATTAATCGGTGAAGGATCTAAGTGTCGCACTAATTATTACGGAGAAAAATTGGGAATAAACCATAAGAGCTTACTTGTATACACCTAAGTAATTTAGGGTTTGTACCATCAGGAAACCCCTATATTGGCTAAGGGTTGCCTGATTTTATTGCTTGTGTGCTATTCTTCGTCAACTGTTTCTTTTTCTGTGGTGTTTGTTAGAACCAGCTTAACCAGCTCTGGAATCGATTTAACGCCCATTTTCTTCATGACGGAAGCGCGATGAGCTTCAACGGTTTTGAGTGATATGCGCAATTCCGCAGAAACAACCTTATTAGGCTTTCCTGCAACAATACCTTGAAGAACTTGCACTTCACGGGGTGACAAGAGGGCGAATTTGGCGCGTGCCTGTGCGCTTTCCTGACGCTTTTCACGGTTTGCCTTGTCACGGCGCAATGCTTTATTGATGCTTTCGATTAAAACCTGATCGTTAAAAGGTTTGGTTAAAAAATCGACAGCTCCGGCTTTCATCACCCTGACAGCTAATGGAACGTCACCGTGGCCGCTAATAAAGATGATGGGCAGGGTGGGGAGTCCTTCATCATTGAGTTTGGTTTGTAATTCGGGGCCGCTCATGCCGGGCATGCGAACATCCAGCAGCAGGCAGCCATGTTGTTGTGGGTCGTAAGCCGCCAAAAAATCTTGCGCACGAAAAAATGTTTTAACCTGCAGTCCGATTGATTCAATAATCCATGATAGTGATTCAACCATTGCCTGATCATCATCAATAATGTAGACAATTGGATCTAGGGTTGACATACAGTTCGCTCCTGTCAGATCGAAATGGGTAAAGAAAACCGGATCCAGCCCCGTTGCGTGGAGCTGGGATAAATGGTGAACTGGCCGCCATGCGCTTCAATAATTGACCTGCAGATGGCGAGACCCATGCCCCGGCCATGTGCTTTCGTTGTAAAAAATGGCATGAAAACCTGGTTAATAACATCTTTTGAAAATCCGGGGCCCGTATCGCTCAACGTTATTTCGATGGTTTCTTCATTCTTTTTGAGCGTCTGTACATGAATGCGTTTTTCATTTTTATGTACCTGATGCATGGCTTCAATCGCATTTTGCACCAGGTTTAATAAAACTTGCTGTATCTGAATTTTATCAATGAAGATAAAGGGAATGTTTTTATCAAAATCAAAATCGACTTTTGTTTTGGAGGTGGTTAATTCATTTTTAATTAATCCAATTGTCTCGCGAATAACATTATTTATTTTGCATGGTGTTTTAACCAGCTGACCTTTGCAGAAGAAGTTTTTCAAACGATGTATGATTTCGCCCGCACGTTCTGCTTGTGATACGGCTTTTTGCATAACCGCGCGTAATTGATCGCAGTCATGGTCGCTGTTTTCAAGATGACGAACGCAGCCGCGGGTATAGTTGACGATAGCGGCGAGCGGCTGGCTGATTTCATGCGCCATGCCGGATGCCATTTCTTCCATGGTGCTTAGTCTGAAAACATGAGCAAGCTGTTGGCCGCGCAAGCGGGCCTTTTTATCCAGTACGTGATTGGTAATATCACGGCTTGCAAGCTGTATTTCACTGATAATGCGCTTATGATCATCGATGATTAATCGTATGTTGCTTTCAAACCAGCGAAATTCGCCTTCTTTGCGCTTCATGCGATAAATGAATGGTTTGTTGTGCAGATTTTCATTGCGGCGGGTAAAGGCTTTTTTGAGCTTTGATAAATCATCATGATGAATGAGTTTGTAAATATTCTTTCCGATCAGGTCTTCTGGCGTGTAACCTGTTGCCGCTTTGCAGGCAGGTGAAACATATAAAAATGCGCCGTCGGGTGTGTGTCTGGAGATTAAGTCAGTCGCGTTTTCAGCGAGTAGCAGAAAGCGTAATTCGCTTTCCCTCAATTTTCGTTCGGTTTGCTCCAGATGATTCATTGTGTTCATCAGTAGTGATGCGGTGCTCCAAAAACCATGCGCGGTATGCTGCAATTTCGAGATTAATTCATTGCGTTCCTGTAATTGCTCAGCTTCATTTTTTTTAAGATCTGAAATATTTTGATGCAGCATCAGAGCGGTGACTTTATTTTGCTCATTTGCGGGTAAGGGACAAAGATAGGTCCGGCAGTTACCTTTAATGCCATTTTTTCGGATATAAGTAGTATCTTCGAGCCAGTTTTGCTGGTCTGAGGCAATTTCCTGTATCAGCTTGGGGAAGGGATAGTTTCGATCATAAATAAAATTAACCGAGCGGCCAAGCGCTTCGCGTTTGACGTATCCAAACAATGATGCGGCACCGCTGTTCCAGTTTATAATGCGTCCCGACTTGTCGAGTAGAACAGCGCTATCTGTAATCGCATCAAATATTTCTTGTCCATTTATATCATTCATCCGGCATTATCCTTTGCGGGATTCCATAAATCTGTTAATAATACCACAAACTGATAGAATCTTGCACTAGTACATTGATTCATTGAAAAAGTCTGGTGTTTGCGTACTCGCGTCACCCATCCCCCAGTGGGACCCCTGACGCTGCGTTCGCAAACACCAGACATTTTTAGTGAAACAGTCTAAATAATCCCAAATGATCAAATAAAAGTCATGCTTGCTGGGTATGGTGACATTTGGTTGCTCCAGTTGCTGATTTTCCAGTAGAATGAGCCCCTTTTAGGGCCTTCGGGCAATACCGGGTTCATACAGCCATGCGCTTCAAAACGATTTATCAAGATGGTGATGAGCAACTAGCGACCATCCCTATGCGAGTGGTAGGGCCTGTTAAAATTATCGGCCCGGTACTGGACGAAGAGATTCCAGTTCCATTAGCGACACTGGAGTCGCCGCTTTGGCCATCGACTCACCGTGGAGCACGTGTTTGCAATCGTGCCGGTGGGATTACGGCAACGGTGATTGATGAGCGGATGACCCGCTCCGTGTTAGTGGAAGCTGACTCTGTCATTGATATCCAGACTGCATATGCTGATTTACGACAAAAGAAAGATCATCTTCAATCCATCATCAGCAATACCAGCCGTTATGCAAAACTTCTCGACATGCATGCGCACATCGTGGGTTCATTATTATATTTACGATTTGAATTATTAACGGGTGATGCGGCTGGTCACAATATGGTGACGCTGGCATCAGACCGGATGCTGGACTGGATTTTAAGCGCGTATCCCAAGCTGCGTTATGTTTCAATTTCCGGTAATTTCTGTACGGATAAAAAAGTATCCGCGGTGAATAGCATACTGGGACGCGGCAAAAACGTGGTAGCAGAAGTTGTGATTCCAGCGGAAATTTGTAACAGGTTACTGCGAACGACACCACAGAAAATAGTTGACCTGAATATTAAAAAGAATTTGCTGGGTAACATTGCTGCCGGCGGCTTGCATTCTGCGAATGCGCATTTTGCCAATATGTTATTAGGCTTTTATCTGGCAACCGGACAGGATGCTGCGAATATTATCGAAGGTTCACAAGGTATAGTGCATGCAGAAGCAAGAAATGGGGATTTATATTTTTCCGTGACATTGCCGAATGTAATTGTGGGTGCGGTTGGCAGCGGTAAAACCTTGGAATATGTGCAGAACAACCTGAAAATGATGGGTTGCGCTGAACAGCGTGAGCCAGGTGTTAATGCGCGGCGCCTCGCGGTGATTGCCGCAGCAACCGTATTATGTGGTGAATTATCTTTGTTGGCTGCGCAAACAAATCCAGGCGAATTGATGCGCAGTCATGTGAAACTTGAGCGACATTCTAAAAAATGAGGGAGATATGGTAGTTAACGTTGGTATTGATACCCTGGCCGTCTACACATCAAATTACACATTGCCGCTTGCCGAGCTTGCACGGGCGAGAGGTATTGACCCGGATAAATTTCACATCGGTTTGGGACAATACAATATGTCTGTTACGCCGCCGGGAGAGGATATTGTCACCATGGCGGCAAACGCGGCTTGCGAAGCGCTGCGTGATGTTGATGTTAACGACATCGAAATGTTGTTGTTTGCGACGGAATCCGGGATTGACCAATCCAAGGCAGCGGGTATTTATGTGCACGCTCTGCTTGGACTGCCGCCGCGCTGCCGTGTTGTTGAATTGAAACAGGCTTGTTATGGTGCGACAGCGGCGTTGCAACTGTCATTGTCATTCTTGCGTGAGCATCCAGACAAGAAAGTTTTATTGGTTGCATCAGACATTGCCCGTTATGGATTGAATACGTCAGGTGAATCATCGCAGGGTGCGGGAGCGGTGGCGATGGTATTGTCAGTGAATCCGCGTGTGTTATTGCTGGAGCCGGAGTATGGTGTGGTAACTGATAATGTCATGGATTTCTGGCGGCCGAATTATATGCATGAAGCGCTGGTGGAAGGTAAGTATTCCAGTAAATTGTATTTATCCATGCTGGATAAATGCTGGCAGCAATATCAGGCTGAGTCAGGCAGGGATTTTGATGATCATGCCTATTTTTGCTATCACACACCTGTGCCGCGGCTGGTAGAGAAAGCCCATCAGCACTTGATTAAATTAAATGATCTTGAACACTTACCTGAAAATGTGATGACACAACAGATCGATGCGGCATTGTATTACGGACGCCGTATCGGCAATAGTTATACAGCATCACTGTATGTGGGTTTGGCGTCGCTGCTTGACAGGATACAGGAAGACCTGACAAATAAGCGGATAGGTTTTTATAGTTACGGCTCTGGCTGTGTCGCTGAATATTTCAGTGGTGTTGTGCAGCCGGGTTATCAAGATGCATTGCATACAGATTATCATCAGCGCATGCTGTCTGCTCAAATTGAGCTGACTTATGATGAATATGTATCCTTTTACCAGTTTTCGTATGTTGAAGATGGATCAGAACAGCAAATACCGCCTTATCAAACAGGATTTTTCCGATTGGTTGGTATGAGCAATCACAAGCGGCTTTATGAGCGTGCGGCATTACAAAGTGTTCAGATAAATCATTTACCGCCAGATCAGCATGCGGTACGGGGCGGTTAATGAATTCAAAGCTGTCCTCGTTACAAGTTCGTACACCAGGCAAGCTGATACTGTCAGGTGAACATGCGGTTGTATACGGGCACCCGGCATTAGCAATGGCTGTTGACCGCCATGTGACAGCAATAGTATCGCGCGAAACATTGCCCCGCATTTTGCTGGATCTCGCTGACTTTGTGCATCATAGTCATTTTAGTCTGCATGAATTGAGAGTATTAAAAGACCGGATAAAGCGTAAGTATCGCCGGTTTGTTCGTGGTGAATACAGTATACGGGACGTGCTGGAAAAACCATTTGAGTTAGCGCAATTTGCGCTGGGTGTATTCACTGAAGCAATGCAGGTTTCGCTGCCGCATGGCGTCAAGATTCGTATGCATTCAGATATTCCGGTTGGCTGCGGCATGGGTTCTTCAGCTGCAACCATTATCAGCGTTATGTCCGCGATTTCTCACTATCTGCAAATGCCGTTGACACAAGAAGGGCTATTTCAATTAGCGCTGGAAGCAGAAAACATGCAGCATGGTTATTCTAGCGGGCTGGATTTACGTGTCGCCATGAATGGCGGCTGCCTGTATATGCATGACGGCCAGATCGAAGCGCGTCAATTTCCACTGTTAACAATGTGTCTTGTTGATACAGGAACACCTGTTTCAACGACGGGGCAGTGTGTGGAGACAGTTGCGTCACATTTTAAATCCGGGTCTATCGGTGATAGTTTTGCTGCTGTTACGCAAGCATTCGATGCTGCATTGCATACGGGGTATTTACAGAATATTAGAGCAGCAATGCGGGAGAATCATCAATTACTTTGCAAGATTGGTGTGGTACCGGGTTCTGTTCAGTCGTTTGTAACCGAGATTGAACGCATGGGTGGTGCTGCTAAAGTGTGTGGTGCCGGCGCAGTGGCGGGTGATCATGCGGGTGTTGTTTTGGTATTGGCGGATGATGTGCAGTCTATTAAATCACTCAGTACCAAAGCTGGATTTTCCATGCTGCCTATTTCATGCGAAACGCGGGGTGTGTATGTTGTTTAAGGCATCAGCACCAGGTTCTCTTATGTTACTGGGAGAATACGCGGTATTGCATGGCAAACACGCCGTTGTCTGTGCTGTCGATAAACGTATTTCAGTCACTATTGCACCGCGTGAAGATGATGTTGTTAACATACAATCAGATAAACTGGGGCATTATTCTACCTCTACAACAACGCTGACAATCGAAAAACCATTTCAATTTGTATTGGGCGCACTCAAGCAATATGAAGCCATCATGAAATCTGGTTGTGATATTGTCATTGAATCCGAATTTTCGGATAAAGTTGGATTAGGATCATCTGCAGCAGTAACAGTAGCAACGCTGGCGGCGTTAGCGCAATGGTTCAGGATTCGTGTTGTGACGCTGAATCTGGTGCGTCAGGGGCGTAAAGTGATACGTCAGGTTCAAGGTGTTGGGTCAGGCGCTGATGTGGCCGCATCAGTTTATGGCGGAATTGTTGGTTATCAGGCACAACCATTATCGGTTGAAAAATTTACAGACGTTCATCCACTTACTGTTCTCTATTCTGGGAAAAAAACACCGACAGTTGATGTTATTAAACATGTACAGGATAAGTTTGAATTGTATCCGGATATTTTTCGCAGCGTGATTAATAGCATTGGTCAGTGTTCATTTGAAGGTATGCAGTTGGCGCGCAGCAGTAAATGGATTGAGTTTGGCCGGGTGATGGATATGCAGCAGGGATTGATGGAGTCGCTGGGTGTCAGTGATTTGCTGCTCCGTTACATGCTGGAAGATTTGCGCAGCAAAAAAGAAATAACAGGCGCAAAAATTTCGGGATCGGGTCTGGGTGATTGTGTTGTTGGCTTAGGCAAGTTACCAGATAAGCTCGATTATGTTGGCGAACGAAATGGTATACAGCGAATTATGGCGGAAATGACACTGCAAGGAGTGCATTGTGAAAAAAGCTGATGTTATCAAATTAATATTTAATTCGCATGGTGAGGCGGGTTTTCAGCCTAAACAAAGCAAGGGCCTGGCATTTGCGCCGACAAATATTGCATTATGTAAATATTGGGGTAAACGTAATAGTGAATTGAACCTGCCAGTGACGTCCAGTTTGTCGGTAACGTTGCCTGATATGGGTTCGATGACTACGCTCAGTATTTGTGATGGTACAGAAGATGTTGTGATATTGAATGGGAAAGCTATTGAGCCCGGCACCGATTTTTTTCAGCGAGTGAAGGCATTTCTTGATTTGTTTAGAACGCAGTCTGCCTGGTGTCTGCACATGGATATCAACATGAATCTTCCGGTTGCGGCAGGTCTGGCATCTTCCGCTTGCGGTTTTGCCTCGCTGGTGTCTGCACTCAATGATTTGTTTCAATGGCGTTTGGCGCAGCGAGAGTTATCTATTTTAGCGCGATTAGGAAGCGGAAGCGCGGCACGTTCATTGTGGACAGGATTTGTGGAATGGCATGCAGGCGTGCAGGCAGATGGGATGGACAGTTATGCTGAACAATTGACTCATCAATGGCCGGAATTAATGATAGGTATTTTAAATATATCAGATCGCCCTAAACCCCTGTCATCTCGTGCCGCGATGCAAAATACAATCAATAGCAGCTTGCTTTATCGTACCTGGCCGCAAAAGGTGATGCAGGACATGGTTGTTATCAGACAGGCGCTGCAGACAAAAAACTTTTCGTTATTGGGCGGTGCGGCTGAATCTAATGCCTTGTCCATGCATGCCACGATGTTAAGCAGCTGGCCGCCGATTTGTTATTTCTTGCCGGAAACGATAGCAGCGATGCAGACAGTCTGGCGTTTGCGTCAGCAAGGATTGGGATTATATTTTACTCAGGATGCCGGCCCGAACCTGAAATTGTTATTTCAGAAACAAGATGCAAATGAGGTGAAGACTCAGTTTCCCGATTTGAATGTTATCAGGCTATTCGAATGAGTAACATATTCCGCCCCCTTGCGTGCACTGTCATTTTGCGATAATGATCACAACATCGTTAGCTGGCACGAAAAATGGGATGGGTTGAAGGCGTGGCCTCCGCTTTCATGCTTGCTTGCAAGCCCGCTATAAAATTGGGCACACTGGCGGCCGCAAAAGCAGAAAGCTGCTCGCCCTGTTGTTTTTTAGTGATGATGCGCGTGATTTCTTTGTATTTCGCAGTAACATTATTTAAATCAATTAACTGATGCTGATACGATTCTTTTCTTGCAATGAGTATAAGGATAATCTGGTCTTTTATAAATTTGTCATCATTTGCCGGGTGAAATCTTATATTGAGTTTTTTAGCAAGGAGCCTGATTTCATCGGATTTTTTCTTGTCCAGATTGCGCAATGTCTCGTTGATTTTATCGCCTTTTCTTCCGTAGTGTTGATTGTGTACTTCAATGTCATCTTTAATTTTCTCAAAAGCGATAGCCCCATGTTTTGTGATAAATTCGGCAAATTCGGGCATGGCAATGACAACTTCCTTGACTTTCTGAACTCGATCGCGCAAATGTTCAAACAGTTCATTAATGATTAATTTGTTTTGATAGACCGCATCGAGCCGAACGTGCATTTCAGCAATGTGCAGGTAAATATCTGCACCCGCCAGCATGAATTTAAGCAGCGTCCGGAATTTGAAATAGTTAAAAACGGGGTTTTTTGACAGCATCTGGTAGGTTTTGTTTTCGTCAGTATTCCAGGGGTTGCTGGAAACGATAGTGGCAATTTTGTTGCTTGTCGTCACTGGCCTGGTTGGCCAATAATACGGTGATGCATGAGTCAGATTTGGAAACTCTTGAATATCGAGAGAGTGGACAACAAAGCGTTGATCCGCATTTCGCGAACGAAAAAAATTGTCAAGGTAGCTGCTGGATTTGAATTTTGACAGGATAGACCAAAGCGAACCATCAAAATCGATGCGTTCACCCTGGCGGGACATATTTCCCCTGTGGAGATCATCTTCCTCAAATAAATAACTTGCCATCAAGCCTGATGCGAGTCCTTTCATGATTCGAAACCGTTTCAAATCCCCAACGGTGACGCGTATCCATGTGCCGCTGTTGATACAAACACTTTTTAGTGTGTCATCGTCATCTCTTTCATTGAACTGAGAATCATTTTGCAGATCATGGTCCAGTGCTTCGATGTCTTCTATCGTGATGCCTTCTTCAAGTATGGGTAACACGAGGTCACTTTCTGTGAGCTGGAGTTCTTTTGTTGATTTGAAGTTGGAAATGGCTTTTGAGCTGACACCGGTATAATTGCTTTCGCGTAATTTACTATCGTAGACTGCGCGTGTTGACTGCGGAACGTAATCTGGAATCAGGAAGTGATAGCAGCCCCAGCAAAAAGCTTCCAGTTCCGGCATAAAGGGTGAATTAGCCTGATTTTTTTTATAGAAGAAACTCGCAGTAGAGCCTGCGGAGGCAGATTTTGATGCTCGAAAAATATCATGAAAGCTGGCAACTGTGCCGCCAGTTAATTTTTGCAAGCTGGTGTAGGTTAATTCAGGCCGCTGTTTAATGGGTAATGGCGCTGGATGGATTGGTATAAACATACTGCCTGATAAGTCACACAGTGCGGGTGGCGTTTCTTGTGGCGGCTGTTCTTCGCTGGTACAACAAGCATCTGTTCTATCTTGTGTGGCGGTCGGGTCAACAAAGTCAAAGCTTACTCTTTTTTTGTTGCTGCTGCTCGTATTCTTCGCGTGATGATCTTCGCTGCTGGTGTCGCAATTTCTTGTATCCATTATGTTTATCCTCTGCCACTCACATTCAACCATAACAGAGAATTCTTAAGGAAATCTTATGTGAATAACTTGTTATTTAACAAATGGTTGTGGTGTTTTCACTATTTTTCATGCAGCCTCATGCCATCAGATAAATGGCAGCAAGCGCGAGAGCGATACCTGCATATTGTTTGATGGAGATGGTTTCGTGCAGTACCAGGTACGATAAAATAATGGTAATGAGCGGATATAGCGCAGTCATGGTGACGACAGTGGTGACTTTACCTTTATCCGCCGCAATCAAATAAAAAAGACAGCCAATACCATAAGCAACACCTGTTAATATGCCGAATGAAATCCCCCTGACGTTTGTCGCGGGCTTGTAATTCAGCATGTAAAAGGTAAATAAGCCAACAATGAGTACGCCAAGCGTTTGATAAACCAGCGCGCTTTTTGAATCAACGTGGAGCAACGTTAGTTTTGAAAAAAACCCCCAGAAACCAAAGCTAAATAATGCAACCAGTGCGGCAGGCAGCCATGTTGTTAGCTGGTTCATAGTATGCAGCTCGTCAGTTGAATGATAATGCAGGCAAAAATGCCTGCGACGACATCATCTAAAATCATGCCAAAGCCGCCGTGAACTTTTTCATCCAGCACATGAATAGGCCACGGTTTCCAGATATCAAAGAGACGGAATAGCAGAAAGCCGTATAAAACCCAGCCCCAGCCATGTGGAGCATGAATCATGGTGACAAAAAAACCGGCAAATTCATCGATACACATGCCGGGATGATCGTGAAATTGAATATCACGGCTGCAACGCTCGCTTGCCCAGGAGCTTGCAGCGATAAACACGATAACAAAAATCAGATAAGCCGTTAACGAGAGAGGCTGTAGCAGCAGATAAAAGGGGATAGCCATCAAGGTGCCAAACGTACCTGGCATAAAGGGCATCGCCCCGCTGCCCAGACCAAATGCGAAGAACCAGACAGGGTCTTTCCAGACGATCTCTGGTACGGGAGGCGCATCTTTTTTGCTGGTGCGTAATTTGATGCGTTTAAATGCATTGATCAGCGTGGATGGGGTCACGGTTATTCTTCCTTGTTCATCCTGCTATGTTAAGGTGCTACTTTTTCATCGCCACTTCAGTCGCACGAATTTTTCTGGCAACACGGTCCAGTACGCCATTGATAAATTTAAATCCTTCGATAGAGCCGAATTTCTTCGTCAGTTCCAGCGCTTCGTTGATCACGACACGATAAGGAACATCAGGTCGTTTGAGTAATTCATAAATGGCAAGACGAAGAACGGATAGTTCAATAGGGTCGATATCATCCAGAGGCCGGTCGAGAAATGGCTGCATTTCAGCATCAATGGCGTCCTGATGCTTGGGTATGCCATGAATCAACTCTTTGAAGTAGGCCATATCCAGTTGTTTATCGATGTGGTACTTCAAAAATTCTGCTTCCAGATCGTTGATCGACGTATGCGCTATGTGCCATTGGTACATTGCCTGCAATGCATAGCGGCGCGCATTACGGCGGGCAGCAGGGCTCATGGGTTTAATCGCTGGAGCGGGTTGATCTTGTTTTGGTTCGTTTGGCATGTCGTGTTAGTCTGCTTATTTCTTGTCGGAATTCATCAATATCTTGAAAACAGCGGTAGACAGAGGCAAATCGCACATAAGCCACCTGGTCCAGTTGATGTAATTCTTCCATGACCCACTCACCCATTTGCAAAGACGTAATTTCTCGTTC
>CAZOVT010000012.1:0-41648 GCA_964583565.1 uncultured Coxiellaceae bacterium
AACAGCAGGAGCAAGCTGCTGCTGCATCAAGTTCAAATGACGAAGCCACACCTAATGCAGAAAAAATACGTGCGGCAAGATTAAAAATCTTTGGTGGGACATTACCAGCCTCTGAGCCAGTCCCATCACTTGCTGCACAGGCAGCCAGACCAGCAGAACAAGATGATACGACGGTGGTAGATCGTCGGCCATAACCTTATAAAGACGCACCCCAGATTACATTTCGCTAATCCGGGGTGTACTTGCTTATATCGATTTTGCGAATCCGAAGGCGGGTGGTGTAATTGCTTCAACAGTGATATTCCCTTGTGCTGGGGTATAATCACACTTGTAAGCGCGTCTGTTATCATCCCATGTTGGGGTGGGTTGGTAGTTCAATGGAGAAGTATTAAAACGGTATATGCCTTCACCTAAGGCTTGCTCGGGTCTATCGGTATATCTGGTGGTAAATGTTGCCACCACACCCCATGAGATATTTTCTATTGAGAACGGTTTAGCTACAACATTCCATGTGGTTGGATCTTGCTCTGTTTCAGTTGCATACGCGAATGATTTTACCTGTTCTCTTAATTGCTCAGCTGTTGGACAGGTTGGGATGGTGTTTGCTGCAAATGCAAGTGAGCTGCCTGATAATAGCAATATCGCTACTGTAATTTGTTTTATTGATTTCATTTTAACCATTAGCCTTATGTTGAGTAGAAAAATTCATCGCGCGCATTTTAATAGCCCTGGTTGTATGGAGTCAATTGTCATGTGTAACGATAGGCGCATTTGCTCCTATTGTTGACCTGCCCGCGACTTGCTCAATCAAGCCGCATCAGGTTTATTCCTAACCCTGAAGTTTTCTGATAAATCCATCAAACAAGTCTTGTCCTGTTTTACTTGGATCGTTAGCGCTAACAAGGCAATTTCTTGGCGCTGTGTGGCCAACGACTCTCTTTTGGCTGTAGGGAGTGAACAGTGTTACAGCTGATGGAAAAGCTACTTTTTCACGTGTAGAAAACCCTAAGCTTTTTTCGTGCGCTTTTATTTTTGAGTTAAGAAAAACTTGAGGGGCATGAATGCCGTCGCCCTGTAAATGAGCTGATTTCTCCGCGACGACCATAGAACATTTATGAGTGCCTGGGATGGAATTGTATGCATCAACGACCATTTCACCTATTTCCCAGCCTCCTAGTTGTTGTGCGGCAGTTTTTAATAGCATTAATTTCGTGAGTTTTCCTTTGAGCAGCCAGGGTAATCTTGCATGATAATATTCCGCGCCAGCGAGAGATAATGAGGCAATGGTGCGATCACACCATATATTAACAGGCATGCCTTTGTCGTGAAAAATAGCTGCTGTTATAACGGCTACCATTCCTCCTAACGAATATCCATCCAATACAATTTTATTAGGACTGATGCCTTGATCCAGTAATCTTTGCACTTGTGCGCAGCCATCAACAACTAAGTCAACAAATCGCTCGGGTAATTTTTTGCTATTATTGACGCCTCTGTAATCAAATCCAATGAGGGTACAGTCTAATCTAATAGCATCGATTTTGAGCTGATTCAGATTTTCCATGTATGAGAGGTTATTTCCAAAAAATCTGATAATGTAATGTTGATTGTTAGCTGGCTTGCTTGACACTGATGCTGGTGATATTGAAATGGTGTCTAATACAGCCTGGTCGTGAGTATTGATAACGCCCCGCATAACAACTAACGCTGAATCGTCTAGTATTTTTGCTAATTGGACGCGTGTTTCTTCAGGTACAGTGTGATTCAAAACGGGCAGTACGTTATCTGCCATAGCGAGTGATTTTTTCTGCGGCAGAGGGAATCGGGTAACATTTTCCAGCTTAGGATCTGGTGCAGTATAACGTATTAACATTGACCTATCACTCCCGATTAAGTTGTCGCCTTTTATGTTGATTTATTATTTTGTTTGGACATGGATTCAACTGTCAATGTACCATATGTGGCGGTTTCTGCCAGGGTTTGTTGACAACACATTGATGGTAATAAAATAAACAACGGAAAGTATATGCCCATGAAAATAGTTCGGTTTGTGATGACAAGTGTTTTGCTGGTTGTAATTGTTTTGGCAGCCGTCGTGCTGGTTAGGGCAATGATGTTTTCACCGCCGCAATCGCGTGGGCTGCCTTCGTTTACTGAACGTTCACCTGATATTAATGAACAAAGGGCGTTAGCTAATTTTAGTCATATTTTGACATTCAGAACAGAGTCAACTGAAGACGGGCAAGATCATGCTGTTGAATTTGAGAAACTGCATGATTATTTTCGGCAAGCGTATCCATTGATTTTTAGTAAGCTGGAATATACGCCCATAGGCAGATATGGCATGTTATTTAAATGGCAGGGCAGGGATGCGGCGCTGAAGCCTGCGCTGTATATGGCGCATCAGGATGTTGTACCCATTGCGCCGGGAACGGAAGCCGCCTGGCAACAACCACCTTATAGCGGTGCTATTTCGAATGGCTATGTTTGGGGGCGGGGTGCCCTGGATGATAAGGTATCGCTGGCAGCACTGTTTGAAGCCCTATCGACGTTAATTCAAAATGAATATGTCCCGCGTCGTACAACGTATTTTTATTTTGGGGATGATGAAGAGATTGGCGGGAAAACAGCCGTCAAAGCCAGTGAGTATTTCGCAAGCCGGGGGATACATTTTGAATATGTCATTGATGAAGGTGGTGTGATAACCAGTGGATTAATTCCCAATATATCAAAACCCGTGGCATTAATTGGCGTGACTGAAAAAGCCATACTAAATCTGAAATTATCGGTGGATACCGTTGGAGGACATTCTTCGTTGCCAACAGCGTATCTTGCCATAGGAGAAATGAGTCAAGCTATCAGCAATATTCTTGCGCATCCACCTGCATCAGACATTGTGGGCCCAACAAGAATGTTTTTAGAAACCATGGTACCGTATCAATCATTTATGTTTAAAGCATGTGTGGCAAATTTATGGTTGTGTAAGCCATTGCTCATCAGGCGGCTATCTGATAATCCGTTAATGGCTGCGATGATGCATACAACGCAGGCGCCAACCATATTTAATGCAGGGATTAAAACAAACGTGTTGCCATATCATGCGGAAGCGATTGTTAATTTCAGATTAGCGCCGTTTAACTCTGCTGAGTCAATCATTAGTCATGTTAAATCAGCCATCAATAACCAGGATATACACGTTGATAGAATAGACCAGTCGCAACCCTCACTTGTCTCATCAACAACAGGCATTGGGTATCAATTGCTGACTTCTGATCTGAAGGCTGCTTATAATAATGATATAGTGGTTTTACCATTTGTCATGACGGGTGGAACAGATTCAAGACATTTTACAGCGATAGCAGATAATGTTTACCGCTTTTTGCCTGTTGTTGTGACGCAATCAGATATGGTGCGTTTTCATGGTACCAATGAACGGTATGGAACGGATGCGTTTATACGAATGATTCGGTTTTATTATGCGGCTCTATCTAATTAATGAGTTAGCAAGAACTTTATTTGTGCAGGCGGATTCACCTGTTTAATCCATTTTTCGAGCGCTGCAATATTACCAAGACTATGTTCCCAGGTAATGGCATCTGCATTTGGCGTCAATCGCCGTGTTAAGATATGCTGATTCACGGCGTCAATTTGATAGGTATATAATGATTTTTCGGCTGAAAACCGATAGGTTTTTTCATCGCCGTCGTGACGAATGACGACAATACTTTCATTTTCTGCTTGCCACGGATTCGTTTTGACACTCAATACCCCTTTTGTTCCAACCACATCAAATTGATGCCAGGTATCTGTATTATTGGAGGTGGTAACTTGTGCGATAACACCATTATTGAATGTCATGATTGCCGCTGCCAGATTTTCACTGGTGTGTGCGGGATTAAGTATTCCCTGCGACTGAATGTCGATAGGCTCCTGATTCATTATCAAGCGTATTAATGAAACGGGGTAACAGCCAAGGTTGCGGATAGCGCCTCCGGCAATCGGGTTTTCATACTTGGCGAAATTAGAATAATAAACCGCATGTATTGATTTGATATCACCGATGCCATTAGTTTTATCGTTAATCAAGCGTTTCAGCTCATCAATAAAAGGATGGCAACGATACATCAGTGCTTCCATACAAAAGACACGATAGTGATCAATGATGGCTTTGATTTCGTTTGCTTCTTCTAAATCAAGAACAAGCGGTTTTTCACATAAGATATGTTTTCCAGCTTTAGCACAACGTATGATCCATTCTTTATGAAGGTGATTGGCGAGTCCAATATAAACCACATCAATCTCAGGATCATCCAGTATAGCTTGATAGCTTTTGTGAACGGTGGGGATAGAAAACTCACGTGCAAAGGCTGTCGCGTTTGCGGCAGACTTGGGCAGGGTGCCAGTTCCTACAGCGATTAGTTTAGCTGTATCTGAAGCCTGAATAGCCTGCGCCATTGTTCTGGAAATCTGGCTGGTGCCCAGAATAGCCCATTTAACTTGTCTGGTTGTTGACATAGTATACCCTGATGATTCTGGCTAATAATATTGTGGGAAATTATAATCGATTAGTAGTAATGCGATACTGTATTTATACGGTAGTGAGCTATTGAGGACGGTTAATTAGTTGAATAGTTTTTTTCCGCTGGTAAGGAATCGTTCGGGAATAATATTTCGATAGCCTTCTGATGTTGCCATCATGATTAACTCTTGTTTTGTCGTCGCTCCAAATTTATTTTGGATGTTTTCCAGATAACTTTCAATGGTTCGTTTAGACAATCCGAGACATTTTCCTGTTTCTTTGGCATTTAATCCACGCAAGGTGCAAAACAGGCATTCTAGTTCTCTGGTAGATAATTTGCGGGTATTAGTTGATGTTTCGAGATAATACCGATTAGAGGAAGTTGAGTATCGCTTATCTGTTTCAAATAGATTGGAGATGAAATCATTAAATGCCAATTCCTGGCAGTGATAAAGCAGGCCGCAAATTTGATTTGCCGAATCCAGCAATGGTTTTTTGACGAAGAGAAATAGGGACCCATCATATGGAAACGAAGACTGGTGAATGGCCTTGATAGTGTGCCCAGCCAATGCTAGTTCATCATTATGTTTATGATAGTGATATAGTTCTTCAGTGCTGCCTGGCAGATCAGCATCAGTGAGATTGATGATCTGGTCAGGATGAGAAAATTGCAAGATGCGTGCCAGATTGTCATTGCAGCCAGCATGATGAAAATGAGTGTCTTTCCAGCCAATATTGCCGGGTAGCTGTTGTAACAGGCTAGTCATTTCTAATTTAATCATAGTGTTACATTCTGTCGAGTGGAATAGATGCTGGCGTACGTCATTGTATCTCATTAATAAAGGCTGGTTCAACGTTTCAGAGGAGCCTTTTACGCTGTCGTACCGTATAAATACGGTAGCAGGCTTTATTTTTCAATTTAAAATAGCATCTGTCGTTAAGGTGCAAAATAATAATGTTGTAATTAAAATTAAGAGGGGATCTAGATGAATAAGATAATAACTACAATGCTGGTTGTCTTGATTCTACTTGTACCGTCATTGAGTAATGCAGAGATTTGCCAGAGTAGTTATTTAGGTAAAGAATTCTATTTTGCATCTATTCATGATAACGCTAGCGCAAGCGCAAGTTGCGAATACCGATATTGCTATTATGGTTGTATCTATGAATCATATCATTTATCTGGGCATTATCGCCCATCAGATATAACGAAGCCTTACTGGCAAAAAACAGAAGATGGATATACCTGTTATGTAGGTAATTCAAGATGTGAATTTGTTGCCAGGTGATGTGTATGTCATGTTCGAGGCATTAAATAATAATGCTGTTTTTACTGGAATGAGGGTTGGTTTTGAGCTGATTATTGTCTTGTATTTGCCAAATATAGGAATGCGCCTCTCCAGTGAGTCCTTTGAATGGATAAATGCCCTCATGATGGTATTGATCATAAATGGCGCGGCCAATTAATTTTGATCTGGTATCTAGATATTTGATTAAACCTTTTTCATTGTACCAGTTTGTTAATTCTGACAGCATGAAATCAAATTCTCGCTGCATAGCAACTTTGATTGATTGAAAATTAATTTGTCTGGATAATCCGCGCTTATGATAATCAGGGTGTACCGCAGTAATAAACAAATGTGCCACGTGGTTTTTATCAATTGTTTTATCAGCAAGGTAAGGGCCGCTGAGTGATTCAAGCAGACTGAATATGTATTTGAACTTGGGTGTTAGCTTGTTTAGATCGATAGGTGCGGGATCAATCAGGTCTTCTACTGCTGTGCAGGCAACAATACGTTTGCCATCCAGTGCTACAACACTTAACTTATCTTCAATAGCTTTATCAATGATAATGTTTGCAAATGGCTCAAATTCTTCATATGTCATATTAATAAATTTTGTCATTGGTTCATAATCACAAAATGATTTAGTCATGACTTCAATCGCATCGTTTTTATAATGTTTATCAAGCAATCGGTATTGAAACCGCTTGTCTTCTGTGTAATGTGAATACAACTGCTCAAATGTGCTAGCCATATGATAAACCCGTGAAATTTAGTCCCCATTCCTATATTATACCACTGTTTATTTGTCATATTTTGATCAATTCTTGGAGGGGTGCGATAGCAATGAATATCAGGTCAGGTACGATTACAATTAACCCGACGGCAATGTCTGCAGATGAGGCATTAGTACTTGGCTGTTTTCTTAATCGGGAACGGTTAACCGTGCTTAGATACACAAAGGACACCGAATATTCATGTTTAAATTTACCTGGTTTTGCACCTGATCCGTCTCTGAGTGAAAAATTGAAAAAACCGCCATTTGGTCAGATTTATAACATCAAATTGACTCATACACTGGTGAAGCGGCAGCGGCATAGTGACAACTCGCAATACTGTTATGAAGTGTATGGTGAAATCCTGGGGAGGGGCGGATTTGGTTCTGTATATGACATTCTTGGTACGCTGACATGGGCTTACGATAACAGACTGAAGTATTATCAGGGTGTTCATCGTGTTGGCAAACTGATTCAATACCCTGCGTCTTATGTGAGAGAGCGCGGTGCGGAAAGTATTAATGAATATGTCACAGGGCAGCGTTTACCTTATTTGCATATGCATAAACCGGTATTTTTTCCGCCTGCGCAGCAAGGTATGATCGTTCAGGAAGGTATGATCGTTATGCGCCATCTGCCGGGGAAGAATTTGAGCGACATGGTAACAGATGATTGTGATAGTCAACAACGTCTGGAGATCGCACTGGCTACCTTGAAAGCATTGAAAAGCGTGCACGATGCTGGTGTTGTTCATCGTGATATTAAACCGGACAATATGAAGGTTGAAATGCGGCCTTCAGGTGTGAGTGTGTATTGGTTTGATTTGAATGGAAGTCGTCTGGCAGATAAGCAAGATGGTGTTATTATTTGTACACCATTTTATGAAGCACCAGAAGTACATTGCATGCAGCCGCAAACACAGGCTAGTGATGTATTCAGTGCAGCCTGTTTGATTGCCAGGGATATTTTGGGAGCTGATGAAAACCCAGCTGCAAAGATAGCAGAGAAGCTGGACCAATTGAGGCAAGATAAAAATATAGGTACTGATGCATTTTTTAAGAAAAGCAAAAAATTACAATCAGAATTTAGAAAAAAACAGGTAGCCTCATCCAAAAAATGCAAGTTTACACATTTGTTTACCAAGATAGATTCCATCGATAAAAAATCGCCGCATGGCAGCTTGAATAAACAGCATAAAAAAGCTATTCAACATTTGCTAGGTAAAATGGTTTCAAGATGTCCCGATAAGCGGCCGTCACTGGATGAAGCGATTATACTGTTTGAGCAGGTATTATGGGAGCGCCGGCTTGCTAGTGTGGATAAAGCATTTCATAACGATTTACTGCGTGCGCGTGTATTAGCGCAGCATGCAAATAAAGTGATGCATGTTAAAAATGATGTGCCTGCTTCTTCGTCGCTCGTTTCACGTTTGCAATCCATGATGGATTTGTTTAGACAGGATCTTGCCAGTATAGGGGATTGTGCAGAAGCTATAAAAGTTTATACGGATATGATAGGGCTGGACATCTTTGCCGGTCTTCACAGTACAGCGGGTTGTATTAGTGTATTGAATGAGCTGATTGAACATTATCGGAATTTGTGGATGAGATGGCAGGAAACGGGAAGATATCTGGGTCATTTACGTGAAAGTATCAAAAGGCTGCCTGAATCACCCGCGCTAAAAGAGCTAAATCTTATTGTTAACTGGGTTGAAAAAGAAGCTGCAAAACTTGAATCCAAGGCTGATCGTGTTGCCAATCTCGATGAGCTTTGTATTCTTAATCAAAAAATTAATGCTTATCTGGCAAAACTGGATCCCGCATTAAATACGCTAACTGACGGCGTCAGGCGTCTTGATCAGCGTGAAGCTGCAAGGATAGAAGCTTCCGGGAATTGGCGGCCTGCAGCGATCAAGCAGGAAGAGACGCACATTTTAGCGGTTAAACAGGAAGAGACGCAAAGCTGGTGGAGTTGTGCTGCAAGTGTGGTTTCTTATGTTGGCAGCTTCTTTAGTGCGGCGCCTTCTGCGCGGACAGGACAAGCTGCAGAGCAGCGTCAGGCTCATGCGGCAGGCAGATGATACAATATTGCATCACTGACGAGTGGCGTATCAGCACACTCGTTAATGATGTTAGTGTTAGTATGGTTCTACCTCAACAATGGTTCCAACCCTGACAAAGTTATGTCGCAGCCATTTGGCATCGCTATTACTCATTCTGACACAGCCATGACTTCTGTTTTTGCGGTCAATATGTGGATAGCCATGCAATGCCTGTGTTTCGTTGAAATACATGCAATATGGCATTGGGCCGCCGCCCTTCGGTAAAGGAAATGAAGGTGATTTGCAATTGGCGCTGCCTAATGAGCGGATACGGAATGTACCGGTTCTGGTGTGGCAGACACGTCCAGTGTCTTCGCACCAATCTGCACCTGTCGATGCAATGCCGCTGCGTATCAGTCTTCCATTCGCATCGTACGCGCCCCATGCATGTTCAGTTGGGCTTACCAATACCATTCGTTCCCCTAGCGGGTTAATTTGGCTTGGTAATGCAGATGCTGTCAGAGGAATCATTAATGTGATTAACATGCCTGTTATTAGTGCGCGCATGGTGCCTCCCTTTTTTTATTCTTATAGGTATATTTTACCTGATTTTTATGCATCTCAGCTACGATGTAACTTATTGATAAATCAGCGCATGTAAAATAGTTTTTATTAATTTGTTAAATTACTGGCACTATAAAGCTAGAATCTCAACAGATTGTTCGTGAGTTTGTGTAAAATAGAGATATCAGTCATGGAGGACGTCGTATGCTGTCAGCCAACCGTCTATTCTATTATTTTATTTTGATAGTCTATTTGTTATCGCCGCATCTTGTATTTGCAGATAAATCCACTCGAATTCCTATTCTTTGCTATCACAACTTGAATCCCGTCAAGCCGGGCAGCATGAATATGACGCCGCAAAAATTTGAATCGCAAATCAAATGGCTAAAAGATAATGGATTTACTATTGTGCCGTTACAGGAAGCTATCGCCTATTTAGAAGGTAAGCGCACATCATTACCTGAAAAATCTGTTGTTATCACAGCCGATGATGGATGGCAGTCTGTTTATACATACATGCTGCCCATCGTAAAAAAACATAATATTCCTGTGACATTATTTATTTATCCCCAGACTATTTCGGAAGGTAAAAATGCAATGACATGGGATGAGTTAAAAACATTACAGCAGACAGGTCTGTTTGATATACAAAGTCATACTTATTCACATCCTAATTTTAAACAGGAAAAACGGAGATTGTCTGCGGCTGGTTATGAAAAATTTGTCAATACAGAGCTTGTCAAAGCTAAACAAATTCTGGAAGAAAAGTTGAATAAAAAAATAACGTCATTAGCTTGGCCGTTTGGTATTTATAATGAGTATCTTGAGCAGGCAGCAGCAAAAGCAGGCTATGAAATGGCATTCAGTATTGATGCGCGCACGGCGGAAAGAAAGGATAGATCGATGGCGCAGCCACGTTTTATGATTGTGGATGGATTGTCGAAAAAGACCTTTGAGTCAATTGCGAATCAGGCGAAGTAAGGAATGTGTTAAATGGCTAACATCGATTGAGTGCAGGAGCATGATCGTCTGCTCTGTTGTCACTTGTATTTGCCTGTTGTCGGGTTAATTCCGGGCAGCTTCCACCTCTGGGAGGGAGCGCAGCCCATAGCCCAGTTTGTGAGGCTCTACCTTGCACTGCTGCTGGCGCGTGGCCTTGTTCAGCTAAACTCAGCGGGTCTGCTGCATCGGCTGCATCAGCTGGCACTAATGCAACAGCGGGAGCGCGGCTGCGAAGCGTCTGACCTGGCTGTTGGTATGCTTTTGCAAACGCATTATAAACGGTATCCATAGCGCCTTTTACCCGCTGGTTATAACTGACTGGAATGGTCAATACTGAAGTTGCCCATGCAACAAGCGTCATGGCAATAGGAGACACAAAGCTCACTATACTGCCGCCATAAAATCCAGCGAGCAGGCCGACAACCAGAATGGAGGCAATGATCGTAAATAGTAAAACCTTGGTACCTCGTTTAATTCGTTCACGTAAGATACTGCGGTCAACAATGGCATATACACGGTCCGCTTCCGTTTCCAGCTTATCCTTAAATGATAGTAAATCGGCCGGGTCTGGGTTAAGTTTTGTATATTTATCAATGGCTTGATTGATATAGTGTTGACGTTTTTTATGTAGTTCTGTTTTGCAATAGAGATACAGCGTGTTTTCAATAAATCTGACGGGCAGCCAGAACGGGCTCATCAGCCGACTCAATAGTCGTATGGCTATTTGAAGAGGAAAAAGAAGAAAATATAAAAGCCGGGCAGCAAGTCGGTCCATAATGGTTAATTAATGCTCAGAAAAATGAGAGAGGATCTAAAATACAACTAATGATGTTGATTTTCAAGGTCATCATGAAAGTACAGAATCATCAGCATTAAGTGCAGCTAGTCATTTAACGTTGTTTTAGTTGTAGCTATAATGTGATTAACGGTGGTTGGTACATCAATGCGACAGGCGGGTTCACAAAATGCGGTTCATCACCGAAAAGCGTATCACCATCTTTATCGTGTCTATTGCATTATTTATGGATGTTCTTGACTCCAATGTCATCAATACAGCCATACCCTCTATGTCCCGTAGTTTACATGTCAACCCGATTGATTTAAAAATTGCGCTGATCAGTTATTTATTGAGTCTTGCTGTATTTATTCCAACAAGCGGATGGACTGCGGATAAATACGGAACTAAGCATGCATTTATTGCGGCGATGGGTTTATTTACGGTGAGTTCATTCTGGTGCGGCTATTCGAGTACGCTTACTGAACTTGTGATAGCGCGTTGTTTTCAAGGGATGGGCGGTGCGTTCATGTTATCGCTAGGCAGGTTGATTATTGCCAGAACGTTTAAGCAGCAGGCCTTGGTTGAAGCGATGAACTCCGTCATCATTGTTGTTTCAGTAGCAGTGATGCTTGGACCTTATATTGGCGGTGTTATTACAGATCATTTATCCTGGCCATGGATATTCTGGATAAATATTCCGGTAGGTATATGCGCCATGATATTGGCAGGCTACGGCCTGAAAGATGGATCACAGCGGCATGTACGACCGTTTGACAAGATTGGATTTATATTATTTGGCGGTGGCCTGGCAATTTTTTGTTTTGCACTTTCCCAGCTGAGTGATACACGCGCGAATCTTCGGGCCGAATTGATGGCGGCATTATTAGGTGTCATGATGATTGTCGCGTATTTTATTTATGCGGCAAAAGTACAACATCCCATCATTAATACGGCACTTTTTCGTATCAGGACTTTTAAGATTTCAGTTATAGGTAATCTTTGCTCGCGTTTTGGATTTGGCGGTGTACCATTTTTATTGCCATTGTTGCTGCAAATTGGTTTTGGATATAGCGCTGAATTGTCAGGATTGCTATTAGTTCCCATAGCAGTTGGTATTATTACAGCCAAGCTGATAGCGCTGCGTTTAATGCGCCGTTTAGGCTACAAGTATTTTCTGATAGCTAATACAACGTTTGTGGCACTATCGTTATGGACATTTCAATTCATTGGTATACATACACCTCTTCACCTAATCGCTTGCATGACGTATATCTTTGGGTTGGGAACGGCAATGCAGTTTACGGCTTTAAATTCGCTGGCATACGCTGACCTGCATGAAGATGAATTGAGTTCGGCAACAAGTATTACCAGCACGATTCAACAGTTGGCGCAAAGTTTTGGTGTGGCGGTTGCCGCCATCTTGCTTCGTTTGTTTTCGCTGCATTTACTGACGCCGTTAAAGTTAACGCCGGATATATTCCATCACGCGTTTTTTACACTGGGTGTCATGACGCTGATGGCGGGAGCTTTGTTTTTGTGTTTAAGAAAAGAAGACGGCAGGCAGATGCTTGTCTCGCAGCCGCAACAGGCCGCAAACAGCTAAATATGTTATCTGTCGCGGTGATTACTCGTAAATCGGTTGCTTTTGCAGCCGCAGGTTAATTGCAATTTTTTGCTCATTTGTATAAGTGTTCCACTCGATAACTTCCTGAGCCGTGCGTCCACAACCTCTACAAATATCATCGCCTACGTTGGTTGAGCTGCAGATGCCTATGCAGGGGCTGTCAGTTAAGTCTCTTTCGCCGTTAATTTTCATTGTGTTCCTTAAAGGGCTTGGAGCCCGTCAATATGATTAAATTATGTGCATGATGAAATTTATCATATTCTACCGTATAGTAATTGAACAGCCGTATGGTATGCTGTTTAAACAGATTTAAAAAGGAGATGTTAACATGGAATTTATTCCCGCCGTTAAAACCTGTATGACGAAATATATAGATATTAATGGAAGAGCTTCACGGTCTGAATACTGGTGGTTTGTGTTGTCCTATGTCATTTTGGTGATTATTGCGTCATTTATTAGCCAGAATCTGGCAACGTTGGTGCTTCTGGTTTACCTATGCCCATTAATCACTGCTCAGGTCAGACGATTGCATGATGGTGACAGGTCTGGCTGGTGGGTGTTGTTAGGCTTGATTCCAATTGCTAATCTGGTCCTTCTGTATTTCCTGATTATCAAAGGTACCGAAGGGTCAAATCGTTTTGGCGGCCCGGCTGCCTGATAAGTTTATGGGTAGGAGGTTGTTACCCAGCCTCCTATGCGGCTAACTGCTTTTGCTGCGTGAATGCAGTGATAAGTTCATTAAGTAACAAGTTAAATAATTCAGACATGATATAAAAATCCGCATCGAAGCGCTGCAATTTGGTTTCCGGTTCCATTTCCTTGACCTGCTCGCGAATTTCATCCTGAAACTGAATGCTTCTCAATGTAAACTCTTTGGTAATGACAAATTTAATCCGGTCATGCCATGACAGTGCAAGCTGAATGACATCGCAGCCATCATTTAACAGCGCCTGAATGGGGTTGGCGAATAAATCCTGATGCTGGCAGCGGATGATGCGTGTTTCATGTTCTGGATCTTGCAAGACACAGGCTGTTTCAATGCCAAATTCCGATGGGTATTGCTGGGATTTAACCCATGGTGTGATGGATGTAGTGAATTTTTCAGTATCAAATGGCGTTACTTCTTCGGTGACTGATTTTTTGAACAGAGAAATAAATTGTTCTGCCATTTTGTTGCTGACGGTGTTTAATACCAGCCAATTATTTTTAGTATCTATGTAGCCATATACCTTGCTCAATTTGCTAAAAGCACGCGGCAACAGGGTTCCGATGACTTCATCCTTGAGGGATAACTTTTCTTTGCTGCGGATTTTGCGGCTGTCCAGCGCTTCCATCTTTTTAATTTTAAGGTCGAGCTCCTGCTTGATGACCGTCGCAGGCAATATTTTTTCTTCTACCTGCATGCAGATCATAATATAACCATTGATCGAGCGGATGAGCGGCGCATTTTCTTCATCGACCGGCGATACCCAGCCGATACTGGAAGGGGTAGAAGGGAAACATGGAATAAACGAAAGGCTTTCAATTTGTTTGGTGAGTGCTTCAATGGAATAAGAAGCAGGTTTGAGTTGAAATAATTGAATTTGTTTAAACCACATGGCTATTCCCTCAGTCAGACATCTGTTCGTGTTTAGTCTTTAGACAGCGCTATAGCTAGCGTGAGGGATGAATTTATCGGTTTATTTGCGAAGGGTCAAGGATGGTGTGAAGGCCACACCTTGCACAGCCTGCATGGCATGTTCATGAATAATTCTAAAATCATCTGGCGTGAGTTGTACATGCCTTGCAAATAGGCGCTGGCTGCGTTGCTGGCGTATGATTTGTACCTGCTGGATGACAGTATTAACATAGGTTTGAATGTTATGTTGTAGTTTTAGTTGGGGATGCACGTCATCTGGATAAGTAATAGTTTGGTTGTTGCCCATATTATGAAATTGAAATGCCTGCTCTGTATGGCCAAGATGGCGCAACCAGGTTTGTAATTGTTCATGATCATAAACTTGTGTCGTTCCCGTTAATTTAACAGGCGTGGACATAATTGCTTTTACCATGTCACAGCGAAATTCATCTGGAATAAGTTCATCCGGGAAGCCGGCAATCGTTAATTTATCTACGTTAGCTGCGGCTGATGCAATTTTTTTATTAAATTTGATTTCCTGTTTTGCTGCGTCATGATGCAGTATTTTTCCTATTTCAATCAGAACGCTGGGTAGTACATATATGGCATAGGTGAACAGTATCTCTGGCAAGACGATGAATGCGCATAGTGTTGTATATGGAATAGTGTCCCACTGTTTTACATTTTCATTCGTTTGGCGCATAAAGCTGATGTTGAGAATAAAATACATACACGCGCCAATAAGCCAGGTAAGTTTTTCAGACTGGGGCATAGCAGGGTTCTGACGATCTCTCATGGCTCACATCCGCACGTATATTATATTGATCAATATATTACCACCTCAATATTAAGGCAGTGTTAAAATTAATAATTAATATAGTCAATGAGATATGATTTCTGTTTCGCATTGATAGAGGGTTACTCAGTCATCCCGATGACTTCGCTAGCAGCCAGATATACGCTTTCCATTAAACTGCTGTTACAGAGTAGCAATGGCCCTGAAATCAACCGCTTGTTATCGATTGCGTGAATCTGGTCAATCAACAGATCAGAGTCTTTTTTTAATTTACCGGCTGCTTTTATACGTATTCTTAGCGGGGCTGCATCATCTACTATTTGGGTAGTTAACGGAATAATCAACGTTGAGGGATGATTAATATCTAATAAAGCCTGATTTTGAAATATCAGTACAGGTCTTGATTGGCCTGCTTCTGTGCCACGTGTAGGGTTTAAGTTGGCAAGCCAAACTTCGCCATGATTAATTTTCTGGGTCATGTTCAATATCACTAAATTCATTGTTAATGTACATACTTTCTTCGCGCACTTTTAAGCTGATTTTTTGTAATCGTTTTGCGCGAGATTTTTTCTTGATTTCTGCATTCATGTTTTCAATAGCACGACGAACATACTCGGCGCGTGGCATATGCGAAGCATGTGCATTGTGGTCCATTTCATGGAGCAGCTTGTCTGGTAGTCTAATGGTGATAGTTGTCATACGCGCCTCGTTGATATTGCATATGTAATACAATTTGTATTCATATATATAATACTATATGTATTACGATGAGTATACTAGCCTGAAAATAAAAAGCGGCATATTTATAGACGTTGTTGATAAAATAATTAATAAAATTAATGAGATAGAGGTAGAGTGAGGGCGGTTAACCCGTCTATTAAATCGAACTATCAATGGATTAACTGAACCTATACAATTATGGTTCAGTTAATCCACTTTATTTTTTAATTTTTATTTGTTTTTTCCCAGTGCAGTCAGTAGTGCATTTCCCATTGAAGTGTTCAACGATGGCTGTTGTCTGGATTGTTTTTGCGGCTTGAATGTTGGACGTTGCGCGGATGCTGGTACAGGTGTTTCTGTCAGGCGCATGGTTAACTGAACACGTTTACGTGCCAGATCGACTTCCAGAATTTTGACTTTTACAATATCGCCAACCTTGACGACCTCATTAGGGTCTTTGATAAATCGGTCAGCCAGCATGGAAATGTGAACCAGTCCATCCTGATGCACACCTATATCGACAAAAGCACCAAAATTGGCAACATTGGTAACCACACCTTCCAGTATCATGCCGGTAGATAAATCATTTAATGATTCCACGCCATCTTTAAATGCAGCCGTTTTAAATTCTGGTCGTGGGTCGCGCCCCGGTTTTTCAAGCTCGTGTAAAATATCAGTGACGGTTGGCAGCCCGAATGTTGTATCGACATAATCAGCAGGGCATAATTTTTTTATGATGGCTGCATTGCCGATGATTTCTTTTATCGATGTCTGCTGTTTTGCTAATATGCGTTCTACAACAGTATATGCTTCTGGATGGACAGCTGAGGCATCAAGTGGATTATCGCCATTGGTAATACGCAAGAAACCGGCGGATTGTTCAAATGCCTTATCGCCCAGACGCGGCACTTTTTTAAGTTGGAATCGGTTTTTAAACGCTCCATGTTGTTCACGGTATGCAACAATGTTGCTCGCAACTGTTTCGTTGAGTCCAGCGATACAGGCAAGTAAAGGTGTTGATGCCGTGTTGATATCAACGCCAACGGCGTTCACGCAATCTTCCATAACAGCACGTAAGGCGCGTGACAGCCGTGATTGATTCACATCATGCTGGTATTGACCAACGCCTATCGATTTCGGGTCGATTTTAATCAGCTCGGCTAATGGATCCTGTAAGCGGCGTCCAATTGAAACAGCGCCGCGATAGGTGACATCCAGATTAGGAAATTCCTGTGCAGCAAATGCCGATGCGGAGTAGACAGACGCGCCAGCTTCAGAGACAACAATGCTGGTAAGTTTCAATTCGGGATAACGTTTTTTTAGCTCGGTAATTAATTTATCTGTTTCACGCGATGCTGTGCCATTGCCGATACTGACAAGGCTGACAGAGTGTTCGCGGCACAGCTTATGTAAAATTTGTAGGGACTGATCCCAGTCATTTCGCGGTGCATGTGGAAAAATGGTCGTATTAGCTAGCAGCTTGCCTGTGCTGTCTATTACAGCTACTTTGACACCCGTGCGTAGTCCGGGGTCGCATGCTAATGTGATATGCTGCCCTGCGGGCGCAGCCATCAGTAGATGTTTTAAATTATTTGAGAAAACCTTAATGGCTTCTTCTTCTGCTGTTTCACGCAGTTGCGCAAGTAACTCAAGTTCAATTTTGAGAAATATCTTGATGCGCCACGCGGCGCTTGCCGCATCCATTAACCATGAATCAGCCGGCCGTTGTTTGTTTGTGATGCCAAAACATTGTTGAATTTCATTTTGACAGTGACTGGTATCATCCTCTGTCAACGTGAGATTAACATATAGCATTTCTTCCCGCTGACCACGAAATAATGCCAGTGCACGATGCGATGGGATCTTTTTGATAGCTTCTTCATAAGAAAAATAATCAGTAAATTTATTACCCTCGATCTCTTTGCCTTTAATAACGGTGCTTTTGATAATACCGCGATCCCAGATAAACTGGCGTAACGAACCCAGTAATACAGCATGCTCAGAAAATTGTTCCATTAAAATTTGTTTTGCGCCTTCCAGCGCTTCTTTTGCTGTTGTGATATTGTGCTCTGTCGAGAGATATGTTTCTGCCAGTTTTTCAGGATGATGTGCTGGTTCATTTAATAGCGTTATAGCTAGAGGTTCTAATCCTGCCTCCCGTGCTATCTGGGCTTTGGTGCGGCGTTTTTGTTTATAAGGCAGATACAAGTCTTCAAGCGCTGATTTGCTGTCAGCCTGCAAAATGGTATTTTCAAGTTCAGTTGTTAATTTGCCCTGATCGGTAATGCTTTTTAATATGGTGTTGCGCCGGTCTTCAAGTTCACGCAGGTAAACAAGGCGTTCTTCAAATAACCGCAGCTGGGTATCGGATAAACCGCCGGTTACTTCCTTCCGGTATCTGGAAATAAACGGCACGGTAGCGCCGCTGTCCAGCAGTGCTATGACTGCGTCAACTTGCTCTATCTTGATGTTTAATTCTGCAGCGAGTTTGTGGCCTATATTCATTGTACCCCCCTTGCTGGTATAGTATATCCGTTTTGAAGGGCGCCAATTCTATCCGAAAGATATTTAAAAGTCCTACATTAAATTCAGGTTAGTGACGTTAAGTATATTGAAAATACCGTATTGCATACATGCAAGGCTGGGCTTTTGACGGCGCTGGGTATTGTCTGTGCGGTGGCTGTTCAGAGGAAGTTTATTTTTCTTCAGCAAACCCGCTGCGTGCTTGACTAAGCAGGCGTGCGGCAGAAGAAGTAATCAGTTTCTTTAAAACAAGCTCTTTCAGGTACTGATCCATGGTGCACATGCCCTTATCGGTATTTGTCTGGATAGTCGATTCAATATGCGCAGTTTGATCTTGTCTGATCATATGCCGGATAGCGGGTGTGGCAATCATGATTTCAAGCGCTGCCACGCGTCCGGCACCAGTTGCTTTTTTAATTAAATCCTGACAGATAACCGCTTGCAGCGATTCCGCGAGCATGTTGCGCACACGGTTCTTTTCTTCACTTGGAAACACGTCAATCATACGGCTGACAGAGGTTGGCGCTGTATTGGCATGCAGCGTTGAGAATACGAGGTGTCCCGTTTCCGCAGCAGTCAGCGCGAGTCGTATTGTCTCAAGGTCGCGCATTTCACCGACCAGAATAACATCGGGATCCTGACGCAGCGATGAACGCAGTGCTGATTCCATGCTGGTTGTGTCGCGTCCAACCTGGCATTGGTTAAACGCTGATTTTTTAGCGGTGTAAATGTATTCAATCGGATCTTCGATCGTAATGATGTGCGCTGAACGGGTGATGTTGATTTCGTTAATCATCGCAGCCAGGGTTGTGCTTTTACCAGATCCGGTTGCGCCGGCGACAAGGATTAAACCGTGGGACAAGTTGACTAATGGTTTAAGGCTGCGCGGCAAACCAAGTTCATCGATCGAAGGTATTTTAGTTGGAATGATACGGAAAACAGCAGCGACACCGCGTAATTGATGTAAGACACTGAGACGAAAGTTGCCAAGCTCTTCAATGACAAGTGAAACGTCAATCACGAGTTTATTTTCAAACATTTCAATTTGTGCCGGTGTTAAAATGCTAAATATTAATTTTTTGGTATCTTCAGCATTTAGCACGCTTGAAAATGCTTCTACAGTCTGCAAGTCGCCATCAAGGCGGAAAAGAGGCGTGTGCGTCGGCAGAATGTGCAAGTCTGATGCCTTGTGTTCAACAGCATATTTGAGAGCATCTATCATTTCCATAATGCAATGATCCCCAATCTGGTTGCCATTTATATTATATCACCCTAATAGTACGCGCAATGCTACTAGTAACTTAACCTATTGTTAATATTGATTATTCATATCACTGTCTGTCATGATTTCGTCATCGCCAGTCGCCATGTCTGGATAATAAGGGTCGATGGCTGTATTTACATAATGTGCGCGAGCTGGGCCGCTGTCGTAGCGCATGCGTACGATTTCACCCTCATGGCTGCTGCGGCGCACGGGGCGCATGGTGCAGCATGATGATGTCACACATGAAGCGTCTGATATCTGTTCGATGCGATAACGGTTTAGTTTGCCGCTGTTGTGTGAGCGCCATGTATCACGATAATGCAGTACCATTGCGATGCCCGAGCAACAGGTAGAATGGCAAGTAACAGCGCGACAACCAGAAGCACAGGTCGCCATGCTATCCGGGTAGACAAGGTAATATTCCGCATTCGCAGATGTGGTTAGCAGCATGATACAGGCGAACAACCCTGTCATTTTTAGAGAGATATACATGGCACCCCCCTTTATTTTCCTTCTTTTATTATATCACTATCCTTGGCAGAGGTTGGGTGGTGCTTTTAAAAAATCAATTATTTTACAATAAGTTAAATGAATTATAGGGAGGGGTGGTGAGGCTGGCCAGGCATTGCGCAAAATTCATGCATATTTAATCTAACATTCTGATAAATTTCTGATAATATAGGAGAGGTTGTCATGGACTGACTTTGCTAATTTAGGAGCGCTGAAAAATGGATAATTCAATCTTTCTAGCCAAGGTATTAGGTTTATACATTCTCATCATGGGCATCGTCATGCTCGTTAAAGAGAAAAAAGTAAAAGTAGTGATTAAAGAAGTCTGCAATGATCCCGCCATGTTATTTTTGACAGGCGCCATCTCGTTGATTGCCGGGTTACTGCTGGTTGTGACACACAACATCTGGGTAACTGACTGGCGTGTTCTGGTGACATTAGTTGGCTGGCTGGCATTGATCAGAGGATTGGTGCGTATGTTATTCCCGCATCTTGCTGTTCGTGCCATGAATGGTGTCTTAAAAAAGAAATCAACGTATCGCATGCTTGCTATTCTTGCGCTGGTTTTAGGTGTTGTGCTGACCTATTATGGAAGTGAATCTCATTATATAGAAATATTTACGTTTGTTGCTCCACAACAATAACCATGCATGGGATGTATCTGGTGTCAGGTTGAGCTATGGTAGGATGCGGGCGTCAAATATGGCGCCAGCATTTTAAATTTGAACAAGGATGATGCCTGTGATTGAAAACAAGATAAAAAAAATCAGTGTTGGATTAATGGCGATAGCAGCTTTTCAATGCTCATTTTCAGTGTGTGCGGCATCTGCTAATTTGCCAGCTAAAGATGATGCATGGCAGTTTGATATCATACCGTATGTGTGGTTAATTAACATGAACGGCAGGGTGGGCGTTGCGGACAGGACGGCTCATTTAGACCAGGATTTTAGCGATATTTTTCAAAAACTGAATTATGCCGGCATGCTTTGGCTGGATGCGCATAAAGGTAATGTGGGATTGTTTGTTAATGCGCTATATGCACAGTTGAGCGATAACGTTTCTGACGGCCCGTTTTCGGTCGATGCAACCAACGATTACGGTATTTTTAGTGCGGGTGCATCTTACGATGCTTATAAAACATGTTTTTCTTATTCATGCGGCGGGGCAACGCACATGATGGAAGTGATGCCATACGCAGGATTCAGATACACAGTCAATAATACAACCGTAAAATTTAGTTCACCTATTTTCAATGAGAGTAAATCAGATAACCAGAACTGGACTGATCCTATTCTTGGCGCAAGATTAAAATACACATTTACAAAATCCTGGCAGGTCATGCTGGCGGGTGATCTGGGTGGAACAAACAGAAGTTCCGATTATAGTTATAATGCGCAGGGTTTAATTGGATATACGCCTACATCATTCTGGACGAATACAACGACCTATCTCGGCTATCGTTTGCTTTACCAGCATTATACAACAGGCAGCGGCGATTCTTTTTATGACTGGAGCATGAAAATATTTGGGCCAGTGGCTGGTTTTGCAATTTCGTTTTGATGGCGGTCATTTGAGCGAATTTAGGGATTCAATTCGTCATCAAATCAAGAAAAAATTGCCAGGTGCTAACATTCATATTTACTAAAATTGAAATTTGTATTATAATGACTATGCATTTTTGTTGATCTAAACCCTCCTTTATTTTCTTTGCTTCCCTCCTTGCGTAGCGAGACGCATTTTTTGTATGCTAAATGTAAGGGAGAATGAAATGGATGACAATCATTTTAAGCCCGCCTGGTGGTTGCATAATTCCCACTTGCAAACAATATGGCCTGCACTCTGTAGCAAATTACGTAAACATGAAAAAACGACTCTTGCTCTCAAGCGTGAGCGGATTGAATTGCCGGATGGCGATTTTATTGACCTGGACTGGATTGGAAAAGAACGTATAGGTCCTACTGTCCTCATATTGCATGGTTTTGAAGGTTCGATTCACTCGCATTATGCCAAAGGCATGCTGAAATCAATCTATGATATGGGCTGGCGCGGTGTGTTCATGCATTTTCGCGGCTGCAGCGGTGTGCCAAATAGATTGCCGCGAGGATATCATCCAGGCGAAACAACAGATGTGGCATATATTGTCGAACGTATTTTGATCCGCGATGCGAACGTGCCGATCGCTGCAGTGGGTTATTCATTGGGAGGTAATGTATTACTTAAATGGTTAGGCGAGAGTGGAGCTTCTAATCCATTATCTGCTGCGGTTGCTGTGTCGGTTCCCTACGAATTGAGTAAGGTTGCTTTTAGAGTTCAGCGAGGATTCTCACGTTTTTACCAGTGGTATTTGTTGAAATGCGCGCGCGAACGGCTCCTGAGTAAACCCAACCATCTGCCGCCAGCAATTGATCTGGAATTATTAGCGCATGCTTATACAATTACCCAGTTCGATAGTCATTATACGGTGCCGTTGCATGGATTCTCTACCGTAGATGAATATTATGAAAAAAATAGTAGTCGTCAATATCTCAAATCGATTACGGTACCAACATTGCTTGTTCATGCCAAAGATGATCCGTTCATGACGAGTGATGCTATTCCTCAGCCGCATGAGTTATCCCCGAATATTGAGCTTGAAGTGACTGACAAGGGCGGGCATGTTGGATTTGTGTCTGGTGCTTATCCCTGGGCACCCCGTTATTGGCTGGAAGATCGAGTCCCTGAATTTTTGAATCACCACTGGCAGATTGATATCTAATCATATAGCATTCGGAAAGCTGGATTCTAATTATGGGAGCGTGTGCTATATGGACCAACGTCTGGGGGTGATAGGTGATTTGCTAAGCTGGGCGTTAAGCAACTTCGGTTTAACGATGTTTTTGCTTGCCGGCTTGTTTATTCTGTTGCATCGCTATGCCAGGCATAGTATCCAGGAGTCGGAAATTGTATATCGCTGGGTAGCATTATTTGGGCTGGGTGTGGATGGTATTTACACTTTTATCATGCATGTGTTTTATCCTGACATAGCTGCTGAAGTGATAGGCTGGCAAATCAGCCCATTTCAGTACGAGGTAGGTGTTGCTGATCTGGCATTTGGGGTGTTGGGTATCTTTTCATTTAGAGCCAGTTATGGTTTTCGTCTCGCAACTGTTGTTGGCAGCTCGGTTTGGCTGTTGGGTGATGCATTAGGCCATGTCTGGCGCCTGGTTGAATATAATAATTTTTCTACTGGGAATGCTGGTACCTGGTTGTGGATGGATATTATTGTTCCGTTGATATTAATACTGTGTATACGGAAAATGAAAACGGAAGGATAGTTAGCTGCAGTGAATCAATTTATAGTTGGATTTAATCACCTTGCTGGTGGATTTCGTCTGATTGCAAAACCGGGATTGCGGCGTTATGTTGTTATTCCATTTTTGCTGAATGTCTCCGTTTTTATTCTTTTTTTTATGCTGCTCCGGCATTATGTAATGGAATTTAATGTATGGTTCGAGCATTTCCTACCCGCATGGCTGCACTGGTTAAGTGCGATATTATGGCTATTATTTTTTATTGGTTTTTTTCTTGGGTTTATTTATGCATTTTTAGTGGTGGGGAATATCGTTTGTGCGCCGTTTAACAGTTTGCTGGCGCAGCGAGTGCAGTATGAACTGTCAGGCATTAAACTTCCTGACAGTGGGTTATTGGGTGGTATAAAGGATGCGCCGCGTAACATTGCGCGTCAGCTGGGTATCGTGTGTTATTATCTTCCACGAGCACTCATATTATTTATTCTGTTTTTTATACCCGTTATACAAGTAGCCGCGCCATTGTTCTGGTTTGCATTTAATGCCTGGCATCTCGCGTTGACTTACATTGATTACCCCAGTGATAACAATAAGGTATCATTGCGTGATACGAGGACCTGGATGGCTGGGCGGCGTATGGAATCGCTGGGAATGGGAACAGCCATACTGCTGGCAAGTATGGTTCCTGTTGTAAATTTTGTTGCAATACCAGCTTCTGTTGCTGCGGCGACCATTTGCTGGGCAAAGCGAAAAGGATAATGAATAATGAATTTCTCGCATAGTAAGCGCATTATTGTAATCGTTAGTTTTATATGGTTTGTGCTGGTGAGTGTGGTGTCGCATGCGGATACGACGGAAAACTTTATCACACTGGCAGATATTCATTTTTCACCTTTCATTAATTGCGATAAAAGCCGGCCGTGTGCGGTGATCAATAAACTGGATAAAGCGCCGGCTAGTCAGTGGGGAGTGATATTAGGTACAGGCCATACCAGGCTGTCATCCTATCATCAGAATACCAATTATCCGCTGCTTGTATCCGCCTTGGGTGCGGTTGGGCGTACTGTTGTTAATAAAAATGCTAAATTTATTATTGTGCTTGGTGATACGCTTGCACATGATTATCGCCGTTTATACAGATATTATACCGGCAAAAAAGATGCCGCGAGCTATCAGGCATTTGTCCATAAAACCTATCAGTTTATTAATGCTGAACTGCTGCATGCTTTTTCTGATATCAATGTGTATATGGTCGTTGGCAATAACGACTCTTATAGCGGGGATTATGCGACGCGAGTGCGCGGTGCATTTTTTCAGGATGAAGGCCGGTTATGGTCAACGTTAATCAAAAATCCGGCTGAGCAGCGTGCGATGCAGCAGTCATTTTCAAATGCTGGTTATTATGCGGTGAATGTGCCGGGTAGTCACGGTGTGAGATTAATCGTACTCAATACGAATCTGTTTTCCATGAAAGCTCGCGGATCTGATTTGAAAAGCGCGGCTGCCGCGCAATTAGCATGGCTGCGCAGCCAGTTGGCTGAGGTTAAAAAATCAGGTGAAACAGCATGGATTGCGATGCATATACCTGAAGGTATTGATGTGTTTTCAACGCTGCGCATTCGTGGTATTCCATTGATTCAGTTCTGGCGTACAGAGGATGCTAATGAGTTTCAGAAAGTGATGCGGCAGTTTGCGCCGCAGGTAACAGCGGTTTTTGCGGCCCATTTGCATTCAGACTGGGTGCAGATGCTGCAGTACGATAATTCGATTGAAATTCCAGTGACGGGGACGCCTTCTATCAGCCCTGTTTATGGTAACAATCCTGGATATAAGCTTTATACCTATTCTCTTGCCAGTAAAAAAACAGTTGATCACGTTACCTACTATCTGCCCTTGAGCGGCCAGACAAACAGCCAGACGAACAGCCAGACGATAGTGACACAAAATGGAACCCTTCACTGATGTTCTATCCAGAAATGTATTGGCTAAAATGGAGCAGATTTGCGATGTTCGATCGGGAGCTGGCTGTTAGGTGTCAGGCTGGGAGATGGTTTAAGCATATCGGTATAGCTGACGACAACAAGAGACGTCACTTTGGGAGTAACATTGCCGGTGCTGTCTACGTCAAGTTTGACTTTGCATGCAACGCTGGCAATATAGGCAACACTCTTCAGTGAAGCTTCAAATTCATTCGTGTCAGTTGATACCTCTCTGACAATGCCGTCTCTGCATTTAAGCAAGGCGCTCTCACTGCCAAACTGAATTGTTTTTACCTGATAATCAAGGCTAAAAGTTGCTTGCCCATTTTCATCCAGTGACCAGTTTGATGTTTTTGCTTCCGCCCGCATGGACGGTATGATGTCTGGGTCGCTGGTATTAAGCGTGCTTTTTGGTATACGAAAGGCAAGCTGGTTTTTTATCATGAGGCTAATAAAGGAATTCATTTCTTGTCCGCCCCTTGCGCTGAGCCAGGCACTGATTATGGATTTTTTGTCACCATACGATGATTTTTCAACAAGCTGAGTAATCGCATTTCTAATATTATCATCTGTCTTGGCATGAGTATCTGCACGCAGTGATGCAGGGCTATTATTTCCAATGCGTATGTCGCGCGTAAAATCACGATGTGCCAAGGTCGGACTTTCTGGTGAGCCTGCCATGTATTGCTGCCAGTTGCGTATTTCATCGTTCATGACTTCATTATGTTCATTCACCGGGAGTGAGTGAAACCATGTGATATGGTTTTTTCCTAAATCACTGGAGATTTTTTTGTAGATGGCCCCCAATATGGGTTCGGCGGACTTTGGTAAGGCGTATTGAATGCCGTGATGGTTGCGTATGTCTTTACTTTGATGTGACCTGGTGAACACGGAGAACTTATTTTCAATCAGAAACTGCCGCATTTCAGGGTTGCTAAAAAGACCGCCCAGCGAGCTTTTCAGGTCAGCTAGTTGAATGCATTCGATAAGCCGCAAGGTGTCGTAAAGGTAGGCTGGATTATATGACTTTTCATATGACTCGATGAGTGATTGAATAATAGCGAGCGTGCCAGCAACTGATTTTCCTTCTGCACTGGCGGGGCATTTTGCAGTTGTCTCAGCAATGTACTTTTTAACTGCTTGTAAATTAAGGATCATTTTATTTGGGCGCCTTTTTTCTACCTTCATAATTATATACCTTTTAACTGAAGGCAGGATTAAGGCGTACTTAAAAAGGTTTGGCGCGTTCAGCTTTAGCTGCCAGGAGGAGCGAGGGTGCGAATACATGTGCGCGGCATGTTACGGGTTGTGAAGGATCATTTTCGCGCTGAGGAATAATAGTTTTCGCTTGTGTGTTTAATTGTTCTCTTGCTGGATTAACCAGCACATAATCTGTCACCGGTATGCCGGCTAATTCAAATAAGCGTCTGGCAGTATTGTATTCCCGATTGTTGCGTTTGCTGGAATCGATCAGACATACCTTCCATACTTGTGGATTTTTAGCCAGAGCTTCAATAGTCGTTTTCTTTGCATCAGAAGTGAGTGTTACCCAGTCATTCATGTGGATAGTGACAATTTCAGCAGGCGGCTGTTGAGTAAGCTCTTGCTGGTAGAGCATGGTGAAATATCCCATTGCCTCTATCGTGGATGGTCTTTTTTGTGGATCGTGATCAGTCATTTGTTTTAGGTAGTTTACCATCTCAAGACGCAGGGCAGCATTTTTGATGCGGGTATTGCTGTTAAATAATAGTGTATCTTGATCTTGTATATAACTCTCATCGGGATTGAAGCTTATAAAATCCACTGGTATAACTAGTAATTGTAACAAGTCGGCGATTGTGATGGCTAGTGAAAATAACTCCGTTTTTGGACTATATGGAAATATACTCATGCAGGTTTTTTTGCTGAGATTTTCATCTCTGTACGCTTTTCTCAAAGGATAGTCAGTAAATATTGGACTGCCAGTCAGATAACCTTTATAGCTATCAGTGTCGGGGGACATATTGACCATGTGGCCGAAATCGATGATGGTGACTGTGTTATTGGCAGGATTGTAGATCATATTTTCTGGTTTGAAATCACGGTGCAGTTTTCGGTGAGTGGTGTGTAATGTATCCGCTGCACGCAGTATTTCAATGATAATGCGCAGCCAGAATGTTACTGGCATGACGTCATATCGTGTATTTTGTGATTGAGCAATATTTAAAATTGTTTTTCCACGGACAAACGTCATGGCGAAATTATGCTGCAACTCATTTTTTTTATCACTGGTTCTATTTTCAGGCGCGATACATGATTGTTTAAGGTCAGCAAGATGATTATATTCTTTTTCGATGTTGTATTGATTCTCCTGATGGTATCGCTGATTGGCGATGATGCCTGGTGTGGGCTGGATTTTATAAGTGCCCCATTCGCCTGTTTTTAGGTTCTGGATTAATTTAACGCGTCCAAAACTGCCGCGTCCAAGTAGTTTATGATGCTTTTCACCTTTGTAGATTGCATAAATGGCGTCGCCGTCTTTGAGAATACTGTATCGCTTGCAGGAAGAAAGGCTTTTTTTGGGGTGGCGGATGAGAATTTTATGGCTGTCTGTATGTCTTTGTAATTCTTGTTCATTTAATTCGGTAAACACTTTCTCGATTGTCTCGGCTGACAGCAACATACCATTTTCGCCGATATCACTGATATCCACTTGCAGCGGAATAAATGGCAGCGGAATCACGATTGTTTCCGGCCTTGTCTTGGTTGTGCTGAATAGTCTGAATAGTTTGAGTCGCGGCATGTTGTCAGGTGGTTATTGTCATGATGCCGAATCGTACCATATGTATTCAAAAAGATAAATTTGTATACAGACATAAAAAGATTAATTTTCTTCTCAGGTCTTCTGGGCGAGCGGGGAGATTACTTTTTGCTTGCTATTTCACCTTTTATTCACCTACCATGGTAAGTGAATAAAAGGTGAAATAATGACAACCCCAATACAGCAAAAAATTTATCAATTTATTCAAGATTATATAAATGAGCATGGGTATTCACCTGCGCTGGTTGAAATTGCCAGAGGAATAGGGATCAGCCCTAAATCGATTAGTCTGGTGAGCCGTAGTATTCATGCGTTAGCCGATGCAGGGAGACTCAGGTTCCACAAAAAGGGTTACCGCAATATTCAGCTGGTGGAAGGTGAGCAACGCGCCTCCTTGCCTCTGTTAGGCCGGATTGCAGCAGGTGTGCCAATTGAAGTTATCGAAAACAGGCAATCCATTGACCTGGCTGGTTTGTTTGATAGTACCCATCATTTTGTGCTGCAGGTAAAGGGTGAGTCGATGGTTGAAGAGGGGATGTTTGATGGTGATCTTGTCGTGTGCCGCCTGGCGCAGCGAGCGAATGAGGGTGATATGGTGTTTGCCTTGATTGATGGGCGGGAAGCAGCGCTGAAGCGGGTTTCCTATCAAATCCAGGATCGGATTACACTCATTCCAGCAAATACCAGTTTGAAGCCCAAGGCGTATTTACCGCATAGAGTGCAGATTCAAGGCGTGTTTGCCGGATTGGTGCGGCTGCAAGGCCCGCTCGTCCGGCTCCAGGATGCCTGACATTTGTGCAGATGCCTGATATAATTTCAGGCATTTATTATTCGTGTGCGAGTAAGTATGCAAATTAATCAACGTCAAATGCAGCTGGACAATAAATCCGTTTTTATTTCCTGTGTTGTTCCTGTATTCAATGAAGAAGCGGTTGTTGAATCTTTTATTGAAGCGCTGCATGCAACACTGGCTGCACTGACAAATCACTATGAAATTATTGTGGTGGATGATGGCAGTCAGGATCAGACAGTTAGCCGGATAATGGCGCTGCCAGCGAGCAGCCGCGTCAAGCTGCTGGGTTTTTCGCGCAATTTTGGTAAAGAGGTTGCCTTAACAGCGGGTATCGAGCATGCACGCGGTGATGTGGCTATCCTGATGGATGCGGATTTTCAGCATCCCTTAGAAGTGCTGCCAGTATTTTTGAAGGAGTGGGCGCAAGGATATGACATGGTTTATGGTGCTCGAAAAAGCCGCGAATCAGAATCCTATGTTAAACGCAATTTTGCCAGATTGTTTTACTGGATGATGCAGAAAATCACGAAAATTGATATTCCTAATAATGCTGGTGACTTTCGCTTGCTGGATAAAAAAATCATTGATGCATTGAAACAATTTCCCGAGCGAACGCGATTCATGAAAGGTTTGTATGCGTGGGTAGGATATAAAAAAATTGGTGTACCGTTTGAGGTAAGCGATCGTGCGGCAGGCAACAGTTCGTGGCGGCTTTCGCGTTTAACAGAACTTGCGATTACGGGTATCACGTCATTTTCTGATGTGCCGTTACGGGTTTGGGGTTTGATTGGTTTTACCATTTCGCTCGTGTCATTGTTATATGCCATTTATATTGTCACAGTGACACTCATTTTTGGCGCGGACTTGCCGGGTTTTCCAACGCTGGTAGTCGCTATTATGTTTTTAGGCGGTATTCAGCTGCTGTCAGTTGGAATATTGGGTGAGTATATCGCGCGTATTTTTACGGAAGTCAAACAGCGGCCAAAATATCTGTTAGCGGTAAAAGAAGGTTTTGATGAGTAAGCGCAAGGTCATGATACTGCAAATGATGCGTTTTGGTATTGTTGGCCTGACGGCGGCGGCGATCCACTTTACGATTGTGGTTAGTCTGGTGCAGTTCACTGGTATGCAGCCTCTGGTTGCAAATGCGTTTGCGTTTCTGGTGTCATTTCAGGTGAGCTACTGGGGGCATCGATCATGGACATTTAGCGAGACGGTTGTGCTGCATCGTGTTGCATTCTCGAGGCTGCTGTTTGTGCAGTTAATTAATTTTGTCTTGAATGAATTTCTTTATTACATATTTTTATCGCTGCATCTTCCCTATCCTGTTGCGTTGTTGATGGTATTTGCCGTGCTGCCTGTTTTTACATTTATTTCCAATAAATGGTGGGTGTTTAAGTCGTATTAGTTTCTAATCCAGCGTGCCCCATAAAGTGTGGGTTCATTGCTTAGTAATATCACATCACGGTAGCTATCAAGGTAAAAATAATAACGCGCGTGTGATTTGAATTGTTCGAACCGATTTTTATTCAGGAAGACATATACGTGCTGCTTGCTGTGCCATTTTGCCCAGAATGCAGGTTCATTGAGCAGCCATGTGCTCGTGTCTTGAAATTCTTTTCCATACCAGAGTTCACGTATCCAGTTATCATGTGCTGCAATGTCAGGTGCCTGCCAGTCGGCGATCAATGTTATGCGGTGCTGCAGATAGATAGGTAAATCCTGATAGAACTTGTAGTAATTGACGACCTCATCGCCCGGCTGCAGTACCTGCATTAATTCATTTGCCAAAGGTTGGGTGGTGGTTTTGTTTAGTGAAGGAGAGATGAACAAGATAACAGTCAGGAATAGAGTGCTGATGGCAGCGCAGCATAGCACGAGATTTTTTTTCGTGTTATTCCAGTGGGACGAGAGATAGTGTCCTGTCAGTAATGCCAGCGCTGGAAACACGGGGAAAATATAACCGACTGTTTTTGCTTTGGGAGTCGAAAAGAAAATCAGAATAACGGCCATCCAGAGTAGTAAAAACAGGGTGGTTTGATGTTGATGCCGCTGTTTCCAGACATGATGATACGCTTGTCTGATTGCCTGACATGCAAAGAGTGACCATGGCAGAAAGCCAATTAATATGACGGGTATATAGAACCAGACAGGGGTAGGGTTGTTAAAACTGCCGGCTGATAAGAAACGGGAAACCTGCTGTGTGACAAAGAAATAATGCAGGAAAGCAGGGTTATCGCGCTGCACGAGTACGTACCACGGTAAAACAAGCGCGGTAAATAATAGTAAGCCGGTTAACAAGTGGCAGTGTTTCAGTGTGGACCAGCGCCACAGGAGGACTATCCATAAACCACATATCATGCTGGGGAAGGCGATGCCTATCATCCCTTTGGTAAGAAAGGCGAGGGCGGCGAATAGATAAGCAGAGAATAACAAGGCGTGGCGCTGCCAGCCGGTAGACTGGATGCCGGTAATAAAACTGAGTAAGGTGCAGCTGATGAAAACGGCAACTTCCATATTCAGGTCGGCATAATGCGCGCCGCCGAAATAAAGGGGGGTGAGCGCGAGTATGAGCGCAGAGAGGATGCCGGTGCGGCGGTCAAATAGCTGTCTGCCGCAAATATAGGTAAACAGGCAGCCAAATACGCCAATGAGCGCAGGAAAAAACCGGATCGCCCATTCATTAACGCCAAACCAGTGCATGGCGGCTGCTTCAAGCCAGTAATAGAGGATAGGCTTGTCGAGAAAGGCAACACCATCGACTCGCGGGGTGATGAAGTCGCCAGTCGTTAACATGGCCAGCGCTGCCTGGGCATAGCGGCCTTCGTCCGGGATAAAGAGGGGATAATGACCTAGCCACAGGGTATAAAAACCCATCAACAGGATGGCAAGCCCGGCTAGATCTAGCAGCCAGGTATGGCGTGGGGATGTAATGTGGCGGGTTGCTAACACGTTTTGATTACTCTACTCTCAAGGCTATGACGAAACGCATTGTACTGTGTGCAGATGATTATGGGCAAGAGCTGGCCATTTCCCAAGGTATTCTGGATTTACTGGGGCAGGGGCGGCTGTCGGCCGCCAGCTGTCTGGTCACAGAGCCTTGCTGGCATGAGCATGCCGCCTGGCTGAGGCCGTTTCAGGGTAGGGCAGATATTGGCCTGCATTTTAATCTGACAGAGGGTGAGGCGCTGTCGCCAGCCTATCGGGCGGCGCATGGAAGCCATTTTTTTAGTTTAGGCACCCTGTTGAGGATGGCATTTTTGCGCCAGCTGGATCGTCAGGCTGTCGTGGCGGAATGCCATGCTCAACTGGATAGGTTTATTGAGGGGGTGGGAGGCTTGCCTGATTTTATCGATGGCCATCAGCATGTCCACCAGTTTCCCATTATTCGGGATGCCTTTGTACAGGTTTATGAAGAACGATTGAGGGCGCATCGCTCGTATGTCCGGCTGGTTGATCATCGGGTTGGTATGAAAGAGCTGAAAAAGCTGATTATTCGTCTAACAGGCACGGCATCGTTGAAACAATTGTTGAATAAACACCATATCCCGCATAATCCGTCTTTCTCCGGGGTGTATACTTTTGCAAAAGCTGCTAATTACCCCCTTTATTTTCAACAGTTTATACGTGAAGTAGGGGATGGGGGGCTGATCATGTGTCATCCTGGACATGCGCCGGCTGCTGCTGGCCATGATGTTATTGCTGGTGCGAGATACCAGGAGTATCTGTACTTTAGCAGCGCACAGTTTTTACAGGATTGCGCGCAATATGCTATAGAAATCGGCGCAGGTCGTTATTATTAGCGCATGGATTCACTAACATGTCTGGTGTTTGCGAACGCAGCGTCAGGGGTTCCACTGGGGATGGGTGACGCGAGTACGCAAACACCAGACATGTTAGTGAATCAATCTATCTGGCATGAAGTGCTTTTTTTATAAGGGTAATCTGCTATACTCCAGCATCATCAGATTGCCTTGTGCCAGGAAGGTATCCCGCGGCGAGGCTTAATCAGATGAAGGTAATTTTTCTAATTTAAAAGGTAAAGAGTTATGTCAGCAGCACGTGAAACAGGAACCGTAAAATGGTTCAACAACAGCAAAGGTTATGGTTTTATTCAACGCGATGCAGGTGGCGATGTATTCGTTCACTATAGAGCAGTTCGTGGCGACGGCTACCGTACCCTTGAAGAAGGCATGCGCGTATCCTTCATGGTAACGCAGGGTCAAAAAGGCCTGCAGGCAGAAGACGTTTCTGTTGATAAGTAAGACAGCAAATAAATTCTCCGGGATTATTGCCGTTCGGGTTGGGACAAACGAGCGGCAATCTCTTTTTTTATGATAGATAATCTGCTATAGTCTTAAGTGCATCTGTATGTCCTACCTTAAGGTTTATCCCCGCGGTAAGATTTCTTCAGATTTAGGCAATTTTTCTAATTTAGTTAAAGGTAAAGATTTATGTCAGCAGCACGTGAAACAGGAACCGTAAAATGGTTCAACAACAGCAAAGGTTATGGCTTTATTCAGCGTGATGCGGGTGGCGATGTATTTGTACATTACAGAGCAATCCGTGGTGATGGCTACCGTGCCCTCGAAGAAGGCATGCGCGTATCCTTCATGGTTACACAAGGCCAAAAAGGTCTGCAAGCAGAAGACGTTTCTGTTGATAAGTAAACAGTAACATATTCTCTAAAAAACATTGCCGTTCGGGCTAAAACAGACGAACGGCAATTTTTTTGTGCGTTGTTATTGAGTAGCAATCCAAACCGATAGATAGGAGAGTGGGTTTTGGCAAAGTTAGCAGAACTTGAAAAAAAATTACTTCATTACACAGGCAAGGCGATTGCCGATTACAACATGATACAAAACGGCGACCGCATCATGGTGTGCTTATCCGGCGGTAAAGACTCATTTACCATGTTGCGGATTCTGCAGTTATTGCAATACCGTGCCAAAGCCAATTTTGAGATTTTTGCCTTTACGCTGGATCAGGCGCAGCCAGGCTGGGATGATGCGGCATTACGTGCGTGGCTGGTTGATCATCGTATTCCTTACGAAGTATTAACACGCGACACTTATTCTATTGTGAAAGAAAAAATCCCCGAAGGACAAACCTATTGTTCATTATGCTCGCGTTTGCGCCGCGGCATTATTTATCGTTACGCAGAAGAGAAAGGTTTTAACAAGATCGCGCTTGGCCATCATCGGGATGATTTAATTCGTACCTTGCTGATGTCGATATTATATAACGGCGAAATTCGCTCCATGCCGCCCAAATTATTAAGCGATAATAAAAAGCATATCATTATCCGTCCATTGGCATTTTGTCAGGAAACAGATATTGCAGCGTTTGCAAAGGAGATGGGCTTCCCCATTATTCCGTGCACGCTTTGCGGCTCGCAAGAAAATTTAATGCGTAAAAAAGTGAAAGTGCTGCTTGATCAATTGGCATTGGAGAATCCTAAAGTACCAAGCAATATGCTGCATGCATTAAGTGCAATCAAACCAAGTCAGTTGATGGATAAAAAATTGTGGGATTTCAAAAATCTTGAACAGTTGCAAGGCGGCGAGCCGGATGCAGTCTCGTCTGAAACAGCGGGCGGCTGTGGGATGGATGTGTTTGCCTTGTAGACTGTCACTGGCGCAATAAGCTGTCACCCTCGCTTACTATTTTGTCATCCCTGCTTATTATCTTGTTATCCCCGCGTAGAGCCTGCCCCCACCTTCGTGAGGACAGGCTCTACGCAGGGATGATAGTTAAGTATTATGGTTTTCCGCCAACTTTAACTCACGCATTGAAATAACGCTTTTTTTTTCCTGCGTGAGTCGGGCAACGATAGGGATGGCGACAAAGAGAATACCGCCGGCGATGATCGCGCTCCAGCCGAGCATGCCAAAGGTATGACTGTAACTTGCATTGGTGACTAACGGGCTGATGGAGTCTGTTGAGCCAAGCGCCATCTTGGAAAAATGATCAGACAATATCGCGGCAACGCCGGTAATCATCATCCACATGCCCATCATCAGGCCGCGCAAACGCCGCGGTGCTAACTGGCCAACCATGGCATAACCGATAGGTGATATAAATAACTCCCCGGTGCTTTGCAGGATATAACTGGCAAGGATCCAGTTAAAGTTAACATAACCCTCTGCGCTTGCTGTTCTAATGCCGACAGGCAGGATGGCGAATGCAATACCAATCATGAATAATGCCATTGAAAATTGCAGCGGGATATTAATGTTGATGCCGCGTTCACGCATCTGCGTGAACAATACGCTGAGCAGCGGGCCGCCAATAATAATGACAATAGTGTTGATGTTTTGTACCCATTGCGGCGCAATCAGCATACCCATGAAGTGACGGTCAACGTTGCGTTCGATGAACAGGTTTAATCCCATGGGTGCAAGCTGGTAAAGTGCCCAGAAAATGGAAGACGCTAATGCCAGAATAATGTATGCCCACATTTTGCTGCGGCTTGACGGGTCATGCTCTTTCATGGATAAAACGGCGATGAGACATAGCATGCCAGCGCCAATGAAGAGTATCAGTTGATTACAAAGAGCGGTGTGTTGCAGCAAGCCGCGCAGTGCCAGAATAAGCAGGATAACCATGCCGAATCCAATCATGCGGAATGATTTGCGTTTGTCTTCTGTTGCTTCAAGGAATGTCGTGTCTCGATCTTTTAGTGTTTTCCAGTGGTACAACGTCAGGATAAGCGCAATCAGGTTGCCCAGGGCGCTTAACATGAATAACTGATGGTATGCCTGGTGCAGGTGAAAGTATCCGCTGATGGCAAAACCGACAAAAAAGCCAATGTTCATACCGCTGTAATTCCAGAGGAAAGCTGCTTCGCGGCGCTTGTCATCTGGTTCAAACAGTTGCGTGACCATGCAGTTAATGCAGGTGACATTGAGTCCGCTGCCGCCGAGGAAGGCTGCGAGACCCCATAACAGGTAAGAGGTATCAGGAACGGAGATGAGGATACAACCCAGAATTTGAGCCGCCATGCCAACACTGAACAGGCTGCGGTAGCTAAGATAACGGCCGCCTATGTAGCCGCCCAGCAGGTGAAGAAAGTAGTTTAACGCGATGAATGAGCCGGTGATGCTGGTGGCAAGCGTATCATTCATATGCAGCCCTTTGGTTGCATAGAGAATAAGGGTGGAATACAGAACGCTGAAGCTGAGGGTAGCAAAAATTTGTATTATAAACAGAGCGCCCGCGCCTGTTGGCATTACATCCTGGTATTTTTGTAAAAATGATTTCCTGGTCCGTGTTTGACTCATAATATGCGTCTCCGAACTCGTATCTTTATTTGTCATTAGCCGTTTTTATCATTCGATGTGCTTCCCTTGGGGGCATCTACTCGATTGAGCTGGGGTGGCTCCGCAGCCATTGCAGCCGCTAGTACGTTAACTTCCTCATCAAGCTGGTCTATATGATGCCTGATAGAAGGTAAGAGTGAACTTTCCATTATATGGTTTTTAAGGTCGGATTCAAGACTTGAGATAAGTCTTTTTAATCGGGGCAGCCGGCAATAACAGAGAGCGCCGTGTAGTTTATGTACACGATGAATTAATTCAGGGATATTTTGGGCAGCATAAAGGGATTTTATCTGGGCTGCTTCTTCGGGCAGGCTGTTGATGAGATGGGTTATCATCTCTCTTGCCACCTCAGGATCGTTGCCGGTCAATCGCAGGGTGTCGTCCCAGTCAATAATCATCTTATTACCTTTTCAAAAACGGCCATGGCTTCAATATGGGCGGTGTGCGGAAACATATTCATGATGCCGGCGTGTACAAGCCGGTAGCCCTGCTGGTGCACCAGCTCGCCCGCATCGCGAGCCAGCGTTGCCGGGTTGCACGAGATATAGATGATGCGGCTTGCCTGAAGTGCCTGTAAGTGTGGCAGCAACTCCTTTGCACCTGCACGCGGCGGGTCTAGCAGGATTTTGTCATAGGTGCAGTTGAGCCAGGGTGCTTTAGAGTCGGGCTCCATCAGGTTGGCGGCATGAAACTGGACGTTGCCGATCTGGTTGTGGGCAGCATTATCCTGAGCACGTTGCACCATGTCCATGCTGCCTTCCACACCTGTTACCTGAGAGGCATGGCGGGCAATCGGCAGGGTAAAATTACCGATGCCGCAAAACAAATCCAGTACGTTATCCGATGGTTTGAGATCTAGCAGCTGTATGGCTTGATTCACCATCAGGCGGTTCATGTCGAGATTGATCTGGGTGAAATCCAGCGGATGAAAGTGAAACGTTAGCTGCTCATCCGGGAGTGTGTAGGTAAGTCGTTCGGGTATATTGTCAGGCCAGAGCTTATAAACCATTGCTGGAGGGTTTGGCTGCACGTAAATATGAAATTGATGTTTTTGTCCGAAGGCGATGAGTATTTGTTTATCATTGTCTGTCAGTGGTTCCATATGCCGGAAGACAAGCGCGGCATCATTGTCACCGATGGCAACTTCAATTTGTGGAATGTGTTGATAGCAATCCAGGCCGGCGATCAGGGAGCGTAAGTCATGCAGGTGTTCGCCGATGCGGGGGTGCAATATGGCGCAGCTATCCAGATCAGCCAGATACCGGCTTGATTTTTCACGGAAGCCAACCAGCATTTTATCTTTTTTAATAACAAATTTTGCGCCGAGTCTTCCTTTGCGGCGATAGCCGGTGGATTCAGCAATGAGTGGTGGAAGTATCTGTTCGGGCGTTACTTGCCCGAAGTGCTTGAGCTGGTCAAGCAAGGTTGATTGTTTTAACTGTGCCTGTGCTTCCATGCTCATGTGCTGCAGGCTGCAGCCGCCACACAAGCCAAAATGTTTGCATGGGGGTGTTATGCGTTCAGGTGAGGCGCTGATAATGTCCAGCAGTTCGGCTTCATTGTACGTACCGCGCTTTTGCGTGATACGGCAGGTGACTGTCTCACCCGGCAGTGCGCCGTTAATGAAAGTAGTCTTTTTTTCGATGGCGGCAATACCGCGGCCGTCATGGCTCAGGCTGTGTATTTCTGCGGGCACCGAATATATTTTTTTGTCAAGTTTTACATTTCTATTCATAAGGATGACAATAATACTATAAGTAATGGTTTAAGGTTTGAAGTATCAGGGTAAAAGTGGCAAGGGTAAGACTATATATTTTTTGGTGAAAATATACAAATGTACAAAAAATTTGCAATCTGGTGGAGGGTGTCTATACTTAGGTTACGGAGGTAAACAAGTGTTTTCGTCAGGGATTGTCCAAAACCTTTCGTTTATAACTTTAGGGAGCGCGATAGTGGTGCGGTGTGCATGCCCCGTGGTTGTGAGTGTACGGGGAAGCCTGAAGTATCACTGAGGTTCCCGCATTAGTAACTTTGGTTTTTTGTGACGTTTCTGACGGAACACTTGTTTGCCTCTCTTGTTTGTATGGCTGCGCAGGGTTGTAACTTTTCCTTTTTTTCCGTAACGTACCCCTTTAACTTCGATGGAAAGCTGGATGATGCTATGGAAAATAAATTAATCGAACGTGAATGCACATATGGTGCAAATAACTATTCACCCCTCCCTGTTGTTCTGACCCGCGGCGAAGGTGTCTATGTCTGGGATGATGCAGGTAACCGTTATCTCGATATGATGAGTGCCTATTCGGCAGTGAGTCATGGCCATTGTCACCCTAAGCTGGTCGAGGTTATCAAAAATCAGGTTTCAACCTTAAATATTGTCTCACGAGCATTTTATACAGATAAGCTGGGTGCGTTTTTGCAGCGTGCCTGTGAATTGACGGGTTTTGACCGGGCGTTGCCGATGAATTCGGGTGCGGAAGCGGTTGAGACGGCTATCAAGGCAGCGCGCAAGTGGGCTTATACCGTTAAAGGTGTGGCGGCAGATAAAGCGGAGATTATTGCGTGCGAGGGTAACTTTCACGGTCGTACTATCACGATTGTTGGTATGTCCACAGAGCCGCAATACCGCGCCGGATTTGGTCCTTTCCCGCCGGGGCTCAATATTGTTCCCTATGGCGATGCCGAAGCGCTTGAAAAAGCAATCACGCCAAATACAGCAGCATTTTTAGTTGAGCCGATTAAAGGCGAGGGCGGCATTGTTGTTCCTCCTGCCGGGTATTTGAAAGCCTGTGCAGCGATATGTAAAAAACATAATGTGCTGATGATCTGCGATGAAATTCAGACAGGTCTTGGCCGTACCGGCAAATTACTCGCATCAGAGCATGAAGGCATTAAGCCCGATGCTGTTGTGTTAGGCAAGGCGCTGGGTGGCGGTATTCTGCCGGTATCATTATTTCTGACGCGTCACGAAGTAATGAATGTGTTTACGCCGGGCGATCATGGCAGTACGTTTGGAGGAAATCCACTGGCGGCCGCAGTCGGGCTGGCGGCATTGGATATATTGGTTGATGAAAAGCTGATTGAGCGTGCTGCCGAGCTAGGTCAGTATTTTCAGCAGCAATTGCGAACATTAAACTCGCCGCTGATTAAAGATGTGCGAGGAAAAGGTTTGTTAATTGGGCTTGAAATAGATGCATCCTATTCCGCGCATGATATTTGCCTGAAACTGTTGCCGCTTGGTGTGCTGACGAAAGAAACGCACCACACCGTCATTCGTTTTGCGCCGCCGCTGGTGATCACCAAAGAACAAATTGATGCGGCGATTGACGCGTTGCGTCAGGTGTTTGCTGCAATTGAGGCTGGACGTAAAGATAAGCAGGCTTCGTGATGCCCCATCATGACTCCATAATGAAAAGGGGCCGTACGGCCCCTTTTGTTTGTTGTTGTGTCGTTTGAATTAGGCGTCACCACAGAGCCATTTGGAATCAACTTCAAATTCACTGGCGATTTGATTTAATAAATCTTGATCTGGCGTCAGATGACCTTCGAGCAGGCTCCATGCTTGCTGGCGGGGAATATCCAGCAGCTTGCAAAGAATGACAGCGCGTTCGCGCACGGATGCAGGTGCATCCAGGTCATCCAGGCAGTGGTTAAGTCTTTCAGCAAAATACTTTGTACTCTGTGGCACGATTTCCTCCTTGAAGCCGCCCTTGACTGACAATTGTTCTTATAAAAGCCAATCTGTTTCTTGAGTATACGTAGGGAGTTGCGTGGGAGCAATAATGAGAAACCCTTTTTATGAAAAGGGAAAATACCTATGTCTGGTTTACGTCGATAGTTTTTTCTATAAACCTGCGGCGGTGAGTGTGTTTTTCAGCAGCATGGTGACTGTCATGGGCCCCACACCGCCGGGCACAGGGGTAATCCAGGCGGCGCGTTCTCTGGCTGCGGCAAATTCAACATCACCGGTGATAGTGCCATCTGGCAGCCGGATAATGCCGACATCGATGACGGTTGCGCCCTGTTTAATCCAGTTACCTTTGATCAGGCCGGGTTTGCCAACAGCGGAAACCAGAATATCTGCCTGACCGACGAAGCTGGCAAGATTGTCGGTGAAACGATGGCAGATGGTCACTGTTGCGCCTGCGATGAGTAATTCCAGCGCCATGGGTCTGCCGACAATATTGGATGCGCCGACGATAACAGCATGTTTACCTTTGTATGGTTGTTTGATGTGATCTAGCAGCACCATGACACCTGCGGGCGTGCAAGGTTGCAACAAGGGGCGTCGTTGCGCCAGGCGGCCAAGATTGTAAGCATGAAATCCATCGACATCTTTACGGGGTTCAATACACTCCAGCACTTTTTCCGCATCAATATGCGCGGGTAATGGCAGCTGCAAAAGAATACCATCAATCGTGCTGTCATGATTGAGTGTTGTAATCAGGTCAATGAGTGCCTGCTCGCTGATATCAGCAGGCAGGTGATGATAGGCTGAAAGGATACCTGCTTGTTCACACGCTTCGCGCTTGTTTCGCACGTAGATGGAAGAAGCATGATCTTCTCCGACAAGAATCACAGCAAGCCCGGGACGGCGGCAGCCTGCACTGACAGCATTTTTCACGGCAAGTGCAATGTCAGCTCGCAATTGCGTGGAGATCATTTTTCCATCAATTAATTGTGCAGTCATGAAATTCCTGAGTTTGTTGTTAAATTCACTCAGTCATTTTGACAGGCGAGGGTGTATCGAGTAAAGTGCCGGCGTATTTATCGAAGGAAGAAAATAATATGTTTGGACGATTTCCATCGTTGCGTTCCGCAACATCATTGACTTTATTTTCATCTACTACGAGTTCAGATGTGTTCAGAATAGTGTCTGACACAAAGTTTAACTCGGGGTGCCGCTCTATCCCTGCTGTTGCTGCAGAAATACTCAAGTCATGTGGTGTGACAGAAGGTGTCAATCATTTACCAGCGAACTGGGCTCAGGTTGCCAGTTACCTTGGTGGAGATGTGTTGTTTGAGCAAGGTTTGGGGCAGGATGCCAAGGCAGAGGCTGCACAGTGTATAAAGGGCTTTCTGGATGCATTTGCCAGAGGTTTTCCGGCGGACAGCCAGCAGCTTCCTGTGTGGTTAATTGTGACGATTGCGGTGCTTGGATGTGTTTTGCTGCTAGGTGCGGCAGTATGCGCGGCGGGAACGACAGCAGCTGTATGCTATGGTATTAACAAGCGGCGTCAAGGTGCGGATGAAGAACAGCCTTTATTGTCATACAGTCCATTTGCCAATCCATCTGCCGGACGGTAAATAACTAATTTTCTTGCGTTTAACAATATGGGTTATACAATAGCGGCTGTGATAATCATTGACGATTCTGGCCATGGTGGTATGATCCTGCATCTGTTTTTCTAGATAATATACGGGGTATAGCGCAGTCTGGTAGCGCGCC
>CAZOVT010000013.1:0-41238 GCA_964583565.1 uncultured Coxiellaceae bacterium
CTATTCTGGATCTAAGCGGGGCGGAGCCGGTTGTTTTGCGGCCTGGTATGATTACGGCTGCGCAAATTAGTCAGGTGATAGGTCAGCCGGCTGGTTTGAAACTGCGGTCTGATTTCTCCGTTCGTGTGCCGGGTATGCACCACTTGCATTATGCTCCGCTAACACACACCATGCTTTTTGATGGTGATGCCATACCGGAATATATAGAGAGTCTCGCGCAGGATCAGTATCCTGTTGGTATTGTGACACACAGTAAAATGACAATAGCAAAAAATGCGGGTATTAAGCATATTGCATTATCAGGTGATGCTGCGGTGTATGCGCATGATATTTATCACGTGTTACGGGAACTGGATCATGATGGCATGCATTGTATTGTGATTGAGGCGGTACCAGATACACCAGAATGGGATGCGGTGCGGGATAGATTAACGAAAGCAACAGCGAGAAGAACAACATGATCACAACACTTGCCAGGCACGAAACCACGGAATTGATCCGCGGCCCGGAAGGCCAACTGGAAATATTAGTGAGCGAGCCGACAGAAGAAAAGCGCAGTGCGTGGGCGATTGTCTGCCATCCGCATCCACTCTACGGCGGCACCATGCACAATAAAGTGGTATCCACGCTGGCTAAAACGTATCACACGATGGGTGCGACAACGGTGCGGTTTAATTTCCGCGGCGTAGGCCGCAGTGAAGGCAGCTTTGATCATGGCAATGGCGAATTAGATGACTTGATGGCTGTGATTGACTGGGTGCAGCAAGCAGGCATGAAGCGCGAAATCTGGCTGGCTGGATTTTCATTTGGTGCATTTATTGCAGCAAAGGCTGCTGCACAGCTGCCGGTAAACAAATTGGTGACGGTGGCACCAGCGGTGCAGCATTTTCCAATGAGTGAGATTGCTCCAATTATTTGCCCGTGGGTATTGGTGCAAGGTGAACGAGATGATGTTGTGCTGCCAGACGCGGTATTTGAATGGGCAGAAAATCGGGATCCCAAGCCAATCATTATCCGTTTTCCTGAAGCGGGTCATTTTTTTCATGGCCAGCTAAGTGAGTTGCGCGAACGTATTACCGAAGCGCTGAAGGGATGAGACGCTAATTAATTATTCGTCGTTCCGCCGCCAAATGGCGGCCCTTTAATTTCACGCTTGAAGGCTGTCACTTCTTCACGGCGGGTTGCCAGAACTTCCGCGTTGCCGTAGATAATGGCTTTATTCTTTTCCAGGCGCTGTTCAAGTGTCTTGATATCTTTGTCTGTGGGTTTGAAGTCTCGCATGTTTTCAACAGTGATTCTGTAGGCATATCCTTTTGCAGCACAATAGGTGGCAATTTCTTTTACCAGCTTGGGCGGCATATTACCTTTAATGGTTATCGGTTCATTTGGTTCAGGGTTCGCTGCGCGGAAATTTTCTACTTCAATGACAGCCCATTGCAGATGGTTATTCGCATCAAATTTTTTGAGAGTTTTTGGATCGGCCGCATAAAAATTAGAAACAAACAAACCATGCTGCATACGTTGTACAGAGATAACCTCAGTAGCAGATTGTTGACCAAGAAATCCTTTTGTTCGGATGACTGTCTGGTTGACGCGTGCCTGATTGTTGAATGGATCGGTGATTTGTATATCATGTGCAACAGTCAGGCCGCCAAACTGTGCTGGATTAGTGGACTTGTTGCCTAATGCCTGGCTAATAATGTCAGCATCTGAGTTATCAAGATTGCAGGGGATAACACTGGACTGGCCGCTGAAGTGGGCAATATTTTGTTGTTTTTGCTGGGCTAGTGCTTTGGCGAGATGGTTTTGTATGTCTTTAATTTTTGCAAGATGATTGTCATTTCGCGGCGTTTCCGAACTAAGAGATTGATGATAGACGGCGATCTGAGTATTCATTTTATCACATAAGGCTTGAATTTTTTTGAGTTCTGCCTCCCCTGTGACTGAATTGGCAGCACGCTGCGCGGCGACGGCATAGTATCTTGCCATGTTTTGATAGCGCTCTATGTCACTTCTGATATGGGTGACAATTTGAGCTTTATCAGGATCGGATAATACTGGGGCTTTTCCGGGTGGTAATTTTGGTGGTGGTTTGGGTTTGCTTCGTTTTAATTTACCTCCGACATACGTCACCATGTCATTTGCTGACCTTGCCATTTGTGCTGTAACTGGTTCTGCAATTGATTCTGCAACTGGCCCACGTTTACCCGCGTATTTTTTTGTAAACTGACTGATAGCTTGTATGCCTTGTCGGGTTGTCTGATCAAGCTGATCAAAATAACTTCGATGAACTTTATCAATTTTTGCAACGCCGCAATGAAAATTCATTGCCCGGAAGTGATGGCCTTGCTCTAGTGACTGTATGATACCTTTATTTAGCGTTTCCCAGCTATACATTGCTTCAGGATTTTCCTGCATGGTTTTGACAGCGGCAGCGAATACAGCGGTTCTGTCTCTTGCGCTCTTGCATCCGGCAATCGTTACAGCCTGGCTGCCCATCATGTGAAATTCAAGTGCAGCCATCATCAGGTTACGTTGGTACGTGTGCAATGTATTATAAGGTGGTTTGTCAGCCAGTAATTGTTTTAAGCAGGCAAAAGCATAGGCTCGGCGATGGATTTCTTCTTTTAATTTGGTAGAGTGGGTTGTGTTATCGGCGTTTTCTTTGTTGGCTAATGCACGTTGAATATACTCAGCAAAAAATGCAGGTCGTGCAAATGCTTCAGGCGGCGTTAAGGTAGAGCCGGTGATGGATTTTAATAATGTTTCTGTAGCGGCTATCTTATTGTTTCTTGCGGTGATGTGTGCTTTTTGCGAATTCTTGGCGGTTGGAGAGAGTGTCATTTTATTAATGGCAGCATTGGTATGAGAAAAAACAGCGCCAGAGGCTACTGTTTGTTTGCCAAGCTTATCAAAGATACGGCTGGTTAAATCCACAAATTTGGCATTATTATTGTTTTCATGTGTTGAAAGCAACCCTTCAATGTAGTGAGGTGTCATCAGAGTTTGATAGCTGATATAAACTGGCAATTGTCTGGGATCAATATTAAGCGGTGCATAAAGATTATTTAGATTATTGGCGGCGTCGGGTAATAATTGATCGGCTACTTCGCGTATTTGCCGTTCAGCCAACGCTGCTTTTTCAGCAGGTTTATTCTCGCTAATGCCAGAAAGGCCGATTGTGCCAAGCCGGCACCATTGTGATGACGATATGATTACATCAGGGTTGTTAGCAGAAACAACGTAGGTTTCAATTTTCTGCGCATTGGAGGGTTGGGGTAACCAGCGTGCGGATGATGAGGCTGGTACACCAAGTTGTCTTAAACGTTCATTATTGGAATTAAAAGCGGCTTTTGCCCAGCCGGGGATGGCAAAATTTTTCTCCGCAGCCTGAAACCAGGGCTGACTGGATAAATTATTAAAGTTTTCTTGATAGAATGTATCGCTGAGTTGTAATAATGAAGCTGTTTCAATGGTCATTTTGCCATTTTCACTGGAACAGGTAACGATATCTGGATGCTTTTCTAACAACTCACTCATGTTTTTGGCTTTGCTTAACTCGGAGCTTGCAGCGTCAATGGAAATCTTATAAGAAGCTGCTAGTTGACGAGTTAATGCATCAATAAATTCATGTGCTGTAGCTGCGTTGAAAGAAATGATTTGATTGTAACTAGACAGCATATTTTTGATGAGTTCATCTTTATTCTCTATTGATATTGATGCGGAGTTGTTTAATATTAGCAGCATGCCGCGCATATAGCGTAATGCCTGAATGCGTGCTTCTTCAGGGTGGACAGGGTTTAATTCGCCGGGTTTGTTGATTTTGATAAGAACAGGTTTGCCGTTGCGCTCGGCCTGATAATCATAGTTACTTGCCCGGCAGGCAAAGATCATGGCCTCGATGTTGATGTCAAGGCCAGCATTAACCATCAGCTTAGGCCGGTCATTCCACAAACCAGGAGATATGCTGGATATGTTACTTAACCCTAGCGCGGGAATTTTAAGGGTATGCTCCAGAGTGGGCTGGTTAGTTGCCGCTGGAGGTACATTTACATCAGGTTGAGAGAGTATCGTTGATATGCTTCTGAGTACGTTGTTGGCTTCATAAAATCCAGGGTAATACTTCTGTAATAAATCATCACATTTATTGTAAATGGATCCCATGAATTGATTTAATGGTGCGTCATTCCTGATTGATTCACCATGTGAATGTCTTGCATTATCAATCTGATCTTGAATGTTGTTAAGTAGTGTTAGCGTGGATTTTTCATCCATGTCCGTATGGAGGACGACAATAGATCGAAGCAAGTTGTTGGCAATTGTATAATTAGGTTCATTTGATTGGGCATTCAAATATGATTGAATAGGTGCAATAAATTCAATTAAGGATTTGAATTTATCTTTATGTGATGTCATTTTATCGCTAATGATTTGTTTGGCGGAGTACGTTCCTTTTATAATTTTCAATATATTTATTATTTCATCATTGTCGTTTATATCTGTTAATACACTATACATGGCCGGCTCGTTAACCAGTCTCATGGCCGATTCAATTTGATAGCTTAAATTCAAAAGCAAACTTGATTTTTCAGCGGCATCGTCATTGAGGGAGTCAACCTTATCTATAGACGATAAAATAGTATTTAAATGTTGAATTAGTCCATCAGTTTTCTTTTTGAGGGAGCTCTCTTTATCATCTATGTTGTTTGATCTAACACGTAAAATGGACTCAATTTCTTTGAGCTTTATAATATGTGGTTGATTAATGCCGGATGGTTGCGGGGATTCTGTAGCTGCCAATTCAGCATGTGTTGCTGCTGTATATTGTTTAAGCGATTGACAGTAGGATTCAAGCTCTAGATAGCAGGCTGCTGCAGTTTCTTGCACCTCACGTTTTGCAACAAGAATATCGGTGCCTGTTAGATGGTCTTGTTTGGGTATGCTTGTGATGCCAAGTTGTTCCTTTAATAAGGACTTATTTGCTTCACCTGCTGATTTGATTTTTTCATGATCTGATTCTGTTTGTATTGTTTCTCTAATATCATGAATTATTCCTAAGGCACGTTGTATTCTGGCGTATTCTTCCACGTTTGATGTGATAGCAATGGTTGGTGAAATTTCCTCGGCAATGTCTTGCAGCATAGCCAATCTGGGTTGAATGAAATGTAATTTATCTGTATCTGAGTTTTTTATATTAGTTAGATAGCTTTTTATTTCGCTGAGCCGTGTTAGATAGGGTTGCCACTGCTGATTTTTATCTGGGTTTCTTTCTATGAGTTCCTTAAAAAGATCAATATGCGAAACGATCTTTTTCTGAATTTGCTCAATGCTATTGATTTCAGCATCGTCAGCTGCTGTCTTGGCGCTGGCATTTATCTCGGCGAGTAAATCGTCAAGCTCAGATATGGCGGAATATGCTGGCGTGACTTGGTCATCGCTTGTAATTCGTATGCCTGGAATACTTGCTGTTTTTGCTAGTACTTGCTGATTGGCAATTTGTAATTCGGCATTTGTGGAAGATTTTAATGCATGATGTTTCCTGTTAAGGAGGTTTTGGAGATAATCCAGGTTTTCACAAATACCAGCGGCTGCCTTGGCTGCTTCTTTTGGTTTATCCGCGTCATTAGTCTGTCTTTTTGCTTGAATGGTTGCTTTTGCTATGCCTGCTTTTAGCATGCGCTCTGCCGGAGATGTTGCTTCTATTGTTCTCATTTTCAACAAGCGATTAATTTGTTCGTTTGAGGTTTTTGTAATAGCCTCAATTTCGGATAGGGTCGTTGCTTTGCTGATTAATTTTTGTCGTTCCTGTAATAATTTTTCAATTGTATTTAATTTTTTGATCTCATCAGAGATGGTAAATATTTCCAGGTCTGGTTCAACCACTTTAATATTGCTAATAACAAGAGGCAGCTGCACTGCTAAAAATTGTTCTTTGCTTTCTATGGGATGATTATTTTGCAGGTAATCTCTGGTGGTTTTTAAATCAATCAGGACCTCGTCCCATCTATTATTGGTATTACATTTTTCCAGTATGTCGATATTTTCATTTAGCTCAACAATAATTTTATTAAATTTTCGATCAAGTTCAGGTATGGTTTCCTCTGTTGTGTATGATTCTTCTGCTGCTTTTGCAATAGCTTCTTGCGAGGTGATTTTAACATGTTTTCTAACTTCTTTTTGAGCTTCTTTTTTTGATTTTGCAGCTAATAGATCAATTTCCCTGAATTTTGATTCTTTTATAATTTCACGAATTAACCGGTCTATTTTGCCTATAGCTTCGACATGAGTTTTCGCATTCGTAGCTGAGGTTGATCGAAGCGTACCTTCAATATTTCTGCTCGTTATTGTTGCACTATCAGCCGCGTCGATTAACTTATCAATTAAGGGCGCTATTTTGTCAACGTACTGTTTGTATGCATTGTTTTCTGCTTCGATATTTTCATTTCTTTGTGGTGATTTGATTGGATTTATAATTGATAAAGAGAGACTTCCTTTAGACTCGATTATTTCTTTTATCTTGCTTGCAATTTCATGTTCTTCTCGTGCCTTGTCAAACTCTCCTTGATCCAGACGGCTTGATTGTGATGCCCCTTTATGGTGAAGCTTGCTCAATTGGTCGATCATTCTGCTTATTTCTTCTTGCCTACGCTCAATTTCCTCTATAGGCATTAATGCTGTCGGCGAAGACTTTTTTGGGGGGGCTGCTGAGGATATGGTTGATTCTGTTACCGTAGTTACCGCAGGTTTTGGTTTGGATGCTGCTGTTGCTTCTGCAGCGGGGGCGGCAGTTATGCCTGATGTTGGTGGTTTTGCCGGTGTTGGATTTGGGGCGATACGTTTATTTTTTTCCGATTCTATTTTTTTGTTGAGGGCTTTCAGAGCGGCATCGTGGTTTTTTTGAAATAGATTGTTTTCATTTTCAAAATCTTTATATTCATGTTCTAGTTTGTATTTGGCAGTATAATATTTAATTGCATTTACTGATTTTATATATTGGTTATTATAATTATCTGTTATGGTTGTGTCATCCCTTAGTCCCGGGTTGTATTTAATTGCTCCGATCTGCCGTTTTAGCGAATCAATTTTTTCCATTTGGCTCATTAACCTGATAAGTTTATCAGCATCAATAAATGATTTTAAATTTTCTTGTACTGCCTGTTGACTTAATAAGTCAATATTTATCTCGCTGCTAGGATTAATTACTCCCTTTTTAACAAGGACATCTTTGATGTGATCTAAAAGCGCTGCTCTGGAAGCTTCGATGCTTGATAAATTTATTTTTAATAATTTAACATTGATATCGGATTGATTTTCGAGAGATTTTTCTAGAGACAATAATAAATTGTCTGTATAAATAATTAGAAAATTGCAAGTATCATTTTTGGTTTGGGTTTTTTCACAGTCGTCCAGGCGTAAGTATAATTCCTGTGTTGACTTGTTCTTTACCTGATATTCATAATCTGATTTTTTTTCGCTAAATGCTATAAAATTTTCTATTAGCGCATTTAACGTGTTTATTGTTTCAGGGCTTAATTTTTTATTTTTTATTAGCTCAATAATATTCTTAGTGGTAGAAGTTGTTTTATTTTTTATTTTGAGTTTATTTTCTATTTCATCGGTTATCTTTTTTTGTTCTATTGGATAGTCCCCTGAAAATGCGTATCTAACAGTTGGGCTGTCCTGAAAATGAAAACTGGGCGTGAATTGAAGCAGCGCATACTGTTCTAATTTTGCTGCGTTAATGCCGGCAGAACTTAATAACTCCTTATCTTCGGAATTGATAAACGCTGAAATCAGTTTATTGTATTGCTCCTCTGCCAGACTTTTTTTCTTCTCTAACTGGCTTTTTTTCTTATCTGCCTTGTTGCGGTTTCCACTCATTTCTCCACCCCTCCTAGTTGAAGGTGTTCACAGACAAATTTTCTTTATAACTATTTTGTTTTCAATTTGTTGTACTTCCAGTATAGGACAGATTCCTGAGGAAAGGATTAAGGCGTGTATTTTTTAACTAGTTGATTTTATTTGTAATTAGCTTTTTTGGCATTATTTTGGCTTAAATGTCCGATGTTCCCGTTCACTGAGATCCATGCCTTTTTTGGTCATCACTTCCTCAAACATGCGAATATTTCTGGTTGCATTTTTGACTGCGAAATCTCTGTATTGAGGGTCGACCCTGAATTCTTTACCAACATAACCGGCAGCAACAATCAGTGCTTTGTAACATGCATCCGGCATGGGTGGATTACCCAGCACAATTTGCAAAGGCTCATCAGCTTGCTCTTTTGGCAATGAAGCAATGTGCATTTTAACGTTTTCTAATGCCCAGTCCATCAATGGAGAGTCTTTTGCCAGCTGTTTTAAATTAGCAATCTTCTTTAGCTGGGCTGGAGAAAACATAAAACTGGATTTAATGCAGCCATCGCCATGATCGGTTTTGATGGTAACAGAATCCAGATAAACATTATTTTGTTTATCCCGCACAGTGATTTGTGTTGCCGTAATTTTCTGGGCAGGGCGTGTTAATATGCCCGATCCAAGACTACCCATCATCGCGGCATTCGGCGCACCCAGTTTAGCCCTTGCTTTTTCTATCGCATCGGCACCATTATCATTTTGTTCGCAAGGGATATCTTCCGCTGATGTCACCACTGTGCCATAAATATGCTGATCCGCATGTCTTGCTGTTGGTTCAAATGTTTTTCTGCATTGTTTGATTTCAGTAAGGCGTTCATTTGCTTCTGTCAGGCGTTCATCCATTTCTGTGGCCAGTTTACTTAGATTTTTTCCCTTTATGTTGAATTCACTGATAACAGTAGCTGCTTGAATCAGTTGTTGGTCTGATAAGTCCGGCTTCTTTAATTCATCTATTAGTTCCTTCATTGCTTCCAGACTTGCTTTTTGCTTAAGGAGTATGTCTTCAATGTCATCAATGTTGGTGCGCATGTGCTGGATTGCATCTAGATCAGGATTGGCGGAATAAAGAATTGACGGTGCTTTTAATTCACATCCTCTGATGTATCGCGCGTAGGTTTGTTTTGATTGTTCATGGGTACCAGATGTCAATTTCCATGCATGATGTAGATCGGCCACGCTGATACCCTCAAATGTTGCTTTGATGGTATCCTCAAAAACATTTTTTGCGATGGCAGCATCAGGATCTGAAATGCCAAGATCCGCCAAGCCTTGTTTAACATCAGCAAAAGATGCTGCACTGCCGATTTTTTCTTCGATGATTGTTCCTACGCTTTCATCATCCAGCGCCGCAAGTTTTGCTTTGACGCTGGCTTCGTTGGTTTTTATTCCATTATATAATGCGGGAATGCCATTAAAATCCTGTAATAATTGGTCGTATGCGCTGTCTACATCAGTAACTGGCGGTGGTGCCGCTGTCTGTAGTAATGTTGGTTCACAGATATTTCGCAATTGTATAGCAAGTATTGATGAGCCTGGCGTTGCTACGCCAGTTGATGATCCCGTTGCTTTGCGTTTCAGTCGGGCTCTCAGGCTCACATCTGTATCATCAGGCATAGTTCCCGTTGATTTACTTACCAGATTCATTAACGCAAAATAACCGCAACTGGTGCTGTCAGCCTGTTTATGTGGTTCTTCGTGAGTAAATGTAAAGGTTGTATCTTTAATGCCAGCTTTGTCCAGACCGCTAGTTACCTGATCTTTGTAAGTTCCTTCAATGGTCACCTTGTGATCGCCGCTAAGACTATCCACCCAATTTGCTTTAGCCACCTTTCCATCTGCATTTACCTCGAGTTCAAGTAATGCCCAGTGAGCGTCGCTAGCGGTTGCTTGTGTAGCTGCTGTGTTAACAACAAGTCTGATCGTGCCAGCTTTATTATTAAGTTTAGCAATATGCGCCTCAATGGCTTCCTGAAAACTGGTTTTATGCACTGCTGTATCAGTAGTAGCATCAGCCGCAGTGTTAACCTCCCCATCAAGAGTCATCTCATATAGGGAGGTGATATATTCTGATTGACCCGCAGCTGACTTATTAAAACCACAAGCTTCTAGCAGTAATTCTAGTTGTTCGACACTGACATCGACATCTTGTGACACAGGCGGCCTGGGTGTGCTCATTGTGCGATTTCCTCGGTTTTATGTTGCTAATTTCACTATATTATAGGCTTTATAAGTTAATTTAATATTAACTTATGCTGCTATACCGACAAATGCAATACATTCAATAACGTAGGCAGTCCTGAGTGATTATTCTTATGGATAGGGGTATTTCCGATCAAATGAGAATCATTCTCATTTGTGTTGACAACCCTCATTTCCCGCGTGATAATTCGCTTATGTTTATCTTCAGATACCATAACAAGAAGGATAAAGGTATGCGTTTCAATGAGTTAAAGGTGGGTTGCAAGGCACGTATCGTGGCGCTGACAGGTGGGAAATCCCTTTACCGTCAACGACTTATCGCCTTGGGCTTGCTGCCGGGAACAGAATTTACCGTGACGCGCATGGCACCGTTGGGCGACCCAATTGAGATTTTTGTACGCGGTTTTGCGTTAAGTCTGCGCAAGGATGAGGCAAATATGCTGGCGCTGGAAGCGGTGTAGGTTCTAAGAGAATAAATAAGAGAATAAAACGCATGACATCTTGCTGCCAATCTTCCGATTCTTGCCGCGGTGCTGGCTGTGCCTCCGGTAAAACGCACGCACAGCAAACATCTGATGTGACGATTGCGCTGGTCGGTAATCCAAATTGCGGTAAAACAACCCTCTTTAATGCGTTGACTGGTGCAAGGCAGCGGGTAGGTAACTGGCCGGGTGTGACGGTTGAACGTAAGAGCGGCATATTTGTTGAGGCAGGTAAAACGATAGAAGTCGTGGATTTGCCGGGTACGTATTCATTAATTCCATCGACCGAAGCATCAGCTATTGATGAATGTATTGCGTGCGATTACGTTGCAAACAAGCAGGCTGATGTGATTGTGAATATTGTGGATGCCAGCAATTTAGAGCGGCATTTATATCTCACCATTCAATTGCTGGAAATGGGCGTGCCGGTAATATTGGCGCTCAATATGATGGACATTGTCCGTGCACGGCAAATTCAAATTGATATCGATGCATTATCGCGTGAACTAGGCTGTCCAGTGATTGCTCTGGAAGCTAATCGAGGCGGCGGTGTGCGTGAGTTAAAACGAGCGATTATTGCTGTGCAGCGTGCCTCTGCTGCGCCAGTAAAAGCGGGTATTCAGAAAATTAAAACGCTATGTGCCACACTCTGCTCACAAGATAAAGATGATGCAGATATTCTCATTGCCGATGCCCGCTACACATTCATTCAACAGTTGATGCAGTGTTGTGTGACGCGCGCGCCTAAACTGACTTCCACCTGGACAGAGCGTGTTGACCGCATTGTGTTGAATCGTGCGCTGGGCATTCCCATTTTTCTTGGCATGATGTATTTGCTATTTTTCTTTTCGATTAATGTTGGCGGTGCGTTTCAGGATTTCTTTGATATCGGCAGCAATACCATTTTTGTGGATGGGCTTGCTTACTGGCTGATGCAGCATCATGCGCCTGTCTGGTTAACGGCATTACTCGCAAACGGCGTAGGAAAAGGTATCAACACAACGGTAACCTTTGTTCCTGTGATTGGCGCGATGTTTTTATTTTTAGCGTTACTGGAAGATTCGGGTTATATGGCGCGCGCAGCATTTGTAGTCGATCGTTTCATGCGTGTGCTGGGTTTGCCGGGTAAAGCGTTTGTGCCGATGATCGTTGGCTTTGGCTGTAATGTGCCTGCCGTGATGGGTGCGCGTACGCTGGAAAGCAAACGTGACCGTATTATCACAATCATGATGAGTCCATTTATGTCATGCGGTGCGCGATTAGCGATTTATGCTGTTTTTACCGCTGCGTTTTTTCCGCAGGGCGGCCAGAATGTCGTGTTTGCTCTGTATTTGATCGGTATTGCGATGGCAGTATTGACCGGCTTTTTGCTGCGGCACACCGCATTAAAAGGTGAACCATCGCCGTTAGTGATGGAATTACCGCTGTATCATGTGCCGCGGTTGAAGACGATCTGTTTGCATGCATGGCAGCGTTTGAAAGCATTTTTATTTCGCGCGGGCAGGTTAATTTTGCCTATCTGTGTGTTACTGGGTGCACTGAATGCATTGAATATAGACGGCACGATTAATATGGGCGACGCCGATGCCCGCTCCTTCCTGTCGTTAATCGGTCAGGCAGCGACACCGATATTTGCACCAATGGGTCTGCACGTGAATAACTGGCCGGCGACGGTTGGGCTGGTGACGGGTATTCTGGCGAAGGAAGTGGTTGTCGGCACCTTGAATACGCTTTATACCCAGGTTGGACATCTTGCTGTCGCTGGGGGTGGGAGTTTTCATTTCTGGGCGCAATTATCTGATGCGGTGATGTCTGTTCCACAGAATTTTGCACAACTAGGTCAGGCCATTAGTAACCCTGTGCTGGCGCAGGCACCGATCAGCCTGGTGAATCAGGGTGTATACGGACTCATGTATCAGAAATTTGATGGCAAGATTGGCGCATTTGCTTACATGCTATTTGTGCTGCTGTATTTTCCCTGTGTGTCGACTATGGCTGCGATGCTGCGTGAATTGCACCGCGGCTGGTTGATATTTTCAGCGGCCTGGATGACAGGTGTGGCATACGGTGCGGCAGTACTGTTTTATCAGGCTGCCACCTTCATGCGGCATCCTTGGTCATCGATATTATGGATAGCGGGGATTGTGTTGGTATTTGGTGTGACAGTCGCCTGGATGCGCTGGTATACCGATGAAGACATAAAAGTGACAGGGTTGGAGCCGATAGGAGAAAGTGCATGAGTTTACTAGACATCAAGCAGCACATGATGCAAGTTAGGATGGCAACATTAAGCAGTTTATGTTTATTATTTAATGCAGAAGCGGAAACATTACGCTGCATGATGCAGTACTGGATACGCAAGGGTCACATTCGACAGTGTACGAAAAAGCCCGCTTGCGGTAGTAAATGCTTTAAGTGCCCCACGGCTGCTACAGAAATCTACGAGTGGGTGTATACTTGACAAATAGGGACAAATAGGACGGGGAATCCCGGCCTGCTTGTCATCCCTGCGAAGGCAGGGATCCAGTGACGAATACAGTATCAATAGGATAACGATATGGAAGCGCCGATTCTGATACAAGACATACCCATGCAGATCGTCAATGAACTGGCGGCGTATGGCCCTGTTGATCTTAAAAACTACGTTGTCACACCAGAAGGCAGTACTGCACCGACATTTCGCGCTGAAACAAAATCTGGTGAAGCATTACCTGCAGGTATTATTTGCACAGAAGATGGTTTGTTCACTGGCATTCCTGCGCGAGGCACCAGCAATAACTATGATATTGTGCTCATTGCTGAAAATGAAGCGGGTGCGATTCAGGTTGAATTTGTGCTGGCGATTCAGCCGGCGCCAGTGTCGGGTGACGCCGCGTACCTTGATCAATTGAAAGCGCAAGTGTGGCAAGCCGTGGACGAGAATTTACCGCTTCCTGATCTGGGCGATATTTACGGCAAAGACATTACAGTGCTGGAAATCTATTATTTGCTTGAGCGCTGGGGGGTGTTAAAAATCTGGGATGCATTCAATCTGGATCCGCCGGGTGCGCTGCAACCGCTGCAGCTGGAAGGCATGAGCGAACATTATAATGTATATGATCGCGGTAGTTGTCTGGTGGCATGTCCAAAAGATTTATTTTCTCATGAACGCACACTGGAAGATGGTTTGCGCACGGCACGGGCGATGGCAGATGAAGTATACCGGCGTGGGTGGACGGTTGAATTGTCTGGATTTGATAAATTAACGCGTGCGGCATGGGTGCAGATTCAGCATCTGGGCGATCAATATGGTAAGGCGCTGGACGTGATCAATTTTGAACCTACACCTGAAGATGTGAAACTATATACATCACAGGCTGCTGCGCTGGGAATGCGTAACGCAGAGTAATTCATTGATTAAACAGGATATGCAGTTTAATAATTTATTAATTAATCGGCGCTATACTGTTAGTATCAGTATTGGATAATTGAATAACATAGAGATAAGAGAGAACGCTTATGGCGGGATCAAGACCTCCAGAAAACACACCGGATGCTCCTGGTAATGCTAAGCCAGCAGCAACATCACCTGCAGCAGCAGTGCCCGAGCAGCAGAAAGAAGCAGATAATAAACGCCGTTTAGAGGCGGAACAATTTGAAGCGCAAAAGAAAGCGTTACATGAGGTTTATCCACGCTTCAAGTTTGGTGGAAGCAGATTTAAGCAGATTAATAAAGTAGATGTTGAAAAAATAGGTGATGCAAAACTGAATGACACACCAGGTCTTGCATCTGGCAATCAATATAGTAAAGACAAAGATGAAAAAGGCCCCGGTTACTATCAGAATCTTGATACCAAAGCGGTTGTTGAAATTACTGCGGACGGCAAATACAGACCTGTGATATCACCACCGCCAACGTTTGAAAAACGTTGTAAAGGTCTTGATGCGGCAATGGAGCTTGCGAAAGAAAATGGTAAAACAGAAATTGTGTACGACATTGCCAATCCAAAATATGCCAATTACAAAGAAATGGAATATGTATTGCAGAGTGCGGCGGCAAAAGGATTGAAAGTGAGCTTTGGGCCTAATGTGACAAAAGCCTTTATGGAACCAAATAGCAGCTTCATGGAGTATACCAAACCAGGTTCGAGTGCCTTGAAGGGTGACATGCTCGGGATTGATAAAAAATCCTCTCCCATTGCGCGTGAGTTTGACAATAATGAGCAAGGAACAGCGAAGAAAAGAGCGGTATTTGAAGGATTGATGGATACCAAGAAAAAGAATGATGATCAAATTGACGCCAAGGTTAACGCGAAACTGGCAGCAACACAGCCAGCTGCGAAAACAGCACCAGAGCCTGTTGCGGCAAAATCGCCGCCGCCACCTTCTCCTCGTCCCGCTGGCTCTGGCTCGTAGATAAATTCATTTACCCATCACTTATCATCAGCTAAACTCACCGTCTTTGTTTTGTAATCAAAGGCGGTGTGTTATATGCGTAAACCGTTAATCGCAGGGAATTGGAAAATGCACGGCTCGTTGAGCATGGTGCATACGTTACTGGATGGAATCAAACAGGGCGCAGTGCATTGTTCGTCTGTTGATATTCTCGTTCTTCCCGTTTTTGTCCATCTTGCTGAAACACAAACAATGCTGACAGGTACCAATGTGATGTGGGGTGCGCAAGATTTGCATCCGGGTGCGCAAGGTGCTTTTACCGGTGAAGTTGCCGGGCCGATGCTGACAGAGTTTGGCTGCCAGTATGTGTTGGCCGGCCATTCGGAACGCCGCACCCTGTTCCATGAAGATAATGCCATGGTTGCCGCAAAAGTGAAGGCGGCGCTGGAAGCTGGGTTGACACCGATTTTATGTGTGGGTGAAACACGTGAACAACGTGAACAGGGTGCGACTGAAACGGTGGTGCGCACTCAGTTAGAAGCAGTGATAAGCGCGGTTGGAATGGATGCATTTAGCCGCATTGTGATTGCTTATGAACCTGTCTGGGCTATTGGAACTGGCCTGACCGCTACACCTGAACAGGCACAGGCTGTACATGCATTTATCAGGCAGTTGATTGCACAAAATAATGTTGATATCGCTGGTGCAAGTCGTATACTCTACGGCGGCAGTATGAAGGCAGATAATGCTGCTGCATTACTGGCCATGCCGGATATAGACGGCGGATTAATCGGCGGTGCATCTCTGGATGCAAAGAGCTTCTTGGCGATTTGTGAAGCAGCTGCAAGCCTGGCTTGCGCATAGGGTATTATTTAGCTCGAAGATGGTTGAGGATGTGATGTATCAAATAATTTTACTCATACATGTGTTTGTCGCTGTATGTATCATTGCGCTGGTGCTGGTGCAGCAGGGTAAGGGAGCGACAATGGGCGCCGCATTTGGCAGCGGTGCGTCACAAACGGTGTTTGGCAGCCGCGGTTCGGGTTCATTCCTGTTTCGTGTCACGATGACGTTTGCTGCTGTATTTTTTATAACCAGCATTACGCTGAATCATATGGCGACTTCAGCCTATAAACAAGTTAAGGTGATCACGTTTCCGGAAGAACCAGCAACGCCAGTCAAGGCACCGTTGCCGGTAGCTCCCACGGCGGTGGTACCTGTGAATAATATTCCCGCGCCAGAGCCGATAACCAGTGCACCAGCTAGTGTGCCTGTATCTGCACCGCAGCCGGGTGATATACCGACAAAAAAATAAAAATTATATAGAAGATGTGCTAAAAAATAGCCGACGTGGTGGAATTGGTAGACACGCTACCTTGAGGTGGTAGTGGCTGAAAAGCTGTGACGGTTCGAGTCCGTCCGCCGGCATTATTATATCCTCATTATTAACGTTATTTTTATACAGCTGTGATGTACAATACGTTGTTCATGAACTGACGTGAGGAGAGTGAGTTGTTAGAAAATTACTTACCAGTACTGATTTTCATGATAATAGGTTTAGGTGTTGGCCTTATCGCGCCTGTTCTTGGTTACCTGCTGAGTCCCAAAAAACCGAACAACGAAAAACTCTCAACCTATGAATGCGGTTTTGAACCCTTTAATGACAGCCGCTCTCCTTTCGATGTGCGTTTTTATCTGGTTGCCATCCTGTTTATTATTTTTGATCTGGAAACTGCCTTTTTAGTGCCCTGGGCGGTAGTATTTCGCAAGTTGGGCTGGGGTGGAATGGCTGCAATGGGTTTGTTTCTGGGTTTGCTGACCATAGGATTCATTTATGAGTGGAAGAAGGGGGCGCTCGAATGGGAATAACCGATTATGCCAAACCAGGATTTTATCTCACTAAAGTAGAAGACGTTTTTAACTGGGCACGTGCCGGTTCATTGTGGCCGATGAGTTTTGGTTTAGCCTGCTGCGCTGTTGAAATGATGCACAGTGCCGCATCTCGTTATGACCTTGATCGTTTTGGCGTGATTTTTCGCCCTAGTCCCCGTCAATCTGATTTGATGATTGTCGCAGGCACACTATGCAATAAAATGGCACCAGCATTGCGTAAAGTATATGACCAGATGGCTGAACCCCGCTGGGTGATTTCCATGGGTTCATGTGCGAATGGGGGTGGCTATTACCACTATTCTTACTCGGTAGTGCGCGGCTGCGATCGTATCGTGCCGGTAGATGTTTATGTGCCGGGCTGTCCGCCGACAGCAGAGGCGCTAATGTATGGCATTATCCAGCTGCAAAATAAAATTCGCCGTCGTCAAACGATAGAGCGCTAGGGGTTGCTGATGGCTGATGTGAATACACTCTGTACCCGGATTAGTGAACACGGTGCCGCATGGCTGGCCGATGTGCCTGACCGTGCAATCGTTGCATTTGGTGAGCTGACATTGGTAGTTAAGCCGGATAGTTTATTGGATCTTTGCCAGTTTTTGCGTGATGAGCCTGAGTTTGCATTTAACCAGCTGGTAGATGTTTGTGGTGTGGATTATCTCCATTACGGACTGGATGATTGGGCTACCCAGTCAACGACAGAGACGGGTTTTGGCCGTGGTGTGCTGGCAAAACCAGAGCGGGAAGCATCGGCCAAGGCTAATCGTTTTGCGGTTGTGTATCACTTACTTTCTCTAACACACAATCAGCGTGTCCGTTTACGCGTCAATTTGGCAGATGAGCATGAATTAATTGTCGATTCGGTCATGAGTGTCTGGCCTTCTGCTAACTGGTTTGAGCGCGAAGCGTTCGATTTATTCGGTATTCTTTTTAAAGGTCATCCTGATTTACGCCGCATTTTGACGGATTATGGATTTATTGGTCATCCTTTCCGTAAAGATTTCCCGCTGATAGGCAAGGTTGAAGCGCGATACGATGCGACTTTAAAACGTGTGGTCTATGAGCCTGTCAGTATTGAACCCAGAATTCTTGAGCCGAAAGTAATACGCCGCGACAGCCGCTATGCCAGCACAGAAGGAGGCAGCGAGCATGTCAAATGATAAAGCCCCTGAAATTCGCAATTATGTTTTTAACTTTGGCCCTCAGCATCCTGCTGCGCATGGTGTTTTGCGCCTGATTCTTGAAGTGGATGGTGAAACCATTGTTCGAGCGGATCCGCATGTGGGTCTTTTGCATCGCGCGACAGAAAAATTAGCTGAAAGCAAGCCGTTTAATCACACCATAGGCTACATGGATAGACTGGATTACGTCTCCATGATGTGCAATGAACATGCCTATGTACTTGCAATTGAAAAATTACTTGGCATCACGCCGCCAGTACGCGCGCAATATATTCGCGTGATGTTTGATGAAATCACCCGCATTTTAAATCACTTGCTCTGGTTGGCCGCACACAGTCTGGATAACGGCGGTATGGCAGTGTTTTTATACTGTTTCCGTGAGCGTGAAGACTTGCTGGATTGCTATGAAGCAGCATCCGGCGCTCGCATGCACGCAACCTATTATCGTCCGGGCGGTGTCTACCGTGATTTACCAAATAAAATGCCGCAGTTTAAGCCATCAAAATGGCACAACGCTAAAGAGGTTGCCGCACTTAACGAATGTCGTCAGGGCTCTTTGCTTGATTTTATCTGGGCATTCACAGAACGTTTTCCGGGCTGCGTTGATGAATATGAAAGTTTGCTGACAAATAATCGTATCTGGAAACAGCGCACGGTAGATATTGGGGTCGTATCGCCTGAACGTGCGATTGCGCTTGGTTTTACGGGCCCGATGCTGCGTGGTTCTGGTGTGGAGTGGGATTTACGTCGAAAACAACCGTATGAAGTGTATGACAAACTGGATTTTGATATTCCGGTGGGAACAAACGGTGATTGTTACGATCGATATCTCGTGCGTGTGCATGAAATGCGTCAATCCAACCGTATTATCCGCCAGTGTGTTGAATGGCTGAAAAAAAATCCGGGCCCGGTGATGATTGATGATTACAAAATTGCACCGCCGCCGCGTGAAGAAATGAAAGTCAGTATGGAAGCCATGATTCACCATTTCAAAAATATGACGGAAGGTTACAGTGTGCCTGAAGGTGAAGTGTATGCTGCGGTTGAGCAGCCTAAAGGTGAATTTGGTATTTATCTCGTCTCGGATGGTGCCAACAAACCATACCGCATGAAAATACGCGCGGCAGGTTTTCCGCATCTGGCAGGGTTGAATGAATTAATTCGCGGACACATGATTGCGGATGTCGTGTCTGTATTGTCGAGTCTGGATATTGTATTTGGCGAGATTGACCGATGAAAGAGAACGACAAAACAAAATCACTGCTGTCAGCTTCCACTCGCGAACATATCGACAAGTGGATTAAGCGCTATCCTGCCGAACAAAAGCAGTCGGGTGTGTTTGAGGCGCTGCGTCTGGTGCAGGAAGAAAATAACGGTTCACTGACAGTCGAATTAATGGATGCGGTTGCTGATTATCTGGGTATGCCGGCAATCGCTGTTTATGAAGTTGCAACGTTTTATACGATGTATCGCCTGCAGCCAGTCGGCCGGCATGTTATTGAAGTGTGCACGAATGTATCTTGCATGCTGAATAATGTTGATCGTGTGGTAGATCATCTCAAACAGCGTTTGGGTATTGATCTTAATGAAACCACGGCTGATGGTAAATTCACGATAAAAGAAGTGGAATGTCTGGGTGCCTGTGTCAGTGCACCGGTTTGTCAGGTTGGTAAAAAATATTACGAACATCTCACGCCAGAAAAAGTGGATGAGATGTTGAAGGTGCTTGACTAGATGGGCCCCCGCCCTTCGCGGGGGTGACAGTTATTTAAGGTGATATGGGTGTTTCAGAGATTATATTATGGCAAATGACATTTGTTTCCGCACATTGCATCTGGATAAGCCCTGGACGCTGGCTACGTATGTCAGTGCCGGTGGTTATGAGCAGTGGAAGAAAATTCTGCGTGAAAAAACACCGCCTGAAAAGATCGTGGAAGCTGTCAAACTTTCTGCATTGCGTGGTCGCGGCGGTGCCGGGTTTTCCACCGGACTGAAGTGGAGTTTTATTCGCCGTGATGTACCAGGACAAAAATATGTGTTGTGCAATTCAGATGAAGGTGAGCCCGGCACTTGCAAAGATAGAGATATTTTACGTTTTAATCCGCATCAAATTATTGAAGGTATGGCCATCGGCGCCTACGCGATGGGAGCGACCGTTGGTTACAACTACATACGTGGTGAATATTGGGAACCATACGAACGATTTGAAGCGGCGCTGAATGAAGCGCGTCAGGCAGGTTTGCTGGGAAATAATATTCTTGGGTCGGGCATAGATGTTGATATATTTTCTCATCTTGGCGCGGGTGCTTATATTTGCGGTGAAGAAACCGCCATGATGGAAGCGCTGGAAGGTAAAAAAGGTATGCCGCGTTATAAACCGCCTTTTCCAGCAACACGCGGCTTGTACAACCGTCCAACAACAATTAATAACACAGAAACATACGCATCTGTGCCAGTTATTCTGGAAAAAGGCGCGGAATGGTTTCTGGGTTTGGGCAAGCCAAACAATGGCGGCTGCAAGATTTTTTCCGTCACCGGACATGTCAATAAACCGGGCAATTATGAAATACCGCTGGGAACACCCTTTAAAGATTTGCTGGAAATGGATGGCGGCGTGCGTCATGGTCACAAATTAAAAGCGGTTATTCCGGGCGGCTCATCCATGCCAATTTTGCCGGCAGACATCATGATGGATATCACGATGGACTTTGATGCGTTGCAAAAAGCTGGATCAGGTCTGGGTTCGGGCGCGGTGATTGTGATGGATGAGACAACCTGCATTGTGAAAGTGCTTGAGCGGTTGTCACGATTTTATATGGAAGAATCATGCGGACAATGTACGCCATGCCGTGAAGGCACCGGCTGGTTGTATCGCCTGACGCATGATATTGAGCAAGGCCGCGGTACGATGGCTGATCTGGAAACATTGCGCCGTGCGGCAAAGAATATTGAAGGACGAACCATTTGTGCATTTGGTGAAGCGGCTGCGTGGCCGGTTGGTGGTTGTCTGAAGCATTTTTATGATGAATTTGTGTATCACATTAAACATGGTAAATGTCTGGTGGGGTCGGGTAATTAAGTATGGCAGATATCGAAATTGAAATTGACGGTAAAAAGCTGACGGCCAAGCCCGATCAGATGGTCATTCAAGTGGCGGATGAGGCGGGTATTTATATCCCGCGTTTTTGTTATCACAAGCACTTATCCATTGCGGCCAATTGTCGTATGTGTCTGGTTGAAGTTGAAAAATCTCCCAAAGCCCTGCCTGCATGTGCAACACCCGTGATGCCTGGCATGAAAGTATTTACCAAGTCAGCCAAAACGATTGAAGCGCAACGCGCGGTGATGGAATTTTTACTGATTAACCATCCATTGGATTGTCCGGTTTGCGATCAGGGCGGAGAATGTGAACTGCAAGATTTATCGATGGGTTATGGTGCTTCCCAATCACACTATAATGAATGTAAGCGTGCTGAACCGGATCTGGATCTGGGTTCGCTGATTGCAACAGAAATGACGCGCTGCATTTTTTGTACGCGCTGTGTGCGTTTTGGAACAGAAATAGCTGGCATGCGTGAAATGGGCGGTACTTATCGCGGCGAACATACAGAAATTGGCACGTTCGTAAAGCATGCGATGCAATCTGAAGTATCTGGTAATATTATCGATTTATGTCCCGTTGGCGCATTAACATCGAAACCTTATCGGTTTACGGCGCGCGCATGGGAATTGCAGCAGGCGTCTGGCGTGAGCCCGCATGATTGCCTTGGCTCTAATTTAAATGTGCACACATTGAGTGGTGTCGTGAAGCGCGTTGCCGCACGTGAAAATAATGATATCAATTTAACCTGGTTGTCTGACCGCGACCGTTTTGGTTATACAGGTCTCGAACATCCAGATCGATTAGAAGAACCCATGGTGCGTTCGGAAGGCAAGTGGATGCCGGTTGACTGGCAATATGCGTTTGAAATGGCGGCGGATGGTTTGCACGCTGTATTAAATGAATGCGGCGCAGATAAACTGGGTGCATTAGCATCGCCTAATGCAACATTAGAAGAATTTTATTTGTTACAAAAAATCATGCGCGCGCTGGGTAGTTCACACGTGGATCATCGTTTGCGTGAAACTGACACGGCGGATCAGGCGGCCATGCCATTGTTTCCGGGATTAGGTACATCAGTAGCAGCACTGGATACATGTGATGCCGTGTTGTTAATTGGTTCTAATATCCAGAAAGAGCAGCCTGTTGCGGCGCTGCATTTGCGTAAAGCAGTTAGCCGCGGCGCAAGTGTCTGTGTGGTTAATCCAGTGGATTATGATTTTAATTTTGCTGTGGCAGCAAAACATATTGTCGCGCCGCATGACATGGTACACACACTGGAAACATTAGTACCAACGCTGGTGCAGCAATTAAAAGGCAAGCAATCAGCCCGTATTATACTGGGCGCATTAGCGATGCATCATGAGCATGCATCCAGTATTCGCGCGCTGGCGCATAAGATTGCTGATTTGTCGGGTGCAAAAGCTGGTGTTCTGACCGATGGCGCAAATGGCGCAGGTGCATGGCTGGCGGGTGCGGTGCCGCATCGCCATACAGGCGGTGAACCATTTAATTTGCCGGGTGCTAGTGCACACGAGATGCTGGCAAAGGCACGTAAGGGTTACATTTTATTAAATGTCGAGCCGGATAAAGATTTAGCAAACACAGCGCAGGCGGTTGACGCGTTGAAACAGGCAAAATTTGTGGTGGCATTGTCGATGTATCGCAATCCAATACTGGAAGCGCATGCGGATGTGATTTTGCCGATAGCAGCTTTCACTGAAACAGCAGGTACGTTTGTGAATACGTCTGGTGTCTGGCAGTCATTTACGGGTGTTGCCAGGCCGTTTGGTTCGTCGCGCCCGGCATGGAAAATATTAAGAGTGCTGGGTAATTTCCTGAAACTGGATGGCTTTGATTATGAAAGTGCAGAAGCGATCACCCACGAAGTGAAATCTCAAATTGAAAAAGCGCCAGCATTGGTGCGGGCTGATTTCAAACTGAATGTGAAAGAGCCGCAGGATAAACATCGATTGTCACGCATAGGCGAAATTCCAATTTACGCAACCGATAGTCTGGTAAGGCATGCATTGCCGTTACAGGACATTCAGGAGGCGGTAGAGGGTGAGATTGCCGTGATTCGCGTGCATGCGGAGACAGCAGCACAATGTGGATTGAAAGATGGCGATCGTGCTCGCGTGTCGCAGCAATCGCATGCAGTCGAGCTGCCGGTGCGGATAGATGCGCGTATACCCGCTGGCGCCGTCTGGGTTGCCGGAGGCATTGCAGAAACATCGCTGCTGGGTAATTTGTTTGGTGATGTAACATTATCGAAGGTGACACATGCAGCAGACTAGCATTCTGTTATTATTGGCACTGATTGTTGTTAAAATTCTTGCCATTGTGATTGGTCTGGTGCTGATTGTGCTGGCGCTCACTTATTTAGAACGTAAAGTGATTGGCTATATGCATGTTCGCATTGGTCCCAACCGGGTTGGGCCGCGTGGGATATTGCAGCCAGTGGCAGACACCATCAAGCTGCTCACAAAAGAAATTATTGTTCCAACACATTCGAACAAGTTTTTATTTATTGTTGCACCGATTCTCAGTTTTGTGACAGCCCTGATAGGCTGGGTAGTCATTCCTTTTGATCAGGGTGTGGTGCTGGCGAATCTGAATGCGGGTTTGCTTTATACGCTAGCCATTTCATCCTTAGGCGTGTATGGCATATTGATCGCTGGCTGGGCATCCAATTCAAAATATGCCTTGTTTGGTGCATTGCGTTCAGCAGCGCAGGTTATCTCTTATGAAATTGCGATGGGTTTTGCACTGATTGGTGTCATGATTGCCGCCGGTTCATTGAATTTTCAACAGATAGTGAATGCACAAAATGGCGGTATCTGGCACTGGTATATATTGCCGCTGTTCCCGCTGTTTCTGGTTTACTGGTTTTCCGGCATAGCGGAAACCAATCGTTTGCCATTCGATGTGGCGGAAGGTGAGTCGGAAATCGTGGCTGGTTTTCATGTTGAATATTCAGGTGTCACGTTTGCATTATTTTTCTTTGCGGAATACGTCAACATGACTTTGATTTCTGCATTGATCGCACTGCTGTTTTTAGGCGGCTGGCTGTCGCCGTTTCAGGGTATACCTTATTTAGAAGGATTATTTGCCTGGGTGCCGGGCCCGATCTGGCTGCTGGCAAAAACCAGTTTCTTTTTATATTGCTATTTGTGGTTACGAGCCACCTTCCCGCGATATCGTTATGATCAGGTAATGCGGCTTGGCTGGAAGATCTTTATCCCTGTCACATTGATTTGGGTGGTGGTGATTGCGCTCGCGGTTCATTTGCAGCTTGCGCCATGGTTTTCATCCGTGACGACAGGTTGAGGGGGTGAGTGATGTGGAATCGGTTTAAACAGTTATTTAAAACATTTGCATTAACAGACCTCATCACCGGAATGAGCGTCACCGGTAAATATTTCTGGAAAAAGAAATTTACGATTCAGTATCCGGAAGAAAAAACACCAACCTCGCCGCGTTTCCGTGGATTGCATGCATTGCGCCGTTATCCAAATGGCGAAGAGCGATGTATCGCTTGTAAATTGTGTGAAGCAGTTTGCCCGGCGCTGGCTATTACCATTGATTCAGAACCGCGAGAAGATGGGACACGCCGCACGACGAAATATGATATTGATTTATTTAAATGCATCTATTGTGGGTTTTGTGAAGAAGCCTGCCCGGTGGATTCGATCGTGCTGACAAATAATGCGGATTATCATTTTGAAAGCCGCGGCGAGAATATTATGACCAAGCAGGAGTTGCTGGCCATCGGTGACAAATATGAGGCGGAGATCGCCAGAGACAGAGCAGAGGATAGAGAGTTTCGGTAGTGAAGCAATAGTTCCCGCTGAAGCAGGCTATCTTATTGTTAAAGCGCGACTGGATGCCATGGGTGTCCAGAGGGGAGAAGCGATAGCTTGTCCCCTCTGGTCGCAAGCGCGGATTACTCCGCGCGTAGCGATATAACACCGGCATCCTAAAGCATAAGGATGTGCTGTTTGGAGCGCGGAACAATAAGATAGCCTGCTTCAGCGGGAGCGACTGGTAGTTAAGGTGAAATGAATGACAGTATTACACATATTATTTTATTTGTTTTCCGCCGCGGCGCTTGTATCGGCGGTGAATGTGGTGCTCGCGCGTAACCCCGTGCGCAGCGTGCTATCGCTCGTGATTACCTTTTTTGCGATGGCTGGTAACTGGATGCTGCTGCATGCAGAATTTTTATCACTCATTCTCATTGTAGTTTACGTCGGCGCAGTAATGACGTTGTTTTTGTTTGTCATTATGATGTTGAGTGTAGATAGAGAATCAAAACGCGGAGGGTTTGTTCGTTACCTTCCATTTGGGATAGCACTTTCTTTACTGTTAGTCGGGTTATTGATTGTCGCAGTTGGCCCCGACTATTTTGGATTAACCCAGATGCCAACACCGCCGTTAGAGGCAGCTGATTACAGTAACACAGCGGTGATCGGTATGCTGCTTTTCACGGATTATGTTTATCCATTTGAAATTGCTGGTGTTTTGTTGCTGGCAGCGATCATTGCAGCTATTACGCTGGCTAACCGTGCTCCATTGCGGCGTAAAATACAAAACATAGCGGATCAGGTCGGAGCGGATCCGGCAAGCAGGGTACGGTTAGTCAACATGCCATCCGAACCCAGACAGTCTCAATCAAAGCGGGAGGAGTAGATATATGCCATCCCTTACTGAATTTTTAATCGTTGCCGCCATGTTGTTTGGCCTTGGTATGGCAGGCATTATCCTGAATCGTAAAAACGTTATCGTCTTGTTAATGTCGATAGAATTAATTTTGCTGGCTGTGAATACAAATTTTGTTGCCTTTTCCTATTTCCTTAAAAATAGTATCGGCCAGGTTTTTGTCTTTTTTGTCTTGACAGTAGCAGCTGCAGAAGCTGCTATCGGTTTGGCTATTCTTGTCGTGCTCTATCGCAAACGCGGTACGATTGAAGTGCAAGACCTTGATGCTTTAAAAGGATAATGAACGTGCAAAATTTACTATTACAGATTGCATTGGCAACCGCACTGTTCCCGCTGATTGGCGCGTTAATCGCTGGGCTGCTGGGTAAGCGGCTGGGTCGACGGTTGACTCATACGATAGTTATTAGCCTGATTGGCGTGTCTTTCTTTTTGGCGCTTTATATTTTTAAAGTCATCGTTCTGGATGGGATGCCTGCTGTAGATGGTTTGCTTTATACGTGGGCGACAGCAGGGATGTTGAAGTTTGATATAGGCTTTTTGATTGACCGATTAAGTGCGACGATGATGATGATCGTCCTGTTTGTGTCTTTCATGGTTCACATTTATACGGTCGGATACATGGCCGATGATCCCGGATACACGCGCTTTTTCAGTTATGTATCACTGTTTACCTTTGCAATGTTGACGCTGGTATTGGCGGACAACTTTTTACTGCTGTTTTTTGGCTGGGAAGGCGTTGGGTTAGTGTCGTATTTATTGATTGGTTTCTGGTTTGAGCGTGAGCCGGCAACCTTTGGCAGTCTAAAAGCATTCATTGTTAATCGAATCGGTGATATTGGGTTTATTCTTGGTACAGCAGCTGTGCTGATGTATTTCCATACACTGTCTTATCATGAAGTGTTCCAGCAGGTGTCGTCAGTGGTGGGTAAAACGATGCCGCTATTTCCAGGGTATCAGGTATCCGTCATCATGATGATTTGCCTGTTGTTGTTTATTGGTGCAATGGGTAAATCCGCGCAGGTTCCATTGCATGTCTGGCTGCCAGAATCGATGGAGGGCCCGACGCCTATCTCGGCGCTGATTCATGCGGCAACGATGGTAACAGCGGGTATTTATATGGTCGCTCGTATGTCGCCCATCTTTGAATATTCCGATGCTGTGTTGAGTACCATCCTGATTATTGGCGGCACAACAGCGTTCTTTATGGGCATTCTGGCGGTGACCCAGTTTGATATCAAGCGTGTGATTGCCTATTCAACCTTGTCGCAGCTGGGCTACATGGCGGTAGCGCTTGGCGCATCTGCTTATAATGCTGCTATTTTTCATTTGATCACACATGCATTTTTTAAAGCGTTGTTATTCCTCGCGGCAGGATCCGTGATTATTGCATTACATCACGAACAGGATATGCGCAAGATGGGTGGTCTGGCGAATTATCTGCCAATCACTTATGTCACCTTTGTGATTGGTGCGCTGGCGCTAAGCGCTATGCCGCCATTTTCTGGTTTTTATTCCAAAGACGTGATTATTGAAGCGGTTCATTTAAGTACTGTGCCAGGTGCGCACTATGCTTATCTTTGTGTGCTGCTTAGCGCGTTTGTGACGCCGCTATATATTTTCCGCGCCTTATTTCTGACGTTCCATACAAAAGAACGTATGGATGCAAAGGTGCGCAGTCATATCCATGAGTCGCCCTGGGTCGTATTGGTTCCATTGATCTTGCTTGCCATTCCCAGCGTTATTGCAGGGCAAATACTGATATCGCCGATGTTGTTTTCACATCCGGGCATGCTGGGCGACACTATTTTTGTGCTGCCAGCCCATAATGTTGTTGGGCAGTTAGCTGCTCATTATGAAGGTGCCAAACTAATGGCGCTGGAAGCAGGCCGTACACTGCCGTTCTGGCTTAGCATGGCAGGCATCGTGACTGCCTGGCTGTTTATTGCGATGCGGCCGGCCTGGTCGGAGCTGCTGAAGAAGCGTTTCGCCTGGTTATATTTTATTTTGCAAAATAAGTATGGATTTGATGAATTTAATCAAAAGGTGCTGGTGCACGGTACGCAGGACCTGGGATATGTTTTTTATAATGTGAGCGACGTGAAATGCATAGACGGCGCAGTGAATGGCTCGGGTCGTTTTGTGCGCTGGTTTGCGCAGGCGGCACGCTTGGTACAAACAGGTTACTTATATCACTACGCACTTGTCATGATCATAGGCATTGTTTGCTTGCTTGCCTGGTATATGTGGGGATTTTAAAATATGCTGACACAACTGGTTCTATCAATCCCAATTTTATCCATCCTGATCTGGCTGCCGTTAGTGGGTGCCGTGATAGTGATTTGTACGGGTGGTGATGAAAACGCTGACAAGGCGCGTGCAATTGCTGTAGCGATAACAGTCCTCAGCCTTTTGCTTTGCATACCATTATATCTGGCGTTTGATCCTTCGCGTTATGACATGCAGTTTGTTGAGAATCATCTCTGGATAAGAGCATATCAGATCAGGTATGCAGTAGGCCTGGATGGTATTTCCCTGCTGATGGTGATCTTGACGAACTTTACCGGCTTGCTGGTAGTCATTGCAGGCTGCCATGCCATCAAAGTTCGTGTATCGCAATATATGGCGGCATTTCTGGTTTTACAGGGAATGATCGTTGGCGTGTTTTGCTCAATGGATGCCATTCTGTTTTATGTTTTCTGGGAAGGCATGTTAATTCCCATGTATCTCTCAATTGGTATGTGGGGCAGTGCCAATCGTTCCTATGCATCTATTAAATTCTTTTTGTTCACCTTTTTTGGCTCCATCCTGATGCTGGTCGGATTGATTTACCTGTATATGCAGACCCGCAGCTTTATGATCAGTGATTTTTATGGGCTGCCGCTTACTGCATCGGTACAAAAGTGGCTGTTTTTGGCTTTTCTGGTCGGGTTTGCGGTGAAAGTGCCGATGTGGCCGGTGCATACCTGGCTGCCTGATGCGCATACGGAAGCACCTGCCGGCGGATCGGTTGTGCTGGCGGCGTTGATGCTCAAGCTGGGTATCTATGGTTTTCTGCGCTTTAGTATGCCGATTGCGCCGATCGCCTGTCAGCAGCTGGACTGGATGATGATTGTTTTGTCATTGGTTGCCATTGTGTATATCGGATTAATTGCCATTGTGCAGACAGACATGAAAAAGCTGATTGCCTACTCATCGATTGCACATATGGGTTTTGCGACATTGGGCTGTTTTATGGTCTATGACATTATTTCACACATGACCAGTTTGCAGGATGCATACATGAGTCTGGAAGGCGCGATTATCCAGATGATTGCGCATGCATTTGGTTCGGGCGCAATGTTCCTGGGTGTTGGTATGCTGGCGGAACGCTCGGCTAATCATAGCCGCCTGATCAAGGACTACGGCGGTGTCGCACATAGCATGCCGGTTTTTGCCGCGTTTTTTATGCTGTTTGCCATGTCGAATGTTGGTTTGCCGGGTACAGCAGGATTTGTTGGTGAATTTATGATTATCATGAGCGCGTTTCAGGCACACTTCTGGGTCGCATTTTTTGCATCATTAACGCTGTTATTAAGCGCATCCTATACATTATGGATGTACAAGCGCGTGTTTTTTGGTCCGGTTGCTAATCAACAGGTAGCTGCGTTTAAAGATGCGAGTTTGCCGGAGACGATTAATTTTGTTTTATTGGCGGCGGGCGTGTTTTTAGTTGGGTTGTATCCCCAGCCAATTGTTGAGGTATTACGGGTCACTATCGGGCACTTGCTATTACAAAGCATCCCGCCTGAAGCGGCTTTGACTATGTCAACCAGTGTGTTTTTAGTTTGAGGATGATCATGGACATAACCACTACCCCAACTATTTCGTCGCTGTCAGCTGCTATGCCAGAGTTATTTATGCTGGGTATGGCGTGTGTCATGTTATTGCTGGATGTCTGTTTGCCAGACCGGCGGCAGTTTAATACGTATTTTCTTGTGCAAATCACTATGGTTGGCGCCATTATTTTGTGCTTGCCGCAATTTGGGCATTACGGCCATCCCATCGTAACGTTTAGCGGTGGATATATCGTTGACCGGCTCGCGGTATTATCAAAACTGTTCGTGTATATTTTCAGCTTTTTCAGTTTTGCCTATGCGCATGAATATATTCAGTCGCGCAAGATTGCCAGCAGCGATTATTATTTGCTGGCGTTGTTGTCGGTGATTGGATTGTCGGTGATGGTATCGGGTTATAACTTTCTGACGATTTATCTGGGTCTTGAATTGTCATCCTTGTCACTATATGCCATGGTGGCCATGCAGCGTGATTCGAGTGCTGCCATTGAGGCGGCGATGAAATATTTTGTGCTGGGCAGTCTGGCATCCGGTTTGCTGCTTTATGGTATTTCATTATTGTATGGTGTGACGAACAGTATACAGATGGATACGATCGCCATTGCATTACAGACAAATCAAACGATAGTTCCCATTGCGGCGCTGGTGTTTATATTGGCAGGGCTAGTCTTTAAATTTGGTGCGGTACCGTTTCATATGTGGGTGCCGGATGTTTATCAGGGTGCGCCCACACCGATTACATTATTCATTGCCAGTGCACCAAAAGTGGCGGCATTTGCAGTGACGATGCGTGTGCTGGTTGGCGCGTTGCCGAATCTGCAGCTTGACTGGGTGCATATGCTCACCGTGATTTCTGTACTGTCGATGTTTTTTGGTAACACATTGGCAATCGTGCAAACCAATATCAAGCGCATGCTGGCATATTCATCCATTGCACATGTTGGTTATACATTATTGGGTATTATTGCCGGGCCTTACTCATCGCAAGGTTATTCTGCCGCCATGTTTTACATAGTGACCTATGTCATGGTAGCAGCAGGCGGTTTTGCGGTTGTTATTATTATGGGACGCAATGGCGTGGATATGGATAAGCTGACGGATTATCGTGGCTTGAATGCTCGTAGTCCCTGGTTGGCGTTTATGATGTTATTGCTGTTGTTTTCAATGGCAGGTGTGCCGCCTACCGTTGGCTTTTTTGCGAAATTAGGCTTGCTGGAAGCACTGGTTCAAGCGGGTGACGTCTGGCTTGCGGTGCTGGCATTATTCTTTGCGGTGATAGGCGTTTACTACTATCTGCGTGTTGTGATGCTCATGTACTTTGAGGAGCCAACTGAGGAATATCTGGGTCAACCCGTATTGGTTTCCCGTGAGTTGATGGTTGCAATTAGTCTGAATGGATCAGCCGCATTAGTGCTTGGTTTATTGCCAAGTTATCTCATTGATTTGTGCCGTATTACGGTCGGTTGATAAGGTGTTCGATGAAATTAAGTGACTTTACATTCGACCTGCCCCCGGATTTGATCGCGCGTTATCCATTACCAGAACGCAGCGCCAGCCGCTTGATGCATGTTAATGGCGCACAGCGGCAGCTCACTCACAAACAATTTAGTGATGTTCTCCATTTGGTTGAACCGGGAGATTTGCTGGTTTTTAACGACACTAAAGTTATTCCCGCGCGTTTATTTGGCCGCAAGGCAACGGGTGGTTTAGCTGAAATGTTGATTGAACGGATACTGGATGAGCAGTGTGTGCTTGCTCAGGTGCGTGTGAGCAAATCGCTGCGTCCGGGCGATTTGATATTCATGGCGGATGATGTGCAGCTTGAAGTGATGGGCAGGCGGGAGCAGTTTTATCAGCTGCGGTATACAAAAAACGATCGTACGGTGCTTGAGGTTGTTGAAGCACTTGGTGAAATTCCATTGCCGCCCTATATGCATCGCTCACCAGAAGAAAGCGATAAAGAGCGATATCAAACGGTGTATGCAACATATAAGGGTTCCGTTGCGGCGCCAACAGCCGGGCTGCATTTTGATCATGACTTGTTGCAGGCATTGCGTGATAAAGGCGTTGAGATGGGGTATCTCACATTGCATATCGGTGCGGGAACCTTTGCGCCGGTGCGAGTTGAAAATCTGTCTGAACACAAGATGCATGCAGAATATGTGGAAATATCAGCAGTATTATGTGAGCAGATTGCACAGACAAAAGCACGAGGCAAGCGGGTGATTTGTGTTGGAACAACCAGTTTGCGTGCGCTTGAGTCCGCGAGTCAAAGCGGCAAGACGGTACCGTATTCAGGCGATACCAGCATTTTTATTTTTCCGGGCTATCAATTTCGCTGTGTGGATGCATTGATTACCAACTTGCATTTACCGGGTTCAACATTGTTGATGCTGGTTTGTGCCTTCGGCGGACAAGATTTGTTGATGCATGCCTATCGTGAAGCTGTCGCGCAGGCTTACCGTTTTTACAGCTATGGCGATGCCATGTTTATCCTGCCTGAGCGCATCATGCGTTGAAGTTGATGATGTTTTTCTTCTATTGTCTGACCATACGCTGACCGTACATGCTTGTTTAGAATGGTAATCAGCGAATGATTGGCAGGAGAAGCGAGCTTGCTTTTCCATTCAGTGATTTCATGTACGCTGGCAATAATATGAAGCAGGCTTTGCTTGCATATGTTTACATCGTAGACGTATGCCCACAGGTTATGAACACGATCAATACCATCATCCCCATGAGTTAAATTGCTTTTGAAAAATCCTCCTTTGTATTCATCTTGCCTGCCGCCGAGAAAGGTGCAGTATTCATCAATCGCTGCTTTTACCACCCGCAAAAATTCATTGATTCTGGTTATCTCATCGTCTGTGCAATTATCTGGAAAGTAACGAGCAGGCCTGCAGTGCTGGCTGGAAAATTCGATGGTATGTTCGGGATGTCCATTGGCGTCAATTGTTTCGAATGTAAATTGAATATTGTTGGGATTGTGTGAGTCGTAGGTGACATTAACGGCACCGTGTTTTCTCTGGAAGCAGCCTACACTTTGCTGTTGTTTGAAGCATCGGCGTTGCTGCAAGCTTCCGCCTGCACCCGCGGATATAACCTGGCAAAGGTAGTCTTGCTCAATCGGGCATGTCTCGCTATTGTTAAAATAACTCAGGCTATGATCGTGAGCGGCAAATACAGCATCAAATACGAGTTTTTGTCGTTTGAATATTTCCCAAAGCAAGGCATTGTACGGCGGCGTGTCACTAGTATACGTGCTTGCCGCCGCATGAGTGCTGCTTGAATGGCGATGCGGGGGCTGCGGGCTGGCATTGCGAAACAAGGCTGAAAACTGTTCTCTGGCTTCACTGATTTCGCGTTCATCCAGATAGAGTGAAATATCGGAGTTATATGCACGTTTGCCGGGTGTAAACAACGGATGATGCAATGCCAGCATGACAGTTCTATCCGCTGTTTTTGCTTCGGCAATTTTTCGGCTTAACCAGCGTGCCTGATTGTCATAAGATGTCGATTCATCCCTTTTCACGGCTAAGTAATCGCTGGCATAGGTATTTGAATCGATCATGAAGATTTCCAGATTCTCGTAGATGAGTGAATAATACCGGCTGGGCATGTTCCATGCTGGCAGCTCACCCAGTTTTAGCGATGTTTTCTGGTAGAGCTGTTTTCTTGTCTCTGTATCACCATAATAGGAGTGAGCAACCTGATTCATTCCTAGGTCTTTGCCTTTTAACTCACCCGACAGGCCAATTTTTTCTTTGAATTCGCCCATTTTATAGCGGGCTTGATCATGATTTCCCTGAATGACCCAGCCCGGCAGCCCGGCAAGGTATGGAACAGATCGTCTGTTGGCGTATATGTTGTAATAATGTGTTTGAAACGCAGGATCATCAGGCGAGTTTACACCTTCATCATAAAAATTATCCCCCAGGACGAGATAGAATAACGCGCCATATTTTCTGGCCATATCGTTCATTTGTTTGGCGGCTAATTCTTGTTCCCGCTTGGCATTGCCCTGACAGCCAAAAACCAGAAAGTTTAGTTTTTGGCCTGGTTCAGGCGGTTCAAGTATGTAGGTTCGCGGTGGTGCCGCATAGGCTGCTGATTTGGCTGCTTCAATGCGGTTGGCGCGAGCTCGTTCAGCAGGCGAAGATGGTTCGTCGGGAACAGCTGTTGAGCTGAATAAAGAAGATGCAACCCTGTGTAGCATGACGGCTGACTCGCGCTAGGTAATCGTGGGCGTTATGGTACGTCATATTAGTTGCGGATGAAACTAGGCGCTTTCGCGGAGCGCTGAAACCGCTTATAATCAACGCATTTTCGATGTCCATTAAAGGCGGGTCTTTTTATGATGAGTCAATTATTGAACTTTTTTGTCAGCAATGCGTATGCCGATACAGCATCGGCTCCAGCAGCGCAGAACGGTGGTATTTCTATGATCGTGATGTTTGCTATTTTCTTTCTGTTCGCCTATTTTGCTATCTGGCGGCCTCAGAGCAAGCGTGCAAAGGAACAGCAAAATCTGCTTAATTCGATTGCTAAAGGTGACGAGGTGATTACTATTGCGGGTTTGCTGGGTCGTATAACCAAAATAAGTAATCAATATATAACCCTTGCTGTTGGTAATGATGTGGAAATTGTGATGCAGAAATCATCAGTGGCAACTGTTTTGCCAAAGGGAACGTTGAAATCGATTGAATAATAAAAGGATGGTTTGATACATGGCTGCTTCTATTAATCGCTACCCACTCTGGAAATACATTCTTATCATTGTTGTGATTTTGGTGGCATTTGTTTATGCGGCACCCAACTTGTACGGGGAATATCCTGCGGTGCAAGTGATGGGAGCAAATGCGACGATGGTTGATGATGCAGCCATGCAGACGGTGAAACAGACGCTTGATCGGGCCGGTATTCCCTATGAAAGCGTTCAGCATGAGAAGCAGGGATTGTTGTATCGTTTTAAATCGACAGATGAGCAATTAAAGGCCAAAGAACTCATACAGCAGGCACTGGGTGAGAATTATCTGGTAGCGATTAATCTGGCGCCCGCGACCCCGGCATGGCTAAAAGCATTGAATGCGGTTCCAATGAAACTGGGGCTGGATTTGCGCGGTGGTGTGCATTTTTTACTGCAAGTGGATGTAAAATCGGTGATGCAGCAGCGGGTCGAAGGTGACTTGCGTGGTATTGGCCAGGCGCTGCGTGATGAGCGTATTCGATACTCGGGTATTAACCGCCGTGCGGATAATCAGGTCATTGTTCAGTTTCGTTCGCAGGATGCGATGGATGATGCCTATCGTTTTGTCAACCAGCGCTATAATGAGTTTACCTGGAGCCGGCAGACATCAGATAATGATTTTGTGCTGCAGGGAACATTATCCCGGCCGGCGTTGATACAGGCGCAGAAGGATACGCTGGATCAGGCGATGAATACACTGCGTAACCGTGTTAATGAGCTGGGTGTGTCTGAGGCGATTGTGCAGCAACAGGGCGAAAGCAGGGTATCCGTGGATTTGCCAGGTATTCAGGATACTGCCGAAGCTAAAAATATTCTGGGTAAAACAGCAACACTTGAATTTCACATGGTCGATGTAGAGCATGATGCTGCTATCGTTGGGCGTGAAGGTGTGGCACCGCCAGATACACGATTATATACCTATCACGGTCAGCCCATTTTATTGCAGAACCAGATCATCCTGAAAGGTTCATCTATCGTGACGGCAACATCTGGATATGGTGAAGATGGCCGTGCGAATGTTTCTGTGCGTCTCAGCGGTGCGGGTGAGAGTTTGTTTACAGCAACCACGGTGAAAAATATTGGCAAGCCGATGGCAGTGGTTTATGTGGAAGTCAAATCAACGCCAAAAATGGAAAATGGTAAACAGGTTATCACGTATCAGACAGAACGCCGGATTATCAGCGTTGCAACCATTCAAAGTGCGCTTGGCAGTCAATTCCAGATTACTGGTCTGACCGATCAAAATGAGGCGCGTACGCTCGCCCTGTTACTGCGTGCGGGTGCGTTACCTGCGCCAGTGACCATCATAGAAGAGCGTCAGGTGGGGCCAAGTCTGGGTCAGCAAAATATTCATATGGGTGTGCTGTCAGTCGAAGTTGGTATGGCGCTTGTGGTGATATTCATGGCGCTCTATTACGGATTCATGGGATTGATTGCTGATTTGGCGCTAATGATGAATCTGGTGTTAATGGTCGCTGTGTTGTCGCTGCTGGGTGCTACGCTGACGCTGCCGGGTATCGCCGGTATTGTGCTGACAGTCGGTATGGCGGTTGATGCAAACGTGTTGATTTTTGAACGTATTCGTGAGGAGTTAAGGCGCGGTATGGGTGTGCAGTCAAGTATTCACGCGGGTTATGAACGTGCGTTTATTACGATTGTGGATGCGAATCTTACCACGTTGATCGTCATGCTGATTTTGTTCAGCATGGGATCTGGTATGGTGAAGGGTCTTGCAATCACAGTAACAATTGGTTTGATAACATCAATGTTTACGGCGATTACCGGTACGCGCGCATTGGTTAATCTGATCTATGGCGGCCGACCAATCAAACAGATTTCAATAGGGATATAAGACGATGGAATTTTTTAAACAGAATATGAATATTAATTTTATGGCGCAGCGTAACTGGGCGGCGGCATTGTCTATTTTCCTGTTTGTACTTTCTTTACTGTCACTTGCGGTATATGGATTGAGATGGGGTCTGGATTTTACAGGTGGTACCCAGATTCAGGTTAGCTATCAGCAGGAAGCAGATATTCAGAATATTCACCAGCGATTGACGGATGCTGGTTTTGTGGATGCGGTCGTTATCAGCTTTGGTACGTCCAGAGATGTATTAATCAGTCTGGTGCCCAAAGATAAAGGCGCGGCATTAACGGATGAAAAAACTCAGGCAAATGTGGTGAGTCAGGTGTTAAACGTATTGCCCGGAGCGAAGCTGGATCAGGTGAGCTATATCGGCCCGCAGGTTGGAGATGAAATGGCGAGCCGCGGGTTGCTGGCGATTATTATTTCCTTGCTGGGTACGATGATTTACATCGCTTTTCGTTTTGACATGCGGTTTGCTGTTGGATCGACAGTTGCCTTGATACATGACCCAATTCTGATTTTGGGTGTGTTTTCATTTTTTCATATTGAATTTAACCTGATTGCGCTTGCAGCTGTTTTGACGGTCATTGGGTATTCGCTGAATGATACGATTGTTATTTTTGATCGTGTGCGAGAAAACTTCCGTAAATTACGTAAAACTGACGCGCTGGAAGTCGTGAATATGTCGATTAACCAGACATTATCACGCACTATCATGACATCCGTGTTGACCCTGATAGTGGTGGTTGCTCTGTATGTGTTAGGCGGCAACTTGTTGCATGGTTTTTCACTGGCGTTGATTATTGGTATTTTGGTGGGTACTTATTCATCTATTTATGTAGCAGGTACGCTGGCAATCGTCTTGGGCGTTGACCGCCATCATCTGGTACCGCAGCCCCGCGAAGTGGATGCGATGCCGTAGGATATTAACGTTAGCCAAATGTTCCGCTACGCTTTTTCTTTGCGTGTGCATGTTGGGTTAGTAGTTGCCTGATATAAGGTTGATAGCCAATCCCGGCTTCATGCGCTAATTTTTTGAGTTGATTAATTAAATCTTTTTGCAATCTGATGGAGATCATTTGCAGGCCTAAGCTTTCATCGATATGTTTTTCCCGTGCCTTTGATACTTTTCGAGCATGCTCATCGGATGCGCCAAGTTCACCGTTTTCCCATGCGTCTTCTGAACGTTTATCATGCATATTTTTCATAAATTGTTACCTCAGTTTCATTGGGCTCGTATGCGGTTTTAATTTCGTATATACCATTGTTTAATTTCATAAATACAATTTTTAGCCGTCTTCCTTTATCTGTTTTAGCAATAAACCACATTGTTGGTGGCTCTGTTCTGTGGTTAATGCGACTATCTTCTAAAAATCCACCTGTTCTATTAATGAAGCATTCCCACGCTTCTTCAATTTTTACACGATGTTTCTCATATAGTTTTTTAAGAATTCGTTCATTTATTTTTAACTGGTAATATTTCATGTAGCATAGCACATTGTATATACAAAAGCAATACATTAAATCAGGGTATTGAGTTGATGAAAAAAGAGGGGAGTTGGGATGATTAGATTAGATAGAAGGGTGAAGACTGAAGGTAAGATAACAATATTTATATTATATGCAAGCCTATCTTTTATAATGTTAAGATATTGCTATGAAGCAACTATTAGCCCTCATCGCATTGCTGGTTCAGCGGGGATTGATGGTTAAAGCAGGGCAGAAATTATTTGAACTTGAGAGCCAGTCAGAGCTCGATGATTATTTTATTGTGGTATCGAATGAAGAGCAGGCGGTCATCGAAAAAGATGTGATCAAGCCAAATTCGGTCAACACTGGATTAGAGGTTTTCGATGTTTCGACACTTACCACTAGAGCGTATTAATAATTCATTTTCAGTAGAAGAAAAGCGCAAGCGTTACGGCGCAAATGATATATTAGAAAAATCCGGCCACAAATGGCTGGAATTAATTAAAGATACCTTGCTTGATCCAATGATCTGGTTTTTATTTGTGACCGGCATGCTGTTTCTGTGGCTGGGAGAATATACAGAATCACTGGTGTTATTGCTGGCAATTATTCCTATCGGCGGTATGGATGCCTACCTGCATTGGCGTACGCAAGTTTCAACTCAGGCATTAAGCAGTCGTTTGGTGACATATGCAACGGTTATGCGCGATGGTAGTGAATCATTGATTCCTGCATCGGAACTGGTGCCGGGTGATCTGGTGATTGTTCAGGCTGGCGGTTATTTTCCCGCTGACGGTATTATTTTAGAAGCGGCGAATGTGCAGGTAGATGAATCCTCACTGACGGGGGAATCGTCACCAGTAATGAAACGGCCGCTGCAATTACCGCAACAAGATAATGCATCGCCATTAATTGCTTATCAGCATTGGGGAATGGTGGGAACAAGATTGCTGACCGGGCGTGTTGCGATGCGGGTGGTGTATACCGGTAAGGAAACACTTTATGGTGAAATTGTTTCGTCTGTACTGGAAATGCATCATCAACGAACGCCGCTGCAGAAAGCATTGATGCGGCTGGTCGTCACACTGATTTTTGTTGCAACGGGACTTTGCCTGCTGTTGGCGCTTGTTCGTTTCTATCAGGGATTCGGTATTGTCGATGCTATTTTGAGTGGTGCGACACTGGCTGTTGCAGCCTTGCCTGATGAATTTCCTATGGTATTCACTTTCTTTTTAGGGGTAGGCGTTTATCGGCTGGCGCAAAAGCACGCATTGGTAAGACGTGCGGTCTGCGTGGAAAATATCGGCCGTGTTACAACCATTTGTACTGATAAGACAGGCACAGTGACAGAAGGACATTTTCATATTGCTGTTATGCGGCCGGCGCACAATATTAGCGAGCAGGAATTATTATCTTGTGCATCTCTCGCGTCCCGGCGTGATAGTCATGATCCGTTAGATGCCGCTATTCTGAATAAGCAGGGTGAATTAGGGATGTATCGCGAGCTGGTATTACAGCGTACCTACCCATTCACTGAAAACCGCAAACGTGAAACAGCTATTTATACACAGCATGATGCGGCACTGGTTGTTGTGAAAGGGGCACCTGAAACCATACTGGCCATCTCTAATCTGGATGCCCAGCAGCTGGATGAATGGCAGCATCAGGTAACAGATCTTGCGCGTGAAGGTTATAAGGTGCTGGGTTGTGCGCGTTTGCGGTTAAAGGCAGGTATGCTGGATGAGCCGGAAACAGGCTATGAATGGCTGGGGTTGATGGCGTTTATTGATCCGCCGCGCAAAGAGGTATATGCGGCTATTCAATATTGCCAGCTGCATCAACTGCATGTGTTAATGATAACCGGCGATCATCCAGATACGGCGCGTACAATCGCTGCTAGTATTGGTTTGGGAAATGGTGCGCCAAATGTGATTACTGCGGCGGAAGCGGACGATATTTTGCAGACACACGGTGCTGCATTTCTGCGTAACGTGCATGTGGTCGCGCGAGCGCTGCCAGCGCAGAAATTTGCAATTGTGAAAGCATTAAAAGTGCTTGGTGAAGTTGTCGCGGTAACAGGTGATGGTGTGAATGATGTGCCTGCCTTGCGTGCGGCAGATATTGGTATTGCGATGGGTGAGCGCGGCACACAGAGTGCGCGTGAAGCGGCATCGATTGTTTTACTGGATGACAATTTTGGCAGTATTGTGAATGCAATCAGCGAAGGCGGGCAGTTATTTAAAAACTTGCAGCTGAGTTTTAAATATATACTGATGATTCATATACCTTATGTATTATCTGCGACATTGATTCCACTGTTTGGTTTTCCATTGTTGTACTATCCCATTCAGATTGTCCTGATTGAATTGTTTATCCATCCGACCTGCATGCTGGTCTTTCAGGCATCGTCAACTCAACAGGTTAAGACAGATGCTCAGGCGGCAGGGAGGAAAGCAGCATTTTTCTCTTCATTGGACTGGTGGGGAATTAGTGTGGTGGGGGCTTATTCAACATGTCTGGTGTTGATTGCCTATCTGATTAATTTGCATTTAACCAGCAATCCAGCTGCGGCACGTGCCGTTGCGCTAGTTGCTGTTGGGTTGACGCATGTGGCGCTGACAATCGGCATGACCCGGCTCGATACCATGATTTCACGGGTGGTGACAGTTGCTTCTATGCTGGTATTGCTGGTGCTGGTGCAAGTACCTGTTATTTCACATTATTTTAATATGCAGCCCCCCAATCTTTTGACTTGGCTGGCATTGGGACTGGCGAGTGTTATTACTGGTATTTTAGCTTGGCGGTTTACATAAGTATCGTTTTTGAGGAGATGAATGTTATGTTGACGAGAGTATATGTTTGGCTTTCATCACCGCATGGCGTTGGACATGCTTCTATTAGCGTTGATGATGACTATATCAGCATTTGGCCTAAAACGATGCCTGCAGTTGGGCCGATGTCTGTTGTTCCATTGTCCGCGGCGTTAGCTGCTGACCTGACTGAAGATATGTTTGCCGAAGCGCACGAACATCAGCCAGTGATAAATAGTACAGATGCATTTCCAGTTTCGGCGCACCATGCAGATCATTCAGATCAAAGACCACCCGATAAAGTCTTTGATTTAAAAAATCTCGATGTACCAGCCATGAAAAAATATATTGAAGATGAACGAGCCAACGTTCGTGAAGGTTATGCGCGATATCAATTATTTCCAGGTGTAAACATATTAAAATCAGCACAAGATTTGGTGTGTGATGCCGCAGCTTATAGCAATCTTGATCCAGTTGATATATCGATCCAGCGGCAACGAGTTGAAGAAACTGCACAGGATAATTTGTCAGCTGATTATACGGTTGATAATTGCGCCACGTTGGTGGGCAAAATTCTAAGCGTGGGTGGTTTACCTATCAAAGAGTCACATACACCGTGGCGCCTTAATCCAAATTCATTAGCAGC
>CAZOVT010000014.1:0-22314 GCA_964583565.1 uncultured Coxiellaceae bacterium
GGCAATGTCTGCAGTGTTGTTGATCGATCCACTGGCGGTGCTGTCGGATAGTTTCTGGTTATCGTTTGCCACTATCGCGCTGGTTATTTATGGTATGCGCGGCAGAGTAGGTGATAACAGCATCTGGTGGAAATGGTGCCGAATTCAATGGGTAATAGGTTTTGGATTGATTCCATTGACGCTTTATTTTTATCGTGAATGTTCGGTTGTATCGCTGTTAGCAAATAGTATTACCATCCCATTTCTGGCTGTTTTTGTACTGCCAGCGTGCTTGCTAAGTGCAATATTTATATTTTTAATCCCGCCAGCAGGCCATCTCTTGCTGTTATTAGCTGATATGTTATTGCGACTATTATGGATGATATTGTCATGGTTTGCTTCATTGTCATATTCGTCATTGCATCTGGCTGTGCCAGACTGGTCGTTATTGCTAACCAGTATGCTGGCTGTTGTCATCTTGCTATTGCCAGCAGGTCAGGCGGGGCGCTGGCTGGGATTGATCTGGTGTTTACCTCTTGCATTGTTCGTGCCGCAGCAGCCAGTCAAAGGTGAGGTATGGTTGACAATGCTGGATGTGGGGCAAGGATTGTCAGCTATTATCAAAACACAAAATCATATTGCCGTTTACGACGCAGGCCCAAAACTCAGCAGTAAAATGGACAGCGGTGAAAATATTGTTGTTCCTTACTTGCAGCAAGATAATCGAAAGCGCATTGATATGCTGATTGTGAGTCATGGTGATAATGATCATCTGGGCGGCGCATCGGCGCTATTAAAAGCATTTAATGTCCGGCAAATTTACACGAGTGCGCCAGAAAAATTGGTGACGCCGGTGACGCAATACTGTCTGGCTGGAAAACAATGGAACTGGGATGGTGTTGATTTTGCCTTTATATATCCGACAGCAGAAATGTTGCATCTGGTCAATGACAGCTCTTGTGTACTGCGAATTCAGGCAGGTGATAAAACGATTTTATTGCCTGGCGATATTGAAAAATCAGCTGAGAGAGAAATGTTATCTCGACTGCCAGATCAACTTCAGGCAACGGTGCTGGTTGCTCCGCATCATGGCAGCAAAACATCGGGTTTACGCAGCTTTATTGCGTCTGTTTACCCGCAATATGTTATTTATGCGACCGGATATCGTAACAAATATCGTTTTCCACATCCGGATATTGTTTCATCGTATGCGGATATTGACGCGATTCAGCTTAACACCATGGTGACAGGCGCAATTACCATGAAATTAACCGCGCATCATCCTCTTATGCCGCCAGCGTTCGATCGTGTTATTCACTCGCATTACTGGATGGATTTATCTTAATCCCCGTCTATATCTTGCTTTTTTCTTTCTTGCCATGCAGCAGCAGGTCAATTGCCATTAGCAAGGCAGTGTTATCAATTGGTTTTTCAAATGATACAGACGCGCCCAGTGATTCTGATAAATCAAGATAACCTGTAGGGTCTAGTCGGCCGCCGCCAGAGATAGCGATAATTTCAAGATTGGGATGTCTGTTTCTGACTTCAGAGATGAGGGTAATGCCGCTTTTTTTTGGCATGATGATATCAGTGACCATAATATCGGGTGTCATTTTTTGCAAATATTCGGTTGCTTCTTCACCATCGGTTGCGCAAATGACTTCATGTGACGCGCGCTGCAAGGTCTGGGTTAGCATATCACGAACAAGATCATCATCTTCCACTAATAATATTTTTGCCATATAGCCTCCCTGTCATCTCAATTATTTTTGCTCCGGCAGTAGTATGGTAAACGTAGAGCCGTGCCCCGGTTTGCTTGTTACTGCTATTCTGCCAGCATGTTCCTTTATTATCGAGTGTACTATAGATAAGCCTAATCCAGTACCTTTGCCGACTTCTTTGGTTGTAAAAAAGGGTTCAAATATGCGTTCTATCATGTGATTATCCATGCCATGCCCGGTATCTGATATTTCAAGTTTGCAATATGCCTGTTGCAGAATATCGGGAAATTGCCTTAAGACGGGGTCGTTACTGGCGAGGCGTGACAGTCGGATGACAATATTTCCTTCGCCATCCATTGCGTCAACAGCATTATTGATGAGATTGACGAGAACCTGATGAACCTGATTTTGATTGCCGACAACCGTGGGATGAATATCTGACTTATAGGTAATGATGACGCTAGCCGGGATGGCGGGGTTTAATAACGATAATGCACTTTCTATGGTTTGGTTCAGGTCAATAGGCGAATAATCATGATGCTGGCGCCGGCTAAATGCGAGGATACGGGAGATGAGATCCTGACCTCGATGTGTGGCTTCCTGTATTTTGCCAAGATTTTTATAGACCAGACTATCTTTGGAGACATCCGCTTTGGTCAATTCGGTATACCCGGCAATAGCATATAGTATGTTATTGAAATCATGGGCAATTCCACCTGCCAGCGTGCCAATAGCCTGTAATTTCTGACCTTGCAGCAAGGCAGCTTCCAGCTGCTGTTTTGACTCTTCAGATTTGGCTCGTTCCTTCATTTCTTTCTTCAATGCCGCATTTATTTTTTGGGTAGCCAGCTCGCGGTGTCTGATATTTTGTAACATGCCGATCAGGGCGGCAATGAGAAATGCAATGCTGATGCTTAACAGCAGATCCACCCAGGCGTCGTACTGGAGATAATAGGCGCCTATGCGTCTTTCGTACCATAACAGGAAGGATAGGATGATGCCGGTCACAGCGACTAAATAAGGCAGCCATGGGTTTGATAATTTCTTCATGTCATCCGTGACTCTGTGCGATGATTCATTATAATAGCTTAATCTATTTACAGTATGGAATCTATGCTGCCTAAGCTGGCATACTAGGCTATGTTTTATAGATTCCACTCGACTAGGGATACGAAAATGCAGCTTACTAAGATTAAAATGTCTGGCTTTAAATCATTTGTGGACCCAACCACAGTGATGCTTCCAAGCAAGATGGTTGCTGTTGTGGGGCCAAATGGATGTGGAAAATCGAATATTATCGATGCGGTGACATGGGTAATGGGGGAAAGCTCGCCCAAGTATCTTCGCGGTGAGTCGCTGACGGATGTCATATTTAACGGCTCCAGCGCGCGTAAACCGGTTGGTCAGGCCTCTGTCGAGCTTGTTTTTGATAATAGTGACGGCACTATTGGCGGGGAATATGCCCAATATGCAGAGATTTCAGTTAAGCGCTCTATCAATCGCCAGTCCGATTCAACCTATTTCCTGAATGGCGTGCGCTGTCGTAAGCGCGATGTCGTTGATATTTTTCTTGGTACCGGCCTTGGGCCCAGAAGCTACTCCATAGTTGGTCAAAATATGATCACAAGAATCATTGAGGCAAAGCCGGATGATTTGCGCGGTTATCTTGAGGAAGCGGCCGGGATTTCAAAATATAAGGAACGCCGGCATGAAACAGAGCTGCGTATCGGGCATACCAAAGAAAATCTGGCGAGAGTAGGGGATTTGCAGGCCGAGCTTGAGAAACAGCTGGGTCATCTTAAGCATCAGGCCAATGTGGCAGAGAAATATAAGACGCTGAAGCAGCAGGAGCGTACTCTCCGGTCAGAGTGGTATGGAATTCAGTGGCGCGAATTTGACAGCCGTATGGTTGAATCCACACTCAAAATCCAGAAGGAAGAAACGGCGCTGGAAGGGCGGCAGGCTGAAATGAGCAAAACAGATCGTGAGCTTGAGCAGATTCGCCATGAGCAGCGCACGGCGAATGATGCGTTTCAGGAAGTCCCGCGCCGCTATTATGCTGTAGGCAATGAAATTACACGTATTGAGCAGGATATCCTGCATCATCAGGAGCGCCAGCGTCAATGGGAAAGTGATCTGGGTCAGGTAGAGACAGATTTGCAGGATGTCTGTGACCAGATGGAAGAAGCCAATGATACGCTGGGTGATGTGCAGCAAGATATTCATACGGTTGAGCCGGAATTTATGACGGCTGGTAAAGAAGTGGAAACGCTGCAGACGGCGCTGGAAAATGCAGAAGAAAATATGCAGGACTGGCAGGGCAGATGGGATGAATTTAATAAATCTGTTGCTGCGGTGACACAGACAGCGCAAGTAGAAAAAACCCGGATCCAGCAGGTTGAGCAGCGGCTTAATATGCTGACTGGACGACGTGAGCAATTACATCAGGAACAATTAAACTGTAATTTTAGTAAATTGAATGAAGAAATTGAAAATTATTCAAGACAGTCGGAAGAGTCAGCAGAGCGTATACATGATCAGAGTGAACAGATGGATGCCTTGCGCAGTCAAATTCACACGCTTCAGAGCGTACAGCAGGAATCCAGCGTAACGCTTGATAAATTACGCAGCGAGTTACAGCGTTTGCGCGGTTTGCAAGCTTCATTGGAGGCGTTACAGGAAACGGCGCTGGGGCAGCGTAACAATCCGGCAACACCATGGTTGAGTAAACACAATCTGGGAGGTAAGCCGAGGCTTGCCCAGCAAATAGAAGTAGAAAATGGCTGGGAGCTGGCAGCTGAAAAAGTGCTTGGGTTTTGTTTGCAGGCCATTTGCGTTGACAATGTTGATGCTGTGATTAATGACGTTAGTGCGTTTAATTCCGGAAATTTATGTTTATTTGTGTCAGATCAGCCGCCAGCGGTGCCGCATGGCAAAAAAGGTGAATTGCTGCTGTCGAAAGTAAAATGTCCATGGGCGTTAGACTCCTTTTTATCCGGGATTTATATTGCGGATACAATGGAATCCGCATTGACATTATGTGAAAGCCTTGAATCCAGCGAATCGGTTGTTACAAAAGATGGCGTGTGGTTAAACAAATCATGGCTTAAGATTTTACGGGAAGATGATCCGGCGGCTGGTGTTTTTCAGCGTGAGCAGGAATTGAAGCAGCTCTCGGCGCAGATTACCCAGCAGCAGGCAGGACAACACGAGCTGGAGCAGAATATTAATGACAGGCGTGAGCAGCTGCAAAATCTGGAGCAGCAGCGTGATCGTCTGCAGATGGCTATTAACCAGCTGCAATCGCAATCTGCCCAGATTAATGCCCAGTATAAAACAAAGCAGGAAAAGCACGTAGAGCTTGAAAAATTATCCGCCAGATTGACGCTGGATCTTGAGGCATGTGAAGCGCAGATCAAGCAGGCAGAGGCTGAACAAAGCAGCGCTCGTTCATTATGGCAAAAAGCGTTATCTGAACTGGAGCAGCAAGAAAGTGAACGCACGGCGATATTGAGCGAACGTGATACGGTTCGTCAGCATTTACAGCAAACTCGCGATGATTATCATGCCGCTAAAGATCAGATGCATAGTCTGGAAATTCGTTTGCAAACAGCGAAATCACAAAAATCATCACTTGAACAGTCGATTGCACGCTTGAAAAATCAGGCGGCTGCGCTAAATGAACGAAAAACAACATTGCAGAGTGAGTTATCATCCATGACCTCGCTCGATATGCTCAAGAATACACTGTCGCGTACGCTGGACAAGCATGTCAATGTTGAAACAGAACTAAACGCATCGAGATCCGCCGTTGAAACACTGGATAGCGAGTTTCGCCGTCTGGAAGACAAGCGTCAGGTTATTGAACGAGACATTAATAAACTTCGCAGTGTGCTAGAGAGTTTCCGCGTTGAGTTGCAAGGGTGGAAAGTTAAAAATGATACGCTGATTGAACAGTTGAAAGAAACTGAGGTAACTCTTGAAGAGGTATTAAAAGATTTACAGGCAGAGGCAAATGCGGATGAATGGCAGGCAAAGCTGGAACAGGTTGTTCAGCGAATTAATCGTCTGGGGCCCATTAATCTGGTTGCCATTGAAGAGTATGCAACGTGTCTGGAGCGTAAAGAATATCTGGATTCACAGATTGCAGACCTCAATGACGGTCTGGCAACACTTGAAGATGCGATCGCTAAAATTGACCGTGAAACACGGACGCGGTTTAAAGAAACCTATGATACGGTAAATGAACGTTTCCAGGCATTATTCCCAACCATCTTTGGCGGCGGCAAAGCGTATCTTGAATTGACAGAAGAAGACCTGTTGACGGCGGGTGTGACATTAATGGCATGTCCTCCAGGAAAACGTAATAGTACAATTCATTTATTATCAGGCGGTGAAAAATCTCTTACCGCTATTGCGCTGATTTTTTCGATTTTCCATTTGAATCCGGCACCATTCTGTCTTCTCGATGAAGTTGATGCAGCACTTGATGATGCTAATGTGCTGCGTTTTACACGGCTGGTCAACGCAATGGCTGATAAAACCCAGTTTATTTTTATTAGCCATAATAAAATCACCATTGAAATGGGGCAGCATTTGATAGGTGTTACCATGAATGAGCCTGGTGTTTCACGTCTCGTGAGTGTTGATATTGAAAAAGCAATCAGTCTGGCTGAGTCACCTGCAGTGAGCTAGCCTCATAAAAATAGATGGATATTAGAATCAGGTATGAGTATTGAACAGGTAAAGTCTAAATTAAAAGAATTACGGCTTGCTATTAATGAGCATAACTATCGTTATTACGTACTTGATGATCCTACTATTTCAGACGCCAAATATGACGATTTATTTCGACAGCTAAAACTGCTGGAGGAAAAATATCCCTCTTTTGTTACGCCGGATTCACCCACACAGCGTGTTGGCTCGGCACCGTTGAAGTCATTTGCAGAGGTCAAGCATGAAGTGCCAATGTTGTCGCTTGATAACGCTTTTTCTGAAGATGATATTGATGCATTTTATCAACGGCTAATGGATAGAATGCATTCAAACACATCTATCTCTTTTTGTTGTGAGCCGAAGCTGGATGGTCTGGCAGTCAGCTTGCGTTATGAAAATGGTGTGTTAATTAATGCAGCGACGCGGGGCGATGGTTTTGTTGGTGAAGATATTACGGAAAACATTAAAACAATTAAAATGATACCCTTGCATCTACGCGGGAATGATTATCCTCGTATTATTGAAGTTCGCGGCGAAGTGTTTATGCCGAAACAAGGTTTTGAGCAATTAAATTCAGACGCTGCCAAAAGAGGAGAAAAGCAGTTTGCAAATCCCCGCAATGCCGCTGCTGGCAGCTTGCGTCAGCTTGATCCTCGTGTGACAGCAAGCCGGCCATTAGAGTTTTATGCCTATGGTATGGGGGTCATGAAAGGTGCGGACATGCCAGATACGCAATTTAACTTATTGCGGTATTTGTCCAAATGGGGAATGAGGGTGAGTGATTTAATCGAAGTGGTACATGGAGAAAAGGGTTGTTTTGCATATTATCAAATGCTGCATAATATGCGGGTGAAACTGCCATTTGAAATTGATGGTGTTGTATACAAGGTTAATAGCATCGAAAAACAGGATAAACTGGGGTATGTAACGCGCTCGCCACGTTGGGCGATAGCGCATAAATTTCCAGCGGAAGAAGCAGAGACCATTGTTGAAGCGGTGGAATTTCAGGTTGGGCGCACAGGCGCTATTACACCTGTCGCCAGATTGAAGCCTGTGTATGTGCATGGTGTAACGGTTAGCAATGCAACGCTGCATAATATGGATGAAATCCAGCGCAAAGATATACATGTTTTTGACGCGGTTGTTATTCGCAGAGCTGGTGATGTGATACCTGAGGTGGTTCGTGTCATTAAAGCAAAAAGACCGGATAATGCAAAACGTATTGTTTTGCCGTCTGTATGCCCTGTTTGCCAGTCTGCTATTGAGCAGGTAGAAGGAGAGGCTGTTGCACGCTGCTCAGGCGGTTTGTTTTGTCTTGCCCAGCGTAAGGAAAATATTAAGCATTTTGCTTCGCGCAAGGCGATGGATATTGAAGGTATGGGTGACAAGCTGGTTGAGCAGCTGGTAGATGCAGGCATGATAGAGTCAGTAGCTGATATTTATAAGCTTGATCGTGATCGATTAGCCGCATTAGATCGTATGGGTATAAAATCTGCAGACAATTTGATTGCACAGATTAATAAGAGTAAATCGACTACGCTGCCGAAATTTTTATATTCGTTAGGCATACGTGAAGTAGGTGAGACAACCGCCAAAAATCTGGCATTACACTTTGGTAATATCGAGCCATTGATGCAGGCCTCAGAAGAGCAGTTACAGCAAGTGCAGGATATTGGGCCTGTTGTGGCATCGCATACGGCAAACTTTTTTAAAGAGCAGCATAATCGTAAAATTATTGAAAAGCTTATCCATGCCGGGGTTCGTTGGGATCCGGTACAGGTATCTGCGCATCAGCCGTTGGCAGGTAAAACATTTGTTATTACCGGCACATTAACGGGTATGACCAGAGACGAAGCTAAAGAAATACTTGAAAAGCTGGGTGCACGCGTATCATCAAGCATATCAAGTAAAACCAGTTATCTTGTGGCGGGTGATGATCCGGGGTCAAAATTGAAAAAAGCCAAAGAATTGGCTGTCAATATTCTTAATGAAGCTGAGATGATTAAATTTATTAGCTCGCTATAAAGATGATTAAATCTCTACTTCCGCATTCAACTTCTTCAATTGCGAAGAAATTTTAGTTGAATGAACAGGATGACAAAGGAAATAGCCCTGAATTAAATCACAATATTGCTGGTTTAGATATTGAACCTGTTCAGCCGTTTCAACACCTTCAGCAACAACCTGAATGCCAAGATTATGCGCTAATGTAATAAAAGCATTCGTGATAGACATATCATTAGGGTTATTTGGAATACCGGCAATAAAGCTTTTATCTATTTTTATTGCGTTGATAGGAAGTTTTTTCAAGTATCGGATAGACGTAAATCCTGTTCCAAAATGGTCAATTGAAATTTTAACGCCAATATTTTTTAGTTTATCAAGGATCTCTTTTGCCTGCTCAATATCACCCATGACTGTACTTTCTGAAATTTCAAGTTCAAGATAGGCAGGGTTTAAATCCGTTGCCGCGATAGATTTGCTGACTAATGCCGGCAGGTCTGGGTGAGTAAATTGTTTTGGCGAGATATTAACAGAAACAGTGATATGCTCAAGCCCTTCGCTTTGCCAGCTCTTATTCATAACGCAGGCATCCATCAACGCGATCTCGGCAATTTTCATAAACACGCCGGTTTCTTCAGCAATAGTGATGAACGTGTCTGGTGCAATAATGCCATGTACTGGATGTTCCCAGCGCATGAGAGCTTCAACACCGGTAATGGTTGCTGATTTTAACTCCAGTTTTGGCTGGTAATATAATGAGAGGTCATAGCTGTCAATTGCATTTTTAAGAGCAGATTCCAGTTTAATATATTCTTTCGCCTCAATATTTAATTTGGATGAATAAAATTCATAATTATTTTTTCCAAGTTGAATAGATTTATATAATGCATTTCCAGCATTTTCTATTAGTTGCTCAATGGATCCCCCATCATCAGGATATGAGCAAATACCTATGTTGACAGAGACAGGTTCGTGTTTAGACTGGTTTTCATTGGTCTTTCTCACAATTCCAAGTATTTTTTCAGCAACGATACTAGCAAATTTTGATTTTCCAATGTCATTCAGTAAAATAATAATTTCATCGTTGAATTTTGCTATGATGTCGTCATTTCTGAGAATGCTAACGATATTGTCTTCTATGGACGTGGTTTCAGGTTTATTAATATTCATAACCAGGATTGCAAAAATTTTATTTTTTCGTCTGGATGAACTGATGGATTTATTAACCAGCTCATTAAAGAGTGAATGATTGGTAATAATCAAACTGGTTTGCTTGTGATCGGTATTTTTTATCGTGTCATTTATCGAGTGAATCGCAAGATGCTTCTTGATGAGTTTTTTTGATAACTCATTTTTATCGTTGCTTAATGATTCAGCCTGATGCTTTATACGTGTGATTGTCTCATTCGCATCGCATAGATTTTTCTGCAATTCGCTAATTTTTTGATAAAGTAACTTGATTTTGCGTGTCATTCTGGCTGAGGTAAGCCATAGTAATAATAATGGTATGGATAGGATGGTTAGTATTATTTTTAAACTATAATGCGGGATAAGCTCAAATATTGAGCATAATAAAACCACCAGATAGGCTATTGTAATGAATGTTAATGCTTTGTTGTGAGCACCCATTTCAGCCTCGTTATTTTTTGAACTATTTTTATTATATCACTTTATTTTGTTGGTCAAGCTTATGAATGGCAAGTAGATTAAGTTTTTCGGCCGCGATGGATAATGTATATATTTAATTATATGAGTTAAAATATATAGGTAGCGTCTATTTTTACATTTAGTGAATATAGGCTGATTATGTTATGTGGAAAAACTGGTTGACCGATGATAGTCCTCTTGTTGATTATCGCACCGAAGATTTTGGGGCATTGCAGCGTTATGTCAATCAATTAGCAAAAAACAAATTAGGATATCCCGTCTCGCTGCTGACATATCTGGGTGTCGTTAATAATAAAATGCTTGGTATTCAGCCTGGTACGATCGCTAATGTTTTATTAAACAATGTTGGTGACCCATTTAAAGATTCAGAAACATCATTACTTGAAGTAAAGAGACATGAACGCGAAGTTTTATCTATTCTTGAACGTTATTATGGGGCAGAAAAAGGCAGTATAAAGGGATATGTAACGACAGGTGGCACGGAAGGAAATTTTGCCAGCTTATGGTGGTCTAAACGTTATGTAATTAATAAATCGCTGGATAAATTAATTGCGACGGATAGTGCCATAAAAGTAAAGCAAAAAGAAGAGCAGGAATTATTATTTGAATTAAACAAAATTCCCGTTACGCATCATGAAGCCAGATCTAAATGCCTGGAAAGTATACTTAAAGCAAAAGAAGATATTGCAAAAAACAAGGACAGGATTCAACAGATTATTACACCCACCGTATTTTATACCAAAGGTCATACACATTATTCAGTGCCAAAAATAGCTGAAATACTCCGTTTGACGACAAAACCTGTTCAAGCTAATGATGATGGTTCGATGGATGTGAATGACTTTAGAAGACAGCTTATATTTCATGTTGGTGCTCACCCTGACAGCGCCATTATTGTGATTGCCAATATAGGCACAACTATTACTGGCGCAACAGATAATGTTCCGCAGATCAAGCGTATTATTGACGAGTCAAATCCAAAACCTGTTTATACCATCCACATGGATGGCGCATTGACGGGTTTTGTATTACCTATTTTAAAGCCGTTTGGGAATGTAAAAAATTATTTCACGGATCTTGGCGTGAATACATTAGCCGTATCCGCGCATAAATATCCTGGTTTGTCACAGCCATGCGGCGTGATTCTGGCCGCAAAAGACTTTTTTGAAAAGGCATTTGAAAATAGTGAAAGAAGCGTTGAATACGTTGGTAATATTGTTGACTCAACGATTACTGGTTCCCGGTCAGGATTGAACGTGTTAATGTTATACAATGCCTTGCATGTGCTTGGCCTGGATAAAGGCAAAGATAAGCTGGAAAGTATGGTGGCTGAAAATCTGACTAATGCAACGTATCTCTATAACAAATTAACTGAAATGTATGATAACACAAGAGTTCAGTATCCTTATCATTTTAATGTGACATTTCCCAGGCCATCGCCAGAGCTGGCAAGAAAGTATCAATTGATGCTGACTGGTGACAAGGCTACGATTTGTGTGCTGACAAACGCAAACAAAAAACTGATAGATCAGTTTATTTTTGATTTAAAACAAGACAAGGAGAAACGTATGAACAAGACCATCACGGAAACTAACTATAAAATTGCTACGTTAGCCAAGGAGCATCTTGAGTCTGCAACGGATTTATTCACTAGAGTGTTTTGTGATAATGAACCTGTCACAAAACATATTGGTATTACCTATCAGGAATATAAGCCGTTTGTCGCGGAAGTATTAACGAAAGCTGTGGAAGATGGTTTGAGTGTTGTAGCGATTGATAAAAATAATCAGGTAATTGCTTGTGCCATTTCAGAGGATATTGCGGACAGGTTTATACCAAACACCAAACATTATCCAAAATTGACCCCTGTTATCGCACTGCTCGACAAACTATCATCACAATTTTGTGCCGGAAAGAAATTTTTAAAAGGTAAAATAGCACATGTCTGGATTTCTGCAGTATCGCCAGATCATCGTGGTACCGGTTTATCAACAAGCATCGATATGGCTTGCGGTAATTTGGCTGTTAGCAAAGGTTATGATTTTGCTTATGCTGAATTTACCAATCCAATCAGCCAAAATATCACACATCACTACAAATCAATTGAAAAGTGCGGCTCTATCAATTATGAAAATTTTACTTTTGAAGGGCAAAAGCCATTTAAAGGTGTAAAAGGCAGCGCTACAGCTTATATTGTTGGTATTCGTCCCGGTGTGACGGTGGATGATTTACCAGGCTGCTATACCATGTAAGGAGATATATGGATATCAAGAGTCAAGAAAAACACATATCAGATGCGGAAAGGCAACAGATAGACAGACAGGTCAATGTTGAGCTGATTGAGCATCTTTATCAAGGCTGCCTGCCGGGTACGATTAGTGGTATTCCGGTAGGTATCGCTATCTTCGCTGATTTCTATAACCATACCCCGTTCAATCTGCTGGTGACGTGGTATGTATTTTACAACCTTGCGCTTGTTGCGTTAACTGCGTTATATGTTTTTTACAGACGTTACCAGACAAAGTATCCGCCATCGGTATGGCTGGTTTCTTATTCTACGGTGATGACTGTGTGTGCAATTACCTGGGGTGTATGTGTGTTTCTTATTCCGGACGATATTATCAGGCAATCATTTGCATTTATTGCTTTGTTTCTTATTACAACCGGGTATGCGACAGGAACGATTGGGCAATTTCGACTCTGCATTTTAACGTTAGCCATTATTGTGATTCCACTGATTATCTGGTGCTTCATGCAGGGCACGTTGTTTCATTATCTGGTAGGGTCATTTTCAATTATTTATGTCGGCTTTATGGCTGGCACGAATCGTAGAAGCACGAAGTGGTTCAAGGATTCATTAAAATTAAAACTGGAAAACACGTTGGTTAGTTATCAGGCAAACCATGATATTTTGACTGAACTGCCAAATCAACGCATGCTGCCTCAATTTATTGATGCGGCTATCCAGCATGCAAGTGCAAATAAACAGTCATTTGCAGTTGTATGTTTTTCGTTAAACAGAATGGAAATGATTAATGATAGTCTGGGGCATCAGGCGGGCGATGCGGTCATTCAGGCGGTTTCCATGCGCTTGAAAAATGTTGCTGACTTGTTTTTTGATGCATCGGTGCCGGATCATCAATTCATTATAACGATATCGCGCAAAGATACATTTAACATCATGATGCTGCCATTTGAGCCAGGGCAGATCGACAGGCTTAGAAAAATATTCAACATTCTGGATGAACCTGTTTATTTACAAAAACAGGGCGTTAAATTGACTGCTAGTATTGGTGTGGATTTCTATCCATCAGACGCAGAGACAACCCAATCACTCGTTGTGAATGCTGATGCAGCCATGCTGCGTGCAAAACAGTATGGCGGAAATCGTCTGGAAGTTTATCGCAAGGAAATTAATGAACAATTGCCCAAACAGCTTGAAATTGAAACGGATCTGCATGGCGCAATAATAAAAAATCAGTTGCGGGTTTTTTATCAACCACTGGTTGAGGCGAAAACAGGCAGGGTGGTGGGATCAGAAGCATTGATTCGCTGGATACATCCTGTTCGAGGTTTTATATCCCCCGTAAACTTTATCCCGCTTGCCGAGGAAACTGGATTAATTGTTCCAATTGGCGCGTGGGTGCTGGAGCAGGCTTGCCGCCAGAATAGCGAATGGCAGAAACTGGGATTTGACCATTTGAGAGTAGCTGTTAATCTGTCAGGAAAGCAATTGCAGGAAGATAATATTATTAGTGTTATTAAGGATGTATTGCAGAAGACAAACTATGATCCTGCATTGCTTGAACTTGAAATTACAGAAACAGCGATGCTGGATGAGTCGGTGATGGAAAAAATTCATGAGTTTACCAATATGGGTGTTGGGCTGGCTGTCGATGATTTTGGAACCGGTTATTCTGGTTTAAGTTACCTGAAGCGTTTTTCAATCGATAAGCTGAAAATAGATCAGTCATTTATTCGCGATATCCCGTCAAGTAACGACAGCATCACCATCGTTTCAGCGATTATTGCAATGGCAAAAGAGTTGCACATTAATACGCTGGCTGAGGGAGTTGAAACTATAGAACAGCTCAATTTCTTGCGAGGTAAAGGGTGCGATTACATCCAGGGGTATTACTTTAGCAAACCGATTCCCGCCGAAGATTTCACTAAACTTTTGACGCAAAACAGTGGTATTATCCAAGAATCTTGTATAATTTGAATAACTTGGCTTCATGGAGGAAGCGCATCAATGATACGGAAATCATTCCTAACCCATTGTTTTAAAAAAACTTTTAAAATATCTCAACTTGGCCTTCTTTCTTTGCTTGCTTCCAGTGTATTTGCGGCTGGCTTCAAGCTGGAATTCCAGAGCCCTGCTGTGCTGGCAGATGCTGGTGATGCGGCGGTTATCGATGATGCAAGTACTAACTGGTATAACTCTGCTGGTCTGGTTTATTTACCGCAGCAGCTCGTTGGTTCGTTGATTGATGTATATGCTGATACGAAATATGCCGGATTTGCAACGACGCCCGCCACGCCTGTTGGAACGGCAACATCCGTTAATGGTACAGCCAGCGCGCACAATAACTCCATTCTTCCTGCTTTTCATTATGTCTACCCATTTATGAACCGTTATGCCGCTGGTATTAGTGTTGTGCCTGCATGGGGTCTGCTGGAAGATTTTGGTAACAATTCAATTGTCCGGTATGATTTAACACGCATCTACACGCGCACGATTGATATTGCGCCTAGTTTATCCGCAAAAATTAATCGCCAATGGTCTGTTGGTGCAGGGCCTGATTTCCATTATTTTACAGTACAAAGCCGGGCAAAATCACATACGAATCTTGCCACGGGAAATGTAGATTCTATTGCGCGGTTCACGGCAGATGACTGGAGTTATGGCGGCCATCTCGGTGTCATGTATCAGGCAACAGACAGCACACGTATTGGTTTGAACTACCGCTCCAGGATCGTTATGAATCTTGAGGGTGACAGTGCCTTTCTGGATCCAACAGGCACGCTGCCATCAGGTGAAACCAGCGCGTTTAAATTACAGGTTCCCATGCCGCCAACGACATCATTAAGTGTTTATCATGATATGACGCCGTGCTGGGCTTTGATGGGTACGTTAGCTTATGACCAGTGGAGTGTTCTGAGGAATTTTCATGGTCAGAATGTACAATCGATAGGTACCGTTGAACCTGCTCTGGTTCAACAGACGCACATGCAGAACACGATTGATGTTGGTGTGGGTACCAAGTATAAGCTGACAGATCGCTGGATGTTGCGCGGTTCGGTAAAATATGAACCCACACCAACGATTAGCACGTATCGTGATATCAACTTCCCGGATGCAGCAAAATTAGGTATCAACTTTGGTGTGCATTATGATTTCTCCAAAAAGTTGGCAATGGATGCAATCTATGCGCATGTGTTCACCAAGACGGTAGGTATTAATTCTGTGAATCCGCTCTCAGGCGCTGCATTAAGCGGTCACGTTCGTACCAGTATTGATCTTGCGGGCGCACAGGTGGTCTGGAATATATAGCGGAATAGGCAACCTATTGGCTATTATTTCCACACACCCAGATTTTGCTAACCCATAAATGCTGTGATAGTATCTCGGCATTAAATGAGTTGGGCCATGCAACGATTCTCCAATGTTGGAAATAATTTAACCAAGATTACCGTACCCGGAAATGGCGATTGTTTCTATCACTCGGTCATGACGGGTATTATTAGTGATGTACTGACTGGCAGATTGCCTGATCATTCACCTGCAGCTGCACGAATACAAACAGTTCTACTACCTGAAATTACCAGGCAACTGGTTCGCCGAGGTAAACCGGCATTTGATTTTAGCTGTGTTGGTTTAAAACAGGCTGTTATGGAATTGTTGCGTACAGTGCCCATATCTGAATTAGATATCCCTCAGCGATCAGACGTGATCCTGCCCCTTGATGATACTGATAGCCAGGAAGTGAAGGTCATTAAAAACTGTGATCTTTATCATTTATTGATTGATATATGTTCCCCCGCGATGCGTATCGTTATGTTAAGCAGTTCGGAAGAATATAAGGACAATCTTGAGCCTGTTATAAAAGAGCTGTTTAAGGTGGAGTTTTCATCTTTCATGATGGTAGAGCATGCTGATGAACTTGGCGTTGATTTTTCCAGAAAAGCAGCGGCAAAAAATCAGCTAAGCGGCGGGGAATTATACGGTGTAGATGATCATTTTCGTTTACCACTATGTGTTTCATGGTGTAAATCATCTACGGCGGTATTATCATCTTTTGTAGATAATCATGATGTTGATACATCTATCAATATAGTATTTGAATCCTGGTGGAGATTGAATAGCAGTCTGGTGTGGGCGATGTATAAAGCTATGCACACTACACCCAGAACGATGGCGGGAAAACCGCAGCAAATGGCGCTGTCATATAAATTATTTTGTGATTTTAAAGTAAGAAATAGTTCAAATGACAATCTTTACTCCTTGACGCCAGTATCCAATCAGCAGCATTCGCTTGTTTTTTGTAATCGATTATCACATGTTGATGCGATGGTGTATGGTGATGCGGATAATAAAATAGTTACTGCACTACAAGAGCGGATGGATAGTTTTCAACTCTGTCGTGAAGTGATGAATGAGCATTCGTATCCCTGGGCGCTGTATGAGACTGTCAGTGACAGCAAACAGCAAATCGAGCCTGCGGCATTTGTTAGCGTGCCCAACTCTTTCGGGTTGGGGATTTTATCCAGCACGCTGCTGCCCATGGGATTTGGATTATGGAGACCGGCAAATTACGTTCGCTCTCTAGCGGATGATCAGGCCGCATCCCGCACGGCTGATGTGTCAAGTTCGGCGGGGCCTTCGTTGTCATATCAGCCTGACGTTGATTAAGATTTATTGTTTAAATTCCCAAGCAGTTCCCGCATTTTTGCTTTAATCATTTCGATAGCAATCCGGTTGCCGCCGCCGCGTGGAACGATTAAATCCGCATAACGTTTTGAAGGATCAATGAATTGCAAATACATGGGCCTGACAGTTTCTTCATATTGCCTGAGGACCGAATCCAGTGATCGGCCGCGTTCTTTAATGTCGCGTTTCAAGCGTCTGATCAGGCATACATCCAGTGATGTTTCCATAAAAATACGAATATCCATCAGCTCGCGTAATTCAGGTTCAACAAATAATAAAATACCTTCCAGAACGATAATGGCATGCTGCCCTATGTGCCGGGTTTCTTTGTCGCGTATATGCTGCGCATGATTATAAATAGGAATGTTGACGCTTTTTCCTTCCTGCAAAAGCTGCAAGTGTTTATATAGCAAGTCGTGGTCGATAGAGTCTGGATGGTCGTAATTGATATTTAATCGTTCTTCAAAAGGTATATTGCTATGATCATTGTAGTAAGCATCTTCTGAAATAACGACTACCTGATCGGAACCAAGTTCGTTAACAATGGTGTTGGCCAGTAAACTTTTACCTGATGCTGATGCGCCAGAGATACCGATAATAATTGTTTTTTTATTATTCACGCAAGATTCTCCTCTTTGCGTTGTTTTAATAGCACATAAAGCGCGCCTCGGCTGCCGTGAGATGGTGCTGCGGAGCAGAACGCCAGTACAGTATTGATATTGCGCAACCAGTAATTTAGCTTGTTCTTAAGCATGGGGTGCTGACCGTGATGCCCTTTACCATGAATAATCAGTACGACCCTGATGTCATCGCATACGCACTGGCGTAAGAATGTATCAACAGCGTGCTGGGCTTTTTCTACCGTCATGCCATGCAAATCCAGAATTGCTTCGATATTATATTGGCCTTTGCGCAAATTGCGAAGTGTTTTGTTTTGTATGCCCGGCCGATGAAAGCTAATGGGCTGGTTGCCGTCTACGGCGGGCAGATCGGCAGATTCATCCAGCATGGCGCTGATATCTTTATATGCCTCTTGTTTTCTTATTCTGGGCGGCAGTTTGGGTCGTGCGTGGTGAATGCGGTGCTTTTTGCTGGCTAACGGTTTTGTGCCCTTCGCGGCTTTCTGGAAGGCGTCAATGTCATCCTGATTCACTGGTGGCTGCTTGGGCATATATCTATTTTATATTAAAATAGTGGGGTTCACACGTTTGATAGTCGCCTTAGATCAAACCTGATAGAATGCTATTTAAAGTATCAGGTATGCTTAAAAATTGCCCAAACAGGTGCATCTTATGACTAAACGTGATTCCTTACAACGATTTATCTTTGAAAACGTTCCACTTAGAGGTGAGTTTGTTCATTTGCAGGAAAGTTTGCAGGCCATCGTCAGTCAGCACCCTTATCCAGAACCGGTTAGAAAATTACTGGCTGAGGCACTCTGTGTTGCGGCCTTGTTAAGTGCCATTATCAAATTTGAAGGACGCCTGAGCGTACAGTTTCGCGGCGAGGGTAATCTGAAACTATTGCTGGCTCAATGTAACAGTGATTATCAGCTTCGCGGCCTCGCCAAGCATGATCCTGGCATCATCTCTTATGATGACTTGATGACGTCCTTTCATGAAGGTGTGCTGGCTATTATGCTGGATTCCGGCACTAAACGCCGCAGCTATGAAGGTATCGTATCCTGGCAGGGTAATTCACTGGCTGAGTCCATCGAAGGGTATTTTCGTGACTCGGAGCAATTATCGACCCGAATATGGCTTGCGTCAGATCAGCATGCGGCGGCTGGATTTTTGCTGCAGGAGATGCCGGGCGAGGATGGTATTGAGCAGATGGATAAACATCGTGTTATCGCTTCTACACACATAGAGGAACACGAGTTGCTTGGTTCGAGTGTGGAATCGTTACTGAAAAGGCACTACCCGCATCAGGATGTCAGGATATTTAATGCCGCGAATGTTAGCTTTAAATGTACTTGTTCCCGTAAAAGCGGTGAAGATGCTATTTCAGTGCTTGGCCGGGATGAAGCTGAAGCGGAATTAAAAGATAAACAGACGGTTGTTGTAACATGTGATTTTTGTAATGGGGAATATGTTTTTGACAGGGTTGATGTCGCTAATATTTTTGAATCGAAAGACAAATATCCGCCAAACACTAATTTACATTAGCGGTGATAACGATGAAATTTAAACCTGACAGACGAATAATCGTTGCAGCCTTAGCTGTGACAGCTGCATTGGCTTGGTATATTCATTATAAATCTGCTTCAAATGACATGATGATGCCGGTTGCGACTGTGAAAACAGCAGTTGTAGAAGAGGCTTCAGTTCCGCTGGAAATTAAAGTGATTGGAACACTATCTGCGAAAAGCATAGAAATTTCGCCTGAAATATCGGGTCATGTGGAAGATGTGCTGGTATCGGATGGCAGTCAGGTAAAGAAAGGACAGCCTGTTATCCAGTTAGATGATGCCATCTATAAAGCAAAAGCCAGCTCATCCAGAGGACAGTTGGCATATAGTGAAAGCAACTATAAGCGCATGGTATTGCTGGGCAAGCAAGGGGCTGTGTCAAAGCAGGCGATTGAATCGGCGGAAGCTGATTTAACGCAAAAGCGTGCTGAGGCGCTTGAAAATGATGTCATGGTGAAAAAAATGCAGTTGTTAGCGCCATTTGATGGTGTTATCGGAAAGATACAGGTAAATCCTGGTGATTATGTAACGGTGGGTCAGAGTATGGTGACATTGACAGATACCAATCATCTGCATATTGAATATACCGTACCAGAAGCGTATCTGCCGCAGCTCAAGATGAGTCAGGCGGTTGTTGTGACAAGTGATACCTATCGCGACAAATCGTTTACTGGCAAGGTGGCGTTTATTTCACCCACTATTAACCCGGCAAACCGTTCTGTCCAGATTTATGCGGAAGTTGATAACAAAGATCATCTGCTTGCGTCTGGTATGTTTGTTACGGTGCGTCAGTCGCTTGGCACGCAGGCGCGTACATTAATGGTGCCTGCCCGCAGCGCGGTATCCATGCTGGATGGCCAGCAGGTTTACAAGATTGTTGATGCAAAAGCGGTGCCGGTTTCCGTCAAGCTTGGTATGCGTAAACAGGATATGGTTGAAGTGACTGAAGGGTTAACGGCGGGAGATGTCATTGTGACAGACGGGCAAATCAAACTGAAGAATGGTTCTCCCGTTAAAATAGAGAGTTAATTGGCTAGCTAGAGGGTGATTTCGTGATTTTACCTGAATTTTGTATTCGCCGCCCAGTATTTACGATAGTCGTTTGTCTGGTAATGACGATAGTGGGTTTGATAGGTTTTACAAACTTGCCTGTTCGCTGGATTCCAAACGTTAATCCACCCATGCTGACAATTGAAACATCTTATCCCGGCGCAAGTGCCAGTCTGGTAGAGCAGGATGTTACAAAAAATATTGAAGCGGCATTGTCTGGCGTAGATGGTATAGATGTGCTCAATTCAAACAGCCGTCAAGGCCAGAGTCAGGTATCTGTTACATTCAAGCTTGGCAAAAACATGGATGCCGCAGTTGAAGATGTGAGAAGTCATATTGAAAGTATCAGAGGCTCATTGCCAGATAATGCTGAGCCACCTGTTGTTGTCAAAGCAGATCCAAATACTGACGCCATTATGTATTTGTCATTTTATGATAAACAAATGGATGCGCGAGAGCTAAGTGATTATGTCGATAAATTTATTACGCCTCAGTTTGATACATTGGCGGGTGTCGGCAGTGTGGAAGTGCATGGTAAGCGTATCTCGGCAATGTATGTGCGTCTGGATCCGGATAAAATGGCTGGTACCAATGTGACAGCCGATGAGGTTGCCCAGTTGCTGGCAAACGCAAGCGTATCTGTGCCGGGCGGCCAGATAAGAGGGAGTGACCGCAATTATAGTGTGCAGACAGAATCATCGCTTAAAACACCCGAACAATTTAATAATTTAATCGTTCGCGACAATAAAAATCAGGTTGTGCGTATCCGGGATATTGGTGTTGCGAATATAGAACCGGAAGATTCAGATTCTGCGTTTCGCATCAGTGGCAAGCCAGCCATTGCACTGGGGATTATCACACAATCAAGTGTTAATCCGCTCGAAGTGGAGTCTAACGTTAAAAAAGTATTCAATGAAATGAAGCATAGTTTGCCGCCAGGTATGGAAGCAAACATCATCTACAATCAGGCTGATTATATCAGGGCATCCATCAACAGCGTGTACGAATCATTTATCGAAGCCATTATTTTTGTCTGGGTGGTGATATTCCTGTTTTTATGCAGCTTCAGGGCGACATTAATACCACTGGTTACCATTCCCGTTTGTCTGATAAGCACATTTGCATTGTTATATTTTATGCATTTTTCAATTAACACCATTACATTAATGGCGTTTGTGCTTGCAATAGGTCTGGTCGTAGATGATGCCATTGTGATGCTGGAAAATATTAACCGGCACATCGAGTCAGGCATGCCGCCGATGCAGGCAGCGATAAAGGGAAGCCGGGAGATTGTGGTTCCCATTATTGCCATGACGATTACGCTGGCCGCTGTCTATGCACCTATTGCATTTACACCGGGTCTGCTGGGTGTGATATTCCGTGAATTTACGTTCACGCTGGCAGGGGCGGTGCTGATCTCTGGATTTATTGCGCTTACGTTATCACCCATGATGTGTTCACGGCTGCTTAAACAAGAACAGTCAGCGACAAGAATGTCGCGATGGCAGGAAATCGCTATGAGTTACCTGCAAACTAATTATGAGCGCATCTTGAATAAGGCGCTGGATAATAGAAAAAAAATAATAATCGGGCTGCTGCTGACAGCATTGGCTGGCGGGATTGTTTTTCATTTCCTGCCCGCTGAACTAGCACCGCAAGAAGACATGAATACCATATTTGTTTCTACCGTGGCACCCAGAAGCGCAAGCTTTGAATATACAGACAGTTATGTCAAACGACTGGAATCGATTTATAAAACGATTCCAGATATTGAATCTTACCTGAGTATGAGCGGCATGCAGTCACCAGCCCGTGCATTTCAGATATTAATGTTAAAGCCGCCTGCGAAACGACAGCATTCAATAAACGAGCTGGTTGCCGCCATATCGGCTCGTGGCGATGCAATGGCGGGTGTCAGGGTATCTGTATTTGCGCCGCCCCCCCCATTGGCTGGGGTTGTCGGCGGTGACGATGGCGGCAGTCTGGGCATGGTATTGATGACGCCGGGTGATTACCAGAGTTTGCAAAAAGTATCACAGGGTCTTCAGGATGAC
>CAZOVT010000014.1:22324-27232 GCA_964583565.1 uncultured Coxiellaceae bacterium
GGATGACTTGCATAAGTTACCTGGTTTCGTACATATCGGGAGTTCACTGAGATGGGATGGAGAGGAGTTTCAAATTAATATTGACCAGGAGCGTGCTGCGGACTTGCATGTACCTATTCCCACAATATCCAATACAATATCCACGTTTATTGCCGGCCGTAAACTGGGTAAGATAGACGATCAAAATCTGTTTCTCCAGCTAGGTAAAACATCGCTGGCAGATCCGGCTGTTTTCCAGCGGCTGTACGTACGCAATACAGAGGGAAGTATGCTGCCATTATCCAGCCTCATGACCGTGAGTGAAGTGACAAGTCCTGATGTACTTAAACATTATAATCGTTTGCGGGCGGATACTATCAGCCTGACACGTTCGCCTGATTATAAATTATCGGATGCCATTGATACGCTGCGTGCCATGGCAAGTAAAAATTTACCGGAAAATGTCAGATATACTTTTACCGGCGAAGCGAAAAGCTTTCTGGAATCAGACAGCAAAATGGGGATGTCATTTATACTGGCGCTGGTTTTTATTTATCTTGTTTTAGCTGCCCAGTTTGAAGCGTTTATTGATCCACTGATTATTATGTTTACCGTTCCGTTTGCCTTGTTAGGCGCGATTGTGACACTAGCACTGTTTGGCGGTACCTTGAATATCTATAGCGATATAGGCCTGATTACTCTTATTGGTTTAATTGCAAAGCACGGTATTCTTATTACAGAGTTTGCCAATGGGTTGCGTGAAAAAGGTTTATCTATCAGGCAGGCGGTGACAAAAGCTGCCTTGCTGCGGTTACGGCCGATTTTAATGACAACGGCGGCAATGGTGCTTGGGGCGATGCCATTAGCATTTGCCTTTGGGCCCGGTGCTGAAAATCGCCAGCAAATAGGTATGGTGATCGCGGGTGGTTTGCTGGTTGGAACATTTTTCTCCTTGATTGTCATCCCGATTGTTTATACGCTATTCGCCCCATTTAGCAAATTGACCCTATCTTCTACGGCGCAGGAAATTGAACATGCAACTGTTTTATGAGATTTTGCCGGTATTTTTATTTTTTATCGCGTTTAAATTCTATGGCATTTATGCGGCAACAGTGGTTGGTATCGCGGCCACGCTGATTCAGTCTGTTTTGACACGTGTAGTGACAAAAAAATGGGACCGTAAACAGTTAATAACGCTGGGTGTGTTTTCATTTTTTGGCGGCCTGACACTCTATTTTCACGACCCTATTTTTGTGAAATGGAAACCAACCATTATTTTCTGGATATTTTCAATTATTTTGTTTTGCAGCCAGTTATTTACTAAAAAACCGCTTATCCAGCGTATGATGGCGCAGGCAATGACAGAGAAGTATGAAATTCCCATTCATGTCTGGACACGTATCAACGTTGTCTGGGCAATATTCTTTTTGGTCATGGGCGGCATTAATTTATATATTGCGTATTATTATAGTAATGATGCCTGGGTTAATTTTAAATTTTACGGCATATCAGGCGCGTTAATTATATTTAGCGTGCTGCAGGCAGTTTATCTGGCGCGTTTTATGCAGGAATCGGAAGGTAAATAATGCAGGCTTCAGAACGGCTGGAAATAATTAAATCGCGCATCACCTCGGCATTTGCGCCAGATTATCTGGACGTGCTGGATGAAAGTGCCCAGCATCTAGACCATGCAGGCTATGGCGATGGCTCGCGTCATTTTGCTGTTGTTATATCTGCCGCAAGTTTGAAATCCTTATCCCGCATTGAAGCGCATAGGAAAATTTATGCGCTCTTTGCCGATATGATGCCGGACCAGATCCATGCGCTGAGGATAGTACTTCGCTAGACTGCCATCTGCTCTTTCGTCAGCATAAATACACCGCCGCCACCGTGCTCGAACTCAAGCCATGTAAATGGCATGTCAGGGTAGGCTTCTGCCAGATTAAATTCACTGTTGCCAACCTCAACAATCAATATCCCGTGCGGCGCCAGATACGCTGGTGCAACACGAAGGATGCGTCTGACAAAATCGAGGCCGTCTGCGCCTGCTGTCAGGCCGGTTTTGGGTTCGTGGTGGTATTCGGCAGGCAGAGCATCCATCTCCTCCTGACTGACATAAGGGGGGTTGCTGACGATAATGTCATATTGTGCGGCGGGTAGAGAGTCAAATAAATCTGACTGTATAAGGTGAACCTGATCTTCAACATTGTGGCGCAATAGGTTGATTTTTGCGACAGTTATAGCGTCACTGGAAATATCACTGGCATCCACGATAGCATCAGGGAAAGCATGAGCGCAGGCGATAGCGATACAGCCGCTGCCGGTGCATAAATCGAGTATGCGCGTGACTTTCTCCGGGTCTATCCAGGGTGCAAATTGCTTTTCAATTAACTCGGCAATCGGTGAGCGTGGAATGAGTACACGTTCATCAACATAAAATGACAGGCCGGAAAACCAGGCTTCCTTGGTTAAATAAGGAACAGGAATGCGTTGTGTGATGCGCTGGTTAATGAGATTCAGGATGAGACTACGCTCTTGTCCGGTAACGCGGGCATCTATCGCATTAGCGAATAAGGCATGTGGAAGATGCAGCGTATGAAATATTAATGCACAAGCATCATCCCAGGCATTATCTGTTCCATGCCCGAAATAGAGCCCTGCTTCATTGAACTGCGTCGCAGCAAAACGAACAAGGTCACGTATGGTCGCTAATTCAGTGTAATCTGACATAATTAAGCCTGTCTTGTTGATGATAATGGGAGGAAACTTGGGGTATTATACTAGCATTAAAGACAGGCGAAGATGAAGGTGTAAAATAACCCATGACGGACAAAATAGGCTCACTGGTTATTTCAGTGGATGGCATCAGGTTAACCAGCGAAGATAAAGAAATCATCAATCACCCGCTTGTTGGCGGCGTTATTCTTTTCACCCGTAACTATGAGTCAAGGCAGCAATTAGAAGAGCTGTGCCGTGATATTCGCCAGAGCCGAACTCAGCCAGTGTTGATCATGGTTGATCAGGAGGGCGGCCGGGTTCAGCGTTTTAAAGGTGGTTTTACTTCGTTGCCTGCCATGGGACGCTTTGGAGAGTTATATGAGACAGATCCAGAGCTGGCGCGTCGGCACGCGCGTGAATGCGGCACATTGATGGCTGATGAATTATTGTCTGCCGGGGTAGATCTGAGTCTTGCACCTGTGCTGGATGTTAATCGGCATCTGAACAGGGTAATCGGTGACAGGGCGTTTCATACTGACCCTGAATCGGTTATCCAGCTTTCTATTGCTTTTATGCAGGGAATGAAGCAGGCTGGCATGTCCAGTGTCGGCAAGCATTTCCCTGGTCACGGTTCGGTGGCAGTTGATTCTCATGTTGAGCTGCCTGTCGACAAACGTCCGCTTGCGGAGATTGAAGCATTTGATTTGCAGCCATTTGCCGCGCTGGTCAAAGCCGGTATTCCAGCGATGATGGCTGCGCATATTGTTTTTCCCGAAGTGGATACCAGGCCGGTTGGTTTTTCAAGCATCTGGCTGAAAGAAATTTTGCGCAAACGTCTGGGATTTACTGGTATCATTGTCAGTGATGATTTGAACATGGAAGGTGCAAATATTTCCTCTAATTATGCGGACCGGGTTGCGGCAGCTGCTGAAGCTGGCTGTGATCTGCTGCTGGTTTGCAATAACCGGCATGGTGTGGTTCAGGTGCTGGATAATTTACCCTGGCAGGCGCACCAGTTAAGTATGCGGCAATGGGCAATGTTATTACCAAATAGAAAACAATAATATATATCGGGCGGATGTATGAAAGATATCAGTGAAGTGCAGACAATGATGGATAAGGCAGAATGCCTTTACAGTTACGATGAAATAAATCAGGCGCTGGACAAAATGGCGAATGAAATAACGCACCAGCTGAAGCACGACAATCCGTTAGTACTGTGTGTGATGACAGGTGCGCTCATTACGACAGGACATCTGGTAACCCGCTTGCATTTTCCGCTGGAAATTGACTATGTCCATGCGACACGCTATAGAGGCGCTGTACGCGGAGGGGATTTGCACTGGCTGGTTGAGCCGCGGAAAAATCTGGAAAACAGAACCATATTGATTATAGACGATATTATGGATGGCGGTTTGACCTTGTCAGCTATTATTGACTATTGCCAGCAGGCAGGCGCTAAAAGAGTGCAGACAGCGGTGATGGTCAGTAAAAAACGAGTCCGGGAGCCGGGTGTTAATTTTGAACCTGACTATGTTGGGGTAGTCACCGAGGATAAGTTTTTATTTGGGTTTGGGCTGGATTATAATGAATATTTAAGGAATGTGCCTGGTATCTACGCCGTTAATGATATGTAAAGGTTGAGTCACAAGGAGTGCAATATGACGCAGTTTAATGTATTTCAAGCATTATATATGTCTTTTTATTCGCGCCGGCTCTATCGCGATGTAGCGTCAAACTGGGGCGGTCAATCGTTTGGCTACCTCTTGTTGCTGCTTGCGTTTGCCTGGGTTGTTTTTACTTACCAGATTCAACAGGTCATTAGCCGTGGTTACTCTCAGGTTTCTTCCGAAGTGGTGACGCAGATTCCTGTGATCACGATTAAAGACGGCAAACTGTCCACCCCTGAAAATAGACCGTATTTTATCAAGCTATCCAATTCAGCCAGTCCAATAGTGGTGATAGATACGTCAGGGCAATACAGCGCCATTGATCAAATTGATACGGATTTGCTTGTCACCTCAACCAAAGTATTTAGCAAACCCAATCCTAATCAGCAGCGTATATATGATATTCCGCTTAAAACTAACGCTGTTTTGGTACCTGAAAATATAAATGATAAAGTCAAATCGTTTGTCGGTTTTTTCTGGATCCCCATTTTTATATTTGCTCTTTATTAGTTTCCTGAGTTGCGCAAATTGGATTTATCGA
>CAZOVT010000014.1:27242-28149 GCA_964583565.1 uncultured Coxiellaceae bacterium
TTTTTATATTTGCTTTGCTGTGTTCTTACATATACCGCATCGTTCAGTCGTTAGTGTATGGCATTATTGGCAAATTGATATCAATGACGCTCAGAGTTAAATTAACGTACTGGCAAAATGTGCAGATTATGATGGTTGCGATCACGCCGGTTATTGTGGTGTGTACGGCATTACGTGTTTTAGGAACAGATGTGGCGCATCATAATCTGTTTTATTTTACATTAGCCATGGTGTATCTGGTCTTCGGTATTTATTCCAACAAGACATAAAGCTGCGTTTTTAAACAGGGAAGTTTGTATGATATGTATAGCTTGGTTTATTGTTGTTTTTCTTGTTATAAACATACTGGCTTACCAGCGTGCGTCACTTAAAATATGGACTCTGTCGTTAGGTTTACTATTAATTTTTATATCGCGTTTCCACGGGATCACTCTCGCAGTATTTACTGGCTGGGTATTATATATCGTATGTCTGCTGCCGCTTAATTTGTCCGCCATTCGTCAACGCTACATTACCAAACCGTTATTGACCATGTACCGGCGGATAATGCCATCCATGTCCAGAACTGAACGTGAGGCGATTTCTGCTGGTACAGTGACATGGGAGGGGGATTTATTTTGCGGCAACCCTGACTGGTATAAATTGCTGGCATTGCCGCCGGTTAAATTATCCGACGAAGAGCAGGCATTTTTAGACGGCCCCTGTGAAACATTGGCACGTATGATTGATGACTGGGAAATTTCCCATAAGCTGGCTGATTTACCTCCGAATGTATGGGCTTATATGAAAGAGCAGGGCTTCTTTGGATTGATTATACCCAAACAGTATGGCGGCAAACAGTTTTCGGCTTACGCGCATTCGCAGATTCTGATTAAAATCAGCGGGCGTAGTATTACGGCTGTTAGCA
>CAZOVT010000014.1:28159-30196 GCA_964583565.1 uncultured Coxiellaceae bacterium
ACACTCGCGGTACCAAATTCATTAGGCCCTGCTGAATTGCTTTTACACTATGGCACAGAAGAACAACGAAAATATTATCTGCCCCGGCTTGCACGCGGAGAGGAAATTCCCTGCTTTGCCTTGACGTCACCTGAAGCAGGATCTGATGCAAGCGCCATGACAGATCATGGTATTGTTTGCCATGGCGAGTATGAAGGTAAAAAAATACTTGGCATCCGGCTCACGTTTAACAAGCGCTATATTACTCTTGCGCCAGTTGCAACTGTTATCGGATTAGCATTTAAATTATATGACCCTGAGCACTTACTTGGCACCAAAGAAGATATCGGTATTACATGCGCTTTGATTCCTCGTCATACAGCCGGACTAGAAATAGGGCGCCGCCATTTTCCTCTTAATACACCATTTCAAAATGGTCCTGTTCGCGGCAAGGATATATTCATTCCGCTTGACTGGATTATTGGCGGCACAGATCAGGCAGGTAAAGGCTGGAAAATGTTAATTGAATGTTTAGCGGTTGGGCGTGCTATTTCGCTGCCGTCAAATACCACTGGCGGCGCAAAATTAATGAGTTATGCTGTGGGTGCTTATGCACGTATCAGGCGGCAATTTAATATGCCGATTGGTAAATTCGAAGGGGTCGAAGAACCATTGGCGCGTATTGCGGCATACACCTATATTATGGATGCAACACGCAGTTTTACTGTCGCGACAATTGATGCGGGCGAGAAGCCTGCGGTTGCGTCTGCTATTGCCAAGTACCATGTCACTGAACTTGGCCGGAAAGTAGCGCTTGATGGCATGGATATACATGGCGGCAAAGGTATTTGTCTTGGCCCCAATAACTATCTTGGCCGCGGCTATGAAGCAACACCCATCGCTATCACAGTTGAAGGCGCTAATATATTAACACGCAGCATGATCATATTTGGTCAGGGCGCCATGCGTTGTCATCCGTATATATTTGCAGAACTGGAAGCCGCCAAGATGACAGACGAGCGTGCGGCACTCACTGCGTTTGATAAAGCGATTACGGGCCACGCCGGTTTTATTATCAGTAATGTATTTCGCAGCCTGATATTAGGTTTGACAAGCAGCATGCTGGTAAAAGCACCACGCGGCAACATGAGACGTTATTACCAGCAGGCGACCAGATTCAGCTCTGCATTTGCATTGCTAGCGGATGTATGCATGGCTGTTTATGGCAGCGATTTGAAGCGCAAAGAAAGTATCTCGGCGAGGCTGGGTGATATTCTGAGTTATCTGTATTTGTTATCTGCTGTATTAAAACATTACCACGATCAGGGCAAGCATGTTGAAGACTTGCCAGTGGTGAAATATGCAAGCTTGTATTGTTTGTTCGAAATTCAGGAACGGTTTGATGAAATACTAAAAAACTTCCCAAGCCGCATATTGGCGTGGGTATTGAAAGTGATTATCTTCCCGCTCGGTGAACGGTTTTCTAAACCACGCGATAAAATGAATCGTAAAATAGCAAAATTACTAATGGAGCCAACTGAAACTCGTCAACGCCTGGCTGCGGGTATCTACCTGGCACCAGTGAAAGAAAACCTGATGGCAGATGTGCAGGATGCCTTGTTAAAAACGATTGAAGCTGAACCCATCGAAAAGCTTGTCCGCACAGCGAAAAAAGAAGGTACGTTATCAGGATATACTTTCATTGATCTCGCTAATGATGCCAAAAATAAGGGAATTATTACCCCTGAAGAGCATGAAAAATTGTTACAGGCCGGTGTTGCCCGTGAAAAAGTGATTGCTGTAGATGATTTTGATCCATCTGAATTGTAAATGTTATCAACTAGTTACAAAACCCCTACATTTTGACTATTTTTAATGCTATGTTAATAATATAGTTAATAAATAAGCCTACAATATCCTTAATATTGTTTTGAACAACCGTTAAGCGTGGGGTGGGGTTATGCAGCGTATACAGGTACTTCAGGAACAGTTAGATGCCGTTGAAGATATGATGGTTAATCTTCTGGAAAAATCATTGGGTAAAAACGCACCGGTGAT
>CAZOVT010000014.1:30206-40545 GCA_964583565.1 uncultured Coxiellaceae bacterium
ATAACCATATCCGGTTTATCGGCGAGTGATTCAAAAAAATTTATCGCTCAAAAAAATGATGAATATGCAAAGAATCAAGGTGTCTTAATTGCCATCAATGAATATTTCGCATTTCTTCAACTCAAGAAAAGTATTCAGAACACCGTAGATGCTTTTGCAAGAGAGATAAATATACAGACACAATACAAAGCTAATGCGGGTAGATACAGAGGGTTATTGAACGATATAGTTGGTGAAATTGATGCGGATTTAAAAGAAATGAAATCCGCATCAATCGTGATTGATGCTGACTCGGATGAGACATATCAATCCATGATCGACAGCGCTGCTAACGAAAAACCTCAGTCGGTTCAAAGAAAATTAGCCGGTAAAATCAGCAGGCTGCCAGTCAAACCTGAACGTCCAGATGAAGCAGACATTGCATTACCTTTTTTTAATACAGATTTTCCGACGTTAATCGCAAATGATGATCCCGCTGCTGAATTATATTCACATGCGCATCCTCTCAATGATGCCTTAAGTACAATGTTAATGGAGGTGCGCGCTCTTGGTGGCAGCCTGGCGGCAGAAAAACGTGCTAGTGACGCACTAAAAAGTGCTATTGAAAATAGTGATAACCTGATTTCAATGTGTCAACGAGCTATTAGCGAAAAAAGTGATGCACTGAAAAAATCAGCTCAACGTGATATAGCAAATCATTTAACTCATTTATATACCCGGCTGGCACAAGAAAATCATTCTGACATTGATCCTCGTCTTCAAGGTAAATTTGAATCTGAATTAAAACAGGAACTATATCATCACAATATAAAATCACTAAATGAAGCAGCACATTCGCTATATAATGAAGTACGCGCACGATATGCCAGATTAGAGCAGGCATTAAGCGCTTGCGATGAATATAATGCTCATTTAACCAGGAGCAACAATAACGTTGCAATAGAAGTGGATCTACTGGATTTATTGCCAACTGATCCAGCACAACCAGTGACGCTTAAAGATAAAGCTATTGCTAACCAAACCATCAAGGTTGCCATACTTCATGCACCAGACTCAACCACCGCTATTACTCATTTAAAGTCTAAAGTTGAAGATGAAAATGTAAAACGTATTCTTGCGTCTAACCGTGATGGTATAGGCGCTCGCCTGTTAAAAACTATCTTGCTAGCCTGCACACTTGGATTGTCTTCACTTAAGGTGGGTCTCTGGAAATCTCATGGTGCGGCGCATACGGATAAAGTGGCGAAAATTATCAATCAGCCAACGCGTTCTCGCTGATAAAATTCTGATGACAGAATAGCCAAACCGCACTATGATGTGCCTGTAATAAGGGAAGCAGGCCGTTGAAGAAGCAATCAAGTCAATCTCTCTCTAACTATAGCGGCATCGTCTCGTCGATCGCTATATTAACCTGCTTTTTATTCTTGCTGGAAATAAGTTTTTTTATTCAGTGTAATAAAGCCTACTTGTCGGATTTTACATTTGTTACAAACCAGATCCATATTCCAGCAGCTGTTATCCCGGGTATTTTATATTTTATAGCCGCGCAAATAGCCGTTCACATAGTGTATGCCCTGTTTTTAATACTGGTGGTTCGTTCATTAGCCGGGTATTTTTCGCCAGACAATGGTAAATCATTTTATGCGGCGATAGGTATCTGGTTCCTTGGGCTGGCATTAGTGCTGGTACTGAATCAATACTATTATCCAAATTCCAAATTTGCAGAATTGACATATGTATTTTTACCTAATCTGACGATCACAAGAATTGTCTTATACAGCCTTCTGGCTGTATGGTCAGTGCTGCTATTTCTATCCGCTTGGGTGCTGGTTAAACAGCTGCGTTTTTTACCTATTGTGATGGCGGGTATAATGTTGTTGTTTTTATTTGATCGAACACACAAGCCATTGCCAGCTTTTTCACCTGCAACAGCCGCTCGACCAAATGTCATTTTGGTAGGGGTGGACTCGCTGCGGCCAGATTTTCTGGGTTTTTATGGTCACGATAAGCCGACGCCATTTCTGGATACGTTTTTAACTGACTCGGTTTCATTCGGTGAGGCGGTGACACCGCTGGCCAGGACGTTCCCGTCATGGACAAGTGTTTTAACGGGCCAGTATCCCCGCCAGCATGGCATACGTTTTAATCTGGCATCACAGGACAGGGTAAAGTTGAGTAATACACTGCCAGCTATTTTACATCGTCAGGGTTATACGACTATCTATGCAACAGATGAAACGCGTTTCAGTAATATTGATGTGAATTTTGGATTTGATCAGGTGATAACCCCTCCCGTCGGGTTAAATGATTTTTTGCTTGGAACGTTTAATGATTTCCCGCTATCTAATCTTTTGATTAATTCCAGCGTTGGGAAATGGCTGTTTCCATATAGTTATGCTAATCGTCCAGTATATTTTACCTATGATCCAGACAGCTTTTTACACCAGCTGCGACCCGTTATTTATCAACATCAGCAGCGGCCGGTCATGCTTGCGGTGCATTTTTGTCTGCCGCATTACCCCTATCTATGGGGGCAGCTTGATGGCAAACGGTATAACTATCTGGAGCGTTATGAAGCAAGTGTACAGCGAGTGGATCAACAGCTCCGGGATTTTTTTACCATGTTACAAAAAGCACACTTGCTTGATCATGCGGTTGTTGTTGTCATGTCCGATCATGGTGAAGCACTCGAGTTAGCGGGTGACCGTATCACAGAGCGAAGTATGTTTGTCCAGCAAGGCCGGAAACATATTCCTGCATTTTATCCACCCAGTCTGGATAAAGAAGAAGTTAATCAATCAGCTGGGCATGGAACAGACGTATTAGGTTTACCTCAATACCATAGCTTATTGGCATTCAGGGTTTATGGCGGCGATGCTCTCGTGCCGGATGTTATACCAGGAGTTGTTTCTCTTTTAGACATTAAACCAACCGTATTGCAGCTGTTAGGGCTATCATCAGATGGTAGCAGCGGTATTTCACTAGTACAGATTTTGCACGGCAGCCGCCAGCCACTCAAACCAAGGCATCTATTTTTAGAGAGCGATTATACGCCAGAGGCAATACGCACAGTCTATCCTGAAACCAGAGACGTGATGCTGGAAGGTGTTCAGTTATTTAAGATAGATGAACGGTCGACTCGTTTGACAGTCAAAGACGCCATGGCGAACATGATCATACATAGTAAACAGTTTGCTGATATTTATGGCAACTGGATGCTGGCAATCTATCCACAGAGCAGTGATGCTAATATGCCTATTCTGATTAATCTGGTTAGCGGTGAATGGACAAATGACTTGCATTCGACGCTGGCAGAGCAATCACCAGCCCGATTAATGCTCGGAAAGATGACGAATTTTTTTGGAAATGATCTCAAATAACACATCAATCAACGTCATTTTATCCACTGGTGTTCCAAACTTTTCCACCGCGAGTAATGAATTGTACACAATGTGTAATTTTCATACCTGTTAAACCCCTAATTTTCATGAATCAATAGGTTAAGATAAAAACACAAACCTAATATATTGAATAATAACATATAATTACTTGTGTTCAGTTTATACTCTTTTCACTTAAATGCTTTGAGTTACGGAGTTTAAGTCACTTTTCGATAGCTTACACACAGACTTATCCACAGTTTCTGTGGATAGATGGAAGATGCCGCGAAATAATTTTAAATCTGTGGATCATTCATTCTATCATCCCAGCGAAGGCGGGGACCCATACTTCACGAAATGAAATAATCAATTAGTATCGGTCTAAAAAAATACTATCTGTTACCCTGACTTCTCGTTATACTTTCTAACAGTCAAGACAATGGAATCACATGATGGAAGGGATGCACGTGATTGGATTCTTAATCGTTATTGGATTAGTGTTTGTTTCAGCGTTTTATCAATTGTCCGCTATTATCTGGACTGGTTTGATTGGTATACCACTATTTGCGTTATCTGTGTCCGGATATTTATCTAATGGACAAATTGTTTTCTGTTGGTTGCTGTTTCTCGTCGCAGCGTTGTTTGCCAATGCAACCAGATTACGCCAAAAACATATTGTTGCTCCCGCGTTAAAAATTCTAAAAAATCAAATACCCACTATCAGTAAAACAGAACGCACCGCGATTGAAGCAGGGGATACGTGGTGGGAAAAGGAACTTTTTTGCGGAAAGCCTGACTGGCATCAATTATTTGCTATTCCCCGCCCAACACTGACAGCAGAAGAAGAATCCTTTATTAATAATCAGGTCAATCATCTTTGCTCCATGCTGAATGACTGGCAGATTGTATTTGAAGATCATGATTTACCACCAGCCGTCTGGCGTTATCTCAAAGAAGAAAAATTCTTTGGAATGGTGATACCCAAACAGTATGGCGGTCTGGGTTTTTCCGCACTGGCGCATTCTACGGTAGTAACCAAAATTGCTACACGCTGCTTAAGTGCGGCGGTGACTTCCATGGTACCTAACTCGCTCGGCCCCGGCGAATTATTGGTGCATTACGGAACTGAAGAGCAAAAAAATCACTATTTGCCGCGACTGGCTAGCGGTGACGATATTCCCTGTTTTGCTTTAACAGCACCCGAAGCGGGCAGTGATGCGGGTGCCATACCTGATAATGGGATTGTGTGCCGGGGTACCTTTGAAGGAAAAGACATTATAGGCATACGCTTGAGTTGGGATAAACGTTATATAACCTTGGCACCGGTTGCAACATTGCTGGGATTAGCATTTCATCTCTATGATCCTGATAAGCTGTTAGGCGGCAAGGAAGATATTGGTATTACGCTGGGTCTTATTCCAGTCAATCATCCCGGCGTGGAAATAGGAACGCGGCATTATCCGATATATACGGCATTTATGAATGGTCCAACACGCGGTAAAGATGTTTTTATTCCGCTAGACTGGATCATTGGCGGTGAAAAAATGGCGGGAGAAGGCTGGCGCATGCTAATGGAAAGCCTGTCTATTGGCCGCTCCATTTCACTGCCGGCGTTATCTGCCGCCTGCGGCAAAGTAGCCTACCGGATGAGCGGTGCTTATGCCCGTGTACGCAGACAATTTAATGCGCCAATTTCATCATTTGAAGGCATAGAAGAAGCACTGGGTCAGATTGCGGGCAACCTTTATATGCTGGAAGCCTGCCGCATGATGACAGCAGGCGCAGTTGATCAGCATATTAATCCAGCCATTGTATCCGCCATTGCCAAATATCATATGACTGAAATGTCACGTGCATCGGTGGCACATGCCATGGATATTCATGGCGGCAAAACTGTACAAGTAGGGCCGCGTAACATACTCGCTAATATGCATGTTGCGCAACCTATCAGTATAACGGTTGAAGGTGCCAATATATTAACTCGTAATCTCATTATTTTTGGTCAGGGCGCTATTCGCTGCCATCCTTATTTACTTAAGGAGATTGAATTAATAACAGCGGAAAATCCATCGATACCAGATGTTGATAAAGTACTCATGTCGCATGTTGGTTTCTTTGTCAGCACGGTGTTACGTAATATTGCCTACGGCTTGACTGGTGGAAAGTTTATTTTTAGCAGCATCAAAAATAAACGCATCGGGCGATTGCACCGGCAGCTAACACGGATGAGCGCTGCACTGGCACTGTTGTCTGATACCTCCCTTATTTTATTAGGGGGCAGCCTGAAGCGGCGGGAACGCATTTCTGCGCGGCTGGGGGATATGTTAAGTCAACTGTATCTCGCTTCAACCGTCTTAAAATACTATGCGGATAATGGCAAACCGCAAAGTGATGTAGATTATGTTTGCTGGACGCTGCAGCAGTGTTTATACCGCATTCAAACTGCCTGTGATGAAGTGACATCTAATTTCCCCAATAAATGGATAGGTATTCTATTAAGCTGGCTGGTTTTTCCATTTGGGCGTGCTTATATGCGGCCCAGTGACAAGCTGAACAAACAAATTGTCGCCGTGATGCTGAGCTCATCAGAGTTGCGTGACCGGCTGACTCGTTATACTTATCATAGTACCAGTAACGATGATCTGGGATATTGTCTGGATGAAGCGTTAAGTCAGGTACAGCTCGTTGAGCCGTTATTGAAAAAATTAAACAAAGCGGTTCAGGCACATGAAATACCAAAACGATATTCACTCAGGGAGCGTATTCAGGCTGCTGGTAAATCAGGTATTTTGTCATCCGAAGAAGTTACAATTTTAACTAACTATGAAACGTTGAAAGATGAAATTATACAGGTAAATGAATTTTCATTTGATCTTGAAACAGTTATTGCCTAATCAGGGAGAGCAGATATGGAAAACTCAGCATCATCAACACGAGATGTGTATATTGTTGATGGTTCAAGAACACCATTTTTAAAAGCACGCGGCAAAACAGGCCCTTTCTCTGCTTCTGATCTTGCGGTGAATGCAGGCAGGGAATTATTGGAGCGCATGCCGTTTAATGCGGCTGATCTTGATGAAGTGATTGTTGGGTGCGTTATGCCGAGCGCCAATGAAGCGAATATTGGCAGAATTATTGCTTTACGTCTTGGCTGCGGCGAATTTGTTCCAGCCTGGACAGTGCAGCGTAATTGCGCGTCCGGCATGCAGGCACTTGATAGTGCGGTAAAAGATATTTCAACTGGAAGGGCGAATCTGGTGCTGGCAGGCGGCGCGGAAGCCATGAGCAGAGCACCTTTGTTATATAACACGGATATGTCAAACTGGATTGCTGACTTATCTGCCGCAAAAAACTGGCAAGCCAAACTCAAGCAGCTCATTCAATTCAGGCCCTGGTTTCTAAAACCGGTGATTGCTATTTTGCACGGATTGAGCGACCCAATCGTTAACTTGTCCATGGGGCAGACGGCTGAAAACATTGCCTATCGTTTTAATATTACCCGCGAACAAATGGATCAGTTTGCTCTTGAAAGCCATCAGCTGGCGATGGCAGGTAATGAAAACCACCATTTTGCTGAAATAAAACCCGTGTTTGGTAATAGTGGTAATTTTTATGTGTCCGATGAAGGTGTTAGAACAGATACTTCAATTGAAAAATTAGCATCCTTAAAACCGTTTTTCGATAAAAAATTCGGTAGCGTGACGGCTGGTAATAGTTCTCAGGTATCGGATGGTGCGGCAATGCTGATACTTGCCAGTAAAGAGGCTGTCTTAAAGTACAACCTTCCTGTGCTGGCTAAAATTGTTGATACGCAATGGGCGGGTGTCGATCCAGCTGAAATGGGATTAGGGCCTGTCTATGCAACGAATAAATTACTCCAGCAAAATAGCTTGCGCATGGATGATGTGGATTATTGGGAAATCAATGAAGCATTTGCTGCGCAAGTACTGGGTTGTCTTGCTGCATGGGAAAGCGATGAATATTGCCGTCAGAATTTAGGTACGCAGCAAGCGCTGGGTAAAATTGACCGTTCCAGATTAAATGTAGATGGCGGAGCGGTTGCAATTGGACATCCTGTGGGTGCCAGCGGTGCACGTATCGTGTTGCATCTTGCTAATGTATTAAAACGTCAGCAAGCAAAAAAAGGTGTCGCGACTATTTGTATTGGCGGCGGACAGGGCGGTGCAATGTTAATTGAAAATGTCTCAGGGGTGTAATATGAGTATGACGCAAACTTACAAACACTGGCGCTTACAGACAGACTCAGACAATATTTTATGGGTATATTTTGATAAACAGAATACCTCTGTCAATACAATCGATGTTGAAGTGATGGAGGAATTCTCAAGCATTGTTAGTATGCTTGAGGCAGATGCCACGCATAAGGCTGTCGTTCTTGCATCCGGCAAAAAATCTGGGTTTATCGCGGGAGCGGATATTGCACAATTTACCCGCTTTAAAGATATTGAGCAGGCAACCTCGGTTCTGACGCTGGGTCAGGAAATACTTAACAGGTTTGAAGCATTAAAAACACCGACCATTGCCATGATAGAAGGATTTTGTCTTGGCGGCGGTCTGGAACTGGTGCTGCCATGCCGTTATCGCATAGCAGAAGAAAGCTCTAAAACCCGGCTGGGATTGCCTGAAGTTCGTCTTGGCATTCATCCTGGCTGGGGCGGCACGGTACGGTTGCCGCGATTAACCGGCGCACTAAACGGTCTGGATTTAATTCTGACTGGCCGCACTGTCAGCGGCAAAACGGCCGCAAAACTCGGGTTTGTAGATGCAGCCGTGCCAAAACGGCAATTATTGCATGCTGTTAAATATTACGCATTAAACACACCCGCACCGCGTCAATTATCGATGATTCAAACATGGATGAATCAGAAAATTGCACGACAAGTGATAGGACACTTTACACGGCGAAAATTGCAGCAAAAAGTGAATCCGCAGCATTATCCCGCGCCATACCATGTTGTTGATAACTGGGAATTGGTTGGCGTTGATTCCGATGCAGCCTATCAGCGCGAAGCCAAAAGTTGCGGCCGCCTGTTTTTTAGTGATACAGCACAAAACCTCATCCATGTTTTTTTCCTGCAAGACCGCTTGAAAGGTCTAGCCAAGAAAATGAATTTCACACCTAAAAGGGTACATGTCATTGGTGCGGGAACCATGGGGGGCGACATTGCGGCATGGTGTGCATTGCGTGGGTTTACAGTGACGCTGCAGGATCTGGAACCTAGGTTTATTGCGCCCGCCATTAAACGCGCGGCGAAATTATTTAAAGAGAAATTAAAAGAACCCAATCTTGTTCAACGTGCCATGGATCATTTGATTCCAGATTTGCATGGTGATGGAATCAGCAAGGCAGATATTATTATCGAAGCAGTCGTTGAAGATCTTGCGATTAAGCAGGCAACATTCAAAATGATTGAATCAAAAGCCAAGCCGGATGCTATTCTCGCTACTAACACATCCAGTATCCCTCTGGATGAAATCAATACTGTTTTAAAACAGCCTGGCCGTCTTGTGGGCATACACTTTTTCAATCCGGTTGCAAAAATGCAGCTCGTTGAAGTGGTAAAAGGGCAATCAGCTCATCCTGATGTTATTAATAATGCAATCGCTTTTGTACGCCAGTTAGATCGTTTGCCGTTGCCAGTCAAAAGCAGCCCGGGGTTTTTAGTGAATCGCATCCTGATGCCTTATTTGCTTGAAAGTATGGAGCTGGTTAAAGAAGGTGTGCCAATGACAGCAATTGATAAGGCCATGACAGACTTTGGTATGCCGATGGGGCCAGTCACATTAGCTGATACAGTGGGTCTGGATGTCTGTTATTCGGTCGCTAAATATTTAGGGAGTTATTATCACACTACCATTCCACAGCAATTAACTGACTTGGTGGAACAGAAAAAACTGGGCAAAAAAACCGGCGAAGGGTTTTATAAATACGATAAAAATGGAAAACAAATAACGCCGAATAAAGTTGCTTATGATAAACCATTAGATGATATTTCCAATCGACTGGTTTTAACCATGCTGAATGAGGCATTCGCATGCTTGCGCGAGGGTGTTGTTGAAGATGCTGATTTGCTGGATGCTGGCATGATATTTGGTACCGGTTTTGCACCATTCCGCGGCGGCCCGATGAATTATGCCAAATCACAAGGGATTAACGAACTGTATCAGCAGTTTGTTAAACAGCAGCAGGCTAAAGGCGATAAAGTTGATAGCAATGCGTGGGAACTGAGCGCGGTTTAAAATAATGAATGGGTCCCCGCTTACGCGGGGATGACAAGGTGGTGTTATTTCTTCCACTTGATATTGCATCCAACACTCGGCTTTTGATCCTGATTGACCGGCTGCCCGGCAAGCAGCTGGTTTAGCGCATCGGTTAAATCACTTCCGGTGACCGGCTTGCCATTTCCTGGCGTTGCCTCATCAAACCGGCCGCGATAAACACATGCCAGGCTGCTATCAAAAATATAAAGATCCGGTGTGCATGCTGCTTTGTATGCTTTAGCCACTTCCTGTGTTTCATCGTAAAGATAAGGAAAAGGGTAGTGGTGATTGATTGCCTCTTCATGCATTTTTTCTGGGGAGTCCCCGGGATAATTTTTTACATCATTTGATGATATGGCAATAAATTGCACATTATTGGCTTGATATTTTAAAGCGGTTTCAACCAGTTTATTTTGTATCAGTTTTACATAGGGGCAGTGATTACAAATAAACATAATGACGGTAGCGGCAGGGGAAGCAAGTTCATTTAATGACAGGTGCCTGTTTGTAACCGTGTCTAGCAGCGTAAATGAAGGTGCCTTGGTACCAAGCGGGATCATACTGGAAGGAGTTTCTGCCATTTTTTTTTACCTCTAGTTCTTTTTACAACAGAGATACGGTATCCTTATTATGCCTCTTATTCAACACCGGTGTGATCGGGCGGTTAGGAGAGACAC
>CAZOVT010000015.1:0-1396 GCA_964583565.1 uncultured Coxiellaceae bacterium
ATCCCTGCACCTATGTTGTCATCCCTGCACCTATGTTGTCATCCCTGCACCTATGCTGTCATCCCTGCGTAGGCAGGGATCCATTCCTAACGTGCAGCAGTGTTTGGCGTGGATGGATGCCAGCTTTCGCTGGCATGACAACAGTGAAACAATTTACTTGAGTAAAACAACCTATCTACTAGGGTTTCTACTAATTTGTTAAGTACTACTCCTCGGTAGGAAACATCCCATATTTCTCGTAACATAGATAAATCCATCGCAAAAGTTAAAGAGACAATGCAAGAATCTATTGGAGAATAACCTCATGAAAAACTTTTTCGTTAAGTTTGCACTATTATTGTTAAGCATTAGCCTCGTTGCCTGCTCTTCAAACACACAAAGTACAAATACAGGTATCGGTGCCGGAACAGGTGCGATCCTTGGCGGCCTTGCTGGCAGCGCAATTGGTCAAGGTACTGGCCAGATCGTTGCAATCGGTGTGGGTGCTGTTGCTGGTGCACTGATGGGCGGATATGTTGGCCACAACATGGATAGCTCTGACAAACAAACCATGAACAATGCCATGGATAAAAACAAACCATATCAATCTACCAGCTGGAATAACAAAACAACCGGCGGCAAATACAAAATCCGGCCAACCAGCACCACGATGTCTTATCAAAATTACACCAACTGCCGTAAATATCATACAGCTGGTGCAATCAATGGTAAAAAACAGCATGTTGATGGTATTGCCTGCCGTCAGACAAATGGCAGCTGGCAGCCAGTCAGCGCGACATAATAGTTACTCATCACTAAAAGGCGCTCATGCAGCGCCTTTTTTGTACCCTCTAACAAATCCAGCCAGGAATATATTTATCCGCCTTGCGTAATTCTAATCGATGCTGTCTCCAGTCTGGATCATATCTTTCTACCAGCTGCCAGAATTTATCCGAATGATTCAAATATCGCGTGTGGCATAATTCATGAATCATGACATAATTCACCAGATGTTCCGGTAAAAAATATAATTTATAATTCAGATTGATCGCATGCTGCGATGTGCAGCTTCCCCACACTGTTTTCTGGTTCCGTATTGTCAGCCCGTTATAACTTATCCCTGTCGACTGGCTGACTTGATGAAAATGCTTAGGTAAATATTGATTACTCAAACGACGCGCCCATGCAGACAGCAATTTTTTGCATTTCTGTTCGTCAGCCATATCACCCATCACAACTATTTCATCCGGCAGACGCTGCCATAACCTGAGCCGCGAGGATAAACATTGATACGATATTTTCCAAACAGTATTAACAGAATGGAAAATAACACTCACAGGCAACGCATCATCACCTTGCTGCCGTATTGTTTGCAATTGTTTCATGATCCATGATTTATTTTCATCAAGGATAGTTG
>CAZOVT010000015.1:1406-12335 GCA_964583565.1 uncultured Coxiellaceae bacterium
TGCGTGATTCCGCGCGTAATTTTACATTACGCGCACGTCTGTGACGTTTCACTTGATAGGAAGGAGGCCAGGTAACGGATGTCATATGATTGAGGACGGCGGTATTTTCGATTTTTTTTCTATTATCTCGGCAATCCCCATCATACGTTCTTCAATGCATGGCATACGAGATACAAAGTGATGGGTCATTTTCAGCAGCACATTACTCCCGGTATTTTTACAGATAAATGGAAAAACAGCGTGCAGTAAGCAGGCAACACCGCCAAATAACATATTAAAACCATAAGTAGATGCATGCTTCATATGTTGTAAATAAGTTTCACCCACACTCTTCGGATGATCAGTAAACAGTTTCTTCATCTTTTATATTCCATTTCAATTTTTATCAGTCCTGCAATTGCCATTCTACGTGTAATAGAACCCCTAAAAAAGAGCCTAATTTGCCTAACAAGCACATAAGTGATAATATTTTATAAATATTATCCATATTGATTATTAATTATACATAATATTAATTAGAGTTTACCTCGTGCAAAAAAAACAAGTTCTGACAACGAGTCTTGGCAATACACTAGAATGGTTTGATTTCGGCTTATTCATTTTCATGGCACCCATCATCGGCGCCAAATTCTTTCCACAACACGACGGTATTACCAACACCATTGATGCATTAATGGTATTTGCTGCCGGCTTTATTTGCCGTCCCTTGGGCGGCATTTTATTTGGCCATATGGGCGATACACGCGGCCGCGCACAAACACTCCGATTAGCTGTTCTTCTCATTGCCGTCTCCACGCTGCTAGTTGGCATATTACCTTCCTATAACAGTATCGGCATATTAGCACCCATCATATTTACGTTACTCAGACTGGCGCAAGGGATTTCGATTGGCGGCGAATATAGTGGTGTAATGATTTACCTTGCTGAGTCAGCACCACAAAAACAGCGCGGCTTTATAACAAGTTTTGCCGCCACCGGTGCAAACCTGGGTTTCCTCCTCGCAACAATATCTTATATGTTATTAAGTTTATGTTTACAAAAGAGCGCTATTGCCGACTGGGGCTGGCGTCTGCCATTTATTTTCGCCGGCCTGCCAGGATTAATTATTTTATATTATCGTTTCAAGCTGAAAGAAACGCGTGTTTATTCATACCTGAAATCCAGACATCATGTTGAATCCACGCCATTTCTTGTGGCACTTAAGTATGCACCGTGGCAATTGCTAAAAATTTTAGGCCTCACTTGCATGAGTTCAAGTTTCTATTATGTTTTTTTTGGATTCATGCCAACGTATCTGGAAATGTATATTGGCATACCTATGCAAACAGCTCTCAAAATACAGAGTGGATTTCTAATAAGCATGTTATTTATAGTACCATTTGCAGGTTATTGTGGTGATTATTTTACTCGCAAAAAAATGCTTATGCTAACAGCAGCGGCAATTATCACGCTTGTTTTACCCTGCTTTTACTTATTACAAACACACATGATGACCGGAATTCTATTATCGCTTGGTATTGCCACCATCATCAGCTCATTTGATCAAGGCAACAGTCTGACGGCTGTCGTTGAAAACTGTCCGAGCAACGTCCGTTATAGTGGCATTGCATTTTCTTATAATTTAGGCATGGCATTATTTGGCGGTACTGCGCCGCTTATTGTTACTTTATTCACCCAGCGTCTGGGGTTAATTGCGCCTGCTTACTATTTAATGTTTATGGCAAGCATTAGCCTGATTGCGGTTAGTACACTGCTTAGCCATAACAGAAGTGTGGAATCAATCAGTGTAAACTAATAATAAAAATGGCTTAACTCATAAGTTATTAATGATTTTAAACAAAACGAAGAGGCCCTCATGAGAAATGCTCAATTTATTAAAGTATTGATCAGCATTTTATTGCTATCACTTTCTTATAACGTTTGGAGCTACACCCTTAAGAAACCAGGCACCCTGTCTGTTTGTTCATATAGCGAATTTAAGCCTATCACTTATGGAAATGGCCAAGGCTATGAAGCTGATTTATTGAAAGCAGTCGCTGCGTCATGGCATGTAAAAATAAAATTTTACCCGGAAAATATTTATGAAGGAATCTGGCGATTACCATCACGCACTTATTCTCGCTGCGATGTTGCCATTGGTGGTTTTACACCTGATGATTATCGCGTTAAACAAGGCGCTTCATTTTCCATTAAAATAGCTTCGTTCAATCAATCATTACTCGTTAGAAAAGCTGATTATGATTCTGGAAAAATCACTTCCTATGCATCATTTAAAAATACCAATCTAAAAATTGGTGTTGTGCCAGATACCACCGGTGAAAAATATGCGCGTCTCAGAGCCAAAAATGACAACTTGCCGTTAAATGTCATTGTACCTTACGAAAGTGAAGCGCAGTTGCTGCCTGCTCTGCTAAATCATCAAATTGCAGCCATCGCGCGAGGTGAAATTGGCAATGAATATCAGCAAATGCTTAATCGCAATGTCATCACCATCGCAAAGAAAGACTTTGGTGAAGGTTTTACGATTGCTGTAAATAAATCTAATCCTGAGTTGCTGACCGCATTAAATCAATCTATTAATAAAGTCACGAATAATGGCCGTATTACATATCAGGACTGGTTAAAAAACAATAATGTATTCATGAGTAATGTAGTAACACGCTAAATCTAACGGCTAGGCTTGCATGAGCTTATCACGCTCATCGCAAGCCTCCAGCCATTCGTGTTCCAATGATACAAGATTTTTTTTCTGTTCCGCTTGTGTTAGCAGATATTGTTGCAATTTATCTTTGTTTTCTGCCAGATAAATAGAATCATCACCCAATGCGGCATCTATAGAAGCCAATTCAGCCTGAATCCGTTCCATTTTTTCTTCCAATTGCTGTACCCGTTTAGCATACAGCCGTAATTTATCACGCGCCTGTGCCGCTGTTTGACGCTGCTCTTTGCGTGTTGTATCAGATGCCACAACCTTAGGTGTTACTACTTTTTGCTGCTTGCGATAATCAGTCAGCCAGCGCTGATAATCCGTTAAATCGCCGTCAAATTCACGCAGAGTCCCATCTGCAAGCAGATATAATTGATCCGTTGTCGTCCGCACCAGATAACGGTCATGTGAAACGAGTATCATTGCACCTTCATATTCTTGCAGCGCAATACTAAGCGCCTGACGCATTTCCAGATCCAGATGATTCGTAGGTTCATCCAGCAGCAGCAAATTCGGACGCTGCCACACAATGAGCGCCAGCGCGAGCCGTGATTTTTCACCGCCTGAAAATTGTCTGACTGGTTCAAACACACGATCACCGACAAAACCAAAACCACCCAGAAAGGTACGCAGCCCCGCTTCTTGCACTCTGGGTGCCAGACGCTGCAAATGTAACAATGGCGAATCATCCAGATGCAGATTGTCCACCTGATGCTGTGCAAAATAGCCTATCTTTAAGCCCTGCCCTGCTGTACGTGTTCCATGTGTCGGTTGAATTTGCCCTGCCAGCAGTTTAATCAACGTCGATTTTCCCGCTCCATTTGGGCCTAAAATCGTGATTCTGTCTTTTGGTGTCAGACTCATGCTCAAATTATTAATAATCACACGATCGTCATATCCTGCAGAGACACGATCCATTGCAAGCAGTGGATAGGGACATTGCTCAGGTTCACGAAACTCAAAATGAAATGGTGACTCCGTTTGCACAGCACAGACAAGATCCATGCGTTCAATTGCTTTTACTCTGCTTTGAGCCTGCTTCGCTTTTGACGCTTTTGCTTTAAACCGGTCAACAAACTTTTGTAAATGCGCCAGCTGTTTTTGCTGGCGTTCATACATGGCCTGCTGCAGCATTAATTCATTGGCACGCTGGGTTTCAAATGCAGAATAATTACCACTATAAACTGTTAATGCCTGTTGATGCAGATAAACAATATAATTAACCGTTTTATCAAGAAAATCTCTGTCATGCGATATTAAAATCAATGTACCATGATAGTTATTAAGCCACTGCTCCAGCCACAATACTGCGTCCAGATCCAGGTGATTGGTTGGTTCATCCAGCAGCAATATATCCGAACGGCACATTAATGCCTGTGCCAGATTCAAACGCATGCGCCAGCCGCCAGAAAATTCACTGACTTGCTTTTGCTGTTCCTGCGGGCTAAAACCAAGGCCATTTAATAACTGCGATGCACGTGCCTCCGCCGTGTAACCATCAATGGCATACATTTTTTCATGCAATAATGCTATTTTCTCACCATCGTGATTATCTTCTGCCTCAGCAAGCTCCCGTTGCAAAGTTCTAAATTCGTGATCACCATCCAGTACAAAATCAACCGCCGTAACAGATAATGCGGGCGTTTCCTGTGCGACATGAGCAAAACGCATTTGCCGCGGCAATTCAAGATCACCTGCGTCAATATGCAATTTTCCCATCAACACAGCAAGCAGCGTTGATTTACCTGTGCCATTATGCCCAACAATACCGATGCGTTGTTTATGAAAGATGGTCCAGTTTATATTAGTCAGCAGTACGCGTGCGCCAAGACGCAGCGTTGCATTGCGGAAAGTAATCATTGTTTGACTGACTGCCCTTTCACTAGCAGAACAGGTTTACTGGCTAACCTGACGACAGATTCTGCGACACTGCCTAGCAGCATACGGCTGATTCCCCGGCGGCCGTGTGTTCCCAATACGATAACGTCAGCTTTCCAGTGGTCAGCGTCTTCAACAATTTTTTCAGGAATAACGTCTGCCTGTTTATCAACTTCAATCAAGTGTATTTCTGGTGTCACGCCTGCTTTGACAGCCAGCGTTTCCATCTGCTTTAAAATTTGTTTACCATGTTCGCGTATTGATCTGGCATAAGCTTCCAGATCAATGGCTATACCCTCGGCATAGCCCATATATTCATCAGCAACCGAGATAATCCGCACCGTCGCGCCAACCGCCTTGCTTAGGCTCACTGCTTCATTTAATACAGATACTGATATGTCACTGCCATCGACAGCCACCAAAATACGTTTATATGCCATTTCCCGTCTCTCATTTTTCAATTAGCTTAATGATAGCAGAAAAATCCATTTCCCCATGCCCCTGATTCACAAATAGCTCGTATAATTCCGTTGCCATGGCCCCCAATGGGATAGCTGAATCCACCGCTTCGGCGGCATGATGTGCCAGCCGCAAATCCTTCAGCATCATTTTTGCCATAAAACCAGCCTGATAGTCATTACTGGATGGAAAGCCATCTAATATGTCTGGAGCAGGGCAATTATTAACCATCGCCCAGCATTGTCCTGATGCATTCGAACTGATTTCAAAGAATTTGCGTTGATCCAGCCCCAGTTTGTCCGCCAGCGTAAATGCTTCACTCACGGCAATCATGGAAATACCCAAAATAAGATTATTGCAAATTTTTGCTGCCTGACCGCTGCCACCGGAACCAGCATGGATGATTTTCTTGCCCATACACTGCAACAACGGCTTTGCACGTTCAAACACACCCGCCTCACCGCCTGCCATAAAGGTCAATTCAGCGGCCTCAGCACCTGCCACCCCACCCGATACAGGTGCATCCAGCATCTCTATATGATGTTTTGCAGCTTCTTCGTGTAATTGACGGGTCATGGCCACATCAATAGAAGAGCTGTCGATGTAGAGCAGGCCTTTCCCGGCATGGTTAAAAATGCCGTCTGGCTGCAAACACAAATCATGAACCTGCTGGCTGGTTTGCACCATCGTGATCACCACATCGGAGCCAGATGCCATCGCTTTAATACTGGGTGCCGCCACAGCACCTGCTTCTACCAGACATTCAACCGCTTCTGCTGAAATATCATGCACCATTAATGTATGGCCAGCCTTTAGCAGATTTTTTGCCATCTCACTGCCCATGTGGCCGAGTCCGATCATGCCAATTTTCATCATGCATTCACTCCTGGAAACCATCGCTGCGTCACTGTCTTTAACTTCGTATAAAAACGTATGCCTTCCGAACCATACATGCCGATATCAGAAAAAATGGAACGCTTCCAGCCGCCAAAACTCTGCCATGCAACCGGCACAGGAACAGGTACATTGATACCCACCATGCCAACCTGAACTTTGTCTGCAAACGTTCGCGCTGCATAACCATCACGGGTGAAAATAGCCGTACCATTACCATATTGATGGTCATTAATTAATTGTAATGCCATGTCAAAATCAGGCACACGCAGGATCGACAATACCGGGCCAAATATTTCATCCTGATAAATTTTCATATCAGGTTTCACATGATCAAACAAACAGGCACCCATGAAAAAACCATCTTTGGCATCAGCCGGCTTCTCCTGACTGCCATCAACCACCAGTGCAGCGCCCTCTTTTTTCCCGATGGCAACATAATCCTGAACCCGCTCCCATTGCTGCTGCGTTACTAATGGCCCCATCGTGACATCCTTATCACTGCCCGCACCCATTTTAAGCTTTTTGATAAGCGGTAACATTTTTGCAAGCAAGGCATCTGCTGTTTTGTCCCCCACCGCAAGCACGGCGGAGATCGCCATGCAGCGCTCCCCAGCACAATCATAAGCCGCCGTGACCAATGCACTGGCAACCATATCCATGTCAGCATCCGGCATCACAATACAATGATTTTTGGCGCCGCCAAATGCCTGCACCCGCTTATTTTGTGCAGATACCGTCGTATGTACATATTCAGCAATCGCAGATGATCCAACAAAACTAACCGCTTTCACATCCTGATGATGTAACAAAGCATCCACGGCTTCCTTATCGCCATGAACGACATTGACAACGCCTGGCGGCACACCCGCTTCATGTGCCAGCTCAACCATGCGCATCGCACAGGAGGGATCTTTTTCAGATGGTTTCAGTACAAACGTATTTCCGCAAGCAATCGCCATCGGGAACATCCAGAGTGGAATCATCGCTGGAAAATTAAAGGGTGTAATACCAACACAGACACCCAGCGGCTGATGCAGCGAATAACTATCTATTCCAGGTCCAATATCCGCCGCATGTGTCCCTTTTAAATGATTGGTAATGCCGCAAGTATAATCGACAACATCAATGCCGCGCTGTAAAGATCCTTTTGCTTCTTCGAGCGTTTTGCCATGTTCCTGCGTCACCAGCTGCGCCAGTTCATCGCGGTTCGCATCCAGCAGCGCTTTAAACCGAAACAATATCCTGCTGCGCTGTGAGGGCGTCGTGGTCGACCAGGTGCTGAATGCAAGCTTCGCAGCTTGCACCGCCTGATCCACGACATGCTTATCCGCAGCATCAACATGACCAGCGATGGCTCCTTTTGCGGGATTATATATGTCTAGCTTGCGTTTATCTGAACTAACATGTTTCCCATTAATGAATTGTGTTACGTTGTACGTCATGTACCTGCTCTCCGCGCCCATTGATCCCGTTTATATACAATAACAACTGTGCCATAGTAGAAATAATCTGATGTGCCGTACGTGTTGGATGCAAATGATCCCAGAATAAATATTCCTCCGGATTGGTACATGACTTGGCGCCTGATGCGGCGAGTCTGGACACAACATAAGCTTCGCGCAGCGATGAATTATTTTCAATATCAATTCTTGCCTTCAACGCAGCATCAACCTCGCGCGGATCCATCGCATTAGAAAGATGATACCAATAACCGCCGCCGAAACAGGCATCAGTCACATTCTTCATGTTATACTTTGCCGGATTAGCGATAATGTCATCCATATAGTAGGTAAAATCACCCAGAATAATTTTATCATGCGGATGCTTTGCCTGTTCACGCTTAACCATTTCTTCCAGTTTACGGTTGTGCATCCGTGTGATTTTTTTTGCTTCTGCCACCGCCGATGGCCCTTTGGCTATCACTTCCGGTGTCAAACCAATATCTGGCAAATTCAACAGAAGAAAATTCTTTGCACCGTAATATCGCAGCCAGTCTATCTGGTCTTTTAAAATCTTCATTGACTCTGTCGTCGCGGATTCAGGATTAGAACGTCCTTTCAAGTAATCGTTGGCGCCTGCCCACAAAATGTATAAATGCTGGCTGGTATTAAAATCAGTGGCCGCCTTTACCAAAAACATATTCACCTGCATGCCAATATTAATTGGCATACTTATTTTGGAAACCGTAATGGGTTCTATCCAGGCACCGCCATAAGCATAATCATCCAGATCCACTTTCATACTGCTGGCAAGATTGTCTACCCACACTGGCCCATTTGAAAACCGGCCATGATAATAAACATTATCGTTAGGAATATGCGGCACCAGCGGAATCACTTTATGTGCCGCAACAGTCAGCGAGTAAACATTACCATTGTCAGAGAGACTATCGCCAAAAACGACTATCTTATCAATCGTCGCAGCATCCGCTAACCGACATACAAATGTTACCCATATAAAAACGAACGCAATCACTTGCTTCAAGTTGACATCATACATGATGTTTCATCTCCGTTTAACTACCCTGTCGAAACCCTCAGTATCGCATAACACTGTCTGATGCCGCATCCAGTTGCGCATCGTCTGCTACTATTGAATATGCCGCTGCCGGAGCACCAAAGAATCCTTGAGCGCCAGCACGAATACCAAGTACATCATCACGAAAGTGTTTCTTCTGTTCATCAGTAAACAGATCATCAGGCAGCTCTAGCAATATATTGACAATGCGCATATCGTCAGCAAGTTTATCTGCCAGCACAGGGTCAACAATTTGTTGATGCGTCGCAACACAGGCTCTGCAAATGGCTTTAAGCACGGCCGGTGTCATTTCAAATAATGTGACACCTACCAGCAGCCCTGTCGTCAGGCCAATCATGCCAGACAAGGTTCCGCAAGCCAGTCCAACGGCTGATTCCAGTGTATAAGTAACAACCTGATTTGCCGCATAATAACCTATCAACTGGCCTGCCGGATTGCCGATAAAAAATGTGATTGGCGGACGCAGCGGAATAGCCACATCGTTTGTTGGACGCAGCATCCAATCTGTTTTCGCCAGTGAGTTACCACCTGCTTGCCCGGCACCAATACCAGGCACTGCGCACACAATTGCACCTGCAGCCGCAAGCATCATCGTTAATGTAGAAAATCCATAGCTTTCGTTTGCATCGACACTTGCATTGATCGACTTAACAAGATTGTTAAATACAGGTTCGAGGTTTTTCAATTGATTTTCTTGTTTGAAAAGTAGTCTAGCCTTGCTTTCAACAGCAGCTGCCGTACTGCTTTCACTCAGATAATTCCGTAATGCCAGCAAGCACACTGTTTGTATATCAGGGTGAATGTCAGAAAGACTATTGTTATTCAAACTCTCCCGGCACAATGTATATAACTCGCTTCGAGATGAATCAATCGTTTGCAAAATGTAAATGAGCATACCTATTTTAACGCGGCAGCCTGATGCAAACATATCAGCGAATTCTTTATCACGACGAGGATGTAATGCTGCTATCACCTGCGCCATCTGCGCAAAAAACAATCTGTCTTTATTTAACTTTTCATAAGGCAGTGCTTTTTTAAACTTATAGCGGGCAACAATACCCTGAGACCCTTCAGCATCTCCAGTTCCCTGAAGATGCCTATCAATCACTTTTTCCGTTGGGAGAGCATGCGAGTACTGTTTAATTTCAGATTTCAGCCGCTTCAGCATAATCGACTGAATTTCCTTGAACCGCTCTTTCAGCGGCAAATCTGCCACGACAGCCTCTGCCGCGCTGCTTGAATCCACAAATGTTTTAAACTTATCCAGATAAATAAATCGCAGCTTATCATCCAGTGCAGCCACAAATGCCTTGCCTAACACAGCATATATCAAATCGCGCAACGAACTACCCTGTATTCGCCATTTATCAGCTTCGATGCATTCCAGTACAAATACATATGCCCCGATAAGAATCGCGAGTCTTCTCTCAACTTCCCAGACATCCGCGTTTTCATTTGAGTATGCCCTGACACTTTTCATCAACTCAAGCAACGCCAGACGATGTAGATTTGAACCCTTGTAACCTGCGGCAATCGTATCTATACCCGATGTCAATTGGTCATAAGTTGGTTGGGTTTGAGTTACTGATGTTGTTATTCGCTGCATGATGACACCCTCTCTGATAGGGACGCTGGTTTTTTAATTATGCGCAGATATTACTATATTTTTTATTAAAATGATAACACAGGAGTTTGGCAATCTTTTGGCCAAACTCCTGTCTACGCCAGAGCAATATGGATAGATCAATGCTTGCTGGTCATCTCACCCAGACCAGATAAAATAAGTGTTGAAATGATTTTGTGCACAATACGGGTTGGATGCACATGGTCCCAGAACAAATATTCATCAGGATTGGCGCAAGATTCTTCTCCCATCGCGGCCAAACGTGACGTCACATAAGCTGCGCGCAGATCCGTATTGCGCAGCACATCCAGATGAGCCTTTTTAGCCGCATCCGCTTCCTGTGCATTTATCATGCCTTTGCGTAACGCATACGAATATGTTCCGCCAAAGCACGCTTCTTTCACATTTTTCAGATGATAATCTTCCGGATGAGCAATAATATTCTGAAAATAGCTGTTAACATTGCCATATACAATGTTTGCTTCCGGATGATCCAGCTGCTCTTGCTTCACCATGGTTTCAAGTTTTGTATTATGCATATTCGACAGCTTGCTTGCCGCCTCTGACACCGATGTACCCTGCTCAGTAATTTCAGGGACAACACCCAGATCAGGCACGCCCATGATTAACAGATTTTTGGCGCCATAATAAACAAGCCATTCAATCTGGCTCTGAATATCATTAACAGTATTGGTTGTCGCATAATCTGCATCAGCACGACCTTCGAGATAATCATTGGATCCCGCCCAGATGATGTATAAATGCTGATCCTTATTGTAATCCGTCATTGCGGAAACAAGATAATAATTAACTTGCATACCCAGAC
>CAZOVT010000015.1:12345-12676 GCA_964583565.1 uncultured Coxiellaceae bacterium
CCAGACTAAGCGGCGTCAACAAATCAGAATCAGGATAACCTTCTACCCAGGAACCGCCATAAGCATAATCTGATAATGGAACATTCAAATCTCGCGCGAGATTTTCAACCCACACGGGCCCATTTGAAAATCTGCCTGTATAATATGGCGGATCTTTTGGAATAACTGGAATAAGCGGTATCGCTTTATGTGCCGTGGAGGTTAATGAAAACAGATTGCCATTGTCAGATAAACTATCACCAAACACAATTATCTGGTCTACCGTCATTGCATTTGCAACAACCGTCATCAACATCGAAATACCTACTACTATTAAATATCGCGTAATACA
>CAZOVT010000015.1:12686-15185 GCA_964583565.1 uncultured Coxiellaceae bacterium
TGCATAGCTTAACACCTCGTTAATTCATGAGTCCGCCTGTAAAACCCCTGTAAAATATTATGCAGCATTACGGTGCCTGAACAAGCAGCCGGTTTGCGTCTTCATCTGGCTGTTCAGCATCAGACTGATCGCTCGGGGCCGCATACAATCTTAATTTTCTTTCATGCCCCACAACACTGCCAATCTTATCCTTCTTTTTGTCTGATAATACTGACATAGGAAGATGTTCAAGACATCTTAATAACTCAGGATTGAAATTGCCAGCATAAAGCGGATCTTTGTAATTTCCTTTTATATTCTGCACAGCATATGCATATAAATTTCTCAGCAGAAGATCAACAACCAGATAACCAACGCCTCCCATCACCATGCCGCCCGTTAAAGCAAATACCGCACCAAACAGATTGCCGGCTATTGTCTGATAAACTGCCGTCACAATCGGTGTTGTAGCAATGTATCCCACACCATTACCGCGCAAACCTAAAAGATAATGCGCATTTTGATTAAACCAGTCTGTCATAAATATTTTAAGACGCGCATTTGCATGGGATTCTGCGCCGGCACCAACCGCACCAAGCACACTGCCAACACCATACCCAACAGGATAAAGTGTCAATGCGGCTGCTGTACCCAATACTTTAGCACCTGCCATGGAATGTGTTTGATCTGGGCATAGCTTGGCAAGCTGCTGTTCCAGCTGAATTCGCACCATATCCAGCTTTGTATCCAGATTAACCAGACGATTTTCCCCGCCAAATACTTGCTTTCCTTTGTCTGTTATACGTTGAATGGTTGAATGATCTTTTAAAAATGTTTTTAACGTCATCAGGCAGTCAAATTGTACATTCGGAGATAAGGTATCCACACCACCATTCAGTATAGATTTGCAGATCTTGAACAGCTCGCTTCTTTCACCCGGAATGGTTCGCATCATGTAAATCAATAAACCCAGCAATATTTTATAACCTCTATCCATCTGCTCTGGATCAGATGACTTTTTTTCTGCTTTCAATAACGCAGCGACTATCTGCCCAAGCTGGGCGCAGAAGGGACGGTCTTCATCCACTTGAGGCGCGTAAAATGGCTGTCGAATAAGTCGTTTTGATTTGTAATTTTCAAAAAGATTTTCAAACTGCTCATGCAACACTTCTTCTGTCGGGATAGCATGCATCAATTTTTTAACTGATTTCATCATGCGTCCAAGCACATTAGCCATTGCACGCTCTATATGATCCTGAAAATCAATATTATCGATATCATCCACAGCATCGCTGAATTGAAGTTGTGATTCTTGCTGCGCAGCAAATTGATGAAATTCAGCCAGGCAAATCAGCCGTGTCTGATCATCAAGTATATTCGCTGAACTAACCTCAAGCGTGTTCGTTATTAATTCACACAGTACACTACCCGTATTATAGAAATAACCTCTTTTAGGGAGTGCATCCCTGTTGAAATACTCGCTGTCCACGCTTTCCAGTGCGTAAATCCATGCACCCAGACTAACTTTTAATAACATCTCGTCTGTATAACTGACACCAAAAGACGATGAGCCGCGCAATGCTCTAATCCGCTGATGAATAATATCCAGTTCCTTAATCAGGCGTATTCGATTCAGATTATCACTATTTGGCCTGCGCTGCTGATAAGCAGATAATAGCAGTGAAGCATCATCCATAAGAATATCTAAAGCAGGCGCACTGTAGTTAGTTCTTTGCATGTCATAACTCCTGTCTGGGCACAATAACAACCTACAACTTCACTGAATGTTAGTAATAGAATACATCAGTTTTAATGTTTATATGCAAGATATGCAACAGTCAGATATTATGCATGCATATATTATATTGCTATAAGACTAAAGTGGTTATTGTATAAACATTGTGATCTACGGACGGATAAATTACTTAAGACTTCCTTAAGAAAATAGCAGTCATATCTACTTTTTTTCTGGCTAGGCTGATAGTGTCTATGCCATCATACAGATGACAAGTTAGTGAGCGGAAATGACAGCTTGGTGCAGGGATGACAAGGTAGTAAAGCAGGGATGACACATCGGGCACTCATTCAACGCGAAATAAAAGAGACGCTTTTTTTAAGCCTCCCGCTTATTGCATCGCAATTAATCTATTCGTGCAGCAACTTTATCTCAACAGCCATGGTGGCAAAACTGGGACAAGATGCCTTGGCCACCAACGTCCTTGTTTCAACAATCTGGCTAACATTATCCGTCCTGTTTTTTGGCATTCTTAATGCTATCAGCATTCTCATCTCACACCAATTCGGCGCGGATAATAATAAAGCCATTTCTGAAATCATGGGTCAGGCTTTCCATTTAGGCCTGATTGTCCTTATCCTGATGCAATTAACACTGCTTGGCACGCCATTTATACTGCATCTTAGCGGTCAGCCGGCTAACGTTATCAGGCTCGCCACACAATACATCTATTCGTTATTGTGGATTACGCCGGGCTTAATTGCCTTGATTATATTTGAACAGTT
>CAZOVT010000015.1:15195-24634 GCA_964583565.1 uncultured Coxiellaceae bacterium
TTTTTAACGGGAACGCACCACGTCAAACTTGTTTTACGCATCAGCTTTATGATTGTGCCCATCGAGATTCCTCTCATTTATGGATTAATATTCGGCCGGTTTGGATTACCAGCCTGCGGCATCACAGGAATAGGATACGGTTTCGCGATATCCTACTCATTTGCCGCATTTGGTTTACTGATTTATTTATATCTCTCGCCTCAATTCCGGCGCTTTAACATTTTCAGCTCTATTTTGGTCAGTGATTTTAAATGGCTTAAAGAACTCATTAAGCTTGGTCTGCCAATGGGCTGCATGCACATTGTCGAAGTTGGCACATTTACGCTGGCAACTTTCTGGATTGCGCAGTTTGGCACAACCATGCTGGCAGCGCATCAAATCGCCATGCAATATATGTGGTTCATCATCACCATGGTGTTCGCCATGGCTCAAGCCGTGACTATCCGTGTTGGGTATGCCATTGGCAAACAAGATAATACGGGCATTCAACTCGCCATTATCACTGGTATGTTACTAAGCTTCCTTTGCATATCCAGTTTTGCCGCCGCATTCTATTTTGTTCCAGCGTTTTTTATCCGCCTGGATATTGATATTTATCATGCTGCCAATCATATGCTAACCCAATATGCCGCGGCTCTATTAGCCATCTGCGGTATTACCATGGTATTTGATAATTTTCGTATTATCAGTTTTGGTGCGCTCGTTTAAAAGAAACTCGATTCCCGATGTACACATCCATTGTGTCTTTCGGCATGATTGGTCTTTCAAGCGCATGGCTGCTCGGTTTTTACTTTCATCTTGACGGCAAAGGCGTCTGGTGGGGATTAACAATAGGTATTGCCAGCGGCGCTGTTATTCTGCTCAGTCGTTTGCGTTACATCATCAAACATCGCATTATAGCTCAACCCGTTAAACGATAAATCAACAATGCCGCGCGTTGTGTCTGTATCCGTAAGGATTTTATATCCACTTTTTCAATCACTGAATGACCGCCTACACCCATCGGCCCCAGTCCAACCAGATTCGCTTTCACCATGGATGCAATATATGAAATATCGCCGGCACCGCGTAATGAAGGATCTAATATACTGATTTTACCAAGCTGCAAATCTTCACTGGCGCGGCTATACTCATGCAGCAGGGCAATATTATCTTTCGTGGGTGTCATCGCTGGAATACCATCCTGGTAAGCCACGGTTGATTTTGTCCACGGCAAGTGTTTCTTGACAATAGTAGTCAATTTTTCTTTGAACGTGTCTCTTTCCTGTGGTGTTAAATACCTGAAATCACCTTTCACCATCGCTGTTTTAGAAACAACATTATTCTTTCCAAATGCTTCGCCCGTTGTATTCGCCACATCAAAATTAATATGCGTTCCACCGATTATCATACCCGGATTGTAAGTCACATTTTTACTGACGCCAAACTCGGTGCGCATGCTGTTTAATATACGTGCCATCTCGAAAATAGCACCATCACCCACACCATCCTGAAAAATAGTTGCTGAATGTGATTCATTGCCGCTGGATTCAATCATCCAGTTACTAATCCCCCGCCGGCCGATACTGCCGGTATCCAGCGTGACAGCAGATTCAAAGTCCAGTGCAACATCACTCTGTTTTGCGGCATCAAATAATGGTTTACGCGAAATAGCAGCCGGCTTGCCGGACTCTTCTTCATCGCCCGTCAAGACAACCGTCACATAGGCATTATCAAGTACATGTGACGTTTGCAAAGCCTTCAGTGCATAAAGCAGCACAACCACACCACCTTTATCATCGAGAGTGCCAGGCCCTTTTGCCCAGGATTTTTTAATTGAAAAACGCTGGAACGAGCTATTCGCGGGAAAAACTGTATCCAGATGCGCAATCAGCAGCAAGCGTTTACCTTTACCTTTATGCTGTGCAAGCAGTGTCGGCGCCTTATGCATGTAAGAGGGCTCGTCAACCCACCACGTATTAAACCCCATTGCCTGAAACTGCCTTTCCACTATCCTGCCAACATGCACAACACCGTCAATATTATTCGTACCACTATTAATATTAACCAGCTTTTCAAGCAACTGTAGTTGTGAAGATGATTGATTCATCACAGCGGTATTAATACGCTGCTCCGTGCTCGTCAATCCAGCCGCTGCCGCCATTTGCATGGTACCGCAGCATGCTAATGCAACGAACAACCACTTCCTCATGCCAGTCTCAACACATTTTATCAGGCTAATTTTAATAATATTTCCCTTCCTATTCGTGCAATTGAATCATCTGCTACCTGCTTATTAGCAAGAATAACAATACCCGCCTTTTTGTTCGGCAATACAGCAATATAAGCACCAAACCCGGTGGTAGCACCCGCTTTGTCAATCAGCGTTTTCTCATCAAACAATGGCAAATCAAGCACTTGAATCACCGCAAGTCCATCTTCATCTGGTATCACTGGTTTATTAATCAATGTACTTTTACTATTTTCAAGTGAGTATATTTGCCAGCCTAATCCCTGCATGCGGTCGGTGAGTTTGACATGCACAGATTGCGTCATACGCATTGGGTAAAACACCCTTTCCGGCGTACCAGGCAAGCCAATGGCCGCGCTCAAAAACTTTTGCATGTCAACACCAGATGATTTAGCCCGCCAGATAGAAGGAACATGCGCGGAGGATAGCTGATTGTCTGGCAGACCTTCTCTGGTATAACCCTGTGCAAGATCATCTTTATATTTATCCTGAACCGTCACACCCAGATGGCGCATCCCCAGTAATGCCGTTACATGGTGGAAATAAAGCCAATCGTAATCTTTGGCCGTGGATTTCTCCAGAACCTTGCCCAATAGAGTGGAATTCGAGCTGGATAACTGCCAGCTTTCGCCGATTGTCTGTGTTGCCAGCTCCTGCAGGGTGCTGTTTTCCATCTCGTCCGGCAATGGATTAACATATTTTTTTAGCGGATCTTTTAACCCCATCCGGGCAAAATCGACTTCCTCGGCAATCATCAGATTGGTCATCACATCTGCGACTGCCCCCAGTTCAAAAATACTCTTTTCCGTCACAGACAGTTTTTTTTCTTTATCTGCATAACCGTAATAATAGGAAGAAGGTTTGCCATCAACATACAGTACCACTGCCACACCGGGCACATTATTTTGCGCCATCCAGGTATTCATGGCTTCACCAACCGCGGCTTCATTATGACTGCCAAACAGGCCGGCATAACTAGCAGACATTACCACACAACTCAATAGACAGATTGCCCATCTGAAATGATTTTTCATAACACATCCTGTTTTATTGTTATCAAGCGCAACAGCCGCCACATTATCGTATGTGATCGCGTCTAGAGCAACCCCCAGAGCAACCCTTAGAGTTAAAATTCTATAAAAATAAAAAGTGAACATATTTTGATATTAAGTATTTTGTGTCAACAGCCCAATCGTTTACACCTTTCTTCCAGCAAATGAAGGTATTTTTGCTTCATTTGGCTCGATAAAAAACTATTATTAATCAATTCCGCCCAGCTCGGTCTTGCTTGTTTAATACCAGCAATTATATCATTCACTATTTTTTCGTTTAGTGTTAATCGTTCCAAAGCAAAATAATCAAATAAATTATTTTTGGTTATATTGCTTTTCTTTCCTTGTAACGGTAATGCTAATTCTTCTTTTGCACGTGACTGAACGATCGTTGTATTTAGTAAATCGTACGCTGGTGATAATTGAGTTTTGTTGCCTTTTGAAATAAGAGAAAAATTTTTTAAATGCATATCTTCATTGCCAACAAGAAAATTAAACAAGGTGAGTCTGAATAATTTCATTAATTCAATTTTAGGAAAGGTACAAAATTTTTCTATAATAGAAGCAACTTGCTCCATAGAGCTATTATATTTTGTCGCTCGATCAAGGCCAGATAATTGTGTAAAGTCTTCAAGTGCAATTTTTTTATTATGCCCTGCACGATCAAAGCGCTTGATAAAATAACACATGCTATTATCTTTGGCGTATACCAATCCATGAACTGGCACTTCAATACCTATAGTTGCTGCCAATGTCATGGTTATTGCTTCATTCTCAGGCAATTCCGGGTAATCAGCGTTTTGTATCTTTAATATATAGTTACCATACTGGTCAACTATATCAAATCGTTGTTCTTTAATTTTTAATTGGGCACTTAATTTAGGTTGAACACCTTGAATAGACATTTTACCAGTACGGGCAATAGCTTCAGCCCGCTGCTCAGCGACACTCAGCTGCAATGGATGCAAGTTTTTTAATGTTGGAGACAGTCGTCGCAATCCATTTTGTGAATAATACTCAGAATCAGGAATTAATTCATACGTAATAGGACAGCGTTTCATTGTAATTCCTCGACGCTCACCGCGCCAACAACATCTTTACCAACGACAAGAAGTTGGCCAAAAAAATCGCCCCTATCAAGTTTGAATTTACGCAACAGCGATTCAAGCATCACACCTTCTGGTAACAATCCCTCGAAAAAAGAGGGAAAACGATTAAATTCGTATATTTTATTTTTAACTGGCATTGTTAATGAAACTGGTGCGCCACGATAAGCAGCGTCATATGTAAATTGATATTTTCCACCGCTTAATTCTTCTAATAGACCCGCACTGACTCCATTGATACTTACCCGGGCTTTTCTCATTTATTCCGCTTCCGTATTTTCAGTAAAGGGTGTTTCAAGTTTTATCTGAATATTTAATACATCGAATATTTTTAGAATCGTATCCAGTTGCACAGATTTTTTGCCATTCTCAACATCAAAGATAACTGTTTTCCCTACTCCCGCCAGTTTGGCGAGTTCTAATTGAGAAAGTCCACTCTGCTTTCTACAGTAACGCACTGTTTTGGCAATATTAGTTTGCATGACTACCACTATAAGAGACATATATTACTGTTATAGCAGTAATTTTGGCAAAAATAAAGGGGTTATAAGGTGTTTTTTATATATAAACACCAAAAATTACCGCTTTAAAGGTAATTTATGCCGACTTTAGCTTTATAGATGTAGTATTTAGCATCAAGTAAGTATTTTTTACTGCTTAAGCGGCAATTCTGCCTTTTTGTTGTTGATTAATGATATTGTGGCACTGAAAAATCATAGCTGGTACCATTTCGACCATTATTGCAAATGAAAGACAAAAAACAGGGCGTAAAGTGAAGTCAAGACCCAACAAAAACGAGAACAGCCAGCAGGCAAATACCAGTACATCTCTTGGTCCTATTACCCGACAACCCCGTTATTCCGATAACCCAATTACTTTTTTTGGGTGCAAAGATATCCCACATGATGTTTTTACAGTTATTGGATCTTATGCATTTCCCAATACACCAGAGGGTGATGCTGAGCTGTTAAAGCATGTACCGCATAATCCAGAATTAGCAAATCGCTTCAAGGAACGACTCGTTAAAAAACTGTTATCTCACGTCATCAGAGGCGAGCAAGCTGAAGCAGAAAAGATGATTAAAAGTAATCCGCATCTGTTATTAGAAACAGGCATGGTTGAGGATTACTCAGGCCGCAAAATCGCAGGTACTGCCTTGCAATTGGCCTTAGGTGCTGAAGACGTGAAATACCATGACGATGAAGAATGCATGGTAGAAATGATAGATAAATACTTAAAGCAATTACCCAATGGCGAAGAAATCATTGCTGAACAAACTGCAAAACAATTTCCTGATGGTTGGCAGGCTGAAGAAGAAAAGCGTGTTGCGCGTGATTTGGAAAAATTGAATGAGGTTTTTGATACAATCGAGAAATCTGCTAATCCAGCAGACTGGAAAGAAGCAATTAATGGATTAAGAAATTATCTGGCATTCGAAAACAAAAGCAACATTATCCGGACAGGTAAACACTTCAACCACCAACTGCTGGTGGAGGTGTTTGATTTATATAATCAGAATTACGGTAGCTTTGGCGGGTGGTTTGACAGCGCTAAAAACAATGCCATCTGGCACAAGGTGATAGGGACAATTGAAAGATATGTTCCTGCTGCCACGGCACAGGCATTGTGTACGGCCCTCAATACAATTGTTGACGAGAAAGGCAAATTGCAACGCAAGCTTACTTTACGCAATTATCCTTCTGGTCGTGAGATTTCTTACTTCCCGCTGGATACTGATTCCGGTTCTATGCTTGGTCGGGATTTTGCGGTTTATAGCGGATCTTGCGGGGGGGCGGCGGTGCGGATCTTGTGGCTTTCGGGATTTTCAAAACTTATGTTGAACAAAAACATCAATCTTGCGGCACTTATACAGCGCCCACAGCCTCAGCCAGATCGCTCGGGCGGGTGTTTCTGCCGATAATATTAGTCATCATTAAGTGCCGGTTATAAAGCTCCTATTACATTATGTAATATATTCAACACGCTTTCTTAAATCAGGAGGTGCAGTAAAAGTAAACGCTTTGCCAATCTTTTGTTTCAACAACAAACCAAGATTAGCTAAATTTAATAAATCATTACGTGCGGTATCATAAGTTACATTATGAGATTGGCGATGCCCACTAATTTTGTAATACATATTCGGGTGTTTTAATGCGTGTTTAATAAGTGCAATCTGTCGATAATTCAACTTATTTAAAAGAGCCTGATTGGTATGCAGGAGTTTCTCAGTTTCAATTATTTCTTTACTTTGCTTTTCAATATATTCATATAAAGCACTAATTGCATATAAAATCACATCTAATTGGTGAATGATAAAATAAGTTGTATCATTTTCATCTGTTTCAGTATAAAGATATGCGCGCGCATATTTTCCCGGAGAGCGTTTAATAACTTCTGATATGGAAATATATTCCATCAGGTTATAACCTTGATGTGCCATAGACCAATAAAATAGTGCTCGTGCAGTTCTACCATTTCCATCTACAAATGGATGATCATAAGCAAGCATAAAATGAAGCAATATAGCTCTAATAATCGGATGAATAAAAAAATTACCCTTATCTGATATTTCATTTGCAAATCTACATAGCCTGGATAATCTCTCTTTTAATTCATTTGCCTTAGGTGGTGTGTGAAGTATCTGATCACAGTTGTCCCATACATGTATGTTGTCTGTTGACCGTATCTTGCCAGATAAATTTACATCATCTAATGTGTCTGTCGTAAGGATGCGATGCAGCTCTAAAACCATGTCAACAGTAAGTGGTTCATCTTTTACCTCCCGAACAAACTGCATGGCCTGGTAATTGTTGTATATCATTTTTTCGCTTAAATCTCTTGGTTTGCGTTGTGTGCGTAACATTTCTTTTGCAACTTTTCTGGTAGTGGATGCTCCTTCAAGTTGACTGGATGTAATTGATTCTTCGATGAGAGATTGAACGAGATAACTATCTTTCATTTGCGTATTTAAAATTGATGCGGGACTTCGAATAGCATTCCCGGTACTTCGGTCAATAGAATGAAGCTTATGCAGGATCTCATCCGTGGTTGCTAAAACAAATGCATTGCCATTTTTATCTTTAAATGGCAGCGATTTATACAGTGTTTTTCGAGCTAATTTTATAATCAGCCACCATTGTTCGGATGATAATTGATCAGGAGTTGATAAATGCCTGAGTTTATCCCAGTGCAAATATTCACCATTTCTTGCAGTGGGAGATAACTCCCCAAGCAAATGGAAATTTTTTTTATCTAGTTGATTAAGATCAAATTTTGGTGGCAGCACGGGAATCTTCATTATTATTTACCCCAGAAGATTTCTACCAATTTGGTATAAATTGGTAATTAGTTAGTAGTATAATTCAGGCTCATTAAGAAATCTACCAATTAAGTATAAATTGGTAGAAAATTGGTATTATATGAAAGAGCCAGCATAGATACACATCCATCCACCGCTTATTCTATTTAAATCATTGAGTTAGCTATCACACTCCAAAATGCATTAAATCCACCGCCTTAAGGCTCTAATAAGCACTTGTGTATATAATTTAACCCATTATTAAATAATCACAAACAGGGGTGCAACGTGGAATCAAGACTGGCATTAGAAATCTTGAGCTCAAGAACTGACAACATAGATGTAGCTGATCAAGCTGCCAGCGAAGCGCAGACTGGTTCCCCATTAGCAAATTTGAATACTGATTATCCCGGGGCCTTCGATGCAACAGTTCGACTCCTCTTATCCACTCAGGATAAAGCATGCCTGGCAAAGACCTGCCGCCAATTCAATACGTTATTTAAACCTGAGCTAAAACAGCTTGCTATTGATAAGCTATTAACCCACGTCATCGGAGGCGAGCAAGCTGAAGCAGAAAAGATAATTAGAAGTAATCCGCGCCTGTTATTAGAATCAGATATCGTTGAAGATTATTCAGGCCGCAAAATTGAAGGTACTGCCTTGCAAATGGCCTTAGGTGCTGAAGACGTGAAATACCATGACGATGAAGTGTGTATGGTTGAAATGATACATAAATACTTAAAGCAATTACCCAATGGCGAAGCGATTATTGCCGAGCAAACCGCGAAACAGCTCCCTGAAGGCTGGCAAGTTAAAGAAGAACAACGCGCCATGCGTGACTCAGATGTGCTGCATGTGGTTATCAATACAATTGCTAACTCAGAAAATCCAGCAGAGTGGGAAAAAGCGATTCACACATTAAGAAATTATCTGGCATTCGAAAACAAAAGCAACGTTATTCAGACAGGCAAGCACTTCAACCACCAGCTGCTGGTGGAGGCGCTTGATTTATTTGTTCAGAATTACAATGAATTTGGCGGGCTTAACAGCGCTAAAAACAATGCCGTCTGGCGCAAGGTGATTGGTACGATTGAGAGATATATTCCAGCTGCCACAGCACAAACATTATGTACGGGTGTAGGTACTATTGTTGAGGAGAAGAGTAAATTGAAACGATCACTGACCTTACACAATTATCATTCTGGTCGGGGCATTTCTTACTTTCCCCTGGATACGAATTCCGATTCTGTTCTTGGGCAGGATTTTGCTGTTTGTAGTTATTACGGCGGTGCGGGGCTGGATGCCACGGAAGTCATTTTCGATCGCGTTGCCGTGTGCAAGGATGGGGTTTTACAAAACTTATGTCAAACAAAAACATCAACCTTACAGCACTACTCATGCAGCGCTCACAACCTCAGCCAGATCGCTCGGCCGGGTGTGTAATTTGTTGAAGTAAAGCTGAAACCGTACTTTTCGCGACATCTTCCACTTATCCCCAGTTTCTGTGGATAACTTGTGTAACAAGCTGTGGGGGCGTGTGTACTCAGTATAGAACGTACACAAATGAATGTGATCAATGTATGCTTGTTTACATAGTTAGATCGCTGCGTGGAATGAATCCGCGCTTGTTAAGGAATAGATGTGATCAAAACGGAACCACAACAGGGTTTTACACTCGTCGAATTAATCCTTGTGATCCTTGTGATCAGTATCGTAGCTGTTTTTGCAGTTATGAAACATCCTGGTACAGGTA
>CAZOVT010000015.1:24644-30531 GCA_964583565.1 uncultured Coxiellaceae bacterium
TACAGGTATTAATCTCGCAGCAGAAGCTAAACAACTCGCCAGTGATATTCGCTTTACCCAAACACTCGCCATGACTAAAGGTGAACGATACTATCTGCAAAGAACCTCAGCGAGCTCGTACCAGATAGCAAGCGCATCTGGCACACCAGTCACCCTGCCAAACGGCGCTGCTTCTGTTACCCTGACAAGCGGTACCCGTTTTGGTACATTTTCCAATTTACCTGATAACCTGATTGCCTTCGATGGCAAAGGTACACCCTATGTAACATCTGCGTCACCAGGCACAGCACTTGCCAGTACCGCCGCGATGACTGTGACAAATGGTACCATCACCTTCACCGTTTCAATTTCTCCACAAACCGGGCGGGTGACTGTCTCATGAAACCATCATCAGGCTTTACCCTGATTGAAATTCTCTTGCTGATTGTTGTCCTTGGCTTGCTCGGCAGCACCATCTTATTAACACTGGTGCCCGTCTCACAAGGCACACCTCTGTTAATCAATGGTCCAAGAGCAACCCAAACAGCACGACGCTGTATAGAATGGTTTATTGGGCAGCGCAGCTTAAAAGGCTACGACAGTATCGCCTGCCCAAGTCGGGCCATACCCGCTTTTTGCACCAGCCCAACTGGATTTAACATCGTAGTCAACGTTGTCTGCACGACACTAAACAGTGATGCGGCATATAAAACTGTCACGGTCATTGTCAGCGGTGCCAGCAATGCCACTCTGTCCACATTACTGGCGGATTACTGATATGCGCAACACCCGGCAACAAACTGGCTTTACCTTGATTGAAATGATCATGGTCATTCTATTATTAGGGATTATTGGTGCAGTCACCGTTAAGGTATTATCACAAGGTTTGCTCGCCGTCCAAACAGAGCAATTAGTCAACGATGCCGTCTGGCAGGGACAAATCGCGATACAACGTATGGTACGGGAAATCAGCATGGCTCGTTCCCCCGCTGACATCAGCACGGCTTCGGCAGATACATTCGCCTTTACAGATATCAATGGCAATACCATCACCTATGCACGCGGCAAGACGACATTAACACGCAACGGCATCGCACTCGCTGACGGTATCAGTTCCCTTACTTTTTCCTATCAGGACAGGAATGGAAATACGACTGCCGACGCCACTACTATTCGTTATGTGACCATCTCTATCAATGTCACGCTGAATAATGGAAATTACACGGTGACTTCAGGCGTTAATTTGCGGGATCTGATAGCATGAAATTAACAACCCTTAACAAACAACAAGGTTATCTGGCTGTACTTGCTATTCTTTTAATTGTTGTGATTGGTTTCATTGGCACAACCATCGTTGCTCAATACGCTAATACCGCATCCTCGGTCAGCCATTTTCAACAATCAGATCAGACATTTTATATTGCTAATGCGGGTTTACAAAAAGCTGCCCGTCAATTATTAACCCCCTACTTGTCTGGCAGCAATCCCCGCATCAGCTGTGCCGCAGTGACGGGCAATAGCAAACTCACTCATTCATCATTCGGCAACGGAACGTTTACCGTCACCACTGTCTCTGGTTCACCGATCTATGCCAACACCACCCTGCGCGGCAGTATCGCCAGCAGCAATACCACTATTCCTGTTGCCAGTACCAGCCATTTTGCCAGTGCTGGTCTGTTAATGATTGATCGGGAAGTCATCGCCTATGGCGGTATTTCCGGCAATAATTTTATCGGCATACAACGCGGCGCAGCCGGGTCAGTTAACAGCTCACATGCCTCAGGCGCACCACTTACCCAGTACCAGTGCACGGTCAGTTCACTCGCAGGTATACCCAATTTGACCTCATCACACTATCGAAGGCGTGTGCAGCAAGCCATTCCATTACAAGAAGCCTGGGCTGTCGGTGCAGCCTCATCCAGCCGCTTTCGTTTTACCCGCTGGAATCAACCCACTCAACTCAACTGGACAGACAGCTCCATTAGCAGCAACGCTAATAACAACTTAAACAGTGTTTCCATGTTATCAAATGCAGATGGCTGGGCTGTCGGTAATATCGCAGGAACCAACTTCACTATTCTACACTGGACAGGTTCAAGCTGGTCTCTCATGAGTGCGGCAGCAAGCTGTAACAATCAACACCTGACAGGTGTTTCTGCTGTTTCCTCTACTGAAGCATGGGCAGTAGGAGCACGCTGGCGGACCGGCGGCAATAACAGCAATTGCAGCAGCAACGGCGGCAACAAGCGTTATACTATTTTACGATGGAATGGAAGCACCTGGAGCCAGTTAGCACCCTCAACTATTCCAGCAGATACCAGTAATACTCAAAATCTCAACGCGGTTCATGTTATTGCAACCACAGGCGGTGCGGGCAACATTGGTTTTGCTGTGGGCAATAGCGGGCAAATCTTGCGATATAATGGTAGCACCTGGGCCACTGTAAGCTCGCCAACCACTCAGAATTTAAATAGTGTTTATGTTGTGTCGACTAATGAAGCCTGGGCTGCGGGCAATAGTGGTGTCATTCTGAAATGGAATGGCAATACCTGGAATCTATTTTATACCGTATCTGGCAGACCAGCTCTCCACGGAATCAGTATGCTGGATCAAACTAACAGCGGCACAGCCCAGTCTGGCTGGGCTGTTGGCGCAAACGGTACCGCCTTTCAATATAACGGCAGCAGCTGGGCTGATCAAAGCCCGAATACAAACAGGGTTCTTAACAGTGTCGCTGCCTTCTCAGCAAACGATGTCTGGATTGCTGCTAATAATGGTTCACTCTTTCATTGGGATGGCGGCAGCTGGAGCAGCATTGATTCAAACTTGAGTGTTAACCTGTCTGGTGTCGATGTCATCCGGTCACGCCAGTCACCAGCGGCATGGCAAGAAGTGTTTTCTTAACAAATTATCCTCATCATGCTACCATCACGCTAGGGTCTCAATCAGGGATGAGATGAGGAACATGGAAACTAAACTGGCTGGCTATATTGCTAAACTGCACGCCTTGGCTGGCCCTTATTTCAATCAAAAAAAAATCCTGCATACCACACGACAGTGCTGCTTCCGCTTTACTGGCAACACACTGATGCTCTTGCTGGTCAATCACACCAGTAACGCCATCGAAATACTCGCTCACGATGAGATTTTATACGATCACATTAGCCATCTTACTATTATTTTAAAAAGCTGGGCTGAAAAACACAGCATCAATAATGTGCCAATCTATTGGCTCCTTAATCCAGAGGATTATCAGCTATTCATGATTGAATCATTGCCCGTGCCAGAAAATGAAATTAAAAGCGCTCTAAACTGGCGCATCCGCAGTTTAATTTCGTATCCAATCGAAGATGCCATGATTGATTATTTCATGCTGCCGCCCAAAAAAACCTCGCCGGAATCGCCCCTCATCGCTGCCGTTGCCGCCAACATAAATAAACTACTGGACACCATGGATTTGTTTAAAAAAGCTGGCCTAAAATTAAAATCAATCTACCTTCCTGAGCTGGCATTGAGAAATGTGGCTGCGTTACATGAAACTGATGAAAAAAGCACAGCGATGCTTTACTTTTATGACAAAACTATATTACTCACCATTTCACGGAAAAAAACATTATATTTTACCCGTCAATTGCCCTGGCAAATGACGGGTACAACAGAAATGGATTTTGAAAAATTAAGCCTGGAAATTGTACGCTATTTTGATTATTACCAAAGTCAGTGGCGGTATCCGGCACCTTCCAGAATTTACGTTGCGTCGGATTCATCCAGACAGGATCATTTAATATCAAAAATATCAGCTCATTTGCTTGTGCCTGTCACACCGTATACCTTGCCGGATACCATATCAATCCGAAAAGAAGACACATTAATGCAATCTGGCTATCTGCTAAATTATGGCTGCGCCATTAACAGGGATGAGTTAAATGCTTAGACAGGAAATTAACCTTTACAAGCATTTTGAAGCGCTTAATACAGATATTTCCATATTTTCACGTAAACGTCTGCTGCTGGCATGGCTGGGATTTGTTGTCATTTCATTGATATTTTATGTATTGGGACAACTGGACATACACCACCTCAATCAAAAAAAACAGCAGCTAATCATACAAAAAAATATACTGCAAAAATCTTTTTTTGCCTTAAAAGGCAATTATCCTCAAGTATTTTTTTCTCAAGATCTGGAAACATCGTTAACTCAACTTGAAACTGAAATTAAATCGCAGGAAAAAATACTAGCCTACTTAAAAGATAATGATCCATTTTCAAATTACCTGACGTCACTGGCCAGTGTCATCGTGCCAAATGTATGGTTAATCACTATTGATGTTCAAAATAGCGGGGATGAAGTCACGTTAAAAGGTGAAACTATCGATAAAGTAGCATTTCAGAATTTTTTAGCGGCTATTCATCAGGACAGTCTATTTGATAAATTTAAAATTGAATCCCAGCAACTTGGAAATATCGGCAATACTAACGCTGACAAGTATCTGGACTTTCAAATAACCATGATGAAAAAGCAGCATGAATAAGTATCTTGCCAAATTTGATCTCTGGTACAAACAACGCAACACCCGTGAGCGTATGTTGGTCATGTTGCTTGGGTTCGCATTTTTATATGCGGTATTTTACTTTGCATTTTTTCGCTCACTCGATTACAAACATGCGCTGGTCTCTGCCGAAATTCACGAACAACAAAATCAGATTGCTTTATGGAAAACACAAATGGATGCCCTGCAGGCCATTTCAGCTAATCCGCTTTACAAAAAATGGCAGGTACAGCAAAAAAACTTGCAGGCATTGCATAAACAATATGAACAATTTATTTTGCCGCCCACATCAACATACTGGCAAAATGTTATCAAATCAGTTCTTTCTAGCCAAAAAAATATCATGGTTGACGGGGTACGTTATGATCCACCGACTGTCTTCACTACGTTAACAACGGCTGCTAAAAAAATAGAAATATTGCAACAAGCTGTTCACTTAACTATCTATGGTAATTATTTTGATACCATCAGCTACCTGCAGAATCTGGAAAAAGCGCTGCCCATCGCGCAATGGAATAAATGTACTTACCAAGTGGCTCAATACCCGACCGCAAAAGTTGATGTGGAGTTCCTGATACTTTATGAACAAACAAGCTAACTGGGTCATTTATAAATTGCTTACCGCGCTTCCCGTCCTGTTAATGTTAACTGGCGCGGCTAAACTACATGATCCGACCAGGCCTCCCAATGCCCCCAACACCACTTCATCTACCAATGAGCAGGCCAACCAGATGGGAGATGCTGTCACGGCGATCTTTGACTACCCTGATTACCGGGCTGCCATTATAAACAACCGGCTGGTAAAAGTCGGCGATCGTATAGGTGAATTTACTATTACCTCCATTACCCCCTATACTGTTGAACTAACCGGTACGGATAACAGCAAACGACAGCTGGACATCGTATCGGCGGTTAAAGAGCGCATCCCATCAGGGCGATAGACACAGGATGAATAACGATGCATGTTAGTAAAAAAGGATTTAGTCTGCTGACATCTCTGGCTGTCATCATGCTGTCATTTATCCTGAATGGCTGTAAAACCACACACCCTACCCACCCGACATCTGTTCAACAAAGCATACAAACCATTCAACAGAGTATCGATATCGATAAAGCCAGAGAACACCGATCTCGTCAGCGCAGCTGGTCGACAAGCGCAAACATAGATAATGCCTTGCTGCCACCGCTTTCTCACTACGTTAATCCCGCTAAAAATGAACCGCCAAGGTTTGATGTCACCGCTAATAATGTACCGGCAAAAGAATTTTTCATGGGACTTGTATCCGGCACCAAATACAACATGGTCGTCAACCCAAATGTATCTGGCACCATTACAATGAACCTCAAAAATGTGACCA
>CAZOVT010000015.1:30541-39066 GCA_964583565.1 uncultured Coxiellaceae bacterium
GATATCTATAAATATGACTACCATCGTACCTCGTATGGCTACGAAGTCATGCAGCCTCAACTTGAAAGACAGGTGTTCCACGTTAACTACCTTGATGTACAGCGTAATGGACGCTCCTACATGCAGCTGACCACTGGTCAGGTCAGCAATAAAGTCGGCACCGTCACGGCAGGTGGTATAGGTACCAATAACAATCAGCTGCCAATGCCCATCGGCGGCCAGACACCGACAGGCGATGGATTGGGAACCATTAGCAGTGTGGAAACAAAATCAGAAATGCGCTTCTGGCGAGAAATGGAGAAAGCGGTTTTAAATATTGTTGGCAATGGTAAAGATAATAGCGTTACTGTCAACGCGCAAGCAGGCGTTATTGTCGTACGCGCGCTGCCAGGCGAATTACGCCGCGTTTCACGCTATCTGAACAGCATCCAGTCCAGCCTGAACAGGCAGGTCATTCTGGAAGCTAAAATTCTGGAAGTTGATCTCAATGATATATATCAGGCAGGCATTGACTGGGCGATTCTCGGCAATCCTGCGCAAATTGATCCAGCGACTGGTTTACAAAATACAACGGCTGGTATTGGACAGGATGGCAACCAGTTATTTGCTGATACTGATTTGAAAACATTAAGCGGGATATTTGCCATTCGGATTAATGGTAATTTTAAAACCTTAATCAACCTGCTGCAGTCTCAGGGGAACGTTCAAGTACTGTCAAGCCCGCACATTTCGACTGTCAATAATCAAAAAGCTGTCATTAAAGTGGGTCAGGATGAATTTTTTGTAACGGGTGTTTCAACATCCAATACCATTATTGGTACCAATACGCTGCCGTCGCAGGATGTTTCGCTCACACCATTCTTTTCTGGTATCACACTGGATGTCACCCCGGAAATTAGTAGTGAAAGTGATGTCATTTTGCATATCCATCCCAGTGTCAGCAAAGTGACTGAACAAACAAAAGTAGTTGGTCTTGGAACCAGCTCAACCGGTGCAGCTAATAATTTGACGCTGCCACTCGCAAAAAGCACCATCAGAGAATCTGATAATATCGTCAGAGCCAGAAATGGTCAGGTTGTTGTGATTGGCGGCCTGATGCAAAATAATATGGTAGAAAGCGTTGTTGCAACTCCCTGGCTAGGTAATATTCCATTTATTGGCGCAGCTTTCCGCCGAACCCAGCAAATAGCCAATAAATCGGAGCTAGTCATCCTGTTACGACCTGTCATTGCTTCCAATCAGAATTTCATCAACCGTCTTGAAACGGAGAAAAAACAATTCCAGGTACTCAAACGACCTTTCCATGCGGGCGGTATGCCGCATGTATTTGGTAATGAGGCAGAACATGAATATTATCATTAATGGGAGTGAGTAATCATGTATCAGGCGTTTTTTCAACTGCAGACACTGCCATTTAGCCTGACACCTAATCCAGCATTTTTTTGCGAATTAAAAGGACACCGCGAAGCATTTAGTACGTTATTATTTTGCGTACAAAGCGGCGAAGGGTTTATTAAAATTATTGGTGAGGTCGGCTCTGGAAAAACATTATTATGCCGAAAACTACTCAGCCATCTGGATGACAGCTATCTCACTGCATACATACCTAACCCTGATTTATCACCCGTTGAATTACGCAAAGCGTTTGCCCGGGAAATTGGACTGGATCCTACACAATCACATGATCAGCATGAACTGCTGACTGCTATTTACAGCCACTTGATTGAATTGCATGCTCGAGGTAAAAAAGTCGTTCTTTTAATTGATGAAGCACAGGCATTATCTGATGAAAGCCTGGAAACATTGCGTTTACTCACGAATCTGGAAACAGAAAACTCCAAGCTGCTGCAAGTCATACTCTTTGGCCAGCCTGAGCTGGATGCACGGATAAACAAACAGCATCTCAGGCAGCTGAAACAACGTATCAGTTTTTCCTATTTGCTGCCGTTAATGAACAGGAGCGATCTGGATATTTATATTAACCACCGCCTTTCTGTTGCCGGTCATACACATGGCAATTTATTCACGAAAAAAGCTAAAAAAATACTCTATCGGGCTAGTCAAGGCACTCCCCGGCTGGTAAACATACTATCGCACAAAGCCTTGCTGGCTGCTTATGGCCGCGGTATCCCTCAAATTGACTACAAATCAATGCGTCTGGCTATACACGATACCCATTTAAAACCCACTCTAAACCTGAATAGCATCGCGGCCGCCATGTTAGGCTGCTCGGCAGGATTTATGATGATCATGATGATTGCATATTTGCTCAGGAATATTCTCTAATGAGCCTGATTAACAATATGCTCAAAGATTTACATAATCGCGAACACACTAGCGGTTATCGCCCAGCAATCGTGTTAAAAAGCGCCGCAAATAAATATTGCTATTCCCATTTTAAAAATAAACCATTCTGGACTGGTTTATTTTTTTCATGCTTATGTGTACTGCTGTTTTTTTCATTCACTTCTCATCAAGACGGGCATACGCTGGCGCCAGCTATCAACAATCATGAAGAAATGCCTATAGATACTTCCCGCCCCCTCAATCAGGATAATCAATGGCTAACAACGACGGTTATCAATGGAATATCCTTACAGGAAAAAGATCATATTACTGAAATTTCCTTTATGCTCGATCATTCCGCACTCTATCGATTAGTAAGCAATGATGTTTCGAATCAGTTAACTGTCATTTTTGATAATGCCCAGCTTCAGGCTGGCGCACTGCAAACTCAAACATTGCATACTGCGCTGCGTTCCATTCAATCACAAACCCTTAATGGCAACGTTATATTTAATTTAACACTGACACCCGATGCAAGTATCAAATATGTCAACCTGAATACTGATGGTAAATATCCCGAACTGGTTATTGCTATAGAACATAACACCGACAACATAAACACATCTGCCGCACCATCTGTCGATATGATGAAAATTCCCGCCATGCAAACACTCTATCTTGCGCAATATCAATCGGCGCTTAATTTTGCTGAGCGTGGAGACTATCAATCAGCCATGCAGCATTTAACTGTCTTATTAAAAGCTCAGCCGTCTTATCAAGATGCCCGCGTAACATTAGCGGCTTTATTAATCGATCAGGGCAACGCCTCTAAAGCAGAAGCCATCATTAATGATGGTTTACGAATGAATCCGGATTTTATACCGCTTATTGAATTAAAAGCACGGTTGCTGACATCACAAGGACAAATCAAAAAAGCATTGGACTTGTTACAGACTGAATCACCGCCTATCAATGAAAACCCGGAATATCACGCATTTATCGCGGCACTGTATCAAAAAAATGATAGCAATTTATTGGCAATCAGACTTTATAAGCGCTTACTGGCACTGAATCCTCAAAATGGCAACTGGTGGTTTGGCCTGGGTTTATCGCTGGAAAAATTAGGCGAACCGTCACTTGCTTACGATGCCTACAAAAAAGCAATCGCGAGCGGTAATGTCAATCAGCAGTCATTGGCCTATTTACAAAACCATATACAGTCTATTCAGGATATGACCAATGATAACAAATAGACGCACCTATTTAGCTGATATGCTTCTGGAAAAAAAACTGATTACTCAGGCACAATTAGACAGCGCCATTGAAATACAAAAAACGTCTGATAAGAAAATTGGTCAAATTCTTATTGAACAAGGTTATATTGATGAAAACACATTACTGGAATCCCTCGCGCAAAAACTCCAGATTACGCTGGTCGATTTAAAAACTTACCTGGTCAACCCGGATATTATCAAGTTACTGCCTGAGTTTTACTCCCGCCATCTCCGCGCCATTGTACTCGCCGCTGAAGATGAGCATTATCTTGTCGGCATGGTGGATCCACAAAATTTAATTGCCCAGGATGAAATCCGGCATATTTTAAAGCAGCCTATTAAAATTGCCCTGATTCGTGAAGATGATTTACTCACTATTCTCGACCGCGTCTACCGGCGGTCAGAACAAATTTCCCAATTTGCAGAAGAACTTTCCGCTGAAGTAAAACCAGATTCAACGGCCATCTTCTCTGGCACACAGGATTTTTCCAGTGAAGATATGCCGGTTGTCAACTTGTTACGCTCTATCTTTGAAGAAGCCGCACGGATTAATGCTTCTGATATTCACATTGAACCTGGAAATGAAGTGCTATACATCCGCTTACGTGTGGATGGTGTATTGCAGGAACAACGGCTAGACGAAAAAGAAATCAGTAAAGCACTGGTACAACGTATTAAATTAATGTCTGGTCTTAATATTGCTGAAAAACGATTGCCTCAGGATGGCCGGTTTTCCATTACGGTTGATAACAAACTATATGATGTTCGTGTATCAAGCATGCCAATCCAGTATGGCGAATCTGTCGTCATGCGGCTCCTCAATCAATCTTCTGACATATTGCGGCTCAAAGCGTTGGGTATGGAAAATGATGTCTATGACTATTTTCATAAAATACTGACCGCGACTTACGGCATCATCTTGATTGTTGGCCCGACTGGCAGTGGAAAAACAACCACATTGTATGCTGCGTTAAATGAGCTTAATAATTCTGACGATAAAATCATTACCGTCGAAGACCCCGTTGAATATCGCTTATCCCGCATTAATCAAGTACAGGTTAATTACAAAATTGGTCTTACATTCGCTAATATTCTGCGTGCTATCTTGCGCCAGGATCCAGATATCATCATGATCGGTGAAGTCCGTGATCAGGAAACAATGGAAATTGCCATTCGTGCAGCGATGACAGGACATCTGGTGCTTGCCACCTTGCATACAAATGATACGGTTAGCAGTATCACACGCCTGTTAGACATGGGCGCTGAAGGCTACCTGCTCGCCAGTGTCTTGAGAGCTGTACTGGCACAACGTCTCGTTAGAAAAATATGTACTCATTGCATTACCGATGATTCGCTCACTGATGCTGAACTCAGCTGGCTGACTTCCATTGAGCAAGGCATGTACCTGAATAAGTCCTATAAAAAAGGTAATGGCTGTACTCACTGCCATCAAACAGGCTATAAGGGTCGTGCATGCCTGTTTGAACTGCTTCCCATATCAGCAGATATCACGGATGCCCTGCGTCAATCTGACACCAGACATCTCGATGTGATTGCCAAAAAACATCCCGCTTACCATACGCTGTTACAAAGCGGGCTTCATCTGGCTAAACAAGGGGTTACCACTATCCATGAAGTCATTCGCATGATGGGTGAATTCTAACGATGCCGCAATTTATTTATAAAGGAAGAGACAGTTCAGGCAAATTAAAATCTGGTCAGCGTGCCTCTGCTTCTATTGATACGCTAAATGCGGATCTGATCAGAGAAGGCATTGTCCCCATCGATATTCAGCCGCATACTCAAACACGATCATTTCTGGATAAATTAGTGGATTTTCTGCAAGGCGAAGTTCTTTATCTGGAAGAAATGGCTATATTTTCCAGACAAATGCAAGTCTTGCATCGCGCAGGTGTGCCTATTGTAACGGCTCTCACTCAATTGAGCGAATATACACGGAGCAACCGGCTTTCTTATGCCTTAAAAGGTGTTATTGCAGATGTTGAAAAAGGTCAGGATCTGGCATCAGCCATGCGTCATTATCCCGAAGCCTTTTCCAGATTAATGTCTGATATTGTTCATATTGGTGAAACGTCAGGCCATCTTGATGAGGCATTTGGTCATTTGCATAAATACCTTGAATTTGAATACCAGAATATCAAACAGGTAAAAACGTCGTTACGCTATCCCCTGTTTTTACTTACCTCCATGATTTTTGCCATCATCATATTAAACGTTTTTGTTATTCCCGGGTTCGCGCGTACTTATGCTGCCACACAAATGGTATTACCGTGGGAAACACGTGTATTAATCGGTACCTCTCACTTCATTGTACATCAGGGCGTCTACGTCATCATTTCCATCGGCATCATTATCATGGCTTTTTATCGTTATTTACATACGCCTGAAGGTCGATGTAACTGGGACCATCTCCTGCTTAAGCTGCCCGTCATTAGCCGCGTGATAAAACGCTTGATACTGATTCGATTTAGTCAGTCCATGTCAATTATCATCAATTCTGGTATCCCCATTCTTCAAGGATTAGATATTATTCCCAATATCATCAACAATACTTACATTCGTACCCAGATAACCCAAATGCAGGAATCCATTGAGCGTGGTACAACGTTTACAAAATCCATCGAAAAAATCGAGCTTTTCACGCCGATGGAATTACAAATACTATCGGTTGGTGAAAAAAATGGTGAGCTTGCGCCGGCGCTGAACTATATCAGTGAATTTCACGCCCACGAAATCGAGTTTGACTTGCGGCGGATAAATGACTATTTAGGCCCTGTACTCATTGGCGCAGCATCCTTACTCATTCTAGCGATTGCTTTAGGCGTTTATTTACCCATCTGGAATATGGTAAATTTGGTAAATTAACTTCAACTATCAGGGATGATAATATGCTCTCAACACGTCTAGCCAGAACATCGGGGTTCACTCTCATTGAACTAGTCATTGTGATAGCAATTGTCGGTATACTGGCAGTGATTGCGATTCCCAGATTTATCAACCTTAGCAGTAATGCACAAACAGCAGCAACCAATGCTATTTCAGGCGCACTATCCGCTGCCAATGCGACAAATTACGCTGCCAGAATGTCAAATTCTTCTCTGGGCAGCCCTGTCAGCAACTGTACAAATGTTGGCACTTTATTGCAAGGCACTATTCCTAGCGGCTACACTATTACAGCAGGTACAGTAAATGCGGGCGCTTCAGTCACGTGTACCTTGACCGGCCCTAATGCAACCACTGCGACTTTCACGGCGACAGGTGTTCGCTAAGAATGGAATATAATTTTTATCGTTAACAAGGAGTCACTTATGGCACTACGTTCAAAAGCCGCGGGTTTTACGTTAATAGAATTAGTCATTGTTATTGCTATTGTTGGTATTTTGGCTGTTGTTGCTGTGCCCAAGTTTATTAATTTAAGCTCAAACGCACAAACAGCAGCTACGACTGCCATCGCAGGCGCACTATCTGCCGCAAACGCCAGTAACTATGCATCACGATCGCTCAGCACATCGCTGGGTAATGCTGTCACAAACTGTACAGATATCGCCACGGCATTACAAGGCGGTCTTCCAGAGGGCTACAAGATCACATCAGCAGCCGTTACTGCTGGTACAACATCCAGGTGTACGTTAACAGGCCCGAGTTCAACAACGGCAACCTTTACTGCAACGGGTATTTCTTAGTGAGTTTTGTCACTCCTGCACCCACTGTCATCCCCGCGTAGGCGGGGAGACGACAAGATAGTAGGCTGGCATCCAGAAATTATTAACAATGAATCCCTTCTGTCCGGCACATACCGTCTAAAAAGCCCCATAGCGAGCTCGCGGCTTCCCGAGTGGCTATTTCAGCATGCTTTAGATCAACATATTTTTCTATCAGATCGGCTACTTGCTTCGAATGCCCAACATCATATGCCTGATGCGCAGTGAAAAATTCCAGTGTGTTTTCATCTTCTACACCATAGAATTTTTTCAATCCATCTATTTTGGAAGCAGATACATCAGGTACCTGACACTCATAAGCATACAGGGCACATAAACCATCCCGCCAGTCACGATCTGCCAGCTGATAATACACATCTACCATTTTTTGTGTTTCTTCGATTGGCTGCGCATCCTGCACATGACCCTTGCTTGCGCCCATACCTTCGGCAAACTGCATCCATAACTGTGGATGATCTTTGCCATGTATTTCTTCATCTACCAGATTTTCAAGTAACACTTTACGTGCTTCTATCTCTGGACAGTGTGTGTGTACGCGTGAAATGAAACGTGGAAAGGATTTAACCTGATTATAATATTGAACCGCATAGTTCTTTAATGTTTCCTGACTTAACTCACCCTTGGACCAGGCCTGATAAAAGGAATGGTTGAGCAAGTTATATTCTGCAATAATTTCATTCAAACGGTTGACTATCGACATATCACTCTCCTTGAATACACACTTTTCAAAAACATGGGAAAGTGAAATTATCGTTGTTTATGTCACATTATTGCAAGCAAATGATGATTATGTCTTTCACGCACAATATGCTGGGCATGCAAACCATCTTTTGTCGCTTCTGGTGTATATTCAACCGCGTCCCCCACTGATAGCTGTTCAAATAATGGATGGCTCATATTAGTCATGCTGAAGTAATATTCACTCCCGTCTGTTCCCTCAATAAACCCAAAGCCATCTGACCTAACTAGTCTGACGATATACCCATGCATCACATGATTATGCGATTTGACGCGTCCATGACGCTTTTGCGAATTTTCTTCCAGCTGACGGGTAATAGCATGAAATGAGTCACGAATAGCGATATAAACATCTTCATCTGATTTTTTTGTAACGACCAGTTCCTTGCCTGGCACTAATACATCAATCCGGACATTATATAATTTACCCTGATGTTTATGGTTTTGTACTTTTTCGACAACAATGTGACAACTGATAATTCTA
>CAZOVT010000016.1:0-38430 GCA_964583565.1 uncultured Coxiellaceae bacterium
ATCAGCTGCCAGTCTTAAAGATCCAAAAACATTATTGCAGGAATATTTGCAAAGTATGAAGCTGCCATTGCCTATTTATAAAGTTGAAGAAACGCAGGGTGAAGCGCATCAGCAAGTGTTTATTATCAGCTGTGAGGTTGGGGGGATGCCTGTTAAATCAACAGGTAAAGGAACAAGCCGGCGCCGTGCCGAGCAAGATGCCGCACAGGCAATGCTATCTATTTTGAGGGGGTCTTAAATGAGCTCGGAGCACGTCACAAAATCAGGGTTTGTTGCGATCATTGGCCGGCCGAATGTGGGTAAATCTACCTTGCTAAACTGTCTGGTAGATGAAAAAGTCAGCATTGTTTCACCTAAACCACAGACAACACGCTGGCAAATTTTCGGTATTAAAACACTGGAGCATGCGCAAATCATTTATATCGATACGCCGGGCATGCACCAGGATGAAAAGCGGGCGATGAATCGATATATGAATCGTATCGCAGATTCAGTGCTGCTGGATGCGGATGTGATTGTGTTTATGGTAGATGCGGCCAGTTGGCGCGGTGAAGATGAAGCGGTGTTAAAAAAACTGCAATCATCGGATAAACCGGTGATTCTGGCGGTGAATAAAATTGACTTGTTAGGTGATAAAGCTGAACTGCTCCCGTTAATTTCGACCTTAAAGGATAAGTTTAACTTTGCGCATATTATTCCTGTTTCTGCCAGTCACGCTGACAATACCAGGCATTTACAGGATGAGATTGTCAAGATGCTGCCGGAAGGTCCGTTACTGTATCCCGAAGATCAGGTGACAGACAAATCCAGACGCTTTCAGGTGGCAGAAATTATCCGGGAAAAAATTATTTTATCGACGGATGAAGAGCTTCCTTATGCGACAACCGTTGAGATTGAGCACTATAAAGAGGATGAAAAGTTAGTTGATATTTCCGCTATCATCTGGGTGGAACGTCAAGGCCAGAAAGTGATTATCATTGGCAAGAAAGGTGCAAAATTGAAGCGTATAGGTACGCAGGCCAGACGTGACATTGAAAAACTGCTCGGCCAAAAAGTTTTCTTGCGTTTGTGGGTGAAAATCAAGGAAAACTGGTCGGACGATGATAAGGCGCTGAGAGGGCTGGGTTACGAATGAAGCGTGTTTCGCTGCAGCAGGCATATGTTCTTCACCGCCGCGCGTATCGCGAAACCAGCTTTTTGGTTGACATCATGACACCCGATTTTGGTCGTTTGACCGTGCTTGCCCGCGGTGTACGCAAGGCGCGTTCACAGGCACAAGGATTGCTGCAGCCATTTATACCATTGCTTGTATCGTGGTCTGGAAAGGGTGAGTTAATGACACTGCACGATGTTGAGATCAATGGAGAGGCTAAAACCTTGCGCGGCGAATGTCTGTTTGCCGGTTTTTATCTTAACGAATTGCTGATGTGTTTATTGCAAAAGTGGGATTCACACTCGGGTATTTTTTCTGCCTATGAAAAAGCCGTCTCAGCGTTGCGAACGGGTGTGCTGGAAGAAAAAACGCTGCGTATATTTGAAAAGTATTTATTGGAAGAGCTGGGTTACGGTTTGCTTCCGCGCAAGGATACGCTTGCATTAAATACCTTGCTGCCGGATCGATATTACCAGCTTGTTCCCGAGCAGGGGTTTGTATTGAGTGACATCACAGAGCCCTCAAAAACCAGTGAAGCCTTGTTTTCAGGCGAAAGTTTGTTGGCAATTATGCGTGAAGACTGGGAAAATAAAGATATTTTACAAGAAGCGAAGCGCTTGACGCGCTTTATTCTGGCGCCGCTTCTTGGTTCGCGCCCGTTATTTAGCCGGCGCTTGTTTGCATTGCCCAAAGAGGAGAAGGCATGAAGAACCGCCCCATTTTATTAGGCGTTAATATAGATCACGTTGCAACGCTGCGTCAGCAGCGGATGACCCGCTATCCTGATCCGATTGAAGCTGTTTATGCGGCGGAAGCTGGCGGGGCGGATGGTATTACTATTCATTTGCGCGAAGACAGACGGCATATTCAAGAACGTGACGTTGAGATTATCCGGCAGGTGCTGCTGACCAGAATGAATCTGGAAATGGCGGTAACAGATGCCATGCTGGATTACGCGGAAAAAATCATGCCGGCGCATTGCTGCTTTGTGCCTGAAAAGCGGCAGGAACTGACGACAGAAGGCGGCCTTGATGTGCTTTCGCAAGAGAAGCATATTACCGCCGCGGTGAAACGTCTAAGCGGTCTGGATATTGAAGTGTCGCTGTTTATTGATCCAGATATTAAACAGATTGAAGCTGCTATACGCACTGGTGCGCCAGTCATTGAAATTCATACGGGTGCATATGCAGACGCCAGTCATCACGATCAATGTGAGTCGGAGTTGCAGCGCATCATTGCTGCGGCGCAGTTTGCGCATAAGGCAGGGCTGGTAGTGAATGCTGGTCATGGCCTGAATTACCAGAATGTACATGCCATTGCACAAATACCAGAAATGAATGAATTGAACATAGGGCATGGCATTGTTGCGCGAGCCGTCTTTGTCGGGCTTGAAAACGCAGTGCGTGAAATGAAACGAATCATGGTTGAGGCGAGACGATAGATGACAGTCAGAACACGTTTTTCACCCAGTCCAACAGGTATGATACATTTGGGAAATGCCCGCGCGGCATTATTCAGTGCTTTGTATGCCGCCAGGCACAATGGTACGTTTATTCTGAGAATTGAAGATACAGATGCGGTTAGATCAGAAGAGCGTTATGTTGAATCGCTTGAAGATGATTTGCATTGGATGCATGTAGACTGGCAGGAAGGCCCTGGCAAAAATGGAGCGTTTGGACCATACTGGCAATCACAGCGGCAATCTATTTATAACAAATACTATGATGTGCTGGAGAGCCGCAAACTCATTTACCCCTGTTTCTGTACGGATCAGGAGTTAAATCTGGCACGGAAAATTCAGCTTTCACGCAGTCAGGCGCCTCGTTATTCGGGAACATGTAAACATTTATCGGCGGAAGATATTTCCCGCAAAATGAGTGAAGGTAAAAAACCGGCATGGCGGTTTATTGTCGAACCCGGTGTCTCAATCGACTTCGCTGATTTAGTAAAAGGCCCCCAGCATTTTATGAGTGATGATCTGGGTGATTTTATTGTGCGGCGTGCGGATGGCACGGCACCATTTTTATTTTGTAATGCTATTGATGATGCGGAAATGCAAGTCACGCATGTACTGCGCGGCGAAGATCACGTTGCAAATACACCGAGACAGCTTTTAATCTTGCGTGCGCTTGGATTGCATACACCGCAATATGGCCATCTTTCACTGATTATGGGTGATGATGGTACGCCGTTATCTAAACGTCACGGCAGTTCAAGCGTGCATGATATACGGCAGGATGGCTATTTGCCGCTGGCGGTCATTAACTATCTGGCTCGGCTTGGTCATACGCTGGAGGATCAGGATTTACTGGATTTTGATCATCTATCATTGAATTTTAATCTGGAGAAATTAAGCAAATCGCCTGCCCGATTTGATTATAGCCAGTTGAAGTATTGGCAAAAAATGGCAGTTCAGGCGCTGGATGATGCTGCTCTGCTGCGCTGGTTGGGGGAGTCAGTCATTAATCGTGTGCCGCTGGCACAGCATTTACCATTTGTGACGGCTGTCAGGAAAAATATTGAATTTCCAAGAGATGCGCTGGAGTGGACAACTATTTTTTTTCACGACAACATTGAAATTGATGCCGCGGGCAGACAGGTTATTCACGAGGCGGGCGAGCAATTTTTTGTTGAAGCTGAACAGGCTGTTGATCGATATGGTACGGATTTAAAATCGGTTCTGTCAGAAATGAAAAAGACATTGAATATTAGCGGAAGAAAGCTTTATATGCCGTTTCGTGTTGCCTTGACAGGCAAGTCTGATGGGCCAGAGCTGGCGCAAATTGCTGATATGCTGGGTGCTGAAAAAATGAAGCATCGGCTTGGGCGTGCTTTTAAGTTGATTTAAGGATTGAGGGAAAATACGATCATGCTGCAACTTTACAATACGCTGACACGAAAAAAGGAAGATGTGCATCCTGTTGTGGCGGGAAAACTGGGAATGTATGTGTGTGGTGTCACTGTATACGACTATTGCCACATTGGTCATGCGCGTACATACGCAGCGGTGGATGTGTTTCTCCGCTATCTTCGCTGGCATGGGTATGATGTTACCTATGTTCGTAATATTACTGACATTGACGATAAAATCATAAAACGTGCTAACGAGAGTAAGTCTGCATTTTCTGATATTACCAAAACATTTATTGAAGCCATGCATCAGGATTTTCAGGCATTAGGCTTTGAAGAACCGGATCACGAACCGAGGGCAACTGAATTTATTCCGCAGATGATTAAGCTGGTACAGGATATTATTAATAACGGACATGGATATGTCGCTCAAAATGGCGATGTCTATTTTGATATACGCAGTTATCGTGAATATGGCTGTTTATCGCAGCATAATCTGGATGAACTGGAAAGCGGGGCGCGAGTTGAAGTGGTAGATGTAAAACGGGATCCACTGGATTTTGTTTTATGGAAACTTGCCAAACCAGGCGAACCAAGCTGGCCGTCGCCATGGGGTGAAGGGCGTCCCGGCTGGCATCTGGAATGTTCCGCCATGGCAATGGATTTGCTTGGCACACACTTTGATATTCATGCGGGCGGCCGTGATTTGATTTTTCCTCACCATGAAAATGAAATTGCGCAGTCGTGTGCCGGCGTAAATGCAAAATTTGCGAATATATGGCTGCATACTGGATTCCTGCAGATCGACAAAGAAAAAATGTCGAAATCGCTTGGAAACTTTGTCACTATCAGGGAAGCTCTCAATGATCATCACCCTGAAGTATTAAGGTATTTCTTTATTGCCAGCCATTATCGCAGTCCTTTGATATATACATCAGATGTGCTGCAGCAGGCGCGGCATGCATTGTCACGTTTCTATACGGCATTAAGATCATTGCCCATCGTTGAAAAAATTCATCCGTCACCTTATGAAGAACGATTTGTCACTGCAATGGATGATGACTTGAATACGCCGGTTGCTTTGTCTGTGTTATTCGATCTGGCGCATGAAATTCAGCGGTTACGAGAAACTGATTTACATCAGGCAGCATCACATGCTGCATTGTTAAAATATTTAGGCGGTGCACTTGGTATATTGCAGCGCGATCCGGATGAATTTTTTCAGGTGGGCACAGAGGATGAGGTGGCGGTTATTCTGTCATTGATTGAGCAGCGTCAGCAAGCCAGAGAAGCAAAAAACTGGGCGGAAGCGGATAGAGTTCGCAAAGAATTGACTGACATGCAGGTTGTCATTGAGGATGGCCCGGGCGGCACAACGTGGAAGCGGGTGTAATCTGGCAATGAACATTGGTTTTGTGGCATGTGACCCATCAAAGATGGATTATTATTTCCCAACACGTGCAGAGCCATTACTTGTCTGCACGGAGCTGCCTTTTACACCCGATGATCAGTTTGCAGTGAATACGCTGCGTGCGCGTGGGCATGATGTATTGCCGGTACAGTGGGGAGCACCTGTTGCTTCATTAGGTGATGTTGACTTGATTGTGGTGCGATCGCCATGGGATTACATGGATACACCTGAAAACACCGCGCGATTTTTTGCCTGGATTGAAAGTCTGGAGCAGGCAGGCGTTACTGTTGCAAATCCTTCGTGTTTCATGCGCTGGCTGTTAGATAAGCATTATCTGGCTGATCTGGCAAAACAGGGTGTGTCAGTCATACCGACAAGATACCTTGATCTGAACGCATCACTTGCTTTGGCTAGTGTTTTTGATGCAATGGGTGCGTTTATTTTAAAACCCTGTGTTTCGGCGGCAGGTGTGGGATTGTATTTTATTGACAGCCGGCAGACAGCGCAGCGGTATCAGCATGATGTTACTCAATCTCTTGCAACGAGAACTTACATGTTGCAGGCGTTTGTTCCGGAAATTGTAACCCGAGGTGAATGGTCGCTAATTTTTATCAGCGGCAAGTATAGCCACGCGGTTCATAAGTTACCTGCGCCGAATGAGGTAATGGTACATGCGGAGCGCGGCGGCTCGTTAAATTTGAATGTGATGCCGCCAGCATCGGTTATTGATTTTGCAACGGCGGCTTATGAAAAAATGTTAGCGGTATTTCACGTTTATTCAGGGTTGTCGTACGATAAGCAGGAAATATTATATTTGCGCATGGATGTTATTGAGTCAGCCTCAGGTCCAGTGCTGCTGGAATGTGAGGGTGTGGAACCCGAATTGTTTTTTCGAGCGCTGCCTGCATCTACGGGTCAGTTTGCTGCAGGCATTGAGTCGCTTTGTCAGGATGTGCTTTATGGTCTGGGTGTTGAGCCGGCTCCTTTTGGAGATAGCTGATCAGGTTTGCTCGGTGGTTTGGGAGACAGTTTGAATAGGTTGCTCAGCGATGTTTGCCTGCGCGGAGAGGGTCTCTCTTTAGATTTGGCCGGGGTTGATGTTTCCACGCTCTGGCCTTTTTGCATGGTTTTTTCCACATCTTGCTGGCTGTTGGGTGCGTCATCTGCAAGGCTGGCTGCGGCTTTTAATTGATCATGACGCATTGTCAGTGTGGCTTTTAGCAGAGTTTTATTCATATCATCAAGGCATCGATATTCAATAACGTTGTCAATTTGTTGCAAATAGTTGTCTATATTTGCGAAGGTCGCTTTTGCTAATTTGCTGTTATTGCTTTTCAAATAAGATTCATATTGAGTTATCAGGGCATTGAGCCGGCTGATGATTTCCGTTTGATATTTTACAGATAAGGTTAGATAGGTTGTCTCAGGGTCATCGTTTGAAGCAAGAATAGCAGCAATGACTTTAGCCTGAATGTTATCTTTTGATGTTAATCCTTCCTGGGTGCACCAGACTTTGTATGTCACCGCATGGGAAATGATACGTTCTAGTTTTTCATGATCTGCCGGATTTATCGCGGCAGAGAGTTGAGGCAGGAATGCATTTGTAATCAACGTTGATAACGCATGCGCAAACTGCTGGATGGCAGTGATGGTCGTTAGTGAAATAACAGGATCGACTGATTTAAGCGAACTGATGTCAATTTGAGATAAGCGGTTTACGATGGCTTCATCTGTTGGAAAATGAATGATGGTTTTATCTGGCAGCACCAGGTTGAAGAATAACCTACCCTCGGTTCGAAGATGAGCGGCCAGCGCTGGAAAAAATTCGGGATCAAGTTTGTGAATTTTTTCCAGATAATTAATCATGATTGCATTGAAGCTTAAAGGCGCAGGCGTTGTTTTTGGCATGATCTCTTCTCGTTTTGTGATTATTATTAATTATATGAAACGCTATAATATTATCCCTTATTTAGCATATTTCGTAATACGTATTGTAGAATGCCGCCATTACGATAATACGCAACTTCATTTTGTGTATCGATACGGCTTAATAATGTAACGGTGCTGTTACTGCCATCCGCGCGTTGAATGGCAGCCTGAATATCAGTGCCAGGCTCAATGTCGTCATTCAACCCGATGATGCTGATTATTTCTGTTCCATCCAGCTTCAGGGATTTGCGGTTTTCACCATCTTTAAATTGTAGTGGCAATATACCCATGCCAATCAGATTAGACCGGTGAATACGTTCAAAACTTTCAGCAATCACCGCTTTTACCCCCTGCAGCTTGGGACCTTTAGCCGCCCAGTCTCGTGATGAGCCGGTGCCATATTCCTTACCAGCGATGATGACCAGTGGAATGTGGTCTGCCTGATATTTCATGGCAGCATCATAGATAGGCATCACTTCATTGCTGGGGTAATGCTTGGTGATACCGCCTTCGATACCCGGCACCATTTCATTTCTGATACGGATGTTGGCGAATGTACCGCGTACCATGACTTCGTGATTACCACGCCGTGCGCCATAGGAGTTAAAATCCTTAACCGCAACGCCTTTTTCCTGTAAATATTTTCCGGCAGGACTGTCTGGCTTGATAGAGCCTGCAGGTGAAATATGGTCCGTGGTAATACTGTCACCCATTAATGCTAATATGCGTGCGTTTTCGATGGATTTGATTTTTTCAGGTTTGGCGCCCATGTCGACAAAGTAGGGTGGATGCTGGATGTAGGTTGAATCTGATTTCCAGTCGTATGTTTCACCTTCAGGCACCTGCAGGTTGCGCCATTCATCATTACCTGTAAATACATCGGCATATTGTTCGCTGAACATTTTGCTGCTGACTTTTTTGACTTCATCGGCAATTTCAGCATTGCTTGGCCATAGATCTTTAAGGAAAACAGGTTTGCCAGCCTTGTCGTGACCAACAGGATCGCGCGTTAAATCAATACAGGTGGTGCCTGTCAGGGCAAAAATCACGACGAGCGGCGGTGAGGCTAGCCAGTTTGCTTTGACTTGAGGATGGATGCGGCCTTCAAAATTGCGGTTGCCAGAAAGAACAGCTGATACCACCAGATCGTATTCTGAAACTGTCTCGGCGACTGCATCTGGTAATGGGCCAGAATTGCCAATACAGGTTGTGCAGCCATAACCAACAAGATCAAAACCAAGTTTATTTAAATGTGTATCCAGGCCGGAAGCCGCCAGATATTGTGTCACAACTTGTGAACCGGGCGCTAATGATGTTTTGACCCATGGTTTGCGTTGCAAGCCTTTTTCCAGTGCTTTTTTCGCGACGAGACCGGCAGCCATCAAAACACTTGGATTGGATGTGTTGGTGCAGCTTGTAATCGCAGCAATCACAACATCACCGTGATGAAGATCAAAGCCTTCTGTTGTTTTAAAGGCGTCGTTTTTTTCTTTCATTCGATTGGCATCGGCTAGTAGTTTGTCGAATGCAGGTTGTAATTGTGGTAATTCGACGCGATCCTGCGGACGTTTGGGTCCGGCGAGGCTGGGAGCCACACTGGATAAATCCAGTGAAAGCGTATCAGTGAAAACAGGCTCGGGGCTTTTTTTATCGTGCCACATACCCTGTGCTTTGGCGTAGGCTTCTACCAGAGCGATAGTGTCATTGTCCCGGCTGGTCAGGCGCAAGTAATCTATGGTGGTTTGGTCAATTGGAAAGAAACCGCATGTTGCACCGTATTCCGGCGCCATATTGGCGATGGTTGCGCGGTCGGCGACAGGCAAGTCAGCCAATCCCGGGCCGTAGTATTCAACAAACTTTCCAACTACACCTTTCTGACGCAGCATATTTGTTAATGTCAGTACAAGGTCCGTCGCGGTCACGCCTTCGCATAATTTACCTGAAAGACGTACGCCGACAACTTCAGGAATCAGCATGGAAATAGGCTGCCCCAGCATAGCGGCTTCAGCCTCGATACCGCCCACACCCCAGCCGAGTACGCCAAGTCCGTTAACCATGGTGGTATGACTGTCCGTTCCCACCAGTGTATCCGGGTAAGCAGTTTTGCGATTGTCTTTGGTATCATGCCAGACTGCTTTGGAAAGATATTCCAGATTGACCTGATGGCAAATGCCTGTTTCTGGCGGAACAACGCGGAAGTTTTTAAATGCATTTTGTCCCCAGCGTAAAAATACATAACGCTCACCATTGCGTTCCATTTCCATGCGAGTGTTGACATCAATAGCGCTCACATTCGCAAATGCGTCAACTTGAATAGAATGATCAATGACGAGATCAACAGGTGACAGAGGATTAATTTTTTCTGGATCGCCACCCATTTTTTTGATGGCGTCACGCATGGCACCAAGGTCAACGACTGCAGGTACACCAGTAAAATCCTGCATGAGGACGCGTGCTGGCCGGTAGGCGATTTCACGGTCAGATTTTTTATCTTTCAACCACGCGCCTAACGCTTCTATATCATCCCGGTTCACGGTGAGGTTATCTTCATGGCGCAGCAGATTTTCCAGCAGGATTTTTAATGAATTGGGTAAGTTTGAAATTCCCTTGAGTCCGGCTTGTTCAAGCGCGGGCAAGCTGTAGTAATGATAATGAGTTCCATTTACATCTAGTTCACGTCGGGTCTTGAAAGAATCAACTGTCATATCGGTCATGATTTGCCTCCAGTGTTAAGTTGTCTTGCGGTGTAGACAATAGGTGAATATTAAACAGGCATGGCGTATTATATACACGAATTTGAAAAGTGTTACATCCTTAAAAAGGGGTATCTCTTATGTTACCTGCAAGTGATGTTGTTCTGCTTTCCCGTATTCAGTTTGGTATGACCGCGCTTTATCACTTTTTATTCGTTCCGCTAACCCTTGGTATGTCGACGCTTCTAGGCATTATGGAGACTGTCTATTTTATCACCAATAGGCCTATCTGGCGAACCATGACCCAATATTGGGGGATATTATATGGCATTAATGTGGCGATGGGTGTTGCCACTGGCATCACAATGGAATTCCAGTTTGGTACAAACTGGGCATATTATTCGCAATATGTTGGGGATGTGTTTGGTGCGCCGCTTGCGATTGAAGGTTTGATGGCGTTTTTTCTGGAAGCTACTTTCATAGGTTTGTTCTTTTTTGGCTGGGATCGCTTGTCGAAGGGTGGCCATTTGATTGTGACCTGGATGCTGGCAGCAGGTGCCAGTTTTTCCGCACTGTGGATTTTGATTGCGAACGGCTGGATGCAGCACCCCGTTGGAGCGCATTTTAATTATCATACCATGCGGATGGAATTATATGATTTTTACAGTGTGATCTTTAATGAAGTCGCACAAGCAAAATTCGTACATACCATTAGTGCGGGTTATGTCACTGGTGCGATGTTTATCATGTCTATCAGTGCCTACTTTTTACTGAAAGGACGTAATGTTGCGTTAGCCAAACGGTCGATGACAATGGCGGCGGCATTTGGACTTGCGTCTGCGCTTTGTGTGGTCGTGCTGGGCGATGAAAGCGGGTATCTGAATGGTCTTAATCAAAAAATGAAAGTGGCGGCGATGGAAGGAATGTGGAAAACCGAACCAGCTCCCGCGCCTTTGACCTTGATTGGCTTTCCGAATCAGGCAAAGCATGAGACAACATACACCGTTAAAATCCCCTATCTTCTTGGTCTGATAGCAACTCGCTCTATTCATGAACCTGTCTATGGTATTGTCGATCTGGTTGATGAGGCACGCGGCCGCATTCGCAGCGGCATACTGGCTTATAGTGCTTTAACCACATTACAGATTGACCCTTATGACCGCCATGCGGAAAATTTACTGGACAAAAATGAGGAAAATCTGGGGTATGGTTTACTGCTGAAGCAATATACGGCAGATGTTCTGCATGCATCACCCGAACAAATTAATCAGGCTGCGTGGGATACGGTGCCTGATGTGTTTACGATTTTCTGGACATTCAGGGTGATGGTTGGCTGCGGCCTTTATTTTATCTTGTTATTTGCAACAGCGTTTTATCTTGCTCAACGCCGGCGTTTAACGACACACCGCTGGTTTTTAAAATTGGTGCTGTTTAGTTTGCCGCTCCCATGGCTGGCAGCAGAAATGGGCTGGGTGGTTGCTGAATATGGACGTCAACCATGGGTGGTTGATGGTTTGCTGCCGACGTTTATGGGCGCATCGACACTGGAAGCATCAAGTGTTGTGATTTCACTGATTGGATTTGTTTTCTTTTATTCCATTCTTGCCGTCATCGAAGTATATCTGATGGTGAAATATATCCGTCTTGGGCCAGACAAGTTATTTGAACCAGATGATTTTAGCCTGCATCCAGGTGTCATGCCGTCTGCGGCGTTATCAGAATCTCAGGGAGGTGTTTGATGATGACGATAGAAGTCTTGCGTGTGATCTGGTGGATGCTGCTCGGTATACTGTTTATGGGGTTTGCTGTCATGGATGGGTTTGATCTTGGCGTTGCTGTATTGCTGCCGCTCGTTGCTAAAAGTGATATTGAACGGCGTGTTGTGCTGAATACAATCGGCCCTGTCTGGGAAGGTAATCAGGTGTGGATTATTCTGGGAGCGGGTGCGGTTTTTGCCGCGTGGCCGTATGTTTATGCAGTTGCGTTTTCAGGTGCGTATCTGGCGGTGTTATTGCTGCTGTTAACAATGGGTATTTCCCGGCCGGTCAGTTTTAAATACAGAAGCAAATTATCAAATCCATTATGGCGGCGATGCTGGGACTGGATTGTTTTTATCGGCGGTTTTTTGCCCGCGATTATTTTCGGGGTGCTGGTTGGCAATATTTTATTGGGACTGCCATTTTATTTTGATAATGATCTGAGGCTTTTTTATAGCGGCACTGTCACAGAATTATTTTCGCCGTTTGCTTTGTGGTGCGGTGTGACAAGTTTGATGATGCTGGTGATGCATGGCGGGATTTATCTTGCAGCGAAAACGGAGGAACCTATACGCCGCCGCGCCATTTTCTGGTCACGCTTGTCGGGCTGTCTTTTGATAGTATTTTTTGCCGGTGGTGGATATTGGATAGCGCACGTTGTGACAGGCTATCAGGTGATGGATGGCGTGAATCCGCTTGGTTACTCCAATCCCTTACACAAACATGTTATGCCGGTGTTAGGCGGCTGGATGACGAATTACACATTGTATCCACTTAGCAAAGTGGTGCCTGTATTAGGTTTTGTGGGTGCAGTGCTGGCTATGATGACAATTAAGAGGGGTTGGATTAAGTCTGCGTTTGTTTTTAGCAGTATCAGTATTGTGGGCATCATTGGCACGGTAGGCATTAGCATGTTTCCCTTTATTTTGCCTTCTTCAACTAATTTGGCATCGAGTTTGCTGGTTTGGGATGCTTCGTCCAGTCAGCTAACATTATTATTGATGTTGTTTGCTGTTGCGATATTTTTGCCTATCGTAATGATTTATACCGCATGGGTGTATCGTGTTCTAAGCGGAAAGGTAACGAAAAAATCAATTAAAGATGATAAACAGCATATAGCTTATTAATGACAATGTGGGATTGGAGGTGACTATGTGGTATTTTGCCTGGGTGTTGGGTACAGCATTTGCATGTAGTTTCGCGGTTTTTAATGCGCTGTGGCTTGAGCTGGAGACAGATGAACATAAAGATGGTTTTTGAATGACGGGGAAATGAGGGTGGTGTTGTGATAGAAAAAATTAAAACATATTTACTCGATTTACAAAATCGTATTTGTCAATTTATAGAAGCCGAAGATAGCGGTGCAAGCTTTCAGGAAGATAAATGGACGCATGGCGAAGGTGGCGGTGGCATGACGCGAGTCATGACGTCTGGTGCGGTAATAGAAAAGGCGGGTGTTAATTTTTCTCATGTCCACGGTCAGCAGCTGCCGGTAGCGGCGACCGCAAAACGGCCTGAGTTAAGAGATGCCAGCTTTCAAGCGCTGGGTGTGTCAGTGGTAATTCATCCGTTAAATCCTTATGTGCCAACCTCACATTTCAATGTTCGTTTTATTTCAGTAGAAAAAGCAGGGCAGAATCCAGTCTGGTGGTTTGGCGGCGGGTTTGATTTAACACCTTACTATGGTTACACAGAAGATTGTGTGCACTGGCATCAAATGGCAAAAGATGCTTGCGCCCCATTTGGCGATGACGTTTATCCAAAATATAAAAAATGGTGTGATGATTATTTTTATTTAAAGCACCGTAACGAACCGCGTGGTATCGGCGGATTGTTTTATGATGATTTGAATGAATGGGGATTTGATCGCGGGTTCGAGTTTATGCGCAGCGTTGGCGATCACTATATTAAAGCGTATCAGCCAATAGTTAATCGCCGCAAATCAAACGCCTACACACAACGTGAACGTGATTTTCAAACATACCGGCGCGGACGTTATGTTGAATATAATTTATTGTATGATCGAGGTACATTATTTGGTTTGCAATCTGGCGGGCGTACGGAGTCAATTTTAATGTCGCTTCCGCCTGTTGTCAGATGGTCTTATGACTGGCGTCCTGAATCAGGTTCACCCGAAGCAGTATTATATGATGAGTTTTTGGTAGCAAAAGACTGGTGAGATAACATCTAATATAGAGGTGTCATTATGGACTCAAGAAGTTGCTGTGACGGGCTGGTTGTTGCGTTTGATTTTGATCGAACACTTACAGTCAGACATACATACAGAGATACTTGCCTGAAATATGCAGATGGCAGCCGCAGGGTTGTGTTGGTACCAGCGAAGAAAACCAGGCATCTGTTGGGTATCTTTTCCAGGGAAGTTGCAGTCCGGATACAGGATACGCCAGACTTCAGGCACAGCATCACTAATCAGGACATTAAGTCTAATCTGCGCAACCCGGGCGAAACTAAAAAAATAATGCAGCATATCATTGATAACGGAGGCAAGGTTTGCATTATCAGCCTGCATGATAATAGTGCATGGATAAGACGTAATTTAGAGCTTCTTTTAGAGGATGAAGCTCTTTTAAGTAAAATAGAGATATACGCTCTTCAATCTGACGAGCATGCAAAATATTTGAAAAATAAAGTTAATGTCATGATTAACTTTTCCAGCAACGCTGGATTAACACCTGATGTTATCCTGGTTGATGATGACGAAAGAGAGAGGAACAGTATTGCAGGATATATGGAAAAGTTAGGTTCCAGTGCTGCATGCCAACTTGATTTTATTCATGCCGCTGTTGGTTTGAATGACTATTTAAGTCAGCTTGCACTGCGGGTGGGCTGCGATCTGGAGGCTGCTGCCTGTCAAGAACAGGCACCGTCATTAGCGGGTTTTTATCACGGGTAGTATCGGTACCACCCTGTCATCCCCGCGAAGGCGGGGACCCATTCCTAACGTATTTTAGTTGCCAGCAGACTCAGTTTGCAAGACTGGGTTTCTGAACATTTCTTCAGATTCTTCCGTTGCCTGCGATTCACAGTATGTTTCCTTCAGGAAGATAGACAGGAAAATACCGATGGCAACACCGACTGGAATAATACTCAGTGCGAATGTGTAATCGCTGGCGGTATAGATTGGCAGGCCATCTGTGCCAATTGTGGTGGCATGCAGATCAAGCAGTTTTCCAACAACAGGTGGGAATATATTGCCGCCTAGCATGATAAGCATGTTAGTGACAGCAATAGCTGTGCCGGAGATCTGGATAGGATTGTTTTCTTTACCGAGTGGGAAGCAAAGCGGATGGGCGCCGCATGAAAAACCAATAAAAAAGAAAGTAGCGTACAGTCCCCATAAATGCAGGGAGGTGGGCGCATAAAAAACGACACATAGCAGTATGGCTGCGAATGTACCAGTGATGGTTAACGGCAGGCAGCGTCGTTTTACATAATCGGAGAATGCTCCGATGATGGGGCCTGAGATAATCCAGCCTAAAAATGTAAGTGATGCTACAAATGCCGCTTGTTCCGCGGTGATATGGTAAACAGTGATTAAATATTGTTTGCTATAACCGTCAAGGAAAACAGAAGCGGGTAAATACAGCAGGCAGCCAATAATACCAATCAGCCACATTTGTTTATTAGTGAATACTAATTTAAGTGCTTTAAGTAATTGCCTTGCATCCATGGGTTCGCGCATTTCATCTTGTGCCGCGTTGGGATTGCTATCTCTGTCGCGAACAAAAATAAGGATGAGAAAGCTAAGGACAATCCCAACATAGACAGCAGGATGTAACGCGCCTTTGTAGCCAATCTGGCCGATGACATGTGTAATGTAGTTTTGTGTTAACGCGCCTGTTGCCATGCCTGCCGCGGTGGCAAGTCCGGCGACAATGGCAAACCGGTTTGCTGGCAGCATGACAGAAGCAAGTTTTAAAATGCCAATATAAGCAAATGCACAGCCGAGCCCGATGAGGAAGCGGCCTGTCCATGCGGCAGAAAACGAATCTGCCTGGACAAACAATAAAACACCAATGGTTGCAACCAGACTTGCCAGCCATAAAACAAACCGGACACCAAATTTGTCATAGATTAAGCCCGCTGGAATCTGCATGGGTGTGTAAGCCCAATAATAGGCGGATGTCAGCACGCCGAATTCATAGCCAGTCATATGGAATGACTGCATGAGTTCATTCTGCATGACGGTGGGTGAGCTGCGCAGGAAAAAATTAAAGCAATAAAAGAGAGTGACAATAGAACAAATCACCCATGGGTAGGATGATTTAAGGAATGAGGCCGCGCTGGTGCGGTTTGTTGCCATCATAAATGGTTCCTATCTTGTTGTTTGTATTTTACTTTATTCAGCCTGTCGATTATCGCACAGTAATGCTTTTTTGATCATTTGTTTTGCACTACAATACCATTCTGTCATAATTTAAACTATGACTTTTTGTATGAATGAGCTTTATAGCAAAGGCTGCAACATAAAGTCAATTATTATGCGCAAAATATGATCACCTGTAAATCAGGTTTTTATTTAAAACCATAGAAAAAGGGAAAATTTAGTATTAAATTAGATGCTTATCGTGCAATTAAATTTAGGAGAGCAGTATGAATATGAAGTCACTTGCGGCATTGGGGATAGCTGGTTTACTTGCTGCATCAGTCATATACACAGCGCCTGCGATGGCTGAAGAGATGTCTGCTAGTGCAGCAGGCATGGATAATATGCTGGCATCCGCTGGCGCATCAGATAGTGCGGTGCAGCCGAATAATGACGGCACTAGTGATATGATAGGCAATGACGGTTCAAACGGTGATAGCGCAGGCAGCGCAGCAGGTTCAAATTCAGGAACAGGTAGTGATGCATCAGGTGCAGCGGCTGATCAGGGTAGTCCTGATACGGCGACAGGCGATGATGATTATTGATATTGTTAGAAATAAAAACCGCAAGCCCGGCATGTTGCCGGGTTTGTTGTTTGCATGAGAGTGAATAATGAGTATTAAAGCCAGACTTGCGATAATGACAGCCGTATTATTATGGGCATCGGCATTTATTGGCATACGGTTGGGGTTACAATTTTATTCGCCTCAAGGAATGGCGTTATTGCGTTTCATGATTGCTTCTCTGTGCATGGGTGTTATTTATTATTTCATGCCGGCCCGTTCGGTTATTCATACACGTGATATTATTGCGCTAATGACATTAGGCGGCGTTAGTGTAGGTATTTATAATTTATTTTTAAATTTTGCAGAAGTGTCTGTGTTATCCGGCGTCGCCAGTTTTGTTACCAGTCAGTCACCCATTATTGCGGCTATATTGGCAGCCGTTTTTCTTGGCGAAGGGTTGACTGTATGGCGTGTTACTGGATTTCTCGTCAGCGTCAGTGGTACAGCATTGATGACATACGGGGAATTTGGCGACATAAAGTGGACAGCTGGAATGGCTTACCTGTTAATTGCAACGCTAGCGGGCAGTTTGTATTCTATTTTGCAAAAACCGTTTCTTAAGCGATATCATGCAATTGAAGCAACCACGTTTGTTATCTGGGGTTGCACACTGTTTTTGTTGATATACCTTCCTTATCTTGCGCATGATGTACATCATGCATCATTAACTTCGACGATAGCAGTTATTTATCTGGGCGTGTTTCCTGCTGCTGTGGGGTATGTAGCCTGGGCATATGCGTTGAGTGAGATTTCAGCGACTCGTGCAATGAATTATCTTTATCTGATGCCATTTATAGCAACTCTCCTTGGATGGTTAATCCTTGGAGAGTTGCCGATGGCATTAACACTGTCAGGTGGATTGCTGGCTATTCTTGGTGTAATGATTGGCAATTACAGCCGCCACACAAGCCGTTAATTTTTTCCCGGTTGGTATGTGCAAAAATTCATTTGGTCCATGCGCGTTAGATTCAGGCCCGAGAACACCTGTAATCAGAAATTGTGCTTGTGGGAATTTTTCCCCCAGCATGCCCATGAAAGGAATCGTGCCGCCTTCACCCATATACATCGCATCTTTGCCAAAATAATCATTTGATGCACAGTTGGCTGCATTGACTAACCAGTCAGCTTCAGCCGGCGCATTCCAGCCTGGTCCTGCGTCATTCACATCAAATTGAATAGTTGCTCCATAGGGTGGATTGCTCTCAAGAGTTTTCTTTAATGCGTCAGTTGCCTTGTTTACATTGCAGGTAGGTGCTAAACGCATCGACAGTTTAACGGACAGCGATGGCAGCGTAACATTGCCCGCATTTTCAATGAGAGGCATACCATCCATGCCAATGACAGAGAGAGCGGGTTTCCAGGTGCGGCGTAAAATGCGGTCAGCGCTTGAACTGCCTTCAGGTTGTGCCTTGTTAGAAAAAGGAATGGATTCATGTATAGATGCGCCCAGTACGCTGGCAGCTTTTTCTGCCTGATCACGACGCTCATCCGGGATGGAAACCTGCAGATCGGCAAGCGTAATGTCGCCGGTAGATTCATTTTCAATTCGATTGAGCAGCTGCCTTAAAATACGGAAGCACGAAGGCGCTATGCCGCTGCCATAACCCGAATGAATACCTTGACGCAGTACATTGATTTGCAGTGTGCCGCCAACGATGCCGCGCAATGATGTTGTCATCCATAATTGCTCATAGTTGCCGCAGCCGGAATCCAGGCAGACAACCAGATTAGGCTGGCCGATGCGGTCCTTGAGTAAATCGATATAAAAAGGCAAATCGGAACTGCCGCTTTCTTCGCTGGCTTCTATTAAAATGACACAGCGGGCATGAGGGATTTGTTGATCATGCAATGCCTTGATGGCAGTCAGTGAAGCAAATGCGGCATAACCATCATCTGCGCCGCCTCGTCCATATAATCGGTCACCGCGTAATACTGGCTGCCACGGATGCAGGCCATCGCTCCAGCCAGTCATCTCTGGTTGTTTATCCAGATGGCCATAAAGTAAAATTGTTTCATCGGTATTGCCGGGTATTTCCATTACAATGACAGGGGTGCGGTCGTCTTGCTGAATAATATCCACAGACATGTTTTTAACAGCATGTTGTTTACACCAGTTGGAAATCAGGTTGACAGCTTGATCCATATAGCCATGTTTGTGCCAATCTTTATCAAATTGGGGTGATTTATTTGGAATTTTAATATATTCCATTAAACAGGGTGTGATATGGTTATCCCAGTATTGGTCGACATAAGTTATTAATTGCTGTTGTTTCATGGATCACCTGTCATTATTATTTTACAGGATGGTGATTTTACAGCAGCAAGGATGAGATTGTAATAGCAAAGGATATTTTTATGGTTAATCATAACACACTTTATTTGATTGGATATGCGTCTGGTATTGCTGGTGCGGATTCACATGCAGGTGACGGTCCAGTTAAGGTACAGCAATCGCCGTTCATTGAATCAATCAAAAATATTGAGTGGGATAGCATGCTGCACCCGGATACACAATCAGGCATGTCATTAGATGAGAACATTACATCCTTAAATAATAAACTAGCTGCACGTTGTTCCGCGCTTGCACAGCGTGACGAATCATTTTGTGTATTGGGCGGTGATCATTCATGTGCGATAGGCACCTGGAGTGGCGTACAAGATGCTATTCACACAAAAGGTGATCTTGGCTTGATCTGGGTAGATGCTCACATGGATAGTCATACACCTGAAACATCACCTTCGGGCCGCATTCATGGCATGCCGCTTGCGGTATTGCTTGGTCATGGCGATAAAAAATTAACGTCGATATTAAACGACAACCCAAAATTAAAACCAGAGAATGTTTGCCTGATTGGTGTGCGGAGTTTTGAAGAAGGAGAGGCGGCATTACTAAAAAAATTAAATGTGCGTATTTATTTCATGCCGGAAGTAAAAGAACGTGGGTTTTCTGACGTGTTACGTGAAGCTGTTGCACACGTAAAGAAACATACTTATGCTTATGGTTTAACCGTTGATATTGACAGCCTGGATCCTGATGAAGCGCCTGGTGTAGATGTGCCGGAAAAAGGAGGCATACATGCAGAAGAATTGTATCAGGGTTTTAACATGGTGATTAATGATCCCCAGTTGATTGCTACCGAGATTGTTGAGTTTGATCCGGGAAATGATAAAGACCAGAAAACAGAAAAAATAATTGCAGCGTGTCTGGAAATCATCGCAAAGGCGGCAGTATGATTCATCTGGAAGTTCATATACCATCGCAAAAAATGGTTGTTTACAACAATAAATTGTTATGTGGTGAGTATTCTGTTTCTACCGCAAAGAATGGCGTGGGGGAAGTTAAAAACAGTGAACAAACACCACGCGGCCTGCATGTTATCAGAGCTAAAATTGGTGCAAACCAGCCAGTGAACACGGTGTTTGTGGGCAGGCGTCCTACCGGCGAGATTTTTACACCGGCTCTGCGTGAGGCCGCGCCTGATCGTGACTGGATATTAACACGCATATTATGGTTATGCGGTCTGGAGCCCGGTAAAAATCGTCTGGGTAATGTAGATACAATGCAGCGTTATGTTTACATTCATGGTGCGCCAGATGATATTGAAATGGGTACCCCAGGTTCGCGCGGCTGCATACGGATGCGCAATAGTGATCTTGTTGAGTTATTTGATAATGTTACTGCCGGCACTAAGCTGTTGATTTTGGGCGAGTAGGGTTGTGTTGCTTAACTATATGATTATACAGGCTGCTTACCCTGTCTGTTAGCGTAATGTGTTATCCTTAATGTATAGGGTTTGTTTGGATGACAACATTAATGACAGATCGGGTACATGAGCTATTAGAACTCTGGTTTGGGAAGGCGGGTTTTGCTGATTTACCTACCAGCAATCGCACCAACTTATGGTTTGGCGACAGCGATACGGTTAGAGATCAGCTGCTTGCAAATTTTGGTAGTGAATACAAGCAGGCAACTCAAGGGTTACTTGATGGCTGGGCTGAAACGCCGCGTGGCAGGCTGGCATTGATTTTATTGCTCGATCAGTTTCCGCGTTATATTGCCCGGCAAACAGCAGAAGCGTTTGCTTACGATCCAAAAGCTCAGCAGTGGTGTATTGATGGAATCGCAAAAAAGCATGATCATTCATTGACACTCATTGAGCGGGTGTTTTTTTATATGCCGCTGGTTCATTCTGAAAATACCGGGTATCAGGAACAATCTATTCGTCTCTATCAGGATCTGGTGCACTTATCCATGGCGGAAACGACACAGATTTATGAACTGTTTCATGCTTATGCCAGAGCGCATTTTCGGGTCATAAAAGAATTTGGCCGCTTCCCCCAGCGTAACAAGGTGCTTGGCCGGGAAACGACACCGGCTGAGAATGCTTTTCTTAAAGCGACATAAGAACATCAGCCGTTCCCACCAGAAAAAGCCACCCTCTTATTTCCGCTACTGGTAAGTCTAAAAGGAATGTACTAGAATTCGTTAATTGAACAGCCTATTGGGGTCGTAGCTCAGCTGGGAGAGCGTCGCGTTCGCAATGCGAAGGTCGGGAGTTCGATCCTCCTCGACTCCACAAGGATTAGAAGTTGATAAGGGAATCGCATGAATAAGTTTCATTCATTTTTGTTGCTTTGTGTCACTACTTTCTCATTGTTTGGTTTTACTTGCAGTTATGCAGGCAATCGTCAGGGAGCCTTAACGGTTACGCTCGGCGGTGGGTACGATATTTTTGCTTCCAGGCGTGAGATTCAGAATGCCGGTGTGCCGTTTGGTATTCTTGGATATAATTTATTAGACAAATGGGCATTTGAAGTTTTATATGGTGCCTTTACAACAGATTTTGAAAACTCTGTGAATGATGATCGGGAAATCAGTGGATCCCTGTTTTTGATGGATGTGGTTTATCGTTTTACCCCTTGGCGAGTTGTTGAGCCATTTGTTACCGCGGGTGTTGGTATTACAGGTTTAAATCCTAATAGAAACGATGCGCAGAATGAAGGAAATATGAATGTTGGCGTTGGTGCGCAGATATTTGCAAGCCAATCCATTGCATTCCGCCTCGATGCACGCGACCTGTATACCCGGGTTGGCGGCAAGAATGATATTTTTCTGGATGCCGGTGTGAGTTTCTTGTTTGATGTGTAGGTGTCGGTTGTTTGGACGTAACTGGATGCCAGCTTAGATCGTCCCCTCTCCCAACCTCTGTAAGCATTAGTATTGCAGAAGGTTAGTTTTGGGAGAGGGAAAGGGTGAGGGAACGATCTATTTCCTCTTATCCATCCCTGCAAAATCCCGCTCTTTCGAACCAAGATATAATTGTCTTGGCCGCCCCAGACGATAGGGATTGCTAATCATTTCATTCCATTGTGCGACCCAGCCGACTGTTCTTGCCAGTGCAAAAATAACCGTAAACATGTTGGTTGGGATACCAATTGCACTCAGCGTAATACCAGAATAGAAATCGACATTAGGGTATAGCTTCTTTTCAACAAAATAGGGATCCTGTAAGGCAATTTTTTCCAGTTCCATGGCAAGCTTGAATAAAGGGTCATTGTGAGCGCCAACCGCTTTCAGTACTTCATGGCAGGTTTCGCGCATGACTTTCGCGCGGGGATCATAATTTTTGTAAACACGATGACCAAAGCCCATCAGCCTGAACGTATCTTTAGGATCTTTAGCACGTTTAATATAAGCCTGAATATTTGAAATATCACCAATCTCATGCAGCATATTGAGTACCGCTTCATTTGCACCGCCATGCGCGGGCCCCCACAGTGCGCCTATACCAGCTGAAATACAGGCAAATGGGTTTGCACCTGTTGAGCCTGCAAGTCGAACGGTAGACGTTGAAGCATTTTGTTCATGGTCTGCATGTAATATAAAAATACGATCCAGAGCGCGTGCGAGCACCGGATTAGGCGCATATTCTTCGCAAGGCGTTCCAAACATCATGTATAAAAAGTTTTCAGCATACGACAGTGCGTTTCTGGGCGGCATAAAAGGCTGCCCGACGGAGTATTTGTAGCACATCGCAGCAATGGTTGGCATTTTGGCAATGAGGCGCAGAGCAGAAATGTTTCTGTGCTCAGGGTTGTTAATATCAAGCGTGTCGTGATAGAACGCAGACAGAGCGCCGACAACACCGACCATAATCGCCATAGGATGAGCATCGCGGCGGAACCCATTGAAGAAATTCCGGATTTGCTCATGTACCATCGTGTGGTGGGTGATGTCTTTGCAAAAGTTAGCATACTGGGATTTGTTTGGCATTTCGCCGTTAATCAGCAGGAAGCACACTTCAAGAAAGGTAGAATGACTTGCCAGTTGTTCTATCGGATACCCTCGATACAGCAGGATACCCTTGTCACCGTCAATATAGGTTATTTTTGATTCACAGGCGGCAGTCGAATTAAAGCCAGAGTCAAAGGTAAAGTAGCCTGTTTTCAGCAGGGGGCCAACATCAATCACGGCAGGGCCTAGCGTTCCTTGAAGAATATCCAGTTCTATCGATTGATCGCCAATGGTCAATGTTGCTTTTTTTTCTGCCATTTCAGGTCTCCAGCCTTGTTTTATTATGTATACTCTTATTTAAGCATAATGTTGTGCGCTCATAAAGCATAAGCGCTCAGTCGTTCCCGCTGAAGCAGGCTATCTTATTGTTAAAGCGCGACTGGATGCCATGGATGGCATCCTAAAGCATAAGGATGTGCTGTTTGGAGCGCGGAACAATAAGATAGCCTGCTTCAGCGGGAACTAGTACTAGAACTATGATAAGCGCTGGATTTGATCGCATAGCAATAATATAATCACCATTTAACAAATAGCCCAATGTTAACCAAGGAACACGAAACGTGCGCTCTTCTCGACCTAAAAATCTTAATTTATTGACGATTCATTTTCCCTTGCCAGCAATTGTCTCAATTTTACACAGGGCATCAGGGGCTGTTCTTTTCTTGCTTATCCCGTGTATGCTCTGGTTGCTGCAGATCTCGCTGACGTATGAAGGCTTTGACGCCATACAGCAGTGGATGGGGAGTTTTTTCGTCAAGGTGGTGGTCTGGCTGCTGCTGGCTGCTTTCTTTTATCATCTGGTTGCAGGTATCAGGCACTTGCTCTCTGATTTACACATAGGTGATACCCTGAAAGCTGGGCGCAGAGGGGCTATTATTACGTTTGTTGTATCTGGGTTGATCATATTATTAGCAGGTGTCTGGTTATGGTAAAGTCAGTGTTAGGGGTAAATCATCAGGGATTAAGAGATTGGGTTGTGCAAAGAGTATCGGCCGTTTTTATGGCTTTTTACTTTATTGCACTTGTTTGCTTTATTCTTTGCCATCCAGGAATGCCAGTTTCGGAATGGCATAGTCTGTTTTCATCTACCTATGTGAAGATTGCAACCATTTTGCTATTAGTGGCGTTGATGCTGCATGCCTGGGTAGGTATCTGGACTATTTTTACTGATTACATCAAATGCACAGTGTTACGTGCAGTGTTGAATACATTGGTCTGGTTTGTGTTAGGCGGCTGCTTTGTCTGGGGTCTGCTGATTTTATGGAGTGTTTGATTAATGAAAGTTGCTACGCATACGTTTGATGCAGTGATTGTCGGTGGCGGTGGGGCAGGTTTAAGATCGGCCATCGAGTTATCTCAATCAGGCTTGAAAGTCGCCATTATTTCTAAAGTTTTTCCAACACGGTCACATACAGTTTCTGCTCAGGGTGGTATTAACGCAGCGCTTGGCAATATAGAGCCAGATGACTGGAAGTGGCATATGTATGACACCGTTGTGGGGTCTGACTTTCTTGGTGATCAGGATGCCATAGAGTATATGTGCAAGAATGCGCCGCAATCTATTTATGAACTAGAGCATATGGGGTTGCCATTTTCGCGGCTGGATGACGGTAAAATTTATCAGCGTGCTTTTGGCGGTGCGACACGCGAATATGGAAAAGAACAAGCGCATCGAACATGCTGCGCATCTGATCGAACAGGCCATGCCATGCTGCATGCGCTTTACCAAAAGAATTTACAGGCAAAAGCACACTTTTTTAATGAATGGTTTGCAGTCGATCTCGTGAAGGGTGCTAACGGCGGCGTTGCTGGTGTCACCGCATTATGCATGGAGACAGGCGAAGTCGTTTTCCTGCAAGCGCGGGCAACCATTCTGGCGACGGGCGGTGCTGGCAGAATTTTCCAGTCAACAACGAATGCGCATATTAATACAGGTGATGGTTTTGGCATGGCGCTTCGCGCAGGATTTCCATTGCAGGACATGGAATTCTGGCAATTTCACCCGACGGGTATTTACGGTTCCGGCTCACTGATTAGTGAAAGTGTGCGTGGTGAAGGCGGTTACCTGATTAACAAAAATGGCGAGCGTTTCATGGAACGTCATGCGCCGCATCTTAAAGACCTTTCTTGCCGCGATATCGTTTCTCGTTCTTCCGCGATTGAAATTCGTGAAGGACGCGGTTGCGGGCCTAAAGGGGATTATGTCTTGTTGAAGGCGGATCATCTGGGCGAAAAACTGATAAAAGAAAGATTACCCGCCATTCGTGAATTAGCCATCACTTTTGCAGGTGTTGATCCTGTTAAAGATCCTATTCCTGTGGTGCCAACTTGCCATTATGTCATGGGTGGTATTCCAACCAATTATCATGCGCAGGCGATTACAGTGAATGCTAACGGTGAAGATCAAATCATTAGCGGATTATATGCGGCCGGTGAAGCGGCTTGTGTTTCCGTGCATGGTGCAAACCGCCTGGGTGCAAATTCATTACTGGATCTGGTCGTGTTTGGCAGAGCGGCTGGGCTGCATGTGAAAGAAAGTATTGAGCAAGGTTTACATTATAACGAAGCATCCGCTTCAGATATTGAAGAAGCGTTATCACGGCTTTATCGATGGAATGGTAATCAAAAGGGTGAGAGCGTCGAGCAGATTCGTTCTGAGCTGCAGAAAATCATGCAGGATGATTTCGGAGTATTCCGAACGGAAGAACACATGCAGTCAGGTTTCGTTAAACTGGATGAGCTAAAGGATCGCTTGAACTATGCGACCATCAAAGATAAGAGTCAGACGTTTAATACCGCTCGTATTGAAGCGCTGGAATTAGATAATTTGATGGCGACAGCCATTGCAACGGCACATTCGGCAGAAGCGCGTAAAGAAAGCCGTGGTGCGCATGCCCGGTATGATTATCCAGAACGTGATGATGCGAACTGGCTTAAGCATGCATTGTACTTTGATGAAAATCGAATGGCTTTCCGCGCAGTCAATATGAAGCCGGAAGGTGTGGAGCCGATCAAACTGACTAACCGTGAAGAAACTCATTAATGTTATATAGAAAGAGGGCCTGACTATGCGATTTTCCATCTACCGTTTTAATCCGGAAACAGATGAAAAGCCTTATATGCAAGATTTTGACATTGATGTGAAAGAGCATAATTGCGTGATGGTGCTCGATGCATTGTTGACAATTAAAAATAAATTTGATGAAACGCTGACGCTCAGACGTTCATGCCGCGAAGGTGTGTGCGGCTCGGATGGTATGAACATCAATGGCAAGAACCGGTTGGCTTGTACAACGCATCTGTCTTCGTTGAGTGAACCTGTCGTACTTCGTCCATTACCAGGTTTGCCGGTTATCCGCGATTTGATCGTTGATATGACCCAGTTTTACAAACAGTATGAAAAAGCCAAACCCTATTTACAGAATGATGAGCCTGTACCGGCAACAGAGCGGCTGCAATCGAAGGAAGACCGCGCAAAACTGGATGGTTTGTATGAATGTATCCTTTGCGCCTGCTGTACGACATCCTGCCCTTCTTACTGGTGGAATCCGGATAAATACATGGGCCCTGCGGCATTGTTACAGGCCTATCGTTTTATTGCCGATAGCCGTGACACGCATACAGAGGAGCGGTTAGCTGACTTGACCGATCCATTTAGTGTTTTCCGCTGCCGTGGTATCATGAACTGTGTGGATGTTTGTCCCAAAGAATTAAATCCACTTGAAGCAATTAATAATATTAAAGAAGAAATGCTTAAAGAAACGGTTTAAGAAACTCCGTTCACTTTTGTAAGTAACATAATGAAAAGAGTAGTAATTTAAATGAGCACACAATCCAAATCCATGCAGGAACTTTGGAAGGACTCCTATCTTGCTTCCGGTAACGAGGGGTATCTCGAAGACCTTTATGAAACCTACTTATCCGATCCACAACAACTGGCACCCGAGTGGCGAACGTTTTTTGACCAAATGGTCAGCAGTATGTCCCGCAACACACCAGATGTACCACATGCGGCTATTAAAGAGCAATTTCTTGCGTTAGCCCGTCAGTCTGCCCATTTACAGGCATCGCAAATGGTATCGTCAGTTGACGAGCGCCAGGAGCGGGTAACCGAACTGATTAATGCATACCGTCGATTGGGGCATTTACAGGCAAACATCGATCCGCTTGGTTTCTATAAAGGCATTTATAATCCGGCACTTGAGCAAACTTATTATGGTTTTACCGCTCAGGATCAGCAGACTATTTTTAATGTTGGTTCGTTTACGGCACTGAATAAAGCATCAGCAACATTGGGCGAGATTCATGACGCGCTGCGTCGTACCTATAGCAGTTCGATTGGTTTTGAATACATGCATATCACGCGAGCCGAAGAGGTAGAGTGGATTCGTGAGCGTATTGAGCAAGGCTGGGCGAATTTCAAGCCAACAAATGATGAAAAGCGCCGCATACTGGATAGGCTGGTTGTGGCGGATGGGCTGGAAAAATATATTGGTTTTAAATATGTTGGTCAAAAGCGGTTTTCGCTGGAAGGCGGTGATAGTTTAATTCCATTGCTTGATGTTATTATTAATCGTGGTGTGCAAAATGGCGTGAAAGAAGCTGTTATCGGTATGGCGCATCGAGGCCGCCTTAATGTGCTTGCCAACATTGTTGGTAAAAATCCGAAAGATATTTTTGCTGCGTTCGAGGGTAGTAAAAGTGTTTCTGATACAAACTCTGGTGATGTGAAGTATCATCTTGGCTGTTCGTCAAACGTGAATACACCGTACGGTCCAGTACATATTGCATTGGCATTTAATCCATCGCATCTGGAAATTGTTTCACCTGTTGTGCAGGGCTCGGTGCGTGCAAGACAGCGGCGCCGACGTAACACGGAACAGAATCAGGTCCTTACCATTCAAGTTCACGGTGATGCTGCGTTTGCGGGTCAGGGTGTGGTAATGGAAACCTTTAACATGTCCCAGATTCGCTGGTTTGGTGTGGGTGGCTCCATTCATGTCGTTATTAATAATCAGATAGGGTTCACGACCAGCAATCCCAAGGATTCACGCTCTACCACCTACTGCACCGATGTTGCGAAAATGGTTGAAGCGCCAATCTTGCATGTTAATGGCAACGATCCAGAGGCTGCCTATTTTGCAGCATTATTTGCAATAGACTATCATTTTGCATTTAAGAAAGATGTGGTTATTGATCTCGTTTGCTATCGCCGTCATGGTCATAACGAGGCAGATGAACCGTCAGCAACACAGCCTGTGATGTATAAGACGATCAAGGCAATGCAAGTGCCGTATGTTATCTATGCCAGGAAATTACTTGAACAGGGCGTTATTGAAAATCAGGCCGAGGTAAATTTAGCGAATGCATATCGTGATGCACTTGATAATGGCAAGCCTGTGCTCGATGTGGCTAAAGAGTCATCCTTTGATTTCAATGTCAATTGGGAACCATTTTTGCAGGAAACATGGCAGCAGAATGTTGTTACTGGTGTGCCGCTAGCCAAGCTAAAAACACTCGCTGCAGAACTTGAGAAGTTACCAGAAGGATTTGTTGTACAGCCGCAAGTGAAGAAAATACTTGAAGCACAGAGAAAGATGACGGATGGCGAGTTACCCTTGAATTGGGGTTATGCGGAAACGATGGCATATGCGACGCTGCTCGACGAAGGCTATCCAATTCGTTTGTGCGGTCAGGATGCAGGGCGTGGTACATTTGCGCATCGTCATGCTGTGTTACATGATCAGGAAACAGATGAAACATATATTCCGCTAAGTCACGTTTCATCAAAACAGGTTCAGATTAATATTGTCGATTCATTTTTATCTGAAGAAGCGGTGCTGGCATTTGAATATGGTTATGCTACGGCTGAGCCAAATTACCTGGTTATCTGGGAAGCGCAATTTGGTGACTTTGCTAACGGTGCTCAGGTAGTGATTGACCAGTTTATTAGTTCAGGCGAACAAAAGTGGCATCGTTTGTGCGGATTAGTGATGCTGCTTCCACATGGTTATGAAGGCATGGGGCCAGAACATTCATCGGCGCGTCTTGAGCGTTATCTGCAGCTGTGTGCACAAGATAATATGCAGGTTTGCGTGCCTTCAACACCCGCGCAGATTTTCCATCTGTTGCGCAGGCAAATGGTTAGACCCTACCGCAAACCGCTTATCGTCATGACACCAAAGAGCTTGCTGAGAAATCCATTAGCAACATCCAGTCTGACAGATTTGTCTGAGGGTGAGTTTCAGATTGTCATTCCTGAAGTTGATCAACTTAAACCAGCAGCGATTACCAGGGTCGTGATTTGCTCCGGCAAGATATATTACGAATTACTGGCCAAACGCCGTGAAGAAAAACTGGATCATATTGCGATTATACGTATTGAACAATTGTATCCATTTCCGGTTGATGCGTGTAAGAAAGCACTTGGATTATACAAGCAGGCTAAACAAATTGTCTGGTGTCAGGAAGAGCCGCAAAATCAGGGTGCGTGGATTGCTATGCAGCCGTATATTTCACAGCTGCTGGCAAATGGACAAGTATTGGGTTATGCAGGCCGGGCAGCGTCGGCGTCACCCGCGGTTGGTTATCATTCTGTACATGAAAAAGAGCAGCATGATCTGGTAGCACAAGCATTAATGAGTTAATGAGAGGAAACGATAATGGCGATTGAAGTAAAAGTACCTATGCTACCTGAATCTGTAGCGGACGCGACTGTTTCAACGTGGCATAAAAAAGCTGGAGATAAAGTTTCCCGCGATGAAAATATTGTGGATCTTGAAACAGATAAAGTGATGCTTGAAGTACCTGCGCCGTCAGATGGCATCTTAAAGGAAATTATCAAACCGACGGGCAGTACGGTACAGGCAAATGAAATTATCGCCGTGATCGAAGCGGTTGCTGCTGGCGCTCAGGCTGAAGCACCTGCGCCAAAAGCAGACGCAGTGAAAAATGAATCTAAACAGGCAGCGGCAAGTGTTGCGGCTGGTCCATCAGTACGTCGTGCTGCTGCGGAAAAAAATATTGATCTCACGCAGGTTGAAGGTACAGGTAAAGGCGGCCGTGTGTTAAAAGAAAATTTACAGGCAGCTCCGGCATCGGCAGCTGCTCCGGCGGTATCAGTACCATCGGGAGCCCGTGTTGAAAAACGTGTACCAATGACACGGATTCGCACCAGAATTGCTGAACGTTTACTTGAAGTGAAACAAAATACGGCGATGTTGACGACATTCAATGAAGTGAATATGGCGCCGGTGATGGAGATGCGAAACCGCTATCGCGACAAGTTCGAAAAGAAATATAACGTGCGTCTGGGATTTATGTCGTTTTTCGTGCGGGCATGCGTGGAAGCATTAAAGCGTTTTCCCGTAGTGAATGCTTCTATCGACGGTAACGATATTGTGTATCACGGTTATTTTGACGTTGGTGTCGCCGTGTCAACCGATCGTGGACTGATTGTGCCTGTCTTGCGTGACGCTGACAAAATGAGCATGGCGGATATCGAAGCGACCATCGTAGCATCAGCTGAAAAAGCCAGAAGCGGCAAATTGTCGCTAGAAGAAATGTCGGGTGGTACGTTTACCATCACCAATGGCGGTGTGTTTGGTTCATTGTTAGCAACCCCCATTATTAATTCACCGCAATGCGCTATTCTTGGAATGCATAAAATTCAGGAACGTGCCGTTGTTGAAAATGGACAGATTGTGATTAGACCAATGATGTACGTCGCGCTTTCCTATGATCATCGTTTGATTGATGGCAAAGAGTCGGTGTCCTTCCTGGTTACCATTAAGGAATTACTTGAAGATCCAACACGCTTTTTACTCGAGGTATAAACAGTAATGAATTTGCATGAATATCAAGCTAAGAAATTATTAGCAGAATACGGCCTGCCTGTATCAAAAGGTCAGGTTGCATCGAATGTTGAAGAAGCGATTAACATTGCAACGCAAATGGGTACCGCCAAGTGGGTGGTGAAAGCGCAGGTGCATGCGGGTGGTCGCGGCAAAGCTGGTGGTGTAAAGCTGGTTTCCACAAAAGAAGAAGTGGCTGATGTCGCAAGATCCTTGTTAGGCAAGCATCTGGTGACCTATCAGACGACAGCGGAAGGTCAGCCAGTGAACCAGGTGCTGATTGAAGAGCCATGCGATATTGATAAAGAATTATATCTGGGTGCTGTGATCGATCGTTCCAAACAGCGGATCGTCTTCATGGCGTCGACTGAAGGCGGTGTTGAAATTGAAAAAGTTGCTGAAAAAACGCCTGAAAAAATTCTGACAATTACCGTTGATCCATTGGTAGGCGTAATGCCGTATCAGGCACGCCAGTTAGCATTTGCATTAGGTTTGAAAGGCGACCAGTTAAAGCAGTTTAGCAAGTTGATGCTTGGTCTTGGCAAAATGTTTACGGAATGTGATTTCAGCATGCTTGAAATCAATCCGCTCGTGATTACCAAGCAAGGCAATCTGCTGTGTCTCGACGGCAAAATCAATATTGATGATAATGCGCTTTATCGTCAACCTGTGATACGTGACATGCGTGATGCGACACAGGAAGATGAACGTGAAAACCGTGCGCGTGACTGGGAATTAAATTATATCGCGCTAGACGGCGATATTGGCTGTATGGTCAATGGTGCTGGTCTTGCCATGGCAACGATGGACATGATCAAGCTGCATGGCGGCAACCCTGCCAACTTTTTGGATGTGGGCGGTGGTGCGACGAAAGAACGTGTCTCTGAAGCGTTTAAAATTATTCTGTCTGATTCAAAAGTCAAAGCGATTCTGATCAATATTTTTGGTGGTATTGTGCGTTGCGATTTGATCGCGGAAGGTATTATCGGTGCTGTTAGCGACATTGGCACATCATTACCGGTTGTTGTACGACTGGAAGGAAATAATGCGGAGCTGGGAGCAAAAATGCTGAGTGACAGCGGTCTTAATATTATTGCTGCTACCAGTTTCACAGATGCTGCCAAGAAGGTCGTTGAAGCTGCTGCTAAGGTAAAGGTGTAATCATGAGTATTCTAATTAATAAAAATACAAAAGTCATTTGTCAGGGTTTTACTGGCAAACAGGGTACGTTTCATTCCGAGCAGGCGATTGCCTACGGTACAAAAATGGTTGGCGGCGTGACACCCGAGAAAGGCGGTCAGACACATCTTGGTCTGCCGGTTTTTAACACGGTGAAAGATGCGTATAACGAAACAAAGGCTGATGCATCTGTTATTTACGTGCCCGCGCCATTTTGCAAAGATTCTATTCTGGAAGCGGTTGAGGCAGGGATTAAATTAATTGTGTGTATCACGGAAGGGATACCTGTACTGGATATGCTGGAAGTAAAAGCGTGTCTTGATGCGCATCCCGGTGTTAGGCTTGTAGGGCCCAATTGCCCGGGTGTGATCACACCGGGTGAATGCAAGATTGGGATTATGCCTGGCTATATTCATCAGCCTGGCCGTGTGGGTATTGTATCCCGTTCTGGTACGCTGACATACGAAGCGGTTAAGCAGACATCGGATTTGAAGCTTGGCCAAAGTACATGTGTTGGTATTGGCGGCGACCCCATTCCTGGTACGAATTTTATTGATGTGCTCGGCATGTTTGAAAAAGATTCCCAGACAGAGGTTATTGTCATGGTGGGTGAAATCGGCGGCAGTGCAGAAGAAGAAGCAGCTGACTTCATCAAACAGAATGTCACCAAACCTGTTGTTGCTTATATTGCTGGCGTAACAGCGCCTGCAGGCAAACGTATGGGCCATGCTGGTGCGATCATTTCAGGTGGTAAAGGAACGGCTGCAGAAAAATTCAAGGCACTGGAAGCGGCTGGTGTGCATATTGTTAAATCACCTGCCGAGATGGGCAAACGTGCTGCTGAAGTTCTAGCTAAGGTAACCAGTTAACATGCTCGATCAAAAACTGCTAAGACAATCGATAGAAACAGTCGCTGCGCATTTAAAAATGCGCGGCTTTGTTTTGGATGTTGCCAAATACAATTTACTGGAAGATCAGCGTAAGCAGCTTCAGGTGAAAGTTCAGGAACTACAAAATCAACGTAACGTTAAATCAAAGGAAGTTGGGCAGGCAAAAGCCACAGGCAAAAATGTTGATGATGTGATGAAAAGTCTGAAAGAGTTAAGTGACTTGCTAAAATCGACGGAAGAAAAGTTCACAGCGATACAGGTGGAGCTGGATGACTTTCTCGCTAGATTGCCAAATTTGACCCACGAATCAGTACCTGAAGGAAAATCGGAAGAAGACAATCAGGTCGTGCGTGTTTGGGGTGAACCTAAAAAATTTACCTTTGAACCCAAAGACCATGTTGCCTTATCAGAAGGATTGGGCGACAAAAACTGGATGGATTTTGAAACAGCCGCCAAGTTGGCTGGCGCGCGTTTTGTTGTGCTGCGCGGACCGCTGGCGCGTTTGTCGAGAGCGTTAATTCAATTTATGCTGGATTTGCATACGCGTGAACATGGGTATCAGGAAATTGCCGTACCTTACCTCACGAACCCGGAAAGTTTGTTTGGTACAAGCCAGCTTCCAAAATCCAAAGAAGATTTGTTTGCTGTTCATGGTGAAGGTGAGCGTTATTTAATTCCGACATCCGAAGTACCCGTGACGAATACAGTGCGTGATACGATTATTGAAAAGCAACAATTGCCAATCAAATATGCCTGCTATAGTTCATGTTTTCGTAGTGAAGCAGGTTCATACGGTAAAGATATGCGCGGTATGCTGCGCCAGCACCAGTTTGAAAAGGTGGAGTTGGTGCATATCGTACAACCAGAGCACTCCTATCAGGCGCTGGAAGAATTAACAGGGCATGCTGAAAAAGTATTGCAGAAACTGGAATTGCCGTATCGTGTCGTTTCATTATGTACGGGTGATATTGGATTTGCCGCAGCTAAAACCTATGATCTTGAAGTGTGGCTGCCGGGTCAGCAGCGTTATCGGGAAATCTCATCGTGCAGCAATACGGAAGATTTTCAGGCACGCCGTATGAAAGCAAGATACCGTGATGAAAATGGCAAGATTGATCTGGTCCATACCTTGAATGGTTCGGGTTTAGCCATCGGCCGAACACTGATTGCTGTGATTGAAAATTACCAGGATGAGCTGGGCAGGATCCATATTCCAAAGGTCTTGCAATCTTATATGGATGGTGTACAAGTGATTGAATAGAGATATCGAGATCTGAAACAGGGGAGTTAATGTGCGTATTATCAGTTATTTCTTTATATTAATCATCGTGTTATTTGGAATGACCTTTGCTACGCTTAATTCTGAATCTGTTACGATTAACTATTATTTCAATCAAAGTACGCTCCCGCTTTCATTGTTACTGGTACTGGTTTTTGCATTTGGGTGTCTTATTGGTATGATGGTAGGGTTTTGGCTGCTGGTAAAGTCAAAAATCCTCAATTTCCGCTTGCGTCAACGTTTATCAGCGGTGGAAAAAGAGCTTGAAAGTGTGAAAGCAGCGCCGCTGCAGGATAAGGTGTAATGAAATATACGTGGATGCTATTCATTCCTATCGTTGTCGGTACAGCATACATGCTGGGCTACCGCGCGCGTATAAAGGAAGAAAAGCACCCGCGCAAATCACAATTGCCGCGTGACTATTTGCGCGGCCTCAATTTTTTGCTGAATGAAGAAACAGACAAGGCGGTTGATGTTTTTCTTAACATGCATGAAGTGGATAGTGAGACAGTCGAAACACATTTGGCAGTTGCCAGACAGTTTCGCCGGCGCGGCGAGGTTGAGCGTGCAATCCGCATCCATCAACATTTAATTGCCCGGCCTCAACTCGATAAAAATCTGCATAATGAAGCCCGTTATGAACTGGGTCATGATTACCTGAGTGCTGGTATGTTTGACCGCGCAGAAGCTATTTTTAAAGATTTAGTGAAAGAGCAATCGTATTCCGCGAAAGCGCTTCAAACCTTGATGGATATTTACCAGCAGGAAAAAAACTGGTTGAAGGCAATCGAAGCTGCCATACAGTATGAAGCTGTTACCAGGCAAAACATGCAGCCAGTCATTGCGCATTATTATTGTGAATTAGCTGAACTTTCGCTTGCTAAAAAGAAAATGGAAAATGCCCTGGAATTTTTGCATAAGGCATTGTACGCCGATAAATCTTGTGTGCGTGCATGTTTACTGCAAGCCAATGCGATGATCAAAAAGAATGATTATAAAGCTGCGCTAGATAGCTTAAAATTAATTAAAGAAAAAAATCCCCATTATTTATCTGAAGCAATTGAATCGTTAGCGCATTGTTACGAATCGCTTGGGCAGGAAGAAAAGCTGGTTGTGTATCTCAAGCGCTTATTGGACGAGCATCCGCGTGTGCCTGTTGTATTAATCCTTGCTGACCGTATCCGAAAGTGGAAAGGAGACAAGGTTGCCGCCAGTTTTGTTGCGGATTATGTGCGTCGTTATCCATCATTAAGCGGATTAGCTCTTTTTATTGATTTATATATCTCAAGCGCTGAAGGGCGCGCAAAAGAAGATTTGCATATTGTGCAGAATCTGATGAATAAGCTGCTGGCAGACAAGCCAGACTATCAGTGTCCTTCCTGTGGTTTTTCAGGTAATACGTTGCATTGGCAGTGTCCAGGATGTAAACAATGGGGTACAATACTGCCAACTTATAGTCTGGAAGAGAGCGCCGCCTGAGTTGAGCTTGCCTGTATACCCTAAAGAATTCTCTGTCGCCCCCATGATGGACTGGACTGACCGTCATTGCCGGTATTACTTGCGTCTGATTTCACCCAATGTCCGTCTTTATACTGAGATGATAACTGCTCAGGCTATAAAATATGGGGATAGGGATTATCTGTTAGGCTTTGATCCTAAAGAAAATTATGTGGCATTACAGTTGGGCGGCAGTGATCCCTCGATGCTGGCTGAAAGCGCGTTTATTGGGGAAGCGTATGGCTATGACGAAATTAATCTCAACGTGGGGTGTCCAAGTCCGCGAGTGAGTTCCGGACGTTTTGGCGCCTGTTTGATGCATGAACCTGCATTAGTGGCTGAGTGTGTGTCAGCTATGAAAGAAAGGGTGCGAGTACCGGTGACAGTTAAATGCCGGATTGGTGTGGATGAGAAAGACAGTTATGCTGAGCTGGTTGAATTTATAGAAATGGTGAGCAAGGCTGGCTGTGAAAAGTTTATTATTCATGCCCGTAAAGCATGGTTATCCGGCTTAAGCCCTAAAGAAAATCGTGATATTCCACCGTTAAACTATGAGATCGTCAGACAGGTGAAGGCCGATTTCCCCACCTTGACGATTATCTTGAATGGCGGCTTAAAGAGTGTTGCGGCTATTCGGGACGAGTTACCCTATGTGGATGGCGTCATGCTGGGTCGGGCAGCGTATCATGACTCGTGGATTCTGCACGCAATCGAGCGTGATTTAATTCAGATTAATCAACTGGTTGACAGGGTTATGGTGGCGCGGCAGATGATTCTGTATGCTAGCGGTCAGATCGAAAATGGTGTAAAATTAAACAATATAACCCGGCATATGTTAGGGTTATTTCAGGGACAGCGGGGGGCAGTCAGTTGGCGTAGACATCTTAGTACCCAGGCTTGCCGGCGGCCGAAAGATGCTGGTGTTATTCTAGAAGCACTTGAATTGGTTTTAGCAGACAATAATAAGGAAAAAGAAGCATGTTAATAGAGTTGCTTGATAAAGCATCTAATACGGTTGGCATTTGCGGTGTCGTGTTTTTGCTGACCGCATTTTATTTGTTGAGTACCAGCAGGTTGACTGCGCAACATTTGTGGTATCAGGCGTTAAATTTATCTGGCGCTATCCTTATTCTGTTTTCCTTATTTTTTCACTGGAATACGGCATCGGTGATGATTGAAATTGCGTGGATCAGCATTAGCTTGTTAGGGATTTTCAAAAACTTGCGTCAGCGCAAGAAAGTGGTTGTTGAAGATAATATTTACCCATTTAAAAGAATAAAGAATACTAATGTCAGCATGTAAGAGATGAGGGGGTCTTATGTTGTCGCGACAACCAGTGATATTTGTTGAATATGTTAATGCCGCTTGGTCTGGCGACGCAGATGTGCCGTTTTATGAAAAGTTAAAGGCATATCAAAACCGTCCGTTTGATGATATGAAAGCCGTAAAACCCAAAATGAAGCCTGAGGATGAGGCAGCATTTACGGCTTATTGGGATGCGCAAGTCCAGACACTGAAAGCATTTGAAGATACCTTATCTATACGATATCCATTAGACCGGGATACATTATTAAGTGTTTTGCCGCAGCTGGAAGGTAAATTGAATGAGCTGGTGAGTCGATTAACAGATGAATTAACAAATCAATTGAAAGAAGAAGGAACCTACGATGCCGCGACTAAGGCTTGCGTTGAAACAATGGCTAGAGCGTGCGCATTTCATTTGTTAACAAAATCAAAGACTGTCAGCGCTGAAAATGACGCTGCATCCGTAAAAAGGCATCAGGAATTTAACCGCTTGCTGCGAAAATCATTATTCCGGGGTGATATTCTTAATTATTTCTCTAACGAACTGACTAATGTTTTTAATGATAAATCATCTTTCAATGAAACAAAAGTGGGTTTGTATACCGGTATTTTTGGCGATATGGCAGAACAAGCTTATTTTCATGGTGTTGAGGATAACATCAACTCACTATCGGCAATGGAGCTTGATGGTATATTGAAAACACTCGGATTGTTAAAAAATAAAAAAGTGGTCAGCGGTATTAATGAGCTGGTGAATAGATTGTGGGAAGATAAGTGGGATCAATACGCCCGGGAAAATATATCCAATACCAATGTTAGTCTGGCGTCGAACTTGTTTATGCTGCTGAACAGCACAAGTTATCGGTTGGGTGAGCCTGTTAAACGCAATATTCTGTTATTGCTATGCAAGCTGGCATACGAAGGAAAATTTGACGGAACAAATACCGGTGATCGAGTGTATCAATTTCGGGATGCGTTTATTCAAAAAATTGTTGATTTATTAACGAATGTCAGTCCTGTGGTTAGAGATGAGATTGCGAGTGATTTGAAGTCGCGTTTCCATGATTTTAAGGATAAAAAAATACAAACGGCAATAGGTGAAAGAAAACAAAAGAGTGTAAAAGGTTTATTTTCCTCTGCGGCCGCTGCAGCCGCAGAAGCGGTTAATACGGTAACGAGTAGTAGTTCATCCTCCAAAAAGAAAGATGGCCCGAAATAATAAGTAAAGCTGTCATCCCTGCTCACTGACTTCTCACCTCCGCTTACTAACTTGTTACCTCCGCCTCCACGCTGTCATCCCCGCACCCACTACCTTGTCATCCCCGCGAAGGCGGGGACCCATCCATGCCATTCCTGCGGGGTTAGTTATTATTACTGTTATGTACC
>CAZOVT010000017.1:0-21330 GCA_964583565.1 uncultured Coxiellaceae bacterium
CCCCAGTGGGACCCCTGACGCTGCGTTGGCAAATACCAGACATTTTTAGTGAATTAATGTACCCGCGTTAATATGAGTCATATTAATTTTCATTAAGTTAAGATGTTTCCACCAAATATGGTCATAATAAAAACAATCGAGGTAATTTTTATACAAGTTAACACGCTATAATATTGATATTTTGCAATAAGAAAAGGATAATAAACCGTGATGTAAAAAGGAACTTTACACGATGATGCAAAGGAAGCCGCTTAAAGTTGCTACCATTACAGGTTTGATTCTAGGGTTAGGTAATGCGTGGGCAGTCACGCCGCTGGGTGGGTTTTTGCCTGGCTCCGCTCAACCCGAAAGTGTAACCCGTTCACTACAGAGTCAGCAGCCAGTACCCGTGCAAGCGCCAGCGCCGTCTGTTGCCGCGCCAGAAGAAAAAAAAGCAGCGGTTAATCCTGAAGCTGAAAAAATCAAATTCAAATTAAACAAAATTATTCTGGAAGGTAACCGGATTTATTCTAATGAACAATTAGAACCTCTTTATGCGTCACAGCTAGGCAAAACGATTACGATTAATGATCTTTTTAATATAGTTCAAAGTATTAGTAATTATTATCGCAATAATGGATATATTCTTTCTCGTGGTGTGCTGCCGCCGCAGCATGTTCAGAATGGCGTTGTCACTGTTCGGATTATTGAAGGTTATATTGATAAAGTAGATGTTGTTGGCAACCCACGCGGTACAAAATGTCAGGTGATGGCGTTTGGAAACCAAATTAAAAAATGCCGTCCATTACAGCTTTCACGTATGGAACGCTATTTAATTATCGCAAATGAATTACCTGCGACACAGGTTAAAGCAGTGCTGGCTCCATCCAAAGAGAAAACAGGCGCGGCAGACTTAAATCTCGTTACTGAAAATAGACCATATAATGGTTATTTATCGTATGATAATTATGGTACACGGTACATTGGTCCTCAGCAGATGACGGCCAATATTGGATTAAATTCAATTATTGCATCTGGTGATACGGCACAGTTTACATGGACAAAAACACCGAAAGGCGGCGAATTAAATTATAATGATGTCAATTATAGTATGCCGATTGATGATCAGGGTACACGATGGATGCTCGGCGGCACAAAAGCGCATACGCATCCATTATTTGTTCTAAGACCAGTGCAAATTGATGGCAGCAACGTTAACTATTATACCACACTGACATTTCCGATTATTCGCAAACGCGATGAATATTTAACAACGCGCGTAAGTTTTAATTTTCTGGATAGTAATGTAACTGCATTAGACACACAGTTGTATACAGATCATTTGCGTAATCTTGATCTGGGTGCGACGTATAATTTTTCAGACCGCTGGTATGGTGCGAACTTAATTAGCGGTGACTTTTTCCAGGGGCTGCCAATTTTAGGCTACTCATCTAATTACAATCCTGATACGGCGCTGGTGTCACGTCCAGGCGGCCGTGGTGATTACACCAAGGTCAATTTGCAGATGACTCGATTGCAGTCAATCAAGGGCCCTATAACACTATATGGTGTTATGCAGGGACAATGGGCATTTAATCCTCTTCTTGCATCCCAGCAATTCACCTTTGGCGGTAGTCAGCTTGGCCGTGGTTATGATATCGCAGAAATTCTGGGTGATAAAGGTGTTAGCGGCAGTCTGGAGTTTCGTTATGATGTGCCTGTGGGAAGATTTCAAGTTAATATGGTTCAGCCATATATATTTTATGATGCTGGTATGGTTTGGAATTATAAATATATTGGCGGCACGCCACGTAAACAGAGTGGTACATCGACAGGCATTGGTATGCGGTTCTTTATGACCAAATATATCAGCGGTAACTTCATGTGGACACAAACATTAACCAGGCCGGTATCAGCGGAAGAAATATTGAATGAAGGCAGACGCCCGCGTCTGTGGTTTAGTATTGTGTCAGTTTATGGCTAGGGTTTATATAGTGGTTTTTCTAATGGTTTTATTCGCATGCGAATTGATTAAATCAAGAAATATCATGATAGCCAGTTGCTCGGTTTCGCGTAATTTTTCAAAATATTCATCTTCAAATAGCGCTTTCGCATGAGATTCCAGACTGGTGGCTGGCAAGAAAGCGTCGATATCATTTATATAAGCATGCCATGAGACATCTTTTCGATATTGAACCATGGCTTGCGCAACAGCTTCGCTGAGTATTTGCACTAGAAATGTCACCAGACCTTTATCTGTGTCAGTCAATTGTTTTACATATTGCTGACATTCACGTTCATTGCCCCAGTCCAGCCATGCATTCAGTATCGGTAATAATCGAGGGTGATCCGCCAGACTGCCATGAGCCGCCCAGAATTTTATTTTATCAACGGTTAATAATTTGAGTGATTGTATTTGATCTGGCGTAAAGTCCCGATACTCTTCAGGTACAAAGGTATCTGATTCCTCATTATGTTCACGGCTTTGCTCATGGACTTCATGTATCAGCGTATAAATACTTTTGCTGGCACTGTCGATGGCATTTTGTAACAAAATGTATCGGCCTTCGGCGCTGTTGATTCGTTTAAGCAGCGCATGAATGATGCGATGAATGCGCATGGGTGTATCCAGACTGAGTAAGCCGATGACGCCGTGCGGGAACAAATCGCCGTTTTCCAGCAGGCCGCTGATGATAGCCTGAAAGTGCTCGACAGGAATCGTATGGATAACTTTACTATCCAGTTGATCCAGAAACTTTAAAATGCGTTCATCCTGATTCAGCCGTGTTAATGCTTGCTCAAAGGCTGGCTGATCGGATGCCAGACTAAGCAGAATGTCAAATTCAGCTGGCTGTATCGAGCCTGTTTGTATTGATAACCTGAAATAAATATCAAAAAGATCCGGACTGCAGATGCGGCGCATTTTTCTTGCTATTGAATCGGAATGATAAAGATCAATAGCAGGATTGTAAATGCGGCGGATGCGCGGGAAAAGATGCATAATCAGGTCAAGCATGATTTCTCTGGGTATGCGGCATGAACGAGATAGAATTTCTTCGCAGCGCATTTTATCCGCCACGATTTGATCCTGATCAAGCAAGTAGACGTTATCAAGCAGGTCGGTGAATAAATCTTTATTATCACGAATACCAAAATAGACATCGGGTGAAAATACCTCGATGGCCGTCAATGAAAAAAAGTCAACGGGATTGACAATATCACGCAAACGCGAATAACTAAAATTAAGTATGTTGACGTAACGACTGACGTCACGGCAATTGCCAAAGAAGCAGCGTAGGGTGGAATAATATATTTCAGCCCAGTATTCCATGCTCCATGAATCTTCGGGTATTTGATTGATAATGGGTTTCATTTTTTCTGCAAAAATGTTTTCTAAATCTTGCTGCATAATGGGCGGCACTTCAAAAGGAAGCTGTATGATTTTTTCAATAAAATGTTCGCCATCGCCGTTTTCAATGTGGTTTAATTTGCTAATAACCTGTTCTTTGTCAAATGAAAGTAAATAAGCTGTGTTGGCATAGTCACCCATGGATTTGACAATCTGAAACATTAATTTGATTTCATCGTCGTTTAGGCGTGAAATGTTGTCGATTATTATAATGATTTTTTGTTTCTGTCTGCGTAACAAATTATTCAAGTCCGCTTTTATCTGGGTAAGATCGCGTCCTGTTTCCCAGGCAACAATGTCTTCACGGCCTGTTCCGGTTAGTCTTTGCCAGGCAGTACGTTTTGTCTGGTAAATCGTTGGTATTGCTTTGTGAGTGAAATAGGAAACATACATTTCAAGCAATTGAATAATCTGCGGACCATTTTCAAGATTGGGCGTCTCGCGCAGCACGGATGAAAACCGGCGAAAAAAAGCATAAATTAATTGACCCTGACCTGAATAGCTCCAGGGACTGAAATTGAGGATAATGGGTTTTTCATTATCAAGCAGGTTGCTGGCCGCGAAGTTTAGCTCTTCGATGGTGAGATTAATGATGGAGGTTTTGCCTGCTCCCCAGCCGCCGTACAAACCCACCACCAGACTCTCTGGATCTTTGTGATCAAGCATACAGCGTGCTAAATATTTAGCAAAAAGCGTCCGATTTAGTTTATCCTGTGCGCTGTTTGTAATTGGCCGATCAGCATCAAACACGGCGAGCTCCTTCTTGTCGCATACAGCATCTTATAGGACAATTATACCAACATTTTGCTTGTTACGAGTTTTATATAATAAAATCAAATAGTTAATTATGAACCATGATGACACTCGCAAATGGCAGGATGCTCTTTCCCGTCTGGTAACAGACCCTGAGGAGCTATTAACACTGCTTGAACTGGATCCAGCTTTACTGGAGCCGGCACAGGCGGCTAGCAGGCTGTTTCCATTAAAAATTCCCCGTGGATTTATTGCACGTATGCAGAAGGGGAACCCTGATGATCCGCTGCTAAAGCAGGTGTTGCCGCTGGGGGGCGAACTGGCACTGCCAGATGGCTATGTGGTTGATCCTTTACAGGAAAATCAGGCAAATCCGGTTCCGGGACTGTTGCATAAATATGACGGCCGGGTGCTGGTTACGCTGACCAGCGCTTGTGCCGTCCATTGCCGTTATTGTTTTCGCCGGCACTTTCCGTATGAGGCAAATAATCCCGGGCGGCTGGGCTGGGAAAAAATCATTGCTTACATTGCCGCAGATACCAGTATCAGCGAAGTCATATTAAGCGGCGGTGATCCATTAGCGGCGAGTGATCGTTTGTTGATGCAGTTTACTGATCAGTTATCAGCGATTGCACATGTCAGGCGGCTGCGCATCCATAGCCGTTTGCCGGTTGTATTGCCGGAAAGAATAACGACCACATTATTAGACTGGATGAGCTCCCCCCGTTTTAAAACCGTGCTGGTGATTCATGCAAACCATGCACAGGAACTCGATGAACATGTGATTGATGCATTCAAGCGCATTCGCGATGCTGGTGTACCGATACTCAATCAAAGTGTCTTGCTGCGCGGCGTGAATGATGACGCAGAGACATTGATCACCTTGAGTGAGCAATTGTTTGCGGCAGGTGTACTGCCTTATTACCTGCATACGCTGGATAAAGTTCAGGGCGCGGCGCATTTTGATTGCACATTAGAGAAGGCGAGATCAATCCATGCCGAGATGCGCAAAAAACTTCCTGGCTATCTGGTGCCTAGGTTAGTCTGTGAACAAGCAGGTGCCACGTCGAAAACAACGTTAGCATGATTTAGTTTTATTGCGGGGATCCACTAATTATCATTTCTAAAATGTAGATAGTTTCCTTCTGATGTGTTATCAAAAAAGTAAATGCTGTTACTGAGGGGTTACCTATGCTGCCAGATGAAGTGAAAAACCTTCTTGCGTCCGATTATGGTATGACCATTAAAGCAATAAAATACCTCAGTCAGGGTGATAACGGCTCTGTGTGCCTGATAGAAGATACAGCGGGCAGAAAAATGTGCGTGAAGAGCATTTCTGTCAGTAATCCTTCAGCAATGAATGATTTTGAGATTGTTAAAATCATGTATGAATCGTCTGATTTCAACGTCAGGTGTTATACAGACAACGAATTTCATCATATTGTGATGCCATTCTTCACCGGCGAGCATTTGGGTAAAATGATTGCAATGAATTTACCCATGCCGGTACGAGAAACGATTATGAAGAAATTAATTCTAGCGGTGGACCGCCTGCATATACTAGGCATTTTGCATCGTGATTTGAAAGCGGAAAATGTCATGGTTCATTGTGATGCTGATGATAATGTTGAGGTTAATATTATCGATTTTGGCCGCAGTGTAAGAATATTCGACCATGAGACTGGCAGAGCGCTGGCAACGCCGGAAACACTTTCACTGGTGAGCACAACACGGCCTAAATCCTGGTCAGCGGCGTTTTATCCTGTCTGTCAATTCTTTCGCAAATGGCAGCCGCAAACAGCACCTGAATTATCCACCATCAGCAGTCATTATTTTGGTTATGCTTATGAAGCAGAAGGTGTTGGATTACGAACAGATTACTATGCCATTGCCAATTTGTTTCAGGCGCTGCTGCCGGAGCAAAGAGATCTGGTAAACGATATTCTTCGATTAGACGGCCCGGAAAGAAGTACGGCTTATCGTGCATTTGCTAAATCATTTATGTTATCTTCACCAGATACATTCACGTCAAGGCTTGCTGATGCGCCGCAACCATCCCCACACCGTGCTTAGACGCACTTTCTGCCTGTTGCTTTGGGCAGGATGGTGCCCAGCACTCGTGTATGCAAATAATTTTTTGGTATTAAACAAACAAAGTTATCATTCAATCGTTGCTGATGCACGAGCCGATATTAAATCCTATTTCGCGGAAACAGTATTACCGGATCCCCGGGATTTAAATGCACAGGCAGACAGCATCGTAGAAGAACTGCGTGATACCCCTTATCTTTTCCGCGGTGCGATGGGTGAGGGGGACTGGCAGCCAGCATCATTAGCCTATCAGGGTGGTGCCGTGCATATTGCTCAGGATCCTGTTTATCGTCTGGATGGGCTGGATTGCCAGACGTTTGTGCAAGTGGCGATAGCTGCACTGCAATCGTCTACATTAGATCAGTTTGATGAAAATATGGTGAAAGTTGCTTATGGCGCGGTCAAATTGAATGGCCCGGACTTAATACACTATTATAATCGTAATCATTTTGTCGAACTGGACTTTAATCCAGTCAATCAGCAGCGTGGTTTCTTGCAGGATGTTACATCCTACGGTGTATTGGCACAGTATGCCAAAACAACACAGGCGGCGATTTCAAAGCGGCGCTGGCTGGAGCGCCGGCGTGTACGGCCAGAAAAGTATGTCCATGTGCTGGATGCGGAAAATGGCGATGCGATGGCAAAACGATTTACGCAATACTATAAGCATTTAAGTAATAAACTATTTAAAGATAAACTGGTTGGCATTTCTTACCTTCCCAAGACATCTCTGGCTATTCGCTTGCAAGATGGCAGCTATGTGCCAAATGAAGGATTATTTGATCTTATTCCGGCGCCGGCGATTGCGGAAATTGTGTGTGATGCAAAAAGCTGGGTAATCAATGGGAAGTTAATCAAGGATGCGATTGGCACGAACATGAGCGTGTCGCATTTTGGATTGTTATATCGTAAAACATTTCACTATGGCGATACGATCTATCAAAAAATCACCTGCGGGTTAACGGATGACGGCGAAAAACAATGTCTGGTGAAGCCGGTGATATGTCAGAAAACTGACTGCAAGGAATTAATGTTTGCGCATGCAACGGATATGTATCCAGCACGTTACTATTGGTATAAAAATCAGGATGGGTCATCGGTTTGTTCTCCAGTGAAACCAAAAAATGGTGAACCGTACACAACATGCAACCGCGTTGAGTCGACGCCATTTTTTAATTATCTGACGAATTATCAGTTTGGTTCATACTGGTATATGAATGCACCGTACATATTAGGTGTACATATTGAGAAATTGATCAAGCCGTCATTTTAGAATTTCAATTAGCTCGGATGAGTTCTAACCCCACATACTGCTCAATTGGAAAATTGATTGTTATAGGTAAGATATATATAACAATTTGAATTATAAGGTAAAAATTACCACAGAGCTTGTAAAAATCGTGATTTAAGCCACTGGAAAATCAAAATACGTATCAGGATACGTCTCATCCTTCAGTGTGAAATGCCACCATTCTGTTGTTAGCGGAACAAAACCATGCTGCAGCATCAGTTTGCGCAATAACATCCGGTTTTGTTTAGGTTTGCCTGTCACATGCGGTGACAGCGGATTTGACAGCGGGTCAAGAAAGTCAAAGTGAGTGCCCATATTAAGTGTCACAATTGTTAGGTCAACGGTGCTTCCGCGTGTATGCCCTGAGCGTGATGCAATATAACCTTCCTTGAATAAATCCGGTTTATCGATATGCGGGTAATATGCCATTTTATTTTTTTGATCCAGCGGGTTTTTGCTCCACGCGACAAAGTTATCAACGGCTGATTGCGGCCGGTAGCAGTCATATACCAGCAGGCTAAGGGATCGTTTTTTCAATATTTTCTGGATGGCGGCCAGCGCCATGGCGGTGTCGCGGGTGAGGATGCAGCGCGGTGCCTGATAGCCAGCGATGCGTTTGCCAATGAAATTATGGGTTGAGTAATAGCGAATATCCTGTTTAATGCCTGGGCCAACATCTGATAGATAGACGAAATTAGCCGGCAGTGCCAGAGCGGCGGTTTGTAAAGCGAAAATCAGTATTAATAACATGGCCTTGACAGTATTCATGGCTAATAGTATATATTTTTTTATGCAAAAATTAATCCAGTTATTTTTATTATTGATGATCTCTCGCTGTGCTCTGGCGGCGGCAGCTGTTGTGATACCGAAACCATCTTCATTGGTGTTATCTGTTGTCCAGAATCAATTTATTGTGGATAAAAACAATGTGGAATCGGCTTCTGTTATAAAAGATGGTAATGGTATTTACCGAGGGTTGCGTCTGGAGATTAAGGCGGAATTTGCCGATGCGTTCAAACTGATGACACAGCAAGGTGTCGGGAAAACGCTCAATGTTATATGGAATAACAAGATTGTGACAGCGGCAGTGATTCAATCGCCGTTGAGCGCGAATATATTATTGAGCGGGATATCACGGGCAGATGCGCAATCGTTTATTGATATGCTGAGAAAAGGTTAAATTTCTTCAAACTGTGCCAATAATTGATCCAATTCTTTCAAATTGCGGTAGTGAATAACCAGCTTGCCTTTACCTTTTGCATTGCATTGAATGCCCACTTTCATTTTAAGCTGACGGGTGAGCATTTCCTGCAATCTGATAATGTCGGGATCCGCTGCTTTTTTGGAGGGAGACTGGTTGGGTGCCTGCAGCTGGCGTACAAAATTTTCTGTTTCCCGAACGGATAATCCGCGAGCAACGATGGTCTGGGCAACTTCAAGCTGCGATGCTGCCGGCAAGGTAATCAGTGTTCGTGCATGACCCATTTCCAGTTGGCCGCGTTCAAGCATTTTTTTGACTTCATCTGGCAAGGCAAGCAGGCGCAGCAAATTGGTGACTGTCGTGCGCGATTTGCCCACGGCATCGGCGACATCCTGATGCGTCATGTCAAATTCTTGTATGAGCCGTTCAAATGCAATGGCTTCTTCAATGGGATTAAGATCCTGACGCTGGATATTTTCGATCAGGGCAATCGCCATGGCTGCGTTATCGGGAATGTCGCGGATGATAACGGGAACATCGGTGAGACCTGCTAATTGCGCTGCACGCCAGCGGCGTTCGCCGGCAATGATTTCAAATTTGTCGTCACCAATCGGGCGCACAACAAGCGGCTGTATGATGCCCTGTGCGCGGATAGAGGCGGCTAGTTCTTCCAGTGCCTGAGTATCTATATTCCTGCGCGGTTGATATTTACCTCGTTGAACCTGGGTCACGGAAAGCGTGGTCAGGCCTTCCTCTGCGGAGGGCGAGAGGTTGCCCGTTGTGTTTTCTGCATCCTTCTCTGTGCTTGTGTAAGCAAGAAGTGCATCTAATGATTTACCCAGACCACGTTTTTTGACCATAATGAAGAAGTCCTATCGGTGTTGTTACATAGTAATCAAACATCAGGAGAAATGGAATGACATTGCCCTCTTCAATCAGGATATTTTTTGCGATTGATTTTCCGCCCGCTGTTAGAGAGAAGATGGATCATTTCATTGCCGCGCTTAAAAAACGTTCCAAATCACATGCTATTCGCTGGAGCAAATCGGACAATTTACATATAACTTTGCAGTTTTTGCCCAAAGTTGAGACGGGTGATTTGCCAGAAATAATAGGTCAGGTACGTGCAGCCTTAAATCATCATGTTGAATTGTCAGTGATTGCGCTGGGTAATCTGCATTTGTTTCCAAGTCCGTTTCATCCAAGAGTCATTGTATTGGATGTGACGCCGCAAGAGCAGCTGGCGATATTGTCTGAACAAATTGGTTCGGGTATCAGGCAGGCGGGTTATCAAACTGAAGAAAGAGCATTTAAGGCTCACTTGACTATAGGAAGGATAAAAAATACCCGAGATGTTAATTTGGGATTTTTATCAGACGTTGCTTTGCCGGCAATTGAACCGATACCAGTTAACAAGGTTGTGTTGTTCCGGAGTGAGCCTATGCCGGAGGGTTCTCATTATACGGTATTAGATACGATTGATTTGCAGCAGACTGTACTGCCCAAATTAAAAAATGCCTAGTACCCTGATACTGAGTACATCGTTTCACTAAAAAATAAGTGGTGTTTGCGTACTCGTGTCACCCATCCCCCAGTGGGACCCCTGACGCTGCGTTCGCAAACACCACTTATTTTTTAGTGAAACGATGTAGAGCATGTAAGCATCGCCTATACTTTAGTGAAACGATCCGGCGTTATGGCTTGATCGGGCACATCAGTTTCAGCCCCGTTGTCTCATCGTAGGCACGGTTGATCTGGCCTTGCAGGGGGATAATGGTAATTTCAGCCGAGGGGCCAACGGTTGCGTCCATAATATGACCACCCACAACATTGTATTCTTCCGTTCCCAGTGCGGCATGGATATGGATAAACCGCTTGCCATCCACAAAGGCGATATTACCGTTCAGGGAGATTAACTCGTACATGCCCGAGAAAAGTTTGGTTTGATATTGTTTGGTGTCGAGGTTGTAGTAGGCAACGGTGACGTCATCCAGAGCGCCCAGGCCACTAATGCTGGCGGATTTGAGATTGACCGCATCCGCACAGCGGAGAATGCCGTCAAACAGTTTTTCGCCTATTTTTAGCGCCAGAATGAAGGGTTTATCGGTGTCTTTCAGGGATTGACAGGTGGTGGTATCAACGATTGCTATGTTATTTGCGCTCATGCGGGATGCCATTATCCAGAAGTGATTTCTGCGTTCTATACAAATTATGTTGAGTAGTCAAGGCTAGACCTTTTTTAAAATAGGCATACAATCGTAATGGTTATGCAAATAATGAGCAGTCAGTAATGATTAAAGAGAAAATGGATATCATCGAAGGTGATATCACGTTGTTATCAGTCGATGCAATTGTCAATGCGGCAAACTGTCACTTAACAAATGGCGGCGGGGTAAATGGTGCGATACATCGGGCGGCAGGGCCCGAGCTGCAAGAGGCCTGCGAAGCGTTGGGGGATTGCCAGACAGGTCAGGCAAAAATGACTAAAGGTTTCCGTTTGCCGGCTAGCTATGTGATCCATACCGTTGGTCCGATATGGCAGGGTGGTGCCAAAGGCGAACCGATGCTGCTTGCCTCCTGTTATGTGAACAGCTTGAAACTGGCATTGGAAAATAAAATAAAGACAATCGCTTTTCCTGCATTGAGCTGCGGTATCTATGGGTTTCCGGTATCTCAGGCGGCGACTATCGCAGTCAAGGAGACAGCTAATTTTCTTGAACTGCATCCCGAAATAGAAAAGGTTATATTTGTGTGTGGTGATGGTACAATTCTGGATGCCTATCAACATGTATTAGACTCACTTCATCATGAATAGAACACATTTTCACGTTATCAAAGACCCCGTGCATGGCACGATGCAGTTTACATCGGCCGAAGATGCCTGGGTGAAGCCATTTATGGATCACCCTAATTTTCAGCGCTTGCGGCATATCAAACAAATGGGGCTGGGAGATTTTATTTTTCCCGGTGCGGTACATACCCGCTTCAATCACTCGCTGGGATGCTGTTATGTGGCGAGCCAGATTGCCCATAAAGTTGGACTGGTAGATGAAGAGCGTCAACTGGTGATGCTGGCCTGTCTGCTGCATGATGTCGGGCATGGGCCGTTTTCACACGCATTTGAAGGGCTGTTTCATAATAAAATTGTCCGGCATGAAGACTGGACACCGTATTTTTTGTCTGACTTTGGCACGCACGATTTTTTCATGCAGTATAATCGCGTGAATCCGCGCTATCACCTGACCGAAGATAAATTCCATACGATAGCTGACATGATCATGCACAGGATGAAAATTAAAAACGTGCTGGCAGATATCGTTTCGTCGCAGCTGGATGCGGATCGTCTGGATTATCTCCCGCGTGATGGCCATTTTTGCGGTGTGCGCTACGCTGATTTTGATTTTCGCTGGATGCTGCATTGCATGGCGATTGTGGAATCTGCTGATGGCGAGCGTCTGGGCATCACTTACAAAGGCGTGGGCACCGTTGAACATTATCTGATGGCACGCCGTTTGATGGTACGAAATATTTATCAGACACCAAAAAAACTGGCACTGGAAGCGCTGCTGGTACATTTGCTGTCAAATCTGGCGGAAAATCTGGAGTTTCATGCTCCTTATGCCACCATCCGGCAAAGTAAACTGGGTAAATTTTTAGTGGCGGCCAATCACTTTAATCAGGGGGTGGAGTCGTCGCACCATAATGAAGAACACAAGCGGGAATTTATCGAATCAAATTATGCCAATTATAAAAACTTGTGTGATTACGATGTGTTTTCGCTGATTCGCCAACTGACAGACTTGCAGGATTCCGATGCTGCATCACAAATGGCTGCCAGATTACAAAATAGAATCATGCCGAAAATTATACGTCTTGACCATGCTAACCTGCATAAAGTAGAAAAGGAATTGCAGGATTTTAAACGAACGCACCGCAATAAATATCAGGATTGGCAGTTAATGCTGGTTCAAACACCGCATCAGGCATACAGCGGTGAAGAAGATCCCATTCTGGTCGTGGGCGAATATGGTGACGTTCATCCACTTGGCGATGTCTCTTTTACAATTAATGCGATTGCAAACCGGCTGGAACACGCGGAATTTCTTTGTATTGATCACACGATTATGGGTGATGAAGCAGTGTCGGTATTTGTCAGACACATACATGACATGGTAATGGCGGCATCATGACGATTCAAACCGTGATACTGGCAGCGGGACAAGGCAAGCGCATGCATTCAGATGTGCCCAAGGTGCTGCATCTGCTGGCGGGTAAAGCGGTGCTCGAGCATGTTATCGATACAGCGTTAGTGCTGGCACCGGATAGCAAGCCTGTTGTTGTGTATGGACATCAGGGCAATGCGTTGAAATCGTATCTCGCGGATCGTCCTGTGATCTGGGCGCATCAGACTGAACAATTAGGTACGGGTCATGCGTTGCAGCAAGCAATGTCACACATTAAAGGCAATCAACAGGTGCTGGTGTTATATGGCGATGTTCCGTTAATTTCTGTGCAGACACTAAAACGTTTGATTGATAACACACCGGCTGATGCTGCCGGTATCCTGACAGCGATACTGGATAATCCAGCGGGTTATGGCCGCATTAAACGGAATAAACAGCAGCAACTGACTGGTATTGTCGAAGAAAAAGATGCAACAGCAGATGAGCGCTGCCTGACAGAAGTTAATTCAGGCATTTATTTGCTGCCGAGTGAGCGGCTTAAAAAATGGCTGTCTCAGTTACAAAATAAAAATTCACAAAATGAATATTATTTAACGGATGTTATCGCCATGGCGGTTAACGAATCGATGCCGGTTGTGACGGTACACCCGGATAAAGCGGAAGAAATCAGCGGCATTAATGACCGGGTGCAACTGGCACAAGCTGAACGTTTGTATCAATTGGCTCAGGCAGAAAAATTAATGCGGCAAGGCGTGTCTATCGCGGATCCAGCCAGATTCGATGTGCGCGGTGATGTGACGGTGGGTCGGGATGTTTATATTGATGTGAATGTTATTCTGGAAGGGCATGTGGTCATTGGTGACGGATGCAGAATTGGCCCGAACACGATGATTCGTGACAGCCAGATAGGCAGTCGTGTTGATATCCGGGCGAACTCGGTGATTGAAGAAACAAGCATTGCGGCTGATTGCGTGATTGGCCCTTTTGCCCGGCTGCGGCCAGGCACTGTGCTGGCGTCTAACGTGCATATTGGAAATTTTGTTGAAGTGAAAAAGAGCCAGATTGCGGATGGCAGCAAAATTAATCATTTAAGTTATATTGGCGACAGTGACGTTGGTAAAAAAGTCAATATTGGCGCGGGTACCATCACCTGCAATTATGACGGTGTTAACAAACATAAAACAGTTATTGGTGACGGTGCATTTATTGGGTCTGGTACAGAACTTGTGGCGCCTGTTACCGTTGGGGAGCAGGCAACGATAGGTGCAGGTTCCACTATTACGCAGGACGCACCAGCAAAGCAGCTGACCCTCGCACGTTCACATCAGCAAACAATTAAAGACTGGCAGCGGCCTGAGAAAGAATGAAGGTTGCAAACCTCATATAAATCAAGGCACTCCATTCACCTTAATCCTTCCTTCAGCCAGCTTTGTTATACTGTACGTATAATAAAAACAGGGGGTAGTTTATGCCTTCTTTAACTTCTCGCCCAGCTGGTATCAGGCGTCGGCATCGGGATAGAAAATCGGGAGACATGAAATATGTTGACCGGATCATGTCGCCCAGCACACCAAATGACCTTCTTCTTGCATTACAAAATCCATTGTCACCTGCATCTAAAGATATGATGAATATGCTGATACAGGAGATCGTTATCGCTGATATCATCACGCGGTTGATCGAAAAATATATTCTGCAAAAACATAAAATACGACAAAAAGAAAAAGAAGCGATTGTAAGACAGGTCAGGATGAAAGAAGAAATAAGCAATCAATATTTCATTATTCACAAACAAGAGCTGTATAGAATAAGCAAGCAGCATCAGCAGATGGCATTACTGTCTCAGATTGAATTGAAAAAGAAAGTGGAATTTTGGTCGATAGAGTTAAAACGACTGGATAACAGTATTGCTAGAATGGAAACTAAAGTAGCTGCAGCAGAAAAACGTAAAGATAAACATACTGCCGAATGGAAAACTGACATGGCAGCCAGACTGGATGAAAAAGTTGATCTCGGCAAGCTGGCATTTAAAGGTAAAAACGGCACGACTGTTCCTGCCGATGTTGTAAAAAATACGCTTAAAAATTTGGTTGAAACGACACCTGCGCCGGTTGATTTAGTAAATGTCGTTAGCAAATCACATGAGGCGGCAGCGATTGCTCATGCGGTAACGAAAGCACAATCAAAAACAGCCATTAAATTTATGCCGCCGCCACCGCCGCCTTTGCCAGGTGCGCCAACGGCCAGGCACTTTTCCCAGATGCACCGTGTTAACCTTGAGTTTAATTTTATTAAGTCATTGGCCGCGATGGAAAAAGGTGCTGAAGTGACCGCGAAAGATATGTTGGAAATCATGAAAGATAAGAAAAACAAACCTGCGCTGGAGCAGTTATTTGCGGTGAGTGAGGCGGTTAGGGATGCGCAGGAAAATGTATTTACAGATGCCATGCATATCGGCAAAGAGCTGCGTGATGGGTTATTGGAGCTTGATGTCGCCAACGAGATTCGCAAACAGACGGAGAATGTGCTGGAAGAATTAAAAGATCGTTTCTCGGCACGGGAAACAGCAGAAACGACGCCCGCAAAGGGAAGCACAAGATAGCTAGATAACTCGCATTTAAAAGCCTGTTTAGTATATAATGGCTCACTTTTTGTACCAATCCTAGTTGAGGAATGTCATCCCATGTGTGGTATTGTCGGTGCTGTGGCCAGACGGCCAATTGCTAACTTATTGATTAATGGATTGAAAAAACTTGAGTATCGGGGTTATGACTCTGCTGGTCTGGCAGTTCTGGACAAGCAGCATCAGCTGAAACGATTACGAGTTGCAGGCAAGGTACGGGAACTGGAACAGGCGATGCATGCCAGCCCATTTCATGGCCACATGGGTATTGCGCATACCCGTTGGGCAACGCATGGCGCACCATCGGAACGTAACGCTCATCCTTTTGTCTCTCATGATGAATTCGCGCTGGTCCATAACGGTATTATTGAAAATCACGCGGCACTGCGTAAGCAGCTGCAGGCTGATGGCTACGAATTTCACTCGGAAACAGACACAGAAGTGATTGTGCATCTGATTCACCGGTATTATTCACAAGACAATAATCTGCTGCAGGCAATACGCAAAGCCACGGCGGAACTGGAAGGTGCTTACGCGCTTGGTATTTTATCTAAACAGCATCCAGATATGCTGATTGCTATCCGGCATGGCAGCCCGCTGGTAATCGGCAAGGGACAGGGCGAGAATTTTCTTGCGTCTGATCCGCTTGCATTACTAGCTGTGACACAGGATTTTATTTATCTCGAAGATAACGATATTGCTGAAATCACACTGGATGATATTCGTATTTATGACGGCAAGCATCAATCGATAGAGCGTGAACAGCATACGCTTTCTATTTCACATGATTCCATCGAGCGCGGCGAATATCGCCATTACATGAAAAAAGAAATCATGGAGCAGGCTGAAGCCGTTGCGGCGTGTCTGGAAGGCCGTGTTGCAAAAAATCATGTGTTACCCGCGATTTTTGGCCATGCATCCGAAGCTATTTTTCAACAGACTGCCAATGTGCAGCTGATTGCATGCGGAACAAGTTATCACGCAGCGCTGATTGCAAAATACTGGATTGAAGCGCTGGCAAATATTCCCTGCAGCGTGGAAGTAGCCAGTGAATTTCGTTATCGTGCTATTGCGAAAACGGACAATACATTGTTTGTAACCCTGTCACAATCCGGTGAGACAGCGGATACACTGGCCGCGCTGCGGCTGGCTAAAAAAATGAATTATCTGAGTACACTGGCTATTTGTAATGTGTCTGGCAGTACGATGACACGTGAAGCGAATCTGCAGTTTCTGACGCGTGCTGGTGTAGAGATAGGCGTTGCATCAACCAAGGCGTTTGTTACTCAGTTGATAGCATTACTGCTGCTGGCGTTATCGTTGCGCCGTCATCATGCCAGGGATGATGTATTTGAAGCGGACATTGTAGATCAGTTGCACCATTTACCAGTTGTCATTAATAAAGTATTGCAGCAAGACACAGTTATTGCGAACTGGGCGAAAGCGTTTACAAATAAAGAGCATGCGATATTTCTTGGCCGCGGTACACTTTATCCAATTGCACTGGAAGGTGCGTTAAAGATGAAGGAAATTTCCTATATTCATGCCGAAGGGTATCCAGCTGGTGAATTGAAACATGGACCGTTAGCGTTAGTTGATCCTGCCATGCCTGTGATTTCGACGGTACCCGGCGATGCCATGTTTGAGAAAAGTCTGTCAAATTTACAGGAAGTGCGCGCACGCGGCGGCAAGCTATATATCTTGACGGATCGGGTTCATCAATTTCATGAAGATGCATTTGCAGATGCGCATCTGGTCGCAATGCCCAGCGTACATCCCTTGTTGAATCCTGTTTTGTATACGATTCCCTTGCAGCTGCTGGCTTATCATGTCGCTGTGCTGAAAGGTACAGACGTCGACCAGCCGCGTAATTTAGCCAAGTCAGTGACGGTGGAGTAGTTATTTCTGTCACCCCCGCACATCACCACTGTCACCCCCGCGAAGGCGGGGGCCCATGCACGCCATCCCGGGTCCCGAATAAATAAATCCTGTATACACCTGCACTAGCTTTGCACCAGCATCTATTTTTTCTTGAATAGATGCTGAGTCCATCACGCCGCCGGAAGCAATGATTGGGATGTGCTCTCCAAGGTGAGCGTGTAATTGTTTAATAACATCAGTGCTGCGTTGTCGTAACGGTTCGCCGCTTAATCCGCCTTTTTCACCTTCATGTGCAATAGTGGTATTGGTTGCAATCACGCCATCAATTTTTTGTTCCAGTAACACATTAGCAAGTTCGGTGAGCTCGGTATCCGACAGATCAGGTGATATTTTCACAAGCAGCGGCACGTAATGCTCACTCTGCTGCTGTTCTTGCTTGAGTGCTTGTAACAGTGGAACAAGCGCAGAACGTTCCTGCAAATTTCGCAGCCCTGTGGTATTTGGCGATGAAATATTAATAGTCATGTAACTGGCATAAGGTGCTAATGTGCGGAAACAGGCTAGATAATCCTGAATGGCAAATTCATTTGGCGTCGCGGCATTTTTGCCGATGTTAATACCCAGAATACCCTTGTAGCGGATTTTTTTAAGCTGCGCGGCAACATAATCCATGCCCTTATTATTAAAGCCCATGCGATTGATAATCGCTTGTTGTTTTATTAATCGAAATAAACGCGGACGCGGATTACCTGTTTGCGGTTTGGGCGTGATAGTACCTATTTCAATGAAACCAAATCCCAGCGCGGCAAGCGCATCGATATAATCGCCATTTTTATCAAAACCGGCAGCTAAACCGACAGGATTTGAAAAGTTAAGCCCCATTACTGTTCGCGGCGTAGAAACTGGTTGGGAAAATAACCGGGACAAACCCATCCTGTAAACAAATTGCAAACTAATTAATGCCAGCGTGTGCGTCAGCTCGGGATCTAGCTTGAATAATATAGGGCGAATGAGTTTATACATAGGTACCCTTGAAATACTTATTTCGGACTTAGATAGCTTGCGATCAGCAGTTTAGTTCCAACCTGCGCAAAGCGCACTTTCACTTTCATATCGTCACCATCGCCTTCACAGTCCAGTATTGTGCCGGTACCAAATATCTGGTGGTGAACTTCCTGTCCAATACGAAAACGTCCTTCCGACTGCGGTACATACGTATTTTTCATGCTGGATGATGGATATGAAGATGGCCGTGATACTTTAGTACGAAAACGAATTTCCTCGATTAATTCAGATGGAATTTCATGTAAAAAACGTGAAGGCCGGTGATGAGCTTCACGACCAAACAGGCGGCGTACTTCAGCATACGTCATAAATAGCTTTTTCATCGCGCGTGTTACACCGACATAACAAAGGCGGCGTTCTTCTTCCAGTCCTTTAGGGTCATTCATGCATAGATAATGCGGAAATAATTCTTCTTCGCAGCCGCCTAAAAAGACAACCGGGAATTCAAGGCCTTTGGCAGAATGCAATGTCATCAATTGTACGCTGTCATCATATGTTTCTGCTTGTTCTTCACTGGATTCCAGTGCGGCGTAGGCAAGAAATGCTGCCATGGGCGGCATATCATCGGGCACACCTTCCTGGCTGAATTGATGCGCGGCATTGACCAATTCTTCCAAATTTTCAATTCGTGTTAATCCTTTTTCACCTTTTTCTTTGCGATAATGCTCAATGATACCGCTGGCATTCAAAACATATTCCACCTGTTTATCTAACGCCATCGTTAATGAACGTTCAGACATGGTGTTAATCAGGTTAACGAAAGAAGTCAGGGCAGTTTCCGTGCGGGCGGCAAATTGTTTTTGTTCGAGCAGCTGGATTAACGCATTCCATAACGTGAATCCAGTTTCTTTAGCATAGTCACGAATGGCTGAAATGGTGCGGTCGCCAATGCCGCGTGTAGGCGTATTGATAATGCGTTCAAACGCGGGATCATCAGAACGATTTGCAATGAGGCGTAAATAAGCCAGCGCATCACGGATTTCCTGCCGGTCGAAATAGCGCAGACCACCATAAACACGATAGGGGATACCAAATTGCATTAATGCTTCTTCAATCACACGTGACTGAGCGTTGGAGCGATAGAGAATGGCTATGTCTCTCAAGCGATAATCAGACTGGCGTAATTCACGAATACGGTTGACGATGAAAAATGCTTCGTCTGTTTCATTGAAAGCGGCATACACTGTAATCCGCTCGCCATCTTTGCCTTCGGTCCATAGATTTTTTCCCATGCGGCCGGCATTTTGTGATATTAACGCATTCGCCGCTTGCAGTATGGTGCCAGTGGAACGGTAATTTTGTTCCAGCCGAATGACGGTTGCGCCGGGAAAGTCACTTGAGAAGCGATGAATATTTTCAACTTGCGCACCGCGCCAGCCATAAATGGACTGGTCATCATCACCGACTATCATGACGGCACCCTGATCACCGGCAAATAATTTCAGCCATAAATACTGGATGGTATTGGTATCCTGAAACTCATCTACCAGCAGGCAGCGGAAGCGCGTCTGATAATGTGCGCGTAAGTCATCATTTGTTTGCAGCAACCGATAGGTTTTGAATAACAGATCAGCAAAATCGATGACGCCAGCACGCTGACAGGCTTCCTGATAAGCCTGATAAATCCGGATAAGCATCTGGTTGGATACATCATAGCTGTCCACCTGATGCGGCTCGCGAGCCTGTTCCTTTTGTTTATTGATAAACCATTGTGATTCCTTGGGTGGAAAACGGTCTTCATCCAGATTCAACGCCTTGATCACGCGGCGTATTAACCGGAACTGGTCATCGGAATCGAGAATCTGAAAGGTCTGCGGCAGCCCGGCTTCTTGCCAGTGAGCACGCAGAAAGCGGTGGGAGAGGCCGTGAAAGGTACCTATCCACATTGCTTTTGCGGGCATGCGCAGCATGTTTTCGACTCGCGAGCGCATTTCATTGGCCGCTTTGTTGGTGAAGGTCACCGCTAGTATGTTAAATGGTGAGATACCTTCATGCTGGATCAGCCAGGCAATACGCTGGGTCAGTACCCGGGTCTTGCCGCTGCCAGCGCCAGCCAGAATCAACTGGTGGCCAAGCGGGGCTTGAACCGCTTCTTGCTGTGCTGGGTTGAGAGAATTCTGTATCATGTAAGCTTCCGTTGTTTATATCCTGCGCACTATCGTGTAAGGTCGAAGGTTTGTGAAATTTGAAAATGAATATAGGGTAGGCGGTCTAGTCTAATATGACAATACAATATCAAAAAGCTTCTTTTCTTTTAAGTGTGGCAGATGTAGAGCAGTTACCACCCGACAGGGGTGCTGAGGTTGCTTTCGTCGGCCGATCCAACTCAGGCAAGTCCAGTGTCCTTAACCGGGTGACGCATAAGGGACTGGCACGGGTCAGTAAAACACCGGGACGCACCCAGATGATAAACGTCTTTGTGCTGGATGAAAACCGTCGATTGATGGATCTGCCCGGGTATGGTTTTGCCAAGGTACCGGCTGCCATAAAAATGAAGTGGGAAAAAACCATCGGGACCTACTTTGAGCAGCGTGAGTCATTGAAAGGACTGGTATTAGTGATGGATATCCGGCACCCGCTTCGGGACCTGGATTGGCAAATGCTGGACTATTGTGCGGCTAGAAACTTGCCGGTGCAGGTATTGCTAAATAAAGTCGACAAGCTGAGTAACGGGGCGGCAGCGGCCGCCTTTCATGCGGTCAAGACAGCTTTGACGGACAAATATGAATCTGTTACCTTGCAATGTTTCTCAGCCCTGAAAGGGGTGGGGATAAAAGAATTGCATCATAAGCTGGATGAGTGGTACGAATAATAAAACTAACGATAGTTCCCGTTGAAGCAGGCTATCTTATT
>CAZOVT010000017.1:21340-36459 GCA_964583565.1 uncultured Coxiellaceae bacterium
CTGGCATCCAGTCGCGCTTTAACAATAAGATAGCCTGCTTCAACGGGAACCGCTGTAAAACTAAGGGGAGCATGGTATGGCGAATAGCCAGCAAGAACAATCAAAAGGCAGCCAACAGGGTCCTATTATCCCCTCTAAAGTCATTTTGCCGGAAATCACCCTGCGTGTGGTGGTGCTGGGCGTTATTCTGACCGTTATTCTTGCCGCCGCAAATGCTTACCTAGGCTTAAAAGTGGGAACGACGATTTCAGCTTCCATCCCCGCTGCTATTATTTCAATGGGGATACTGCGCTTTTTCCGCGATTCCAATATTCTGGAAAACACCATGGTACAGACGATGGCATCTGTTGGTGAAGCGCTGACAGCCGGCGTATCGTTTATTTTGCCGGCACTTGTGATCATGCATGTCTGGGATGGATTCAATTATTGGCAGACAGTGCTGGCGTCTTTGTTAGGCGGCGCACTGGGGGTGCTGTTTACCATTCCGCTGCGACGTGCGCTGCTACAGGATAAAACCTTGCGCTATCCCGAAGGTGTAGCGATTGGCAATATCCTGAAAGCCAGCATGGCCAAAGAAGAAGGTGATCTCAAATCGTTAACATTTGGTGGTTTGGTTGGATCAGTGATCGCGTTGTGTCAGGCAGGGTTTCAAGTTTTATCAGATAGTTATATGTGCTGGTTTAAAACGGGCTCAACCATTGCCGGTTTTGGGCTTGGTTTTTCGCCGGCGCTGATTGCCGCAGGGTATATCGTTGGTATCAATGTCGCACTCAGTTTGCTGGTGGGCATTGTGATCGGATGGATTATTGGGGTGCCGGTGCTGACACACTTGTATGGCATGCCGGATGCAGAGACAGCTAATCAGATGGCAATGGCCATCTGGAAGAGCCATGTGCGTTATATGGGTGTCGGTACCATGCTCGTAGGCGGTTTGTGGACGCTGTGCACACTATTGAAACCTGTGGGGCACAGTATCTATACATCGTTTGTTACGGTACGCCATATGCGTCTGGGCAAGAAAAAAGTCATCGACAGGCTCGAGCATGATATTTCCATCCACTATGTGTTACTTGGCATATTAGTATTGCTCGGTCCTCTGTACTGGATGATTTCGCATACCATGATGCCGGCAGATGCCAATGTTAGTGCGGGTGTCCGCCACTTTCTTGCAGGGTTTAGCACGATCTATGTCCTGGTTGGCGGTTTTATTTTCTGTTCTATTTCTGCCTATTTCGCAGGATTGATTGGTTCGACCAATAACCCCGTGTCGGGTTTGCTGGTATCGACATTGCTGATTTTGTGTCTAGTCATGCTCGCGTTTTTCAGTACGCAGCCATCATTAATGGTAGATACAGGTCTGCGTTTATTTGGTTCTGTTGTTGCGATTGGCAGCACAGTCGTGATTGGCGCCGCGTTAGCGATTTCAAATGATACGATGCAGGATCTCAAAGTAGGGCAAATAGTCGGCGCAACGCCCTGGAAACAACAGGTGATGCTGGTGCTCGGTGTTGTGGTGACCGCATTTGTCATTCCGCCTATTTTGCAGCTGCTCTATAACGCTTATGGCATTGGGGGTGTATTTCCGCGGCCGGGCATGAGTACGTCGCAGATGCTGGCGGCGCCGCAAGCAGGTTTGATGGCGACAGTGGCACAAGGTGCATTTAGTCATCAGCTGGATTGGCCGATGATTCTGACAGGTGCCAGCGTAGCGGTTGTCTGTATTATTATTGATGAAGTCTTGAAACAATTTGGCACACGTTTGCCAGTGCTGGCAGTTGGTGTTGGTATTTATTTGCCGCTGGATAGTTCTGTGCCGGTAGTCATTGGCGGATTGTTGTCTTACTTCATTCATTATCGCTTAAGCAAACGTTATCCTGGCGGCAGAGTAAGTGATGAAAAGAGTGCAAATGCGCACAAGCATCGCGGCTTGCTGCTTTCCTGCGGCATTGTTGCAGGTGCATCCCTGATGGGAGTGGTGCTTGCTATTCCCTTTGCGCTTAAACAAAGTTCAGATGCATTGCGCATCATGCCGGATAGTCTGATGCCATTTACTGGCCTCCTGAGTGTTGCCGTTACAGCTGCGCTTTGCACATGGATTTATCGGGTGGTTATGCGGGATAAAACTGTATAATTTATTGTTTTGTATCTACCATTTTTCATATTCTAACTTTTAACTTTCTGGATGCCAGCCTGCGCTGGCATAATAGCCCGCCTGATTTATTCAATAACACCCTTGCGACACCCCGACAATTAAACCTGCTGAATTGAACTGTTGACGATAGGCACACATTGTCATAACATTGGAAGATAGAATATGTCGAATATTTACGACTGGGACAGCGAAAAAAATGAAGCATTAATCACCACACGCGGTGTCAGCTTCGAAGAAGTGATTTCTGCCATTGAGAATGATGATCTGATCGATATTATTGAGCATCCTAATCAGGAAAAGTACGCACACCAGAAAATATATGTGGTCGAATTAAATGGTTATGCTTATTTGGTTCCATTTGTGCAAGATAAAAACGTTATTTTTCTTAAAACGATTATTCCTAACCGAAAGGCACAACGTAAGTATCTTGACATAAATGAGGTGAATGATGAAAAAAGATAAAAAAACTATCAAGTTAGATCAATCCGAACAGGAAATTTCTGATTCATTCGATAAGGGTGAATGGAAATCCGTTAAAAACATTAACCGTGAAATATCGGTCGCCAAAAAAATAGCTAAAAACACTTTGCGAAAAGATGCCAGAATTAATATTCGCTTATCGAGCAGCGATTTAATTCGCATCAAGCAAAAAGCTGCTTTTGAGGGTGTTCCTTATCAGACACTCATCGCCAGCATTTTGCATAAATTTGCAGCGGGTCATCCAGCTAAATAGGGGAGAAACTTTTAAATGACCAAGCTAATAAACTAAAGGATACTGACGTCCAGTTTAAATTAAAACGAATGCAGCTTACCTTTAATACCTGAAACCTGTGGCTTTGCTATCGTCATCTATGACAACGTAGTTGGTCGGCATAATCATACCATTTTCATTGATAGCCAGCTTATCGGCGAAACTAGCGTGTGCTGATGCCAGCAACCCCCAATTCATGTTAACATTAAGACAAGGGAATGGACTGGAACCTTGCTCATGGAATATTTGGAAAATAGAACGTTTGATGAGATTAATCAAGGTGATAGCGCCAGTCTGATCCGTACGCTCACAGAGAAAGATGTCCAAATTTTTGCCATCATGTCTGGCGATATTAATCCCGCGCACGTTGATATTGAATACGCCCAAAGCGAGATGTTTAAAAAAATCATTGCTCATGGTATGTGGGGCGGTGCGTTAATTTCGACTGTGCTGGGAACACAATTACCCGGCCCGGGAACCATTTATGTCAGCCAATCCTTACGTTTCAAGCGGCCTGTTGCAATAGGCGATATACTGACGGTAACCGTTACAGCCATTGAAAAAAAACCAGAAAAAAGCCGGGTTATTTTTTCCTGTGAATGTGTTAATCAAATGCAAGAACTGGTACTGGAAGGTCAGGCTGAAGTGATCGCGCCGATGAAAAAAATCCGCCGGCAAAAAGCAGTGATGCCAGAAATCACATTACGTCGCCCTTATTCACTATTTGCTCCTTATCTCGAGAGTGCGAAAAAATTAGGTGCGCTTAAAGCAGCCGTTATTTATCCTGTAAGAGATACTATTATCAAAGCCGTGCATGATGCACAGGTTGCGGGATTAATCAACCCTGTTCTGATCGGCCCTAAAGATAAAATACTATCAGCCGCAGAAACGGCTGGCGTTGATATCAGCCAGTACACATTAGTTGACATTGAACACAGCCACGCAGCGATTGCGCGTGCTATTTTAATGGCACGTGAAGATGAAGCAGGCATTGTTATACGCGGCGGCGTGACACGCGAAGATTTACTGCATGCTATTCAGCGTCATGATAAGGGATTGATGACAGACAAACCAATGAGCTTTGCGGCGGTACTTGATGTACCGACATATCATAAAGCCCTGATTCTAACAGATACGCAGGTTAATATAGAGCCCAGTCTGGATGTCAAGCGAGGCATCACCCAGAATGCAATTGATTTTGCTAACGCACTTGGTATTGCTGAACCAAAAGTCGCTATTATTGCTGGATCAGATAATGTCAATTATGCATTACGTTCAACAGTTGATGCGTCAGCATTGTGTAAAATGGCAGAACGCGGCCAGATTCAAGGCGGCATACTGGATGGCCCGTTAACATTTGATAATGTGATTTCAATTGAAGTAGCACATGCAAAGGGAATCACCTCGCCAGTGATTGGTAATGCTGACATCATGGTGGTACCCAATCTGGAAACAGGCAGTATTTTAGTGAAGCAGCTAGAGTACCTTGCCGAATCACGTAACACGGGTATTGTGTTAGGCAGCAGAGTACCTGTCTTAATGAGTCATATTAATGATATTAAGTTAAGTACAGTGTCATGTGCGCTGGCAATTTTATATAGTCATTATCGAAAAAAGATAAGCGTTGTTAATTAGGAGAAGTGCATGGAAAAGCAGCATACGGGATTTGAATTTAACCAGAATTTGTATGATATGTGGATGGAGCAGACCAAGCAATTTTTCAACAGTGCGGATAATAATTTGCAGGGGTTATTCAGTAAAAACGCATTTGTCGATCCGCAAGAGCATATGCAGCAAATTCAAAAATGGCTTGATACACTACAATCACAATGGAATGTGATGAACCTGAATCAGCAGCAAATGCCATTGCAAAAATACTGGAAAGCTATGGCTGAAATGAGTACCGAAGCTTCTGAGCTAATGTTGAAAGAATGGATTAAGCGGACAAAAGATGATAAACCAATAAAAGATGTGCGTGAGTTATATGATCTCTGGCTCAGCTGTTGTCATGAGATTTATGCAAAAAAAATTCATCAACCTGACTATCAGGAAATGTATGGTGAATTTATGAATGCGGCAATGACTTTTTGGAAAACAATGATGCCAAAATAATGACGACAACAAATTTTACTGACATGCTGTCTCAGGGACTAGAACTGCTTCGGCAAACCGGCGGATTTGATTATGTTTATAACAAACGCACACTGGTTTACCAGCATGATAAGCTCAAGTTGTATCACTATGAACCGAAAGTCAAAAATCCATTAAAAACGCCTTTACTGGTTGTGTTCGCGACAGTTAACCGCCCGGAAATTCTGGACTTATTTCCAGAACATTCATTCATACGCGGCTTGCTGGATGAAGGTGCTGATGTGTACATGCTGGATTGGGGTTATCCGGATAAAAACGATGCTGATATTTCGTTTAGTGATTATGTGAATGATTATTTGCATTACACCATCAAATTTATACTGGATACTACTAATCAGCCCGCGGTCAATTTGCTTGGTATTTGTCAGGGCGGTTTAATGTGTCTATGTTATACCGCTTTATATCGTTATGTTAAAAATCTGGTATTAATTTCGGCGCCTGTTGATTTTTCAACAGACGATAATACAGTCGCTCAGTTATTGAATAAGATAGATATGCGCAAACTAACTGAATTGACCGGCAATGTGCCTGGAGCGTGGCTTACCCAGTTTTTTATCTCGCTGCGGCCGTTTGAACTGGTTGGAAAAAAGTATCTTAACTTCATCGATAAATTAGCAGATGAGATTTCAACAGAAAAATTTTTACGGGTGGAGAAATGGTTAAATGACGCACCGGACCAGGCGGGCAGGGCATTCAGGGAAATGGCCGAGATGTTTTATCGTGACAATAAGCTCATTAAGGGTAAATTATTTCTCGGCGGCAGAAAGGTTGATTTGAAGAACGTGGTGGTACCTGTTTTGAATGTGATCGCTAGTGAAGATGAAATTGTTCCGCCCAGCGCGTCACATTGTTTAAAAAATTATGTTAAATCAATTGATTATATAGAACAAGTCTATCCAAGCGGCCACATTGGTATTTATGTGAGCAATAAAGTAGGTAAGCGTATGTCTGCTTCAATTGCGAGCTGGCTCAAAAAACATACATAAAATATGTCAGCAATGCCCGTGGGTAAATACTAATTGAACCAAGCCAGTCTAGCAGAGCATAATGCATGAAGATGGTTGGAAATGAATTAAAATATAAGCACATTCGGGTAAATAAGGAGATCAATCGTGTCATTGACAAGAATTAACCCGTTACAGAATTTAAATAAAACAGCCGATGATCTCGCGATATTTATTGTGCACGGAAGGCATGAAGAATTAATGCAGTGCCTATTGACAGCAAAAGAGATTTACAGGGGGCCGGTAGATTCATGGCTGACAGGTATTTTTTACCGCATCATGAATTCCAGAACACGTTTTCCCAGACTTGATAAAATAATTACAGAAGTTCTTGGCGGCTCTGGCGTAGATAATTCAGGGAAAATTATAGATATCTTTTCTGAGGGCGGCTGGAAGGAAACTTCTTATAATACGGTGTTGATACGTACACTGGTACAGCAGTTGCAGGATTATGATTCAACTATTCAATTGTCACTGGAGGCAGTCATTGAATTAAAAGTGTTATTGATATTTGCTCAGGCACGATTGCTTAATCAGGATAATCTTTGCAAACAGCAAGCAGCACTTAATGCGCTGAAAGCAAAAGAAAATGAAATGCATAATGATTTGACCGAGATGGCCAGATTGCTTAGAGAGTACGATGTCAGGCGTACCCAGATTCAGAAAGATGAGCAGTTAACGGATGCGCGTCTGCAGGAATTGGAGAATATGTGCGGTCAGCAGGAGCAAACGTTGAGCCAGTATCAGCAGCAACTCAGAGAGCTGGATACTGAAAAGAAAAAGCAAGAAGAAGAACTGGAAAGAAACAGGCTGTTGGCGGCGTTGAATGAAAAAATGGATTTAAACAAGTTAACGTCAGCACAGAGGGAAGAAGCCATACGAATTGCAATGACGTCTATTAATATGTATATGAAGGATATAGAAACACAAGATCATGAAAAAGCCGAGTTGAGCATTGTGACTGCCGGCAAGGTTGGTCAGGCAACCAGTTTGCTGGCTGACAATGGATTATTCAAGAGAGATACAGCGGCAAGACAGGCGGAATTAAACGCCATTTCAGCGACAGGCAGTATTGATAACAACTTTAAACAAAAATTGGCCGCATTGTTAGGCAGCCGTGCTGTACCAGCAAAAAAACCGGTTAGAAATGAAGAATTAGCCAAGTTGTATAGTACAGGCCAGCGTGTGAAAGCGCATACCAATTTGGCTGCTATTGCTGTTGTTGATGATTACAAACCTGAAGAAGAAGCTATTTCATTTAGTGCGGCTAAACAAGCAGTGGCGCTGTTGTTTGCACGGCGTGCACCACAGGCTGCGCCAGTTGTGGAAAGCGAGCCGGTGGTTAAGCAGTCAATATGATTTTATATTTAAAATGCATTATTAGGGTTTTGTTTATTCCACCTTTAACTTGCCCACATGCCGGCAGCCGCGGGGCAGTTTGTTGCCGCGTTGTGCGCGTGAGCCTATAAAATTTTTCCAGTCAGCTGGTTTTAGCGTAAAGGGTTTGCCGTCACCCATAATTAATAAGTTTTGTGCGTTATTCAATACGGCAATATCTTTAACAAATTCTTCTCTTGTACTGACTTTTGCACTGGGTATATTCATTAATTTATTGCCTTTACCTTTGGTCAGCTCAGGTAATTCACTTAATGGGAATACCAGTAAATGGCCAGTATTGGAAACAATGGCAATATAATTTTGTTCTGTACTGGAGATGACTGCCGGCATGAGTGCGCGTGAGCCTGACGGTACAGACAGCATGGCTTTACCCGCACGGTTTTTGCATGGCAGCTCACCTAATTTAACAATAAATCCATAGCCGGCATCGGAGGCCAGCACTAACAATTGTTCCGGTTCGCCCATTAATACGCTGATAAATTCTGCGCCCGGGGGCGGTGTTAATTTGCCGGTTAATGGCTCGCCTTGTCCGCGTGCTGAAGGGAGGGTGTGTGCCGGTAATGAATAAGACCGGCCGGCAGAATCTAAAAAGATAGCGGGTTGATTGCTGCGTCCTATGGCGCTGATAAGGTAACTGTCACCTGATTTGTAGTTGAGTGAGGTGGGATCAATGTCATGGCCTTTGGCAGCACGTATCCAGCCTTTGCTGGAAAGAACCACGGTCAGCGGTTCGGTTGGCAGTATTTCTGTTTCTTTCATCGCTAACGCTTCTTCACGTTTGACGATAGGTGATTTGCGTTTATCACCGAACTTTTCTGCGCCGACGATTAATTCTTCACGGATGAGTTTTTTTAATTTGGCTTTGGATCCCAGGGTAGCTTCGATTTCATTTTTTTCTTTGGAAAGCGCGTCCTGTTCACGGCGGATTTGCATTTCTTCCAGTTTTGCCAAATGGCGTAACTTGGTATCTAAAATAGCATCGACTTGTTCTTCGCTCAGCTTGAAGCGTTTCATCAAAACAGGTTTTGGTTCATCTTCCTTGCGGATGATGCGAATGACTTCGTCGAGATTGAGATAAACTGCCATTAAGCCGATTAAAATATGTAAACGACGAGTGATCACATCAAGACGGTATTGTAAACGGCGCTTGATTGTAGTGGTTCGGTATTCCAGCCATTCAGTTAAAATTTGCAGCAGGCCTTTGACTTGCGGGCGTCCGTTCAAGCCAATCATGTTGAGATTGATACGATAGGTGCGTTCAAGATCGGTTGTTGCAAATAAATGGTTCATTAATGCAGGTACGTCTACCCGGTTGGAGCGTGGGATGATGACGAGCCGTGTTGGGTTTTCGTGATCCGATTCATCACGTAAATCAGAAACAAGCGGCAGTTTTTTCTCCTGCATTTGCTGTGCAATTTGTTCGAGGACTTTACCGCCAGAGACTTGGTGCGGCAGCGCGGTGATAATAATCTCATCATTTTCTTCTTCATAGACAGCGCGCATGCGAATAGAGCCATTGCCGGTACGGTACATGGCTTTGATATCCGCTTTGGGTGTGATGATTTCCGCGCGTGTTGGGTAATCCGGGCCGGGTACATGCTTGAGAATGTCTTCGAGAGTTGCATCGGGATTATCAAGTATGTGTACAACGGCATTGACGACTTCACGTAAATTGTGCGGCGGAATATCAGTTGCCATACCAACGGCAATGCCGGTGGTACCATTTAGCAAGACATTGGGTAAACGCGCAGGCAGTAGTGCAGGTTCGCGCAGGGTGCCGTCAAAATTGGGTACCCAGTCAACGGTGCCTTCTTCGACTTCAGCCAGCAGGCTGTCTGCATAGGCAGATAAGCGTGATTCTGTATAACGCATGGCGGCGAATGATTTGGGATCATCTGGTGAACCGAAGTTGCCTTGGCCTTCAATTAAAGGATAACGATATGAAAATGGCTGTGCCATTAATACTAATGCTTCATAGCAGGCCATGTCGCCGTGCGGATGAAATTTACCAAGTACATCGCCGATGGTGCGGGCGGATTTTTTGAATTTGGAAACGGATTTCAAGCCAAGTTCGGACATGGCATAAATGATGCGCCGCTGTACGGGTTTTAAACCGTCACCGATGTGCGGTAATGCGCGATCCAGAATCACATACATGGAATAATCGAGGTAAGCTTTTTCTGTGTATTCGCTTACTGGTATTTTTTCTGCGTTATTTACGATTGCCATATGGTTCTCTTTATATGATCTCTACCAAATTACCTTTTGTTTCCAGCCACGCCTTGCGGTCACCCGCACGTTTTTTACCGAGCAGCATATCCAGCATCTCATCCGTATTATCTTTTTCTTTTATCGTTAACTGCATCAGGCGTCGTGTATCAGGATCCATCGTTGTTTCACGCAGCTGCATGGGGTTCATTTCGCCCAGACCTTTAAAGCGGATAACATTGACTTTGGTTTTTTTGTCTTTGAATTCAGCGCTGATGCGATCCAGTATGCCCTGCTTTTCTGCTTCATCGAGAGCGTAGTAAACATCTTTGCCATGGTCAACGCGAAACAGCGGCGGCATGGCGATATAGATATGACCAGCAGTGACCAGCGGCCGGAAATGACGAACAAAGAGTGCGCATAACAAAGTGGCAATGTGATTGCCGTCTGAGTCGGCGTCAGCCAGAATGCAAATTTTCCCGTAGCGTAAACCTTGCAGATCAGATGAGCCGGGATCCACGCCGATTGCAACGGCAATGTCGTGAATTTCCTGCGAGGACAGGACAGCGGTGGATTCGACTTCCCACGTATTTAAAATCTTGCCGCGTAACGGCATGACCGCCTGAAAATCGCGGCTGCGTGCCTGTCTGGCGGAGCCGCCTGCAGAATCACCTTCGACTAAGAATAATTCTGTGCGGTTGAGATCTTGCGCGGAGCAATCAATTAATTTGCCAGGTAAGGCAGGGCCTGACGTAATTTTTTTACGTAAGACTGTCTGCGCGGCTTTCATGCGCTTTTGTGCGTTGGCAATCGCCAGATTGGCAATGGTTTCACCTAACGCGACGTGCTGATTTAACCATAAACTGAATGCATCTTTTACGACGCCTGATGCAAAGGCTGCACATTCACGTGATGAGAGTTTCTCTTTTGTTTGCCCGACAAATTGAGGGTCATGTAATTTGACGGAAATAATGTGTGCGCACTGGTTCCATACATCATCCGATGTTAACTTCATGCCGCGTGGGAGCAAATTGCGAAATTCACAAAATTCACGCAGTGCATCTGACAAGCCGGTGCGGAAACCCGCAACATGTGTACCGCCTTGTGCCGTTGGGATGAGGTTGACATAGCTTTCGCCAATGATGTCGCTGCTATCTGGCAGCCAGGTAACAGCCCAGTCAATGGCTTCGCGTTCACTGGCAAATGATCCAAGAAAGGGTTCTTCCGGAATACACTCGGCTTTGCCGATGGCTTCTTCCAGATAATGACTCAAACCATTTTCATAATACCATTCTTCGGTTTCATTCAAGCCTGCATCCGTAAAGGTAACATGTAACCCAGGACATAAAACGGCTTTTGCACGTAAGGCATGACGCAATTTGGCGACAGCAAAACGCGAGGTATCAAAATATTTGTCTTCGGGCCAGAAACGCACGCTCGTGCCAGTTTCATTTTTGTTGATCTTGCCTGTATTGAGTAATTCAGTTTTCTTTTCGCCATGCGCGAATGTCATGCTGTAGCTGTTACCATTGCGCTTGATCCTGATTTCCAGTTTTTTCGATAATGCGTTGACAACTGATACGCCAACACCATGCAAGCCGCCGGAGAATCGATATTGATTGTTGGAGAATTTGGCGCCGCTGTGCAATCGTGTCAGGATTAATTCAACACCCGATACTTTTTCTTCGGGATGAATGTCAACCGGCATGCCGCGTCCATTGTCGCTGACTTCCAGCGAGCCATCTTTGTGCAGAATAACATCGATTCGTTTGGCAAAGCCTTCCAGTGCTTCATCCACACTGTTGTCGATGACTTCATGCGCCAGATGGTTGGGTCCGGTGGTGTCGGTGTACATGCCGGGACGACGGCGTACGGGTTCCAGGCCACTTAATACTTCAATGGCTTCTGATGTGTAAGCGGGTTTCACTCGTGATTTTATTTTGCTTGCCATAACTGTTTTAACCATTCTCGATTTAGTTGTAGCCACTGTAATGCAATAATAGCGGGCGCAGTTTTTATTTTACCTTCCTGCACCAGCATGAATGCTTCATCAGTGGAGACGGTGAATGTGCGAATATCTTCATGTTCTTCAGACAGGCCATGGATGCCGCCTGTCTCGCTGGCATCAATATGGCCAATAAATAGCCATAAATACTCATTGGAACCACCGGGGCTGACAAAATACTCGTAAATTGGGTAAATATCCATGACTTCACAGCCGGCTTCTTCCTGTGCTTCGCGTTTGGCCACCTCCGCGGGTTTTTCATGCGGATCGAGAACACCCGCCACGATTTCCAGCACCCAGGGGCTTTGCGGGTTGGCAATGGCACCGGGACGGAACTGCTCAATCAGCACAACCTGATCCAGGATGGGGTCATAGGGCAGGATAGCAGCGGCTGATTTGCGCTCCATGACTTCGCGTGTCACGGGTTCTCCCCAGCCGCCGTCAAAGAGGCGATAGCGGAGTTCATAGCGCGCCATGCGAAAAAACCCCTGATGAAGAACATCACGATTGATTATTTCATAATCATTCTGGGTAAATGAGGTTACTCTTTCTTGTGGCATCTGAAAGCCCTTTGAGCAATATGGTTTGATTGTAAACAGACCCTATTTGGATCGTTTGTTTTTCAGTATCGTCTCAAGCGCTTTAAGATGACCTTCCAGCTCTTCGAGTTTCTTGCGGGTGCGCCCAAGGACTTTGGTTTGTGTATCAAATTCTTCGCGCGTGACGACATCAAATTTGGTGAATGTTTTGGTGAGAATAGCGTGGCAGTTTTTCTCAAAATCTTTTTTGAAAGTCCCTATGTGCGCGGGCAACGCGTCGGTCAACTGTGCCGCGAGGGTCTTTAAAAAGTCAGCTTTTGACATGATCTGGCATCCATCTATCCCTGTTAGGAAAGGATTATATCCCTATTTTGAGGGAAAAGGCGAATACTGTGTTGAGAAGCGGTGGGCAGTTGAAATTTACCATTCAAGGCGGTATAATCTTACTATAGTCTTACTTTTATTCTAATTTAAACGGTGCCCCATGGAAATTACACGCTTATCGAGTAAAGGCCAGATCATCATTCCCCAAGCGATTAGGGAAGCTCATAAATGGCAACCTGGCCTTGAGTTTGATGTGGTTGACACGGATCAAGGACTCCTATTGATGCCTCATATGCCATTTAAGCCTACCGCCGTCAAAGACTTGATAGGGTGTGTTAATTATAAAGGAGCAAGAAAATCGCTTAAGGAAATGGAGCAGGGAATAGAAAAAGGAGCAAAAAAACAAAAATGATAGGTCTCGATACGAATTTATTGGTAAGACTTTTTACAAATGATGATAAGGCACAAGCACAGTACGCTGCAAAATTAATAGAATCCAACACGGTTTTTGTTTCAAAGAGTGTTTTATTAGAGACAGAATGGGTTTTACGATATGCCTATGAACTTGACCCTGATGTCATTCGAAAAGCATTTGAAGGTTTGTTAGGATTGCCGCACGTTACGGTTGAAGATCCAGCATGCATTATAAAAACCATGCAATGGTATGGTCTTGACTTTGATTTTGCCGATGCGATGCATTTGGCTTCTAGTCAGGTTGCAGATAAGTTTGCAACGCTAGATAAAGCTTTTATAAAGAAAGCTAAAAAAATCAATATTAACCTGATGACAATGACATAATTTATCGACTCACAAACGAAGAGCAATAAAGTGGCTAAAACATTCACAATGCTGAATTTAGATTTTATTGTTATCTTCTTGCTAGGTATCCACATTGCTTGTGGTTTTACGTCGTTATTTTCTGCATTTGGTGCTCTGTTGTCTTCTAAAGGACAATCTAGACATCGTCAATTTGGAAGATTATTTTTTTATGCAATGACATGTGTATTTGTAACAGCTATTCCATTATCCATCATAAAAAATAACTTATTTTTATTTCTTGTCGCCATTTTTAGTTATTATCTCGCATTTTCTGTCACAAATATCCCTCTTAAACCACAAATTGTATTATGGGTAGGTCCAACAATATTATTGGCGCCAGCCATTTTTTGGTGGAAACATAAAGTACTTAAAACGCAGATAAGGTTGCGACATGACTAAACGACACATAACCATTGCAACCCGTGAAAGTCCGCTGGCCATGCGTCAGGCGGAAATGATCAGGGATTTGCTGATTGCCCAGCATCCGCATTTATCAATCGATTTTCTTGGCATCACCACGCAGGCAGATAAGCGGCTTGATGTGAAGGTGCTGGAAGTGGGTGGAAAAGGCGCATTTGTTAAAGAGCTGGAAGAAGCGCTGCTGGATGGCAGGGCAGATATCGCTGTGCACTCAATGAAAGACGTGCCGATGGAATTACCGCCGGGATTGTGTCTGCCGGTGATTGGCAAGCGCGAAGAACCGCGGGATGCTTTTGTTTCAAATCAATATCAGTCATTGGCTCAGCTGCCGGCGAATGCATCGGTGGGAACCTCCAGTTTGCGCCGGCAAACGCAATTGTGCGCATTGCGGTCAGATTTACAGTTTAAGCTGTTGCGCGGCAATATTCAGACACGCCTGGGGCGTCTGGATAAGGGTGATTATGATGCGATCATCCTCGCCGGAGCGGGGTTAAAGCGCATGCAGCTAGGGGATCGGATTCGGAATTATTTATCGATAGAAGAGTCATTGCCAGCGGCGGGTCAAGGCGCACTGGGTATTGAATGCCGTATCGATGATGCTGCTGTGCATACATTGATTGCACCGTTGAATGATGTCGTCACCAGCCACTGTGTGACAGCCGAACGCGCACTATGTCGCCGGCTAAATGGCGGTTGTCAGGTGCCAGTGGCGGCGTATGCACATATACATCAGGGTGAGTTAGTGTTGAAAGGCTTGGTGGCAGGTCGTGATGGGCGGCGTATATTGCGGGTGCGTCATGTGGGCGATCCAGCGCAGGCAGACAGTATTGGTATACGTGCCGCAGATGAATTATTACAACAAGGTGCGGAAAAAATCTTGCGGGAGTTTCGTTAGTGCTGAGCGGTTTGACCGTTCTGGTGACACGCCCAGAGCTGGCGGGAGAAACGTTGTGCCGTGAGATAGAGCAGCACGGCGGCCGTGCCATTCATTTTCCTGCAATCGCATTTGCTCCGCCAGAGGATGTACCAGCTTATCAACAGGCGATTGAGCAATTGGGTGAGCAGGCGTGGCTGATTTTTATCAGCCCGCAAGCTGTGCGGACAACCGTGCCGGATTTGCGCCGCCGCTGGCCCGTGTTGCCGCCTGAGGTAAAATTTGCTGCTGTGGGAGCTGGAACAGCAGCAGCTTTGCGTGAGGCAGGCTATACAGCAGTGAGTTGGCCTGACACAGAATGGAATAGTGAAGGATTACTGGCCATGCCTGTATTTCAATCTATTCAACAGACCAGCATAGCGGTCATTCGCGGCGAAGGCGGCCGGGAATTAATTGGTCAAACACTGGCGGAAC
>CAZOVT010000018.1:0-36324 GCA_964583565.1 uncultured Coxiellaceae bacterium
CTTGATTAATGTATTAGCCATTGCATTTGCATTCGCGAGAATCTGCCGCTGATAATCTTTAAAAGAAGGCTTAAGTGCTTCTTCAAATGCAACCGCTTTTGCTGCGATCACATGCATCAGCGGGCCGCCCTGACCACCGGGAAACACAGCTGAATTCAATTTCTTTTCCAGTTCCGGATTAGCTTTGGCCATAATCATGCCGCCGCGCGGGCCGCGTAAGGTTTTGTGTGTCGTTGTGGTGGTCACATCTGCAATCCTGACCGGGGAAGGATACAAACCCACCGCTACCAGGCCGGCAATGTGAGCAATATCCGCCAGCATCATGGCACCAACACTATCAGCAATATCACGAAAACGCTGCCAGTCAACAATACGGGAGTAAGCAGAAAATCCAGTGACAATTAATTTTGGTTTATGTTCTTTAGCAAGCTGCGCAGCTTCATCATAATTGATTTCGCCTGTATCCATATGGATACCATAAGAATGAAATTTATATAATTTTCCGGAAAAATTCACTGGCGAACCATGCGTTAAATGGCCGCCATGCGCCAGACTCATACCCAGCACCACATCACCCGGCTGGATCATCGCACTGTAAGCAGCTGCATTCGCTTGTGATCCAGAGTGTGGCTGCACATTAACATAATCCGCGCCAAATAATTTTTTCGCACGCTCAATCGCGAGATTTTCCACAACATCGACATATTCGCAGCCACCGTAATAACGCTTGCCTGGGTAACCTTCCGCATATTTATTAGTGAGTACCGAACCTTGCGCTGCCAACACACCCGGACTGACATAATTTTCTGACGCGATCAGTTCGATGTGATCTTCCTGACGCCGCTTTTCATTTTCGATTGCCTGCCAGATTAATTTATCATTATGCTCGAGTGATTCAGTCGGGAACATGGCATTATCCTTTTAAATTTGCGTTTTCTAAAACCGTTTTTGCCTGCGCTTCACGGTGCGCTTGTACCGCCTTGCGATATTCCGGATATTTATTACCAAGCACTTGCGCAGCCAATATCGCCGCGTTAACCGCTCCCGCTTTGCCGACTGCCAGTGTGCCAACCGGTATACCTGCCGGCATTTGCACAATAGACAATAATGCATCGAGACCGTTAACAAATGTAGAGGAAGTCATAGGCACACCAAACACAGGCAGTAAAGTTTTTGCAGCCACGACACCCGGCAAATGTGCAGCGCCACCAGCAGCGGCAATAAACACTTCCACACCACGCTGTTCAGCAGACTTTAAGTATTCAAATAATGCATCCGGTGTACGGTGCGCAGATAAGGCACGCGCCTCATGCGGCACGCCCAATGTATCGAGTATTCGACTGGTTTCTTCCATTACTATCCAGTCTGATTTTGAACCCATGAGGATACTGACTAATATTTTTGCCATAAAATCCCTCGTAAGAGGGGGTCAGGCCTGACCCCTTTTTATTTTAATGCCTAAAACACCGCTTCCCTGTAAACACCATGGCAATGCCATGTTCATTACAGGCAGCAATCACTTCTTCATCCCGCACGGAACCACCAGGCTGTATAATGGCACGCACGCCAGTCCCGGCTAATCGATCAATACTATCACGAAATGGAAAGAAAGCATCCGATGCCAGCACCGTATCAGAGACATTTTTGCCTGCTTTTTTAAGCGCCTGCTCAACAGCATCAACGCGCGAAACCTGCCCCGCACCAATGCCAACCGTGACGCCCTGTTTCGCCAGCAAAATACCATTCGATTTCACATGCTTTAACACTTGCCAGGCAAACAGCATGGAAGATTTGTTTTCATCAGTAGGTGTTATGTTCGTCACCACTTGCAAATCCGATTCAGCCAGTTTGTGTGTGTCCCGTTCCTGACATAACACACCGCCCGTTATAAATCGCATTTCCCACTGATCACGACCAGCATCAGGTATCGACAACACTCTTAAGTTAGGTTTCGATGCAAAAACAGCAAGCGCTTCTTCCGTGTAAGAAGGTGCAATCACGACTTCCATAAAAATGCTGGTGATAGCTTCTGCAATGGTTTTCGTGCAGGGGCGATTTAATGCCGTAATCCCGCCAAATGCCGAAAGTGAATCTGCCGCATAAGCGTTTTGATAGGCTTCATCGATAGTCGATGCACATGCCGCTCCGCATGGATTGGCATGCTTGATAATCACACAGGCTGGCTGGGTAAATTCAGCAACGCAAGCCAGTGCCGCATCTGCATCCAGCATATTATTGTAAGATAATTCCTTGCCTTGATGCTGGGTCGCAGCTAGCACACCTGAATGAACAGCCGGCAAACGGTAGGCACATGCCTGTTGATGCGGATTTTCGCCATAACGCAGCGTGGATACTTTTTCCAGCTGCAAATCTCGCTGCTCAGGACAAGACTCTTTCTGTTCATGCTGCGCAACAAAATACTGATGCACCATCGCATCGAAATACGCTGTCTTGCGAAATGCTTTTTCTGCCAGTTGCTGCCTCAAGGCAAGCGTCAAACCGCCCTGTTTCTGCAATTCAGCTATCACCCCGGCATAATCAGCCGGATCGGTAACCACACCGACCCATGCAACATTTTTCGCTGCCGCGCGCACCATGGCAGGGCCGCCAATATCGATATACTCAACCGCCTTTTCCAAGGGTGTACTATGATTAACCATTTCCGTGAAGGGGTAAAAATTAACCACAATTAAATCTATCCACTCTATCCCATGCTTTTTCGCTTCTTCAGCATGTTTATCCCGCTTGCCCAGAATGCCGCCGTGTATCCTGGGATGCAGTGTTTTAACCCGCCCATCCAGCATTTCTGGCAGACCAGTGATATCATCAGCCTGCAAGTGCGGAATGCCCGCCTCCCGTAACGCTTGACTCGTACCACCTGTGGAAATAATCTCAACATTAGCGGCTTTTAATTGCTCAGCCAAGCCCACAATACCTGTTTTATCTGAGACGGATAAAAGCGCTCTCTTTATAGGAATGATTTTCATTTACATCTACATTCGACATTAAGTTAAAGTTCGCCTATTATAAAGCACAATAAAAAGCACGAACAGGAGAAAGTATGTTCGCAAGAGTGTCACAGATATTAGGACTAACTCCAACCAAAACACGACAGGAACGTCTCGATAGTATTGGATACACGAATGATCCTCCATCGTGCTTCATTGATCCTATTTCATTTATGGTGATGAGCGATCCTTATCGTTTCAACCAGCACAACGCTCAGGTAACTGACTGGCGAACAATACAACAATACAACAGACAAACCGGCCGGCAAAGTAACCCTTTTTTTCAACAGAACTCTGCTATCGTTTGCGAAAAACATAGTGCGCTGGACACAGCCATCGAACTGTATGTCACAACACTTGAGAAAATGCACGAATGCTTTACCCAGATAGAACAAGTTCTTTGCTCAAATAACGCCGAAGCACAATCGCCAGCATCCCCGGACGAAAAAAATAAACGCATTGCCATTATCCAGCAGGCCAGACATGCACTCATTGAATTATTATCTCAGTTCATTGACCAGACTATCCCGATTGTTCTGGAAGATAGTCAGATATTAACTAATGATGAAAAAGCATCAGCACTGCAAAAGCTGCTAACAGGCCCGGAAATGCTGAGAGAACTGTTACTCCATGAAATATTACATGTTAATACACTAACCGAATCGGACATCAATGCCAGATATCAAGCCTCCATTGAATTCGCCGAATATTATAGAACGATCGCTTTTACGCCTCTAGACAATGATCTAAAATCCACGATTGCAGCAAAAATCTCAACACTCTCAGATGGCAAAATCGCTGCCGAACTGGAAACAATCAGAAATTCTACATTAGCAAAAATACATGCTGCTTTGGCCATCACAAGAAGAAATGGATTAACATCGTCATTTTGCCTATTCGGCATGAGGGTACCGGCTGTTACATCTCCGCGTCAGCAGCCAGCATCAGAGCAGCCACGGTCACCATCACTCTCCAGACAGATGGAAGCAGTTGACTAGTAGATTAGATAGACTAGATGGTTTTACTAAAAATGTCTGGTATTTGCGTACTCGCGTCACCCATCCCCCAGTGGAACCCCTGACGCTGCGTTCGCAAATACCAGACATTTTTAGTAAAACAATCTACTTTTAGTCTATCAGGGCCTGTTTACAAGCAACTCTATTGATTCCACTAATGCAAGACCCTCAAGCACCTGAACTCGTGCTTTAAGTAACTCAGGTGTATCCGATGGTAAAACAGCGCATCGTTTTTGCAGCAGAATGGGCCCGGCATCAACCTGTTCCGTCACATAATGCACGGTGCAGCCACTCTCTTGCTCACCGGCATCAATCACTGCCCGATGGACAGCCAGATCCATCAATCCAGCATGTGCGGGCAACAAAGATGGATGTACATTGATAACACGGTTTGACCAGCGATTCACAAAAGACGAGGACAATAAACGCATGTAGCCAATCAATACAATCAGCTCCACTGCACTGGCATTCAATACCTCTGACACTTTTTCATCGTATGCTTCTCTGCTCAACCCTGCCGGATCCAGATATTGTGCTTTAATCCCATACTGCTGTGCACGATCGAGAATGAGTGCGTCTTGTTTATTCGAAATCACCACTTCGATTGCAGCATCAAGCCGCCGTTGTTGAATAGCATCCGTCAATGCCGTCAGATTGGTTCCGCGTGTTGATCCTAATATACCGAGACGTATCATTCGTGCCGCAGCCTGCGCATCACATCTACCCGCTGCTGAATCAGACGATCCGTACCAATATCTTCACGATGAAATAAAGGGCCGCCAATACCGCACACTTCACGCTCCGCTATTTTCTCAGCCGCGGAAATCGTATCTGCCACACCAACGTAAGCAGCGGTTCGCGATCCCGTTGCATGTATTTTTCCATTCAGCACATTTACTGACGCTAAATATAAGCGGGATTTATTTTTCACCGCACAAATATCAATAGCAACATCTTTCATTGGCGCATCAGGATAACCATGCGGCACTGCGTATTTACATACAGTTGCCTGTCTGGCAAAAACAACCTCTGTTGCTGACAACGTACCCTTTATCATTGCCTGACAGACTGTCACGAAATCGGACTCCAGGATCGTCAGCACATTCAGCGCTTCCGGGTCACCAAAACGCGCATTAAATTCAATGACATAAACACCCTTTGCCGTTGCGATAAAGCTGCCATACAAAATACCGACATATCTGTCCTTTGCTTCCACGGACAACGCATTAATAATCGCTTCATTTATTTCCCACGCACGCGCGACATCTGATTTAGTCAAAAACGGCAGGCTGTGATTAACATCAGAATAGCTGCCCATCCCACCTGTATTGGGACCTTTATCTTCCACAAAAGCACGCTTGTGATCCTGCACAATCGGCATAGGGGTCAAATGCGCACCGTCACAAAAAGCCATGAATGAAAATTCTTGCCCGATGAGTTTTTCCTCAATCACCACACGCTGACCCTGCGCGAATATTTCATTGCAATACGCTTCTGCTTCTACAAACGAATGCAGATGATCACCCGCTACTTTAACGCCTTTACCACCCATCAAACCATCAGCTTTAATCACGTAGCTTTCTTCGCCCAGTTCGCGCAAGAATGTATCAACGCCTGTCATATCAATAAACTGGCGGCATGCCGGCAATCCGGGAATATTATATTTCCGCATTAAATCACGCGCATAACCTTTGCTTGTCTCAATCTTCGCAAGCTGATGTTTAGGGCCGATCACAGGAATATCATGGCTCCACAGCTTGTCAGCCAGGCCTTTTTCCAGCGGCGCTTCCGGCCCGACAACAACCATGCCAATATTTTTTTCGCGGGCAAAACGCGTTATCGCTTCAACATCCAGCAAATTGCCAACACGATAGTGGTTTACCAATTGCTGTATCCCCGGATTCAGCGAATTTCCATAACAAAATAATTGAATAGCCTGCGGGGAGCGGCAAAATGCAGCCGCAATGGCATGCTCGCGCGCACCAGACCCTACTATTAAAATATTCATGCCGTTCTCTCCACTTCGCGTCGTTTTTCCAACATCTGAATTTTTTCTTCTGTGATATCACCGCAACTATAATTGCCATCCATGCATGCCATACATGGGCGCGTAATCTGGTGCTGACCACGCCGCGTGACTGCTTCAACCAGATCATCTGTTGTTTGATACAGTAACTTGTCAACGCCCAGATAACGGCGGATTGCTTCGGTATCCTTGCTGGCAGCAATCAACTCGTTGCGCGATGGTATATCTATACCATAAAAACAGGGGTTTTTTATTGGCGGACAGGACGAGACAAAATAAATTTCCTTTGCGCCAAATTCTTTTATCATTTTGACAATTTCACGCGAGGTTGTACCACGAACAATACTATCATCAACAATTAATACTTTTTTGTTTTCAATTTCGGTTCGCTGCGGCGTTAACTTGTATTGAACGCTGCGAGAACGGGCCTTCTGGTTGGGCATAATAAAAGTACGCCCAATGAATGGGTTTTTATACAAACCCTCTGAATAGCGCACACCAAGTTCATGCGCAAATGATAATGCGGCCGTATTTGCAGTCGATGGCGCTGGAATCACGACATCTGGCAGCACGTCAGGATAGGTTTCTTTCCATTGCTTTGCCAGATTCTGCCCCATACGCAAGCGGGATCGATAGACACTCACTCCATCCAGCGTGGCATCCGGGCGGGCAAAATAGACATACTCAAACACACACGGCCTGAATGCCCGACTGTCCAGCACCCGCCTGAACAACTCGCCTTGCTGATTGACATAGGCAACTTCACCAGGCTGCAAATCACCGCGCGGCTCAAAGCCAAGCGCGTAAAATGGCGTTGTTTCAGACGCGAAAATGTAATCGCTGGTTCCATCGGTGCGTTTGCGCTCTCCCCACACAAGCGGCCGTATCCCATGCGGATCACGAAACGCAACTAATCCTTTGCCTATCACCACACTCACCACAGAGTAAGAACCTTCTATCTGATGGTAAATAGCTTGAACAGCTTTTCCCAGCTGCTCAAAAAAAAGATTGTCGTCATTGTCTGCATAAGAACCTGTTGCCAGATGATCCGCCAGCAATAACAGTAATACCTCAGAATCAAGGGATGAATTCAAATGACGATGCTGTTTCAGGCGAATGTCGTTCGCGAGCTCCGCATAATTCACAATATTGCCATTATGCGCCAGCGCTATTCCCCGCGGACTGCCTATCCATAAAGGCTGCCTGTCTGCATCACTATAACCGCCCGCTGTTGGGTAACGCGTGTGTGCAATGCCCATATTGCCTTTGAGATGACGCATATCGCTGGAACTGAATATTTCCCGCACCAACCCGGATCCATGCATGGGATGAAAGCGCTCATCGCACGTCAGTACACCCGCCGCATCCTGACCGCGGTGCTGCAAATGAATCAGACTGTCACACAACTCAGCCGCGACGGGTTCATGACTAAAAATACCAACGATACCGCACATCGTATTTTACCCCAAATAACCAGCAACATTACGCAAAATTCGCTGCTCGACAGAGCCAGCGCACGGTGTCAATGCAAACGTTCTACCTGTAATCATTTCATATAGTTGAACATAACGCGACGCCAGCGTCACGATTAATTCTTCTGGCGCGGCCGGGAGTTCTGCATCGTTGTATGGATCGCAGTTATCTTTAAACCACAAACGCAAAAACTCTTTATCGATATTGTCCGGCTCCTTACCCTCGGCAAAACACTGCTCATACGTATTAGACAACCAATACCGGCTTGAATCCGGTGTGTGTATCTCATCGATCACAACAATCCGGCCGTCGCTGTCACGTCCAAATTCATATTTGGTATCAACCAGAATCAAACCATGCTTCGCCGCTTTTTCCATGCCAAACCGGAATAATCTAAGCGCCGCATCGCTGGCTTCATCCCACTCTGCCTGCGTCAACCAGCCTTCGCTGACGATTTCTGCCGGGCTAATGGGTCTATCATGCTCTGTTTCTTTTGTCGTCGGCGTCAATACCGGCATATTCAGCCGCTGGTTCTTGCGCATGCCATCTGGAAAGGTCAGCCCACAATACTCACGCGCACCTTTCTGATAAATCGTCCACAGTGATGTGCTAGTGGTTCCCGTGATATACCCGCGCACAACAAACTCGATGGGAAGCACACCGCATTTTTTGGCAATCATGACATTCGGATCGGGCACTGCAATCATGTGATTAGGCACTATCGACTCGGTTTGCTCAAACCACCAGGCACTGGTGAGATTTAATACCTGACCCTTATACGGAACTGAAGCAAGTACACGATCAAATGCACTCTGCCTGTCGGTTGTGATCAGTATCAGTTTATCACCAGCATCGTACGTATCACGTACCTTACCTTGATATTTTTTTCCAAATCCAAAATTCGTTTTCGTCAGACAATGCGGCAATGCGGCACGAATAGTCTCGATATAATGATCAGGCATAGTGGTAACAGTCATGGGCATATGGGTTACTTATTATGTTAGTTTTTGCAATGACCTCCTGCATAGCGGCAGCGTCTAATGTATCGCTGCTAAAATGCCAGAGAACACCGTGTATGATGGATTGAACATTCTGTATATTAAAATGATCCTGTAACATCTGGCGCTTTTGCTGCCCCAGCACATCTTCTTTAGCCCGCACGAGATAACTGCAGGCTTTAGCAGATGATGGAAGTATCGTTGTTTCAATTTCCTTACGTTCGTTATAAAGCACACCGCTTTTTCTGATTTGCTCCAGCACTGCAGCGTTGGCACCATCCACTTCCCAGTGTATCTGCCGCTTAACCGTCACTGGAATACCGCGTTGTTGCAGCGTATTTTGCACTGTCAATGCCTGATTATCCGTTATCATGAGCTCAACAATACATTCATGCGCAGAAGATGGCTTTTGATAAGTCGAGACGCTCGCTGGACGCGGATAGTAGTAAAGTGACGACGTCAGTTCCCGATGGCCTTCTGCAATATAATCCCGCATTGAACGAAAAATGGGATCCCCATTGGGTGTTCGTTCCGGATGCGGCATGATTGCCATGACATTGCCTGCTTTATTAGAGATTGCCGCGATATTACCGATGGATCCGTTTGGATTAACAGGAAAATGCGGGTCAATCATGCCCTGCTCGTCACAATACTGAAATACATCCAGACCCTGCGCCTGCACTTCCTGCAGCAATGCATTGCTCAGCACAAACCGGCCCTCGCCGTGAGCGACTGGCACATGTAGTAAATCCTTGCTGCTTAAATGACGCGTAAAGGCGTTACGCTGATAATTCGCCGAAAGACGCAGTGTCACCCACGCATTATAAAAACCGGTTCCCAATATTTTGCCATGCGCAACACGGCGGTTTTCTGTTAGCACCATACCTGGTTTATTATTTTCAAGGCTGGGTACCAAACCCGTCTCAACTAAAATCTGGGCACCGTTACAAATACCCAGAACAGGTTTGCCGGCATCACTTTGCAGCATAATTTCCTGCATCACCGGATCCAATGCGGCAATGACGCCCGCACGTGAACGGTCTTCATACGAAAAACCGCCGACAATAATATAACCATCCAGCCCGCGTAACGTTTCACGCGATTCATTCCACAAAAATTCAACGGGTTCCATCTCCGCGCGTTTCACCGCGAGCATGGTTTCACGTTCGCAATTTGATCCTGGAAACTGAATGATGCCAATACGCATTAAATCAACCTCACTTCTTGTTTGCCAGAAACAACCTTGCCAATTTCATATAAAGGAAATTCGTCAGTACCAAGTGCTCTGCTCATTGCCGCTAATGTACCTGGCGGCACAATCATCACCATACCTATTCCCATATTAAATGTACGATAGGCTTCTGCGTCAGCCAGCTTACCTAACTGACATAACACTTTAAAGATCGGTAGTGTCGGACAGGCTGATTTTTTAATTTCAACCGCACAATGCGCGGGTAAAATGCGCGGAATATTTTCCAGCACACCACCACCGGTGATGTGCGCCATGCCTTTGATATGCACACCATAAGCAAGCATATCCAGCACAGGGCGCGTGTAATTAATATGCGGTGTTAATAATGTCTCACCGACTGATTGCGTCAATTCAGGCAGACGTGAATCAACATTCAGCCCGCCAGCATCAAATAATAATTTTCGCGCCAGTGAATATCCATTCGTGTGCAAGCCGCTCGATGGAAATGCCACTACCAGATCACCCGGTTCAATTTCGTGTCCCAGTATAGCTGCATCTTTTTCAACAACACCAGTGATCACACCAACCAGATCATGCTCACCTGGCAAGTAGGTACCCGGCATTTCCGCCGTCTCACCCCCAACCAGTGAAATATTATTTTCGCGGCAGGCTTGCGCCATACCTGCAACGATCTGTTCAACCACGTCAGGTTTTAATTGATCGTTTGCAATATAATCCAGCAGCGTCAGCGGCGTCGCACCCAGCACAACAATATCATTCGCTGTCGCACTCACCAGATCCGCACCTATGGTATCGAATTTCTGCATCATCCTGGCCACCATCATCTTGGTGCCCACACCATCAATGCTTTGCACTAACACCGGCTGACGATAATTCGCGGCTATCTCACTTAAATCATACATGGCACCAAAGCTGCCGAGGCCTGTCAGTACCTGCGGAGAAAACGTACTCTCCACATCCCGCTTAATACGGCGCACTGCTTCATTCCCAGCCTCAATATCTACACCAGCCGATTTATAATCGATAATCGTCATCAGAGTAACCTCTCACGCAGTCCGTTTTCCCAAGCTGCTTTTGCATCGCTGACCGGCAAGCGGACAGCATCATTTATCACCAGCGTTGATTCCTTGCAGGTTTCGCCAACCACAAACAGCGGCACCTGTTGTTGTGCAAATAAATCCGTTATGTTCTTCACATTATCGCGTGATACCTCCAGTACAAAACCACCCGTTTCAGAAAACAGGCGTTTTTCCAGTGGTAAATCACCCGGAATGGTGACCTTCACACCGATCCCGCGTTTAAAACTCATTTCAGCCAGTGCTGCCGCCATACCGCCTTCAGAAATATCATGTGCTGCTAACACATAACCGGCTTGAATAGCTGCCTGAACCACTTGAATTTCCCTGCCAAACGCAGCCAGATCAGGCTGCGGTACCTGACTCCCCAATTCATTATGCAGCTGATAGTACACACTGCCGCCGCACTCATCTTTGCGTTCGCCTACCAGCATCAGTACCGAACCGGCTTTTTTAAAATCGTAACTAATAGCACGCGCAGCATCTGCTATCCTGCCAACACAGCTAATCATTGGACTGGGAGGAATCGCTCCCTGCTCTGATTCATTATAAAGTGACACATTACCTGCCACGACTGGCAGGGTAAATTCCGGAAATTCATCAAGCTGCACCGCACGACAGGCATCTGCAATACCGCGCACCGCATCGACAAATTCACCCATCTGCTCAGGTTTTTCAGGATTACCAAAGCACAAACAATCGGTTATCGCGAGCGGCGCCGCACCAACCGCTACCACATTGCGTACGGATTCAACCACCGCATTCACCGCACCCCAGTAAGCGTCAATCTTGTTGTAGCGGGGATTGTGATCCAGCGACAATGCAATTCCTGTCGCACGAATTTCTTCCGGATACTTCTCTTCATTAAACGGCTGTATCACACCAGCATCTGCCCAGCCTGCTTCAATGACCGTTCTACCCTGCACCTGCTTGTCATACATTTCATAAACGGGCAGACGCGATGCAATATTCTCATGCGCCAACAGTGCCAATAATGACTTGTTCAAATCCGCTGGTGTGTTTAATGCTGGTTCTTTATGTGTTTTCTGTTTTGGCTGATGCGGGCGATCATACAATATCCCCTTTGTTACATCGCATGCTTTTGCATTTACGATTTCTTTACCATGACTGCGCACAACATACTTACCATCCGTGCGAATTTTTCCAACCACTGCTGCACGCGCACCGCTGGATACCTGCGGCAGGGCAAACGTTTCATTATAATGATGCAAGATGCTATCAACGAGAGTCGGTGGAACAACCCACATAAATCGTTCTTGTGTCTCTGAACACAAAACAACGGCTGGCAGCAAACCATTCATGCCGGTTGGCACACTTTCCAGCTCGATTTCCGCACCATAACCACCCGCTTCTGCTAACTCCACACTCGCACAGGCAATACCGCCAGCACCCAGATCTTTAAACCCAACCTTATCGAGTAAATGCTTTTCGCGCAAAATGTTAAATAATGCGTAATTCGCTTTTAACAAATGCCGCTGCAAAAAGGCATTTGGTTCCTGCACCGCGCCCTTGTTCATTTCTTTCTGATCGTCATTCAATGTTGTCGATGCAAAACTGGCACCGCCAAACCCGCTGTTATCCGTTGGCTTGCCCACCAGTATGAAGACATAATCATCTGCGTCTTTAGGTGCATAAGAATGAATGACATGATCTTCACGCACGACACCCAGCGTCACCACCGTGACAAGGCAGTTTTCGTTATAACCGTCATCATAATAAACATCACCCGCCAGATTTGGGATACCAAGCGGATTACCATAACCTGCGATGCCGCTGACAACGCCGTCATGTACCCAGTGTGTTCTGGACTGGTTGATATCACCAAAACGCAAACTATCGGCTATTGCCACCACTTCTGCACCCATACAGCAGACATCACGGACATTGCCGCCCACGCCGGTCGCCGCACCTTCATAAGGAACAATTTGCGAAGGATGATTGTGAGATTCATGACTGATCACCACGCCATACCGTCTGCCGGCATCATCGGTTGCAACCGACACGATACCCGCGTCTTCTTTGGGGCCTAAAATGACATGAGGCGCATCTGTTACAAATTGACTTAGATGCTTGCGAGTACTTTTATAGGAACAGTGTTCGGAACCCTGAATAGACCAAAGCACCAATTCAGACAAGGTTGGCGGACGTTTGAGCAGGGAATGCTGGATAGTTAACGCTTCATCCACCGTCAATCCCAGACTATATTGATGCAACAACGTTTGAACAGCATCGCGGGATAAATCAGAAAAATCAATAAAATTAGGTGGTTGCTTCATGGGTCAGAATACCTATGCGCCAAAACCAATTAGGGATAACATTTGCGCATAAGATAGCGGGAATAGACTGGCGGCGTCAACAAAATGCCAAACGATGTTCTATTTTTGTCATCCCTTTAGAAATCCTTTAATTGAAATAGTAGGTTAAACCTGCGGATACCAGTCCGAGACTAAAGAAACCTTCGCTGATGCCTTGTGCCTGCATATTGGCATCAAGATGATCTGTCATGGAATACGATGCACCGATTCCTGCAAATGGTGTCAGCGCACTCACGCCATTGGCAAAGGCAAATGCGGGGCCCACTTTTGCAAAGACAGTAAAATCATTATCTTGAATCTTAAGCGGTGCAATCACTTTGACAGCAACATCAAGCGTATTTAAACCAAGCCCATAGTTCGTATAACCGACTTCTGTCGCTAAACTCTGGTTAAACAAATAGCCTGAACTTGCATTAATACCCAACGAACCAAACTGACTAAATCCGAAGCCAAATATATTGACTGATGCATACAGGGTTCCTACGTTACCTTCCACATAAGCGCCTCTTGTGTGCACTTTAGCTTCAACACATGAACTAGCAGCAACAAGCAACATAACAGCCAATGGTTTTACGAATTTTTTAATTGTCATTATTCACCCTCGTTTTTATTTTAATCAACTTGCAAGCTGATTTGTATTGCGCACGGTAGTCATCATGACAGCCAATGTCAATATGTCGATATTTGCACAACCCGACTTAAATTCTTTGCAATCAAAAAGTGTTGCTGTAGAATACGCCAAAATAATAAATTAACATGGGGTGGTTCATGAAAAAGATAACAACATTACTGACTTGTTTAATCATGTTAGCTATTACATCCAGTGCTTCTGCCGCAATCAAAATAGCCGAAATATCAAGGGATCAAAACCAGTCAAATGGCGCGGATTATACTGGCGTCATCAAAGCTGCTGTTTACAGAAACAAGGATATTTATGATAGTGATACTGGAGTACCATCACTTTATATTAGCACGGCGGGTGATAAAACCAATAAAAGCAACTTTTTCCAGCTTGGCTTCATCATCGATGGCAACGATTTAGCATTTGGCCAGACACTTGCGAACTCTATCGGTAAAAAAATCACGATACCAGCTGGACAATTTAATAATCTATCTGACACTGTTTCGATGATTACGCTGAGCGCTGACGACTATCGACTTAGTGCGAATGATTTGACACCACAAAAATAGAGGCACGCGCAACAACAAAAAGGGCAGCCACGCTGCCCTTTTTTATTTAGTAATATGTAACGAGTTAGCTCTCAGAATTAACTGCTCCAGAGTTAAGGCACGTTTTTGAGAACAAATATCCCACAGCAGGTCAGGATTATGATACTTAATATCGGCTATTTCAGCGCCACACCTATCGTTATAACCGCTTGTTCAGCTAACTGTTGGCTCGGCACCACCCAGACACAAGATGAAGAAAGTGGACGTTTGGATAAATGATCTTCCACTGCTTGCTTCAACGCCCCTCTATCCTGCCCGGCAAAATATTTATCCCCAACTCTTAAGCCCTGATCTTCAAGCAGACGTTTTAATTCAACAATCACTTTGCTTGTCCGATGCGATTTACTGCTGTCAACCAACCACACCTCACCAACCTCATTTTCCCCTATCGATGCCAGTGTCGTTTCCAAAAACCCTTGCTCGGCGCTGCCAGCTATATCAATAATGCCGGCTTTTAATGGTGGTTGCTTCAGTTTTAATGCATCAATAATCGCCTTCATCTCTTCCATGGCGTCAGCAAATTTAATTACTTTTTTCTCGTCTTTATCTGTCATTTTACGCACAAGGTTCAACACGCTTCGATATTCTTCAGGCGGCAAGATATGAGTAAATTGTAAAAATGCATCAGCATATTCATCCGATACAATTGGAGCTTCTTCCTCACCTGACTCCAGATGAAAAAAATTAGCGAACGTAATACCCATCGCATACATTTCTGTTGCTTCGTTATATTCTATGTCAGGCATTAAGCGTTCATCATTCTCTGTTATTGCCTGTTTTACAACAGGCAACAATCTTCTTAAACGCGGCGAATGTAATTCGGTTGACCCTCTCAAGCTGCGTTCACTAGCACTGCGCTTTAATTCATCGCCCTGCTTCATGGCTATTGCCAATCCATAATCAATTAAGCGCGTTGTCTGGTTAACCACATCAGCCACCATATTTCCCGGCTGCAAATCGCGATGCATGATATAACGCGCCAGGTGTAATTTATCTACTCTGTTTAAAGCATCAAAAGCCAATTGCAAACGGAGTAACGCAGGAATCACGCCTTCTACAATCTGATTGCCATCGTCATCATCATATGCGCCATCGATTTCTGCGTTAACAATTTTGCTAAAGTCCATACCGGGCGCCAACTTCATCAAAATCAAATACTGATCGTCACCAGCCTTTGTTTTTCTATCCATGATCGGGCCAGTTTGCGGCGTCTCACGCACTTTAAACAGTATTGCAAATTCTCTATCAGAGGCTTCCTTATCCGACTGCAGCTTTAAAGCGTAAAACTTTTTGTCAGCAAGATGCTGTACCAGTTTAACCTTGCCATGCGCACCAGCACCCAACGCCCTGTCATGCTTTACACCTTTATAGACAATATAAAAATTTGCGTCCTGCTTGATAAGACCATACGGCCAGTCGCCGCCAAGCAGCTCCCTCAATTCAGATTTGGTATAGCGGCGGTTTTCTTTAAGTCCGGGCAGAGCAGCCTCTAGCTGCTGACGTTGATCAGCTGAAAGCAAGCTGCCATCGGGAGACAAATCAGCAACATCAACCCTCGAGGGGACATAAAGAATGTCCTCCACTTTGACACCAGCGCCACCTTGTCTATCAAACATACCTCGACCTGTTGTCATACAACCTCGCGATTTTTTCCATCATTTACATAGTTATAGTATAATATATTACCAGATCGCAGGGTAAAATAAGTTAAGATTACGTTAAATAACAAACAGATAAATCATGGCAATGATCGCGATCTTTGCTGCCAGCAACAACATGCTTGTTGTGCTGGACAACGCGCTGTATAAACTGGATAATTTGCGACTTTTCTCTGATATACTTGTTATCAACCTATTGATTGTTGGGGGATTGATGCGTTGGCTATTAACGTTGTTGAATTACGCGGCATCTACAAGACCATCCATGGTAATGAAATCCTCCACGACATCAACCTTGAAGTCCGTGAAGGCGAATTTCTAACGCTGCTTGGCCCATCCGGCTGCGGTAAAACAACTTTATTGCGTCTCATCTCTGGCTTTGAAGAGCCTACTCAGGGGTCTGTTTATATCGACGGTAATGATGTCAGCGGGTTACCGCCACACAAACGTCACGTCCACACCGTTTTCCAAAGTTATGCGCTTTTCCCCCACATGACCGTATTTGATAATGTCGCTTTTGGCCTGCGTTGCCAGAAAATCGCCGAGACTGACATTGAACCTCGCGTTAATGCCGTTTTAAAAATGGTAAAGCTTGAAAAGTATGCACAACGCAAGCCCGCACAATTAAGCGGCGGCCAGCAGCAGCGTGTTGCCATCGCCCGCGCCGCTGTCAACCAGCCGCGCGTTTTACTGCTGGATGAACCACTCTCATCACTGGATTACCGCTTGCGCAAAACTATGCAGATTGAATTAAAGCAGCTACAGCGCAAACTGGGTATTACTTTCATTTTTGTTACACACGATCAGGAAGAAGCCCTGTCAATGTCTGACCGCGTGGTCGTTATGCAGGAAGGCATCATCGAGCAGATTGGCACCCCCAGACAGGTTTACGAAGAACCCAGCAGCTTAAACGTTGCCCGCTTCATCGGCGAAGTAAACATTCTGGATGGTGAAATACTGGAAACTAACGGCAACCGCCAGCTCACTCTCAATGTCCTTGGAAAAAAACGCGTGGCAAAGTCGTCACGGCAATTTAGCGTCGGTGAACATGTCCATGTTCTGGTTCGCCCTGAAGATGTACGCGTCTGGAACCAGCCCCAGGTTGATGCAGATGAAATTCTTGAAATGTTTTCCGGTACAGTAGAGGAAGTTATCTATAAAGGAACGACGGTAGACCTGATTGTCCGTCTTGCCGATAACATTATAATCTCATCAACCGAGTTTTTTGACGAAGATGATGACCGCCTCGAATATAAACTGGGTGAACAAGTGTGGGTGAGCTGGGCACCAGGGTGGGAGGACATCTTGCCGCATGAAACACGATAGCAGATTCAAACAGATTTCACTCTCCATTGTATGGTCCTGGCTGTTTATCTTTGCCTTGATACCATTCTGTCTGATCGTCACTGCCAGCTTCCTCAGCCACAGCGAAAGCAGCCTGATTCAAGGGCCATTGACACTCGCTAATTATCGGCAGCTCAGCCAGCCCATCTATCTTCACATTTTTGAGAAATCATTTCTTGTCGCTGGCGTTTCTACTTTTTGCTGCCTGCTGCTTGGCTATCCATTTGCTTTCATACTCGCCCGCACACACAGCCGCTGGAAAAATTTACTTTTATTGTTAGTCATTATTCCTTTCTGGACCAGCTCACTCATCCGCAGCTATGCACTTATTGCCATCATCAAGGCAAAAGGCATACTGAACACGCTTCTGCTTGCTCTGGGTATCATCCATCAGCCTTTATCCATCCTCTTTACCAGCACTGCCGTGCTGATCGGTCTGGTTTACAACCTGCTGCCATTCATGATTTTACCCATCATGACTAACATCGAACGGCTGGACAACCAGCTGATTGATGCCGCACGGGATTTAGGCGCCAACCGCTTCACAACGTTCAGGAAAGTGATTATTCCGCTAACCATGCCGGGTATTATTGCTGGCTGTATTTTAGTATTCCTGCCAGCCATGACCTTATTTTATATTCCCGATATTTTAGGCGGCGCCAAAGAAATCCTGCTTGGCAACCTGATTCAAAACCAATTTTTAATTGCCGAAAACTGGCCCATGGGATCGGCTGTCAGCACATTACTGACCATCGTGCTGGTTTCTTTAATTGCGATTAATCTCTGGGCAAATCGAAACAGCAAAGAGAAGGAATGGCTATGAAGTCCTATTCACTTAGCAACCGTCTCTACATGACCTTTGTCTACCTGTTTTTTTACGTACCTATTTTTGTATTAATCATTTATTCATTTAATGACTCAACTTACTCGTTAGTCTGGCACGGCTTTACCTGGCACTGGTACAGCGACCTATTTATAGATGGTGATTTATGGATCGCGGCCTGGCATTCCATGGCACTAGGCGTTACCACTGCTACTGTTGCAGCCACTATCGGCTTGCTTGCGGCTGTCAGTCTGTACCGATACCGTTTTTTTGGCCGGCAGTTTTTGAATAGCCTGGTATTCATCCTGATTTTATCACCAGAAATCGTCACTGGCGCATCGCTGCTCATCTTGTTCACCTTACTGCAGATGCCGCTGGGTTTCACGAGCCTGCTGTTATCACACATCAGCTTTTGCATTCCCTTTGTTATTGTCACTATCTACAGCAGACTGGTTAGCTTTGATAAAAATATCTTTGAAGCAGCAAAAGATCTGGGTGCAAATGACTGGATTATATTCGCGCGCATTATTCTGCCTTTGCTTTGGCCCGCCATTTTTGCTGCCTGGCTGCTCAGCTTCACCCTGTCACTAGATGATGTCATCATCAGCTATTTTGTTTCCGGACCAGAATTTCAAATACTGCCGCTCCAGATTTATTCGATGGTACGCACTGGCATACGACCGGAAATTAATGCGCTTTGCAGCGTCATTTTCTGCTTTACATTAACCCTGGTTGTTATTTCACAACTAGCGCTGAGGAAAAAAGCATGAAATTTAAAAAACTGATTTCATGGATACAGGGATTTCGCTGGATTGCCACCTGGTTAAGCATTGTTTTGGTGATGATACTTTCCCTGCCTTTATTTGCCGCAGAACACGTCGTCAATATTTATGGCTGGAGCGGTGAAGTACCGCAGTCTGCTATTTATCAGTTTGAGAAAGAAACCGGCATACAGGTTAATTTCTCCACCTATGAAAATAACGAAGTCATGTATTCCAAACTTCGGGCCAACAAAAATGCCGGCTATGATATAGTGATGCCATCCAGTTATTTTGTCGACCGCATGCAGCGCCAGAACATGCTGGAAACACTTGATAAAACCAAATTGCCTAACTGGAAAAATCTCAATCCGGATTTACTCAATCCCGCCTACGATCCGGGTTCACAATATTCCATGCCTTTCCTCTTTGGTGTCACAGGCATATTTGTAAATACCCGTTACCACACTGCAAATCATGTCGGGAAATGGGCTGATCTCTGGCAGCCACAATATAAAAACCAGTTACTCGTCCTCGATGACACACGCGAAATGTTTTCCATGTCTTTATTATCGCTAGGTTACTCCGCAAACGATCAGGATCCCGCACATATCAAACAGGCATTTGAACATTTACAAGGCTTAATGAAAAATGTCAGGGTATTTGCCAGCGATGCAGTCGCCTCTATCCTGATTGATGAAGATGCAACCATCGGCATGGCATGGAATGGAGATGCATTCAAAGCCTCTCAGGAAAATCCAGATGTCACTTTCCTGTATCCCAAAGAAGGTTTTGTCATCTGGGTAGATACCTTTGCTATCCCGGTAAACGCACCGCACAAAGAAGAAGCCTATACCTTCCTCAACTTCATCCTGCGGCCGGAAATCGGCAAGGCAGTCGCTGAGTACACGACGTTCCCTATTGCAAATGCCGCGGGACAAAAATTACTGCCAGAGGCTATCCGCAATAACCCAACAATCTACCCATCGAAATCCGTGCTCAAACACGGCCGCTTTCAAGCCGATTTACGCGATGACACGCTTGCTCTTTATGAGCAATATTGGGAACAGCTCAAGATGGGTGGTTGAAGAACGACAAGTTAATTCCCTACCCCGCATTCACCTTCATCATAATATAGGGGTTGTAAACTTCAGTCTTAAAATCAAATTTCTGATACAAACCATGCGCATCTTCCGTCATCAGGAACCAGCGAAATACTCCCTTTAACCGCGGATGCTCAAAAATATATTTTAATAATGCCTGCCCAACACCTGCTCGCCGGTGCGACTCATCAATAAACACATCCCACAAGGATGCAAATTCAGAATAATCGGTAATGACCCTGGAGAACCCAATCTGTTTACCTTCAAAAAAAACACTGAAGCAAAGCGAATTCTCAATGACTATTGGCAGGCGCTCAGGCGGTAATCCCGTCGAATAGCGGGAGGGAACACACAATAGCTGGTACATGTAATCCAGGTTCAGCTTACTTTTGTCCACACTGAATACATATTCACCAAAAGCACCATCAGGATACGGCGGTTTCAAAGTCATAGTTAGCAGGCTCTCTTTATTTATTTTATGCTAGCAAGACATAGAATAGCGTAATCCTGCTTGAAAATCATTATCATAGGTATGAAGCATCGAATGAAAACGAAACGTAGTGACATTAGGAACACACCATGGCTAAAAACAAGCTGACATTTTGCTGCCAGACCTGCGGCACCCTCTATCCCAAATGGACAGGACAATGCACAGGCTGCAATGAATGGAATAGTATTGTTGAAGAAGTTGCCCTGTCAGTCGTACCGGCGCCAGCATCACGCTTTCAGGGCTATGCTGGCGCAGAAACAGTGATGACTCGCATGGCCGATGTCACGTTGGCAGATGAAATACGCCAAACCTCTGGCTCAACAGAATTGGATCGTGTGCTGGGCGGCGGTATCATCATGGGTTCTGCCATCCTGATAGGCGGCGACCCCGGCATCGGCAAATCAACCATTTTGCTGCAAGCCGTTGCCCATCTCAGCCAGCAAATGAAAGTCCTGTATGTCACCGGCGAAGAATCACCTCAGCAAGTCACGCTGCGCGCACGGCGCTTAGGGCTGCCTGAGGCTCAAGTCTGGCTGCTGGCTGACACCCATGTCGAAAATATCCTCAATCATGTGCAAAAAGAAAAACCTCGCGTCCTTGTGATTGATTCCATTCAAACGATGCATACCTCGTTACTCACGTCAGCACCCGGTTCCGTTGGGCAAGTACGCGAAAGCGCCATGCAGCTCGTCAGCTATGCCAAACAAACCGGCACCGCATTATTTCTGATTGGCCACGTCACCAAAGACGGCAATATCGCAGGACCACGCGTGCTGGAACATGTAGTTGATGCCGTATTATATTTTGAGGGTGAGCAAGACAGCACGTACCGCATGATACGCGCAGTAAAAAATCGATTCGGCGCAGTCAACGAGCTGGGTATTTTCGCCATGACTGATAAAGGATTAAAAGAAGTCAGCAATCCATCCGCTATCTTTTTATCCCGCTATGAGAAACCCGTATCTGGCAGCATTATCACTGCCACGAAAGACGGTTCACGCCCCTTACTGGTTGAAGTACAGGCGCTAGTTGATCAAAGTCACCTTGGCAGCCCCAGACGTCTATCGGTTGGCCTCGAACCCCAGCGTCTCTCCATGCTGCTGGCTGTCCTGAACCGGCATAGCGGTATTGCCACGCATGGGCTGGATGTCTTCCTCAACGTTGTCGGTGGTCTGCAAATATTAGAAACCGCTGCCGATTTGCCCATTTTGTACGCCATTCTCTCCAGCCTGCGTAACAGGCCGCTGCCTGCTGATCTGATTACATTTGGTGAAGTTGGACTGGCTGGTGAAATCCGCCCTGTTCCCGGCGGACAAGAGCGGCTAAAGGAAGCGGCCAAGCATGGATTCAAAACAGCTGTCGTTCCGCATGGAAATGCTGTCAAGAAGTCACTCGATGGGATAAAAGTTGTACCTGTTCAATCTGTCAAAGAAGCCATTGACTACTTCGACAATCTTTAGGGATATCAGTTCAGCCGGCCTATTTGGTTTTTTTAATCTTTAATCGGGAACCAGCTAACCAAAACGGACTGCACCATCTCACGGCCAACTCACCTCCATTGCAATGGATAGATATTGGATGTTAGAAAGATTAAAAAAACCAAATAGGCCGGCTGAACTGATACCTCTAATACTATTAGCCAAATAACAAAGCGAGTAATTTTGCCAGTCTGTAGCCCGCAAGTGCCGCTTGCTGTTCAGCGATCTGCTGTCCAGCATTCACATATTGCTGCGAAATACTTTCATTCATGGGAACGCTGTATACATATTGTTTTGCATTATCCAGACCTTCTTTCAGAATAGTATCCATCGACAAATCATTCGCTCGTTTGCCAAAATAAGTTTCTGGATAATCACTGATGATTTTAGCTGTCAGGTTGTTTACATTTTCCGGTGTTGCTTTGCTGCTAAAAATACCAAGGCCGCTATCCCACAAATAATGCAGGCCTGTTTTATGACCGTTATAATTGACATAATAAATATTCCCGCCCTTATCACCATCCGGTGTTAAAGCAGTAATATTCGATACCGTATGTAATGGCTGATGCAAATCGCCCATGACATGTTCAAGAAAAGCAAGAAAACGAACACGCTCATAAACATTTGCACGTTCATTTTTAATAACAATCTGTAAATTTTTCATTGCATAAACAGCATTATCTGAATCAATCAGGTTCTTTAACAGCGAACCGTCCGTACTAAACGGCTGATCGATGTAATGCCAATGCGAATAAACATCAATTTTCTGATAACGTAACTCATCTGCCCACGTCGCCATATCAACAAAATTAAATATATATGGATATTGTTGATGCATTCTGTCCACAAGATCATCGACTTTTTCTTTAACAACCGGGTCGAGGTGAGAGTAGGCGATATTAGCAATCACCATGTGGCCAGTAGCATTCCAGGAAAAAGCGAGTGTTGGTAAAATAATAAAGAGTACAGTAGAAGCGATCGCGGCCTTAAAAGAAAAACGTTGCATCTATGAGGTACCCTATCAAGGATTTCTCAAAGCTTATCGAAGAAACGCCTGATTAACAAGTCTTGCTGGCTATAGCAAAATCCAGCATACTAGAGGTTTCCTCCCTGCATTTTACTATTGCGTACACTCTGCGTTACTCACCCGTCACAACAGATTTGGGTCGGGGTGTTACTCGTGTAAATATTTCATACGGCGATGTATTAGCATATTGTGCCAGCACCTCAACAGGCAATCCGTCTCCCCACAAAATTACCTTGTCACCCACCTTTGCTGTGGGTGCGTGACGCAAATCCACCGTCAACATATCCATGGAAACACGTCCGACTAATGCACACGCAACGCCATTTACCAGAATCGGCGCGCCGTTTTGTGTAAATTGAGGATAACCATCTCCATAGCCGGCTGCAACAACACCCAATGGCATATCTTCAGGTGCTGTCCAGACACCGCGGTACCCAACTTTTGCACCCTTCTTTATACTGGATACAGCTATCAACTCTGAACACATTGTCATAACAGGTTTAAGACCATGATCCAGCCCGGTTTTGCCGGGTATCGGTGAAGCACCATACAGCATCAGACCAGGACGCACCCAATCGCCATGCGCTTCCGGCCATGCAATGATCCCGGCCGAATTAGCCAGACTACGAGGATTCGGCAACCCAGCCGTCAACTGGTTAAATTGATCTATCTGCCGGCGAGTCGCCCCACCCTCTGTCATTTCAGATTCCGCAAAATGTGTCATCAATCCAATCGGTTTTTGCACGGAAGCAGCTGCCATTAGCCGCTCATAAGCGCCTGCAAAATAATCAGGCGCTATACCCAGACGATGCATGCCTGTATTCACTTTCAACCAGACTTGAAATGGGTGCTTTACCTTCGCTTTTTCAAGCATGTCTATCTGAGACAGCTGGTGCACTACCAATATAAAGTTTTGCCGCGCCGCCTCGGTTATTTCATCTGTGGAAAACAAACCTTCCATGAGTACAATTGGCTGCGTCATACCCGCATCACGCAGCTGAATACCCTCATCAATGCATGCTACGCCCAGTGCCGTTGCCTGCTTAAGCGCCTTGGCAACCGCTACACCACCATGACCATAGCCATTTGCTTTTACCATGGCCATGACGGAACAACCGGACGCCATCGCCTGCACACGCCCAAGATTATGACGCACTGCATCAAGATTAATTTGTATACGTGTTGGACGTGCCATACTACCGCTTCTTCAATTAACTATAACCTTGTGGTGGTTGACGGGTGAAATTTTCAAAGCAAGTGTACTGACCCATAAATGTCAAGCGTGTCTTGCCTATCGGGCCATTACGCTGCTTGGCAATAATAATTTCCGCCGTTCCTTTATCCGGGCTACTTTCATTGTAAACTTCATCACGATAAATAAAGACAATTAAATCCGCATCCTGTTCAATAGCGCCGGATTCTCTCAAGTCTGACATGACCGGCCGTTTATCAGTACGCGATTCCAGACCACGATTCAACTGGGACAATGCTACCACTGGCACTTTCAATTCTTTGGCCAACCCTTTCAACGAACGCGATATTTCTGAAATTTCCGCGGTGCGGTTTTCAGTATGACCACCTATCTGCATTAACTGTAAATAATCGACGACTATCAACCCCAGCTGACCATGCTCTTTGGCAAGCCGTCTGGCACGTGCCCGCATTTCAGCCGGGCTTAAGCCCGGCGTGTCATCAATATAAAGAGGGGCATCCGTCAACATACTGACCGTAGAACTTATGCGCGGCCAGTCTTCATCTGCCAGCTTGCCTGTTCGTATCCGCATCTGATCAATACGGCACAACGATGACAGCAAACGCATGACAATTGCTTCTCCGGGCATTTCCATACTAAATATGAGAACAGGCTGCCGGCTTTTGATAGCGACGTGTTCCGCTATATTCATCGCAAAGGTTGTTTTACCCATCGATGGACGACCAGCAATAATGACCAAATCAGACGCCTGCAAACCAGAGGTCATTTCATCAAAGTCATGGTACCCCGTCGGCACACCCGTAATTGTTGAACTGGAATGAAAAAGGGTGTCTATCTTGTCCATCGTTTTTGCGAGGTATTCTTTGATATTTAACGGGCCGGTACCACGTGCGCCCTGTTCTGAAATACTAAATACACTTCGTTCTGCCGCATCGAGCAGGTCAACAATATTCCTGCCTTGCGAGTTGAATGCATTATTGGCAATATCGTTCGCAGCAGCAATCATCTGTCGTAATACTGAACGCTCCCGAACGATATCTGCATAGGCGCTAATATTAGCAGCACTGGGTGTGTTATTAGCGAGCTCAAATAAATAAACCTCACCGCCAACCTGGTCTAGTTCGTGCGTTTGCCGCAACGCCTCTGAAACAGTCAAAACATCAAGTGGTGAACTTTGTTCCACCAGACGCGCCATAGACCGATAAATCAGTTTATTTTCATGGCGATAAAAATCTGTCTCTCGAATACGGTCAGCTATCTGATCCCAGGCTCGCTGATCAAGCATCAAACCACCAAGGACCGACTGCTCAGCCTCAACAGAGTGAGGCGGCAGCTTCACGGACGCTGGAACCATACGGTTTTGTGTTTGTCTTTTGGATACTGCTACATCTGTCGTCATGCCTATACCTTTCCTTAAGTCCTAGCTCATGGGATTTTCGCATTAACAAATCATCTTGTCAGCAAGCAAAAGAAAAAGCCACCATGGCTTGCGCCACAATGGCTTTTCTCGATCACTAACAGGTTCCGTTGACCTTTCAGGTACTAAACCTGACTTTCAGCAACAATCGTAACCTTGATTTTTGCTTCCAGATCACCTTCCAGCTCAACCGCTATTTCATAATCACCCAGTGCGCGTAATGGGCCTTCCGGCAGGCTGATTTCACTTTTCTCAACATGCAGCTCACCACTAACACGGTTCACTGCTTCCGCAATGTCACGTGTACCAATCGAGCCAAATAATTTGCCTTCTTCACCCGCTTTGGCAGCAAGGGTAATCACTGGCAGTGCATTCAGCACTTCCTGTTTAGCCTGTGCCTGTTTAAATTTAACAGCAGCCTGTTTTTCTAACTCGGCACGCCGCGCTTCGAATGTCGCCATATTCTTTTCGTTTGCATAAACGGCTTTCCCTTGTGGAACAAGAAAGTTACGAGCAAAACCCGGCTTCACATTAACCTTGTCACCCAACACACCCAGATTGCGTATTTTCTCAAGCAAAATTACTTCCACGGCCTTCGCCCTCTCTTTCAATAGTATTTAAATTTAAACCTTACTTTATCATCCGCCCGCGTACATTCAACCATATATCAAACAATGCCAGCATGGTGACGATGACAATGCTAAATGGCACCGTAAACAACACCAGATATAACACCATCAACCAAAACCAGGCATAGCTGGAATCTCCCCAGTTGACAATATAGTGCACCAGACTAAGACCCGCTGCGCCAAATAAAACATAAACTATCGGCATCACATCCAGCACAACGCCATTTCCCTGATAAGACAACGCCAGGCCAAGAAGAAACAATACACCAGCTATCGGGCTCAATCGTATACCGCGCAACTCGTACTTCAAGCTTCCCGGGCTATAAACAGCCGCCTGCCACCAGCGTGCCAATACCAGCTGAAACATGGCATTCACCAGCACAAGCATCACAATCATGCCATTCATCAGCTGTTTTATCACATTGACTGCTTCCGCCTGCATTTCTGCGGGCACTTCCGGCAATGACAGTCCGGTACCAGCGGCATTTGCAGCCTGTGTGTGGTAGGTTTGTAACAGCGCGGTCAGCTGCGAACCCCACCAATCAGCAACCCCTGGATAAGCCAGATGTAAAACACTAACAACCAGCACACCAGACAACGCTGCTATCTGTACAAGCAGGCTGGCACTTGTCTTACGCCGCAGCATAATCGCAAATACCCACGTCAGCACATTACTGCCAATTGCAACACCCAGTGCTATCCAAAACCACAAGCTCGCTGCGGACAAATCAGCGCCATTATGCATCGGCATGTAGATAGTCAATAAATAAGGTGCTGTCGCTGCCAGCGTTACTAGCGCACCTTCAATCACACCATTAACCAGTGTTACCAGCGTCGCCAGCAAAATGGCAAACAGCGTCAGAAAAATACAGGCCGACAGAGCAAACAGCTTCACCAGCACTGGCATGCCGGATATTACTTGCCCGACACACACACCGACTAGTGTACTGAAAAATGCAAGCGATACCGCATACCAGCGGTATCGCAACAAGTTGGCAGTAAAACGCTGCAGCCATAATGATTTCATTTAGTGCCTGTCGCAGTATGGCAAAAGAGCAAGAAAGCGAGCTGCTTTTACCGCTTTAGACAATTTACGCTGATAGCAAGCTTTGGTACCCGTGATACGGCTGGGAACAATCTTGCCATTTTCCATAATGAACTTTCTCAGCATGTTAACGTCTTTATAATCAACATCCTTGATTTTGTTCGCTGTAAAATAACACATTTTTTTTCGACGAAAATAAGTAGCCGCCATGACTATTTCTCCACTCAACAATTAATTAGATGAATCTGCCGCGTCTTTGTCTTTATTACGTTCAGCACGTTCAGCGTGACGCTCAGACGAATCATGATGTGGCGCTTCCATATCGCCGCGGCCGTCTTTTTCTTTCAGCACTGGCGATGGTTCAGTGATTGCTCTATCAACACGCAACACCATATTGCGAATCACAGCATCGTTATAACGAAAGTTTTCGCTTAACTCATCAACAGCACCCTGATCACATTCGATATTCATCAGGACATAGTGAGCTTTCATAATCTTATTGATTGGATAAGCCAGCGGTCTGCGGCCCCAGTCTTCCAAACGATGGATCTTGCCTTTGCGTTGCGTAATCAGATTGCTGTAACGTTCAACCATTGCAGGAACCTGTTCGCTTTGATCGGGGTGAACCAAAAATACAACTTCATAATGCCGGGTATTTTCGGCTGCTTTTTCTGTCTTCATGAAATACTCCTCACGGTTTAATCAGCTTTCTCCACCATTGGGAAAGCAAGGAGATAACCTAACTTTTAACGTTAGAATTAGCCTATTTTTAAGGGTGCTCATTCTACGCAGAGCGTCCAGAACTGTCAAATAAAACCCGGATCTGTTAACGATAGGACATCGTGCGTCGACTCAACCGGCAATGATCTTTCAGAGTTTCTTGGACTTTTGCAGTATAATCAGTGTCTTGTATATCATACTCCGCAGGGTAGTCTGAGCCTGTTTCAAGTTCAGCTGGCAGGATCAATTTATTATCCAGAAACGCTTCAAATCGTTCGCCTTGTTCCGTTGTTAACCCATCCAGGCATCCAAGCAACGGCCCAAAATGAATACGCCCATCCTGCTCTATACACTCAACCCGGCGGGCGAGCCAGCCAGATCCAACGGGCAGCGCTCCCGGCGAGATCACTTGCCGCCAGCAGCCGCCCGGCAGCAGGAATTCGCCATGCAGCGGTATTGCATAAAGGTAAGCATCACTCGAACCTCTGGCAAAAATAGCCGCCACTTCTGGTAAAAACGTCAGGCATACTGAACCTCTGTTATCACCACTACCCGTATTGGACAGCCACAAAGGTCCTTGCGCAATAAACCCTCCCTGACGAACCATTTCATCAGGTGCAATCCCCTGCGCTGTATAAACCACTTTACCGTTAAATCGCCGGCTTAGCAGTCCCGGGTACTGTTCCTGCATGTCACGTAAATAACGCTGCCTGATTTCCACAAGGCTCGTACCGGCTGCTGATAGCCCAGTTTGCTGCCTTGAGAATATCGAGGTGCGTGATCTAGCTAATGCAATTTGATTGGGTAACACAGGCCTAACAAACATCTTCAACTCTCCACCAAGTAATTTGATTCGAATATTATCTAATTGTTTCCTTGACAACAACCGCCTAAAACTTCGAGAATATGCGACCTGTCTGGAATTGGCTATGTAGCTCAGTTGGTTAGAGCGCGGCACTCATAATGCTGAGGTCGGTGGTTCGAGCCCCCCCATAGCCAATGAATACCTGTTTTGACCAATTTTTTCTTTTGCCATATAACTAGCAACTGCGCTAGAAACATCCTCTTGCAAAGATCGTAAAAATTCCATTTCTAATTCTGCTAGTTTTTCAATTTCTGCAATTTCAGATCGATCTAATCTTTTCTCATGAAAACACCGTTAGGATTTGTTAATTTTCTTGTTGAAGATATCGACTTCGTTTTCACCTCAACAAATTACACACTCACTGCTCGACATATGATATGCGCTGGCTGGGGCTGTGGGCAGATGCATAAGATAAGCGCTGCAAGTTTGATGTTTTTGTTGGCATAAGTTTTGTAACCAAAACTGCACCATCCATTCCGCCTGCCACTCCGCCACCCCCGTCACCCCTATACCATCACTGACATTGGCCACAAATTTTCCACCCAAATCAGATAAAGATTCACGATCCGCCCGATAGAAAGATTTATCGTCAGACAATTTAAGAGACGCTGCATGCGGCCCGACTGGCTCATTAAACAAAACAACATCGCAAGGCCCTTGACAAAATATCTTTGCGGTTTCAGGTAAGAGGGCGCTTTGAATCAGGCCAATCACACGAATACCAAACGCATTTCGCTGTTCCAAGCTAGCGAAGGCATTAAATCTCTGGCCGTATAACTGATAGGCAGCGAGCAGGAGCAGCTCAGCATCAATATGGTTATCCAGTTCAACTACGGTTTTGGGTACCAGCAAATTTAGCAATGAACGCATGGCATTTTCTGCATTTTTACTTAAGTTCGTAAAATCGGTTTGTCCGGGTATAAGAGTTTCAACAACGAATGTATCAATCAAACTGTTATGAGGTTGGTATATTCTGTTGGGATAACAATTTCATTTTCATTCTCTACGTTTCTTCTTGTTTCATAAAATTTCCATGCTTTCAGACCAGCTTCTTTTGCGTTTATTGCATGCTGTCTTGATTCATCATTTAACCGGCCATCTTGTGCGAGTTTGTCATAGTAGGGCAGCAACAAGTTAATCATCTCAATCTGATGGCGTTTAGCCGCAATAGCAAGTGGTGTATCTCCCGCACCTAATTTAAATTTCTGCCAGGTCAGTTTGCTTTCAATTTTAATATTCGCCGCGTTCATTAACAATAATTCAGGTCTATGATTTAAAAATTCCGTTACTGTTTTTCTATCATCATCAATGATAGCTTGCAGAAATGCTGCTGTAATTTTATTTTCAACGAAAGTAACAACAACATGCTGACGTTCAGGAGATGTATTAGCTGACATGTCGATACTGAATAAGCCTTGTTTTGCCAGCGCCGCAAAGGCCAGCCCTTCCAGTTCTGGGATTTGTCTGTTGCTTGCCACAGTTAATGCCTCGTTTCTTGTCTTTTATTTGCAATAATGGCTGAAATTCTACCAGAAACGAGCTTAATGATTCAAGTGAAGCAAATAATGAAGTTGATACCACCCTATCTCACGACTTCTTTCCTGATTTCGTTTTCTTTGCCAGATAGTAATAATAAACGCCGATATACAACAGCACGAGACAGTTCAAAATCAATAGAGCGACATAGAGCTGCTGCACGCCAGGATAGGTCCTGAATGCCACTCCAAATGACAACATCGCGGAAATGGCTCCGTACAAAATCATAAATGAACCCAGGCGCAAACCCCACGGTTTGCGGTGATACAAACCATAAGTTGCAATAACGCTAAAAACACCATAAAAAAGACTGACAAAAGGAAAAACAACAGACCACGAACTAATAACAATCCCCGGTTGATACTGCACCGCAAACGCGTAATACCAGTCGAGCAGTATCACGACAATAAACGCGCTCACTACTAATGGCATCGATAAAAACCGCATAGTACACCCCAATACCCTATCCCTGATCATAATTATAGCACATCAAGGAGATAGATACTGTAAAATCAAAAGCTAGAGAGTAACGCCGGAAATTTTAGCGGCAAGCGCAACAGCGGATGAAACACGTTCTTTTAAACGCGGATCAGTTGGTTTGGGGATTAAATAAGCAGGCCCGAATGTTATGCTGTGCTCAATTCCATAAGCAGCTAACACTTCATCCGGGACCGGCTCTTTAGCTAAATCTTTAATTGCATAAACAGCGGCTAAAAACATCGCTTCATTAATACATGTTGCACGTGCATCTAATGCACCGCGAAACAAGTAAGGGAAACATAACACATTATTTACCTGATTGGGATAGTCACTGCGCCCTGTCGCAATAATGGCATCCCGGCGCTGCAACAATATTGCTTCCGGCATAATTTCAGGTGTTGGATTGGATAACGCAAAGATGACCGGGCGTTCTGCCATTAATTTCACATAGTCAGGCGGCAGCAAATTCGGGCCAGAGACACCAATAAATACGTCAGCCCCCACCATCGCATCGGCTAACGTGCGTTTGTCAGTAGAGATAGCAAATTCACGTTTTTGCGGGCTCAAACCTGCTCTCTCAGCATGAACCACACCTTCACGATCAACAAACAACATATTTTCTTTTGCTGCACCCATTGTCACCAGCAAGCGCATTGTCGCGATACCGGCAGCGCCTGCACCAAGACAAACAATTTTCACATCAGAAAGTTCTTTACCCTGCAATTCCAGGGCATTTAATAATGCTGCCGAAACAACAATCGCCGTACCATGCTGATCATCATGCAGCACGGGAATATTCAGCCTTTTTTTCAATTCTGCTTCAACAACAAAACATTCCGGCGCCTTGATATCTTCAAGATTGATACCGCCAAATGTGGGAGCAATACGAGCTATCGTTTCAACAAGCTCCAGCGGGTCATGACAATCAATTTCAATATCAAACACATCAACATCTGCAAACCGTTTAAAAAGCGCAGCTTTACCTTCCATGACAGGCTTGCCTGCCAATGCGCCTACATCACCCAGACCCAGCACCGCCGTGCCATTCGTGATAACAGCGACCAAATTACCTTTATTAGTATATTGGTAAGCACATTCTGGTGACCTGGATATTTCTTTGACTGGCTCGGCTACGCCGGGCGTATAAGCTAACGACAAGTCGTATTGCGACTCAGTTGGTTTACTGAGTGCAATACGTACTTTTCCAGGAAAAGGCTGAGAATGATAATCAAGCGCCTTCTGACGCAATGTATCAGACATGAAATAATGCCGCTCGCGCGTAAATAATATTAATTCTTGTCTTCTTTCTTGGTGGTACTTTTATCACGCACGCCATATTTCTGACGGAAACGATCAACACGGCCAGCCGTATCAATAATCTTTTGTGTACCAGTGTAAAACGGATGGCACTTGGCACACACTTCAAGCGATAACGTATCTTTCGCCATCGTTGAGCGTGTCGTAAACTCACTGCCACAGCTGCAAGTCACTTTAATTTCTTTATATTCTGGATGGATATTTGGTTTCATTTCTGACGAACCCCTTTAAAATAGGGGGGCATCATAGCGGAGATTCCTTCGCTAATCAAGAATTACCCTGCATGGATACCCCGCCAGCCCAGCCAGTATATTGAAAAAATATACTGTATTTTCAATGTATTAGGTTAAATCAGCGTCGCTGTATTCATTTGTTTATCGGCACAGCCGCTTGCCGTCATGACCAGGCAGCTCAGCCGAATGTGACCGTAGATATTGTGCGACAGCATCATGCTGCCGCTGTAAAACCAGCGACAAAGGCGTTTGCCCGCGAGCATTAACCTCATCAATCACCGCACCATACTGAACAAGCAATTCTACTATAGCCAGATTGCCAAACTCGCAAGCACAGTGCAGGGGCATATAAGATGCATCAGGTGTACCTACCGGCAGCGCACCTGCTTGCAATAATATGCTGGTTAACTCTGTGTGATTATTATAAACAGCCTTATAAAGCGGCCCTATTCCGGTTTTTGATCTCAGATTTGGATCCGCTCCCGCCGCCAGCAAACGTTGCACAACTCCCACTCGAGAGAGTGTCACCGCTACATGCAAGGGCGTCATGCCATGTGGATTCTGCTGGTTAACCTGCGCACCGCACCCCAGCAGCATTTCCACCAATTCAACCGCACCTGCTGCCGTTGCATAATGTAAAGGAGAAAGCCCTGTTTTATCGGCATCATTTATGACTGCCTTCCTGTCACTCAAATGCTGCAAATGATATGACGCTGATAGCACACAGCCTGCCCATGCCGATTGAAAAAGACCGGCACGATGCATGTGTAATTTATCAAATGAATGTAGTTGAGGTGTACCCAGTTTAATTGCACGCAATAAAACAGCCTGAGGTGGATAATCACAACGTGGATTCACCACATCATCCAGCACCCTGAAAGACAATGCACCGGATGTCTCTGTTGGGTAATGCGTTTCAAAAATATGCTCTGCCAAGACATTCTGCTCACCAGAAAATATCAGCCTGCCATGCGGGCTATTTGCATCATAGTAAAAATATCGACCCTGATGTTTTATCACACTTGTAACGTGATATTTCGAATAAATCATCACCATTTTATCTTCATTGATCAACACATCAATCACGTTGGTCGATCGAGCACAATGAGTATCATCTACAAGAAAAATAGGCTTAATTAGATCATTTTTTGAAAAAAAACCAGTCAGCGAATATTCAGCAACAAATACCCGGTTTCTTGTATCTGCCAATAACTTTTCAGTCTCTACCTGTATAGAACCAAAACAAATTGGTGCCTGAAAGTATCGCACCAGCGCATAAAGTCGATCTATTTCATAGCGCAATTCAACCGAAAGCTGTTTGCTGCTGCTATCTGCATTTTCATCCCATTGTGAAAATGCCGTCAATACACGCTCAAACCACGCATAATCATCCCTGCCAGCCTGATCAGCATTAGCTTTCGTCGTAAATTCTACCCACATACCATATACAGCCAAGACAGCAAATCCACAGCAATAGCCATCCTCAGAACAATCCGCATTCCGTTGTTCCTGCCTAAAATAGGCAACTATTTTGTGGAGGATATTTGCTTGTGAGATATCAATTTCAGCATTGTCATCCTGTTTGCGGCTAATGCTCATCACTCATTACACCTTCAGGCTGGATTTGTGAATTCTGCTACCACGGGCACATGATCAGACGGCCGCTCCCAGCTTCTGGGGATTTTGTCTATATAACAATGAGTACAATCAGCTGCTAACGCATGGCTTGCAAGAATATGATCGATACGCATTCCCAGATTTCGCTTAAATGCATTCATACGATAATCCCACCAGGAATATGCCTTTTCATCCGGGTGCTTTTGACGAAAACAATCTACCAATCCGGCAGCAAGCATTTCCTTAAATGCCTTGCGCTCCAGCGGACTAAATAACACATGGCCGTCCCATTGCGCCGGATCATGCACATCGATTTCATCTGGTGCAATATTAAAATCACCCAACACCACCAGACGATGATGCTTTTTTAAATCCTGCTTCAAAAACAAATCCAGTTTATGCAGCCAGTTCAATTTATATTTGTATTTATCTGATTCAACACTTTCACCATTTGGCACATACAGATTCAACACGCAAATGTCGCCCACTTCAGCGCATAAAACCCTGCGCTGCGGATCATCCAGACCGGGAATATCAACTAATACACTGGCCGCTTTTGTTTTACTTAAAATAGCAACGCCATTATATGTCCGCTGACCAGATACCACAGCGTGATAACCAGCTTCCTGAACTGCCTCAAAAGGAAAATCCGCATCCTGCATTTTGATTTCCTGTAATGCAAGCACATCGGGTTTGGCATCAGACAACCACGCCAGCACGTGCGGCAAACGCACGCGCAGCGAGTTAACATTCCATGTTGCGATTTTTATCGTTTTCATCAGAGGCTATAGTAAAGCTCAAATTCAACCGGATGTGTTGTCATATTCAATCGTGTGACCTCTTCACGCTTTACATCAATATAGGCTTCAATCAACTCTTTTGTAAATACACCACCCTCCAGCAAGAAGGCATGATCTTTTTCCAGACTATCCAGTGCTTGCTCTAATGATGAACACAAACTTGGGAATGATTTCACCTTCTTTGCTGGCAGTTCATACAAATTATCTTCAACTGGTTTGCCAGGATGAATTTTATTTTTGATGCCATCCATGCCTGCCATCAACATGGCTGGAAAAGCAAAATAGGGATTGCATAATGCATCAGGGAAACGCGCTTCAATACGCTTTTCCTTTTCGTTAAATACATGCGGTATTCGAATACCAGCAGAACGGTTTCCTTCTGAGTAAACCATTGTTACTGGCGCCTCGTATCCAGGTACCAAACGTTTATAGCTATTCGTTCCCGGGTTCGTAAATGCATTCAATGCACGGGCATGCTTGATAATACCGCCGATGTAAAACAATGCCATCTCAGACAAGCCAGCGTACTCTTTACCAGCAAATAAATTTTTTCCATCTTTTGCCAATGACTGATGGCAATGCAAACCACTGCCATTATCACCAACCAGTGGTTTAGGCATAAACGTCACTGTTTTGTTATGCATTTGAGCCACGTTATGAACAACATATTTAAATGTCAGCATTTCATCACATTTGTGTAATAGCGTGCTGTAGCGTGTTGTAATTTCATTCTGACCGCAAGTCGCCACTTCATGATGGTGTACTTCCGGCACTAACCCCATGGATGCCAAAGCAAGGCACATTGTACCGCGCAAATCATGCGAGGAATCAACGGGTGGAACAGGAAAATAGCCGCCTTTTGAACGAGGGCGATGACCAAGATTGCCGCCTTCCATTTCTTTATCCGAATTCCAGCTGGCTTCTCCAGAATCGACAAAGTAAGAACATTTATTCATCTGGATATCCCAGCGGACATCATCAAAAATAAAGAATTCGACTTCCTGCCCAAAATGGCAAACGTCCGCTATCCCACTCTTCCTCACATATTCTTCTGCCCGTTTTGCAATACCTCGCGGATCACGTATATAAGGAGCAAAGGTATCTGGATCATAAACATCACAACGAATGATTAAGGTACTGTGTTCACAAAATGGATCTATAACAGCTGTATCTTCATCAGGCATCAACAATAAATCAGATTTATTGATATGCTGCCAGCCGCACAATGACGAGCCATCAAATGCTTTCCCGTATTTGAAAAAATTTGCATCAATTTTCTCTTTGGGAAGGGTAACGTGATGCTCCTTACCACGCAGATCAGTAAAACGAAGGTCCACAAACTCAACTTCATGCTGGATAATCAGATTTGAAATATAATCACTCATGGCTGGCCTC
>CAZOVT010000019.1:0-35868 GCA_964583565.1 uncultured Coxiellaceae bacterium
TCCAAACAGCACATCCTTGTGCTTTAGGATGCCATCCATGGCATCCAGTCGCGCTACAATTAATAGGGTAGCTTTTTTGCCGGGAACGACGGAAACGATAGATGATGGTGTAATGACATTGCTGAAGTCTGTACCATATTTAGTTATACTGTATCAGAATTAGAGTCAGGGAATAGGGAGTTGCCCATATATCATGACAACGGCAAATTTTCAGCAAGTGACTAGCCAACCAAAAACGCCTGATGTATTTCTTCAGTCAGACAATAGCGACACCGCTGTGCAGACACTGGCAAACGCATTAACGCATCCTCATCCGACAACACAGCTTCTATTATCGAATAAGGTGGGAATGCACAAACCTGAAGCCGGTTTGAATTCGCTGGTGGATGCCGCTGCAACGGTTTTCTCTACGATGGGCAGATTGAAACATGTTAAGTCGTGCTGGAATTTGAAAGAATTACACGATGAACTGGTTCAGGAAATTGAACAGTATCGTGAAACAGCGCAGACGTGCAATCAAAGCGATGACTATCTGGCCGAGTTTATCCCCATTACCTGTTACGCCTTATGCGCAACACTGGATGACGTGATTGCAGCGACATCATGGGGTGGACGAAGTAAATGGCACGATTATAGTCTGGTAGTCGCATTTAATCAGGAACCGTTATCACAGAAAAACTTTTTTATTATTCTTGAGCGCTTGGTGCGTGATCCTGCTGTCTATATTGATGTGATGGAATTTATGTACATTTGCCTCAGCCTTGGTTTCAAATGCCATTTTAATACACATGCTGCTGAATTTAATCATGAACAGCTAGACCAGATTACACATTCCCTTTATAAACGTATCCGTGCGTATCGCGGAAATGTTAGTAAAGTACTTTCACCATTTCCTGTCAGGGCGGCATCAACCGCACCTGCGCCGCGCTGGTTTCAGCGTGTGCCAATGTGGGCGTGGGGATTGCTTGCCTGTGGTATGTTATGTATTTTTGCTGGTACAGGGTCGTGGTTATTACAACGAACTTATCAGCAAACGCTGCAACAACTGACCCAGCGTGTGATGGGTAGTCAATTATGAATCGCTCCAGTGTTTATGTCATTCCAATCATGCTGTTTGTGACATCTGCCGCATTTGTGTGGTTTGCCGGATCGCATATTGCCATAGATGGTTATATGCCGCTGGTTCAGCAAGATAGACGTTTGTGGGTCATTGCAGCGTTGTTTGTTATCTTTTCCTGTAAATTGTTTTGGGGGCGGCACAAATTACAGCCGATAAAGCTGGCGGTATTTAAAAATGTGTTGATACAAAAATCATGGCGGCTGTTAGGAAAACGTATGGAAGGCGCAGCTGGTCTGTTGCGCAGAATGCGGATAACAAATGATAGTTACCGCGCAGCCTTGAATTACCTGCCTTGGTATTTGCTTATTGGCGCACCTGGATCAGGTAAAACCAGTTTAATCGCGCATGCCAATATTCGCTTCACACCGGATAAGTTGAGTCAGGAAGAAAATAGTAAAGCAGTACCTGCTGCTGACACAGGTGAATGGTGGGTTGCCAAAGATCTTGTGCTGGTAGATGTGCCGGGCGCGTATGTGACGGTTAATCGGGAACGGATAGCCATGATAAACAAACGCTGGCTGGCGTTTCTTGCGTTAATCAAGCGTATGCGTGGACATTATGGGCTGGATGGTGTTGTTATTTCTTTTTCGGTTGCAGATTTAATGGACCGGGAACGGTGCGAAGCAAGTCTGCTTGATTTAAGGAGCAGTATTGCTTCGTTGAAAGATAAGTTTGGGCGTGAGCTGTCATTTTATATCGTTATTACAAAGTGTGATTTATTGCCGGGTTTCATGGATTTTTTTGGTGAATGCAGCATTGATGAGCTGGATCAGGCGTGGGGTGTGACGATGCCTGCATTATCAATCAGGGATTCGTTAGCGGATGTTTTTTCTGCGCGGTTTGATGCCTTGATCAAGAAATTAAATCAACAGTTGCTGCTGCGTCTTCATCAGGAACGCAATGTGTATTCACGCGTCTACATTAAAGATTTCCCATTGCAGGTTGAGCGGCTTAAAGAGAGTTTGTTGACGCTATTAAAGGGATTAACAGTCAAGGAGGCATTTTGTCTTAAAGGTGTTTACTTGACGAGCAGTGAACAGTCTGTACCGAATCCGGATAAAACCGAACCGCCGCAAACAGTGCCGGGTGATGACTTTCAACGGTCACTCCAGATTATGCAGCGGCCAGTCATGCCGTCACAGTCTTGTTTTGTAAAACAATTTATCTTGCATGCGCTGGTACCAGCGCGGCGGTATAATTACTCATCGAAGCTTAAAGCCAATAGAAAGAGGATAACGCATGATAACAGAGGCAAATAGTAGAGATAGTGAATCAAAAACAGAGGTTTTTGAAGCGTACCATGAATTGCTGGGTAAGTTGAAAGCAACAAAAAAAGTGACTCGCATTGAAGAAGAGCGGGAAGAGATTGCCCAGCGTGAAAAGAAGCATGCTGTTGAAGTGATGGCACAGCAAAGTCCACAGGATATAACAAAGCCGCTGGTGGAGTTGAAGGAATTCGTTAATGCATCGCTTGTCGAGCTGGAAGGGCAGCTGGTTGCGGAACAGGAAAAATTAGTGGCATTGCGTCAGGCAATTGAGTTAAGCAATAAAGAGCTGGCTGATTTATATGATATACGCACCAGTGCGGATACGCTGGCGGTGTTATTATTAGCGCAAAGAGAAAAGAGCCGGCTTTTTGAAGAAGAAATGCAAAATAAACGGCAGGCGCTTGAAAGAGAGTTAAGAGAGTACCGGCTGGCATTTGATAATGACATGATACAAAAACGCAGATCGCTGCAGCAGGAAGGGCAGGAATTAATTTTTCAGCGGGATATGGCGCGGGAACGGGAGCGTAATGAATATGAAACACGTTTGCGGCATCTGGAAGAAAAGGAAGCAGCAGTTGAAGCGCGAGCCAGACAGATGCAGGAAGAGTTTCGTGTTTCCATGGAACAGGAACGCCGCCGCGTTGAGCAGGAAATGAGCCTCAAGTTTGACTACGAAGCAAAACTGCTTGAGAAAGAAATGGAAGGTGAGCGTAAAGTATTCAATCAGCACATTGCCGCGCTGGAAACAAAGATTGAACATCTGGAGTCGCTAAAATATTCGTTCAATAAAGTATCATTTAACTCAGCGCCAGTGGATGCTCTGGTAGATTCTGCTGAATAGCGTAAGAGAAATGGACAATAACATGTGATTGTTCCCACTGAAGCAGGCTATCTTATTGTTAAAGCGCGACTGGATGCCATGGATGGCATCCTAAAGCATAAGGATGTGCTGTTTGGAGCGCGTAACAATAAGATAGCCTGCTTTAGTGGGAACTTTTGAATAACATGCCTAACAAAATTGACAGATCTTGAAAATTGTCTGACATCGCTGTATAAATCATCCCCTAAACTTATCCTCAGATGGTATAAAAAAGTTAAGTAAGGGCATAAGCGTGAAGGATGAAATTGATCAAAAGCGGCGCTGCTTTTTGCGTCGTGCAACAACCGCTGTTGGCGGAGTCGGTCTGGTCGCGGCATCTGTGCCATTTTTTTCTTATTGGATGCCAAGCGCTGATACTGAAGCAGCTGCGGCACCAATGAAAATTGATATCAGCAACATGAAACCGCGTGAACAATTGACCGTGCCGTGGCGTGGTATGCCAGTGTGGGTAATTTATCGCGATGAGGCGATGCTGGATACGCTGCCCAAGATGGATACCGTGTTAAGAGATCCATTGTCAGAGCAGGATCAGCAGCCAGAGTATTGTAAAAATATACACCGTTCTATCAAGCCGCAATTTTATGTTGCTATTGGTATCTGCACGCATCTGGGCTGTGTACCAACGTATCGGCCAGATACAGGCAGCGTGTCACCTGATTGGCTAGGTGGTTTCTATTGCCCATGTCACGGGTCAAAATATGATCTGGCAGGCAGGGTATATCAGGATGTTCCAGCTCCTTTAAACCTCAAGATTCCGCGTCACATGTATCTTAGTGATACAGAAATTCTGATTGGCGAGGATAAGGATGGCGTTCAGGGTGCTATTTCCATTAGTTAGTTAGAGCAAGCAAGGAGTTGAAAGTAAATAATGACTGAAGAAGCCTTGGATAAAAAAAATAAATTCATGGAGTGGATAGACAAGCGCTATCCATGGACAGAGTTTTGGAAAAAACATTTAAGCGAATACTACGCACCAAAGAATTTTAATTTCTGGTATTTTTTTGGTTCGTTTTCGTTGCTAGTGTTTGTCATGCAAATCATAAGCGGCATCTGGCTGGTGATGGAATATGTTCCAACAGCGGATGGTTCCTTTGTATCGGTACAGCATATTATGCGTGAAGTGCGCTATGGCTGGCTGCTGAGATTTATGCACACGACAGGCGCATCAGCATTCTTTGTTGTTGTTTATCTGCACATGTACCGTGGACTGATTTATGGTTCGTATCAAAAACCGCGTGAACTGGTGTGGTTGATTGGTATGGTCATTTATTCCTTCCTGCTGATGGAAGCGTTTACAGGGTATGTCTTGCCATGGGGCCAAATGTCTTACTGGGGTGCGGCTGTTATTACCTCATTTGCCAGTGCGATACCTTATATTGGTAATTTATTGCTGGTCTGGCTGCGCGGTGGTTTCAGCGTGACAGGTGTATCATTGCATCGTTTCTTCTCTCTGCATGTGATCGCCATACCATTGCTGTTATGTGTATTTATTTTTATGCATTTGGTGGCGCTGCATCACGTGGGGTCAAATAACCCGGATGGTATCGATATCAAGGCAAAGAAAAACAAAGATGGCATTCCGCTGGATGGTATACCGTTCCACCCTTATTACACGGTTAAAGATCTGGTTGGTGTGGTGGTGTTTCTGGCTGTGTTCAGTATGGTTCTGTTCTTTGCACCTAAAATGGGCGGCCTGTTCCTGGAGCCGGACAATTTCATTTTGGCAAATCCATTGCAGACACCGGCTGAAATTTCACCGGTTTGGTACATGACGCCGTTTTATGCCATGCTGCGTGCTGTTCCTAATAAATTATTTGGTGTGATTACTATGGCGGCAGGTATTGCTATTATGTATGTCTTGCCATGGCTGGATCGCAGCAAAGTGCGCTCGATACGCTATAAGGGTATGTATTCGAAAATTGCGATCGTTGTATTTGTTGTCAGTTTCATTGGGCTTGGATATCTAGGACACGAATCTGTATCAACTATTCGTACATTACTGGCAAGAGTGCTGACGGTGACGTATTTTGGCTTCTTCCTTTTGATGCCATTTTACTCAGCCAGGGATAAAACTAAACCATTACCAGAGCGGGTGACGGGATGAAGCCTTATATACCAAGTACTATACTAGCCGTTGTATTAGCTGCGCTGTCTTTACAGGTTTGGGCAGAAGGTGCTGAGCCAGAGGGACTGCAGCTTGCTCCTGCGCCGATTAACCGGTCTGACATGGATTCAATCAAGCGGGGCGCTGCCTTTTTTGTTAATAACTGCAGCCGCTGTCATACACTCAAATACCTGACTTACGATAAAGTTGCATTGGAAGCCGGTATAACAGCGGATAAAACGCCTGCTAACATTGAACTCTTTGGTGTCAAGCCGCCAGATTTATCGCTGGAAGCAGACGTGCGTGGTGTTAACTGGATTTATACTTACTTACATAGTTTTTATCCTGATCCATCACGGCCAACAGGCGCTAATAATTTGTTGGTACCCAATACCGCGATGATGAATGTGATGGCGCCTTATCAGGGTACACAGGAATTAGTTCAAGACCCGAAGCGCGATTTGTGGCATGAAGTGCAATGGTATGATGTGCTTAAGCTGACTGATCAAGGCAGTATGACGCCGGAGCAGTTTGATGCGGCTACGGCAGATTTAGTTAACTTTTTGGCTTATGCTGCACAGCCGTTTCATATAGAACAGGAAAGAATTGGGAAATGGGTATTGGGCTTTCTGGCATTCCTGTTCGTGTTGATGTATATGCTTAAGAACGAATACTGGAAGGATGTTAAAAAGCATAAATAGGGACGAATGATTATCATTCAAATGGATTTGTAACTTGTTTACCTTTAGACGCATCGTTTATTTGTTTGTTGTCATGTGCGCGGCATACGCCGCGCATTACTTTATTGACAGCCCGGAAACAGCCTGGGCAATTCCCGTCACATTTACACTTTCGCTGGTGACAGCAGGCCGCACCTTGCTGATGAGAGAGTGGGTGTTGTGTTTAATGGGGCTTTCTCTTGTTATTACGTCTGTATTGTCGAATTATTTCATAGGACATCATACGGTCCTGATTGCCTATCTGGTTTTTCTTATGCTGCTTTACATGCGGTATTTGCATGCGCATCTTGGCAGCGGCAAAATGTTTGTGTTGTTTGTTTTTTTAACGTTAGTCTTTGCAAGTAATATAGGCAGTCACGAAACATATACAGAGCGAACGGCGATCATTTTGCTCGGCGTGGTGATGGCGATGGTATTGCAATTCATCTTCTGGCGCATATTAATTATTGATAATACGGAGCGCGCATTAAAAACGGCTGTTACAGCGCTGCGTAATACTAATCATGGTATTTTTGATTGTCTGCTGTCAGTTGATTATCCGGATAATATTTATGCGTATGAAAGTCAGCTGCATTTGCACAAACGTCAATTTTATGCTGGGTTAACGACGCTGCGTCAAATGATCGTGCGGCTTGGCGCAGCCAGTAATCAATACATTTCCGCTAAAAAAATTCTTGCGCTTGAGGCGGTTTACGAAAACATGATGGATTATGCCCAGCTGCGCTGGCGTGTTGAAGATCATACGTCGTATGCTTTGTGTGCGCCTGAGCTGCGTTATATTGCAATGGCTATTCATGCTGTATTGGCACATATAAGCAATAAATCATCTTTTAGTCTGGACCAGTTAGAGGCTGCGATAGATGGGATGGAGTCTGTCTATCAGTCAGTATTGAAAACAGCGGTTCAGGATCCAGTGGCGATATTGCTTTTTATTGCGAGCTTGCGCGGTTTTCTTGAAAAGTTATCTGCGGCAGGTGCGGCATGATGCTTGATCTGACTCGCTGGCGTGCAGGGATTAGTTTGTTGCTTACCATCGTGGTTGTTTTGCTGATTAATTATTTTATGGTGGGTCGAGAGGAAGTCTGGCTGCTAGTGCCGCTTATTATTACGGCGCTAAATACCAGAGGGAAGCCATTCAGGCAGGGTGCATTGTATGTCGGAACGATGGTTGCCGCGATTGCGCTGGCTGGTTTTCTTACATTAAACAAATCGATGGGCATGTATGTCGCGATTCCCATCACGTTTTTTATTGTCGGTAATGTCGCGGGTACGCTCACCTATTATTTTTTGTTAATGCTCATTATTGCTGTTATTGTTCATGCGCCAACCTGGGTTCTTATTCAGGATAGAATGATAAACGTTGGTTTTGGCAGTTTAATTGGCTATCTGGCAGGGCAGATTATTTTACCAGTTAACATTGCAGCTCAATTCCGCGCTGGATTGCAGCCTATGCTGCGCAGTTTGCTGGATTATCTCAATGTAATTGCGTCACGTATCAAACATTATTACGACCCTGACGGTAATATGAATGTTGTAACCAGCAGGATAGAGCTTATTCTATCAGGCGGAAAAGAGGCTTATCCGGAATGGGTTTATGCTGCCGGATTTAATCCGGCATTGCGGGCAGGGTTCCGGTTCTTTTTGATGCGGGTAGAGCGGTTGATGGAATTGCTCATGTCGCTTAACTGTATTATGGATAGAATTAACTACCACTATATCCCTGAAAAAGCAGCGCATGCTATTGATCAGTCGATGCAAAAAAATGCGGTGCTGCTTGATTATGTGTTGAATTATATAAAATCAGGCAAGACATTGAGTGTGCTGGATGGCGATGATGAAAAAGATATCAGGCAATTAGAGGTGGATGTGGCCGCAATCTTGCCTGAATCGATTGAATCGCTAGACCTGTTTCAGGATTATATCGAAGTTGCTGCACTGGTTTATGCTGTCAGGGATTTCAGGAAAACCATATTGCAGGTGGTGTTGGCGATTGATAATTAAGTATATAATAATGGGATTATTATATTTGCAATGAATCTTGGTCAGGATGACATGACATGCTAAAGCAATGGATAGGGATATGTTTTCTGTTTTGTATGAGTGCTTGCGTTTATGCTGACTCAGGGTTTGGAATATGTGATTTTGGTCAGGTAACACGATCTTCTATCTTGTGTAATGGCCCCGGCTTTTTGAAAGGGACAACGGTGAAGGGTGATATAAAAATCACCGGAAATATGGAAGCCCATAATATCAAGGCATCATCAATCATCGTTAATGGTTCAGTGAGTATTTATAATTCTCAAGTGACGGGTGATATGGAGGTGGTTGGCAGCCTTAAGTCGACCAATGTGCAATATGCAAAAAGTCTGAATATCACTAGCAATCATGTTGTGTTTAATAATTCCACTGTAGCTGGCGAAGTGAAAATTAATTCGCCAACCAGTGTGCCGCAACTTAAAATGATGTGTGGATCCATTATTGCGGGTTCGGTAACGTTTGAAGGTCAGGAAGGTGTTGTTCAGGTGACAGGTGATTCCCGGGTACGGGGTAAAATCATGAATGGCATCATTGAGTTTATCGATGACAAATGCCCACCAAAATAGCCAGAATGATTATCATTTGGGGTTACAGTTAAAACGGTCAGGGCGTATTGATGAAGCGCTAGCGGTTTTTCAGGCATTGTCTCAGTTGTTGCCGGATCACCCCGGCGCAGCATTTCAATCAGGATGTTTATTGATGCTGCGTGGTGAATACCATGCCGCGTTGTCATATTTTCTGCAGATGGAGCAGTATTACCCTGACCATCCAGAAATGCTCTCAAATATGGGCACGTGTTACCTTCAATTGAATAAAATGCCTGATGCGGCTTCCTGTTATTTAAAAGCATTGCAGATGCTGCCGGAAGATACCCAGTTACTCTTTAATCTGGGTGTTATCAGTATGAAACAAGGACGGACACGTGTCGCTATTGATTATTATACTCGCGCTGTAAAGGTTGAGCCGGGTTATTTTGCTGCTCACCATAATCTGGCTGTTGTACTTCTGGCGATGCAGAAAGTGGATGAGGCACTCTTGCATTTCCATGCGGCGTTGAGGGTTGAGCCGGGGAATGCGGCTGTTAAATACATTATCGATGCATTGGAGCAAAGGGGTGGTATTACCAAACCGCCAGAAGAGTATATATCATCATTGTTTGATGCCTACGCAGACTATTATGACCCGCATTTGATTCAGACATTACAGTATGCTGTGCCGCAGGTAATGCATGACCTTGTAGTTGCTAATGCAGTGGTGCCTGATGGCGGCTGGAAGATACTGGATCTGGGGTGTGGAACTGGATTATGCGGCCAGTTATTTAGAAGTGCTGCGAACTGGCTGGCAGGTGTTGATCTTTCTGGCGGCATGCTCGCACAGGCTCGCAGCAAGCAGCTATTTGATGAGTTAGTACAGTCGGATATGGCTGCATTCCTGAATGGCTGTCAATATACAGTGGATCTGATTCTGGCAGGTGATGTGCTGGTTTATCACGGTGAGCTGGAGGGGGTCATGTCAGGTGTCAGCCGTGTTTTGTGCGATCAAGGCTGGTTTGTGTTTTCCGCAGAGATTTGTGAGACTCAGGATTACCGTCTGACAGCGTCAGGACGTTTTGCCCATAGCAGACAATACCTGGAGAGGGTAGCCCGTCGATATGCCCTCTGTGTAGTAGAGTGCCGCATGGGTACATTACGCACGCAATATCAGTCTGGTGTGGCCGGGAATGTTTACCTGATGCAAAAGCTGTCCGTCCCGCTATCCTCCATGCCATAACTGTGATAGATTTTTGTATATGATGTAATGGCAAGAGGACTGTCATGAAAAGATTCCTATCCGCAAGTATTATCGCAGGCATGGTATTCGTTGCTTTCTGTTTGGTACTGTCGGGCTGTGTATCAAAACGATACCCTTATCCAGACAATCAATTGATACAGGAAAACTGGGTCAACTCTATTGATAAGACGGCTGCGCACTGGACGCGCGGTGCAGATAGATGGTTTATGACGGGTTCTCCGAACGCGACAGAGCTTGCGAATCGGCGCGCACCTGAATCAGCAGGCATTTCCACCATGATGGTGAAGGCGCCTGATTTCAACAGTATTAAGGTTGACGGCGATTTTCAGGTACAAATTTTTGGCACATATGAAAAGAATAGCGTTTATGTGTACGGGCCGAATGCGGCTGTGCGTTCTGTTCTGGTGCAGGTAGACCATGGTACGTTGTGCGTTACCCAGTCAGGGGGCGCACCTCGCCCCGTGATGAAAAACGTGATTGTTCGCATCGGCGTGAACTACCTTGCCAGACTCACCCAGCTGGGCTGTGGCTCGATAGAGGGTATCAGGCTGCATAGTAATGCATTGTATGTTAACTCATCTGGTGCCGGTAATATGTATCTGGCCGGTAATCTTAATCTAAAACAGGTTAGCAGTACTGGAGCCGGGTCGATCAATATCTTTGGTGCGCGTACAGGTACACTGGATATTATATCTACGGGATCTGGTGACATTAATGTTAGTGGTATGGTGGGTATCAGGTCGATCAAGCATCGTGGGACAGGTAATGTGAATGTAGTGGGAGCAAATAGTAACAGTAACTGTCCAATGAAAATATATGCAGATGGTTCTGGCAAAATAGGACTGAGTGGTCGTGCAGCCATTGCCGAGATTATTGCAAAAGATCATGTCTGTGTTTATGCGTGCCCAACCTTGAGTTCTAATACAAATGTTTACGCATATGGCAATGCCCGGGTTGGTCTGGCAGGTACAGGCAAGACGCTGTATGTGGAAACAAATAACAATTCACGATTTATGGGTCAGAATTTGTGTGTAGACAGTGCGTTTGTAAGAGCACGAGATAATTCACACATCAATGTGTCTGCCGGCAATAAAATATTTGCGGCTGCGACACAAAGCGGCAGTGTGTATTTCTATGGTGAACCCAAATTGATGTCACAATTTGTCAGCGGCAATGGCGTGATTATCCCGATCTGGACAACGAGTTATCGAAGCTGCGCGATTGTCGAACGCCCGGTTTCATATAAGGGAGAAGGGTAGATCACCCCCGCGAAGAGCCTGTCCTCACGAAGGTGGGGACGGGGGCATCCATAATTAAACGTATCTTTCATTAATCAAGTAAACCGGTACAACAACGAATCCACACTGCTGTTAAATTCGCCGCCCAACATTTTGAAGATAGCGGGGGCGCCGCCATATTCCCGATACTGGCTTGTGTGGAATTCTTTATCCATCACATCAATCAGATTCCCCAGGCCATCAACGAGGCCAAGATTCAATGCGCTGGTGCCAGACCAGAAATCACCATTAAATAATTCAGCAGGGTCTTTCTTTAATCTCTCTTTGCGTCCTTCCAGCACCGCGGCAACAAAGTTTTGATGCACCTCACCCATGACTTCCTGAATCTTTGCCACATCGTCTGTATTGAGCGGCAGAAATGGATCTAATCGGTCTTTTTCGGTGCCGGCTGTATAGACTCGGCGTTGAACACCAAGTTTTTCCATGGCATCGACAAAACCGAATCCTTTCATGACGACGCCGACAGAGCCAGTTAAGGTATTTGGGTTGACATAAATTTTGTCAGCAGCGACTGCGACAAAATAAGCACCTGATGTGAGAAAATCTTCACCAACGACAATTACTTTTTTGTTGTATTTTTTCTTCAGGATAAGAATGGCATCATGGATGATTGAAGCTTGCACAGGTGTTCCGCCGGGTGAGTCAATATCAAGTATCACGCCCACAGCATGTTTGTCTTTGAATGCATCCCTTAGAACAGGAATGGCTTCTTCGGCAGAAAATGCGCGGCCGGGTGCAATCATGCCGTTAAGCCGTACGAAAGAAACATACTTGCCAGTTTTTGCTTCGGAAACGCCGGGGCCGCCAGTCAGTCTGAAAATGCCGTATACAGAATAGGCAATCAAGGCGAAGATAAGAAAGAAGCGAATATTTTTCCAGCGTCGATCTGATCTCTTTTCTTGCAAAAGCTCGGTAACAAGCGGGTTTATCAAATCATTTTGGCTAATGTCCGGCATATTTTTTGTTCCTATAGTTTTATTCGTGGCAAAGTGTCGCTATAATCCGCCCACACTGGGTTTTGTACTCTATGGTTTCATCTATACTAGATCAAGATGAGGTCAAGGGCAAAATTTTCTCAACTAATATAATGACCGTATTACACACGGAAGGAAATAGCGTGCGTAGCATACAATTTATTCTGTCAGCCCTGCTTGTTTCAAGCAGCGCAGCTTATGCAGACTCAATATACAATCTTACTCCTGGTGTCTCGGCAATGAGCCGGGATGTGTATCAATTGCACATGACAATATTTTGGATATGTGTTGTCATTGGCGTTTTGGTATTCGGCGCGATGTTTTATGCGATCATAAACCATCGTAAATCAAAAGGTGCCAAACCTGCTGAATTTCATTCGCATCCTGTTCTGGAAGTTACCTGGACTATCGTGCCAGCCATTATTTTGATGGTGATGGCGATTCCAGCTACAAAAGTATTATTCAGAATGAATAACTATGATCAGGAAGCATTGACGATCAAGATTACTGGTTATCAGTGGAAGTGGCAGTATGAGTATATGGAAGACGGCATCAAGTTTTTCAGTAACTTGACGACGCCGGAAGATCAGATTCAAAACAAGGCACCGAAGTCAGTTAACTATCTTCGGGAAGTAGATAACCCGGTTGTTGTTCCTATTCATAAAAAAATTCGTTTGTTGATTACGTCAAATGACGTCAATCATGCCTGGTGGGTACCGGATCTTGCCGTGAAACGCGATGGTATTGGTGGTTTGATTAATGAGGCCTGGACAGTTATTGACAAGCCGGGTGTTTACCGCGGCCAGTGTGCTGAGCTTTGTGGTATCAGACATGCTTATATGCCTATTGTTGTTGTTGCAACAACAGAGCAGGGCTATAAGGACTGGGTTGCGCAGCAGAAAGGTCAGGCGTCATCTGGCGCAGACGTGAACCGTTTGTGGACAATGAAAGAATTGATGGCAAAAGGCGAAAAGGTTTACACGCAAATTTGTGCAGCATGTCACCAGCCTGGGGGTGTGGGTATGCCGCCAACTTACCCGGCGCTGAAAGGCAGTCCAATTGCAACCGGGCCGGTGAAGGATCATGTGAATATGGTCATTAATGGCAAGACTGGTACGATGATGCAGGCATTTTTAAACCAGTTGTCCGATATTGATATTGCCTCTGTTATTACTTACGAACGTAATTCATTTGGTAATAATACAAATGGCAGCATGGTACAGCCGATCAGTATTAAATCTCTTCGGGATGGCATGACCATTGATCAGGCGCTTGCGGTTAAACCGACAGGCAAGGCAGCTCCGGCAGCAACAGCGGCAGCACCATCAGCGGCTGCACAACCCGCTGCAGCAGAACCTGCACAGGCGGCTGCGGCACCTGCAGCGCTCCCGGAAGATATGAAATCGGTGATGGAGCGCGGTGAAAAGGTCTATACGCAAACCTGCGCAGCTTGTCATATGCCTGCAGGAACAGGTATGCCGCCTACTTTCCCGGCATTGAAAGGCGATCCTATTGTAAAAGGGCCGGTTGCAGCGCATATCGACCGTGTTTTGAATGGCAAACAAGGTACAGCGATGATGCCTTTCAAAGATCAATATAAAGATCAGGATATAGCAGATGTTATTACTTATGAGCGTAATGCATGGGGTAATAATACTGGCACGATTGTTAAGCCAGAAGACGTCGCTGCGGCGCGAAAATCAGGTCAGAAAAAATAACAAGTAAGGGAAAAATATTATGACCCACGAACATCATCATGCACACGATCATGGCCATGATCATCATCATGAGGCACCGGCTCATCACTCGATGAAAAAAGGCTTTATTGCCTGGGCGGGTGGATGGCTGTCTACAACAAATCATAAAGATATCGGTACGCTGTATCTTATGTTCAGCTTAATGATGCTGTTTGTAGGCGGCGGTATGGCATTATTGATCCGTCTGGAATTGTTTCAACCCGGATTGCAGTTTTTTGATCCCAATTTTTATAATGAACTGGTGACGATGCATGGGTTGATCATGGTGTTTGGTGTGATCATGCCGTCATTTGTCGGGTTGGCAAACTGGATGGTGCCAATGATGATCGGTGCGCCGGATATGGCGTTGCCGCGGCTGAATAACTGGAGTTTCTGGTTGCTGCCGTTTGCTTTTTCTCTCATGACGATTGCATTGTTTATACCGGGCGGCGGTCCTAATTTTGGCTGGACGTTTTATGCGCCGTTATCAACTCAGGGTCCTCCAAGTACCGATTACATGATTGTCGCTATTCACTTGATGGGTATTTCATCCGTGTTGGGTGCCATTAATATTATTGCGACCATTATCAATCTGCGTGCCCCCGGCATGACCTGGATGAAAATGCCGCTGTTTGTGTGGACCTGGTTTATTACGGCATTTTTATTAATTGGTGCAATGCCAGTACTGGCAGGTGTCGTGACCATGTTGTTGTTTGATCGTCACTTCGGTACCAGCTTCTTTGATGCTGCTGGCGGTGGTGATCCGGTGATGTTCCAGCATTTATTCTGGTTCTTTGGCCATCCCGAAGTGTATATCATGATCCTGCCTGCATTTGGCATTATCTCTGAAGTGATACCGACATTTTCACGCAAGAAATTGTTTGGCTATGAGTTCATGGTGGGTGCGGTAGGCGCAATTGCATTCCTTTCATACATTGTCTGGGGCCATCATATGTTTACGGCTGGCATGGCATTGGGTACGCAGTTGTACTTTATGTATGTCACCATGTTGATTGCTGTTCCCACAGGTATCAAGGTGTTTAACTGGGTAGCCACCATGTGGCGCGGCTCGTTAAGCTTTGAAACACCTATGTTGTTTGCAGTTGCCTTCGTGTTTTTGTTCACCATTGGTGGATTTTCTGGATTGATGCTGGCCATTGTTCCCGCTGATTATCAATATCAGGATACCTATTTTGTTGTTGCGCACTTCCACTATGTTCTGGTGACTGGCGCGCTATTTTCGATTTTTACGGCTATTTATTACTGGCTGCCAAAATGGTCTGGCCGTTACTATAACGAGACCTTGGGGAAATTACATTTCTGGCTAACATTCATTGGTGCGAATCTGACATTTTTCCCCATGCATTTCCTTGGGTTGACAGGTATGCCGCGCCGTATTGTGGATTATGCGCCGCAATATGCTGAATTTAACATGATGGCAACGATAGGCGCATTCATACTTGGTTTTGCGCAGCTGTTATTCCTATATAATGTGATGATGACGATTTTTGGCAAAGGCAAAAAAGCAAGTCAGCATGTATGGGAAGGATCGCATGGCCTTGAATGGACATTGCCATCACCCGCGCCTTATCATAGCTTTACTACGCCTCCAACACTTGGCCTGATTACCGCCGAAGCACACCAACGATATGAGGAATAGCGATATGGCAGAAAAAAAATCGCATAAAAAAGTATTAACCATTACAGGTATTGCTGCTGCCATTATGTTTGGATTTTGTTTTGCAATGGTGCCGCTGTATAGCCTTATTTGTAAGGCGACGGGGATTAACACATCTGTTCCAGGCAGTGGTTTGCTGACACCAGTGAGTGCAGAGACGAAAGAAGCGCCAGATTTGTCTCGGACAATCACAGTTCAGTTTGTCGCAGTCAATCATAACGGCATGACATGGAAATTTTATCCGAAGACAACATCCATTCAGGTGCATCCTGGCGAAAATAATAAAGTGTTTTTCTATGTCAAAAACACAACGACCAATCCAATGACGGTGCAGGCCATTCCAAGCATGACGCCGCCTGAAGCGCTGAGTCATTTTCATAAAATCGAATGTTTTTGTTTTACCCAGCAGTCATTGAAAGGGCTGGAAAGCAAAGATATGCCAATGATTTTCCGTATCGATAAAGAAATTCCGCAAAATGTACATGTCATTACCTTGGCATATACACTATTTGATGTTACTCCAAATGCCAAAAAGCCAAATGAAACAGGGAAAGGATAACTCACCATGAGCACGAATAGTTACAAACCGGTTAATTATTATTTTATTGCGGATCCCTCATTTTGGCCCGTGATTGGATCCATCGGAATGTTTTGTACGGTATTGGGTTTGGTGCAGGTGTTGCATGACGGTGTGATGGGTCCTTATTTGATGCTTGGAGGCATCGGTGTATTATTGCTGACGATGTTTGGCTGGTTTGGCCATGTGATTAACGAAAGTTTGCAGGGTTTACACAGTCACCAGATGGACAAAACATACCGCTGGGGCATGCTCTGGTTTATTGTGTCTGAAGTGGCATTATTTGCGATATTTTTCATCGCGCTTTTTTATGTTCGCATTTTTAGCATACCAGAATTAGGCGGTGATCCGTTTGAGTTTACGAAGGCACTGCTGCTGTATAAAGGTGGCGCGACACATCACTATTTATGGCCGGATTTTCAGGGTGTATGGCCGCTGCTCAATCCTCCCAAATTAGTTGCTACCTATACTGGTGCTAACTTTTCTATACCAACAGGTGTTGTTGAGACATGGAAACTACCGGCGTTGAATACCTTGATTCTGCTTTCAAGCGCGGTAACCGTGACGTGGGCGCACTGGGGATTCAAGAAAGGACACCGCAGCCAAATTATCATCGGCTTGATTATCACTATTTTGCTGGGCTGCATATTCGAAAGCTTTCAGGCGATTGAATATCATCATGCGATTACAGAAATGCACCTGACGTTGTCGAGCGGCATTTACGGCAGCACTTTTTATATGCTGACTGGTTTGCACGCCATGCATGTCAGTATTGGTGTTATTATGCTGTTTATCATTTTGATCCGCTGTCTGAAAGGACATTTTCGGCCGGAGCATCATTTTGCATTTGAGGCAGTTTCCTGGTACTGGCATTTTGTTGATGTAGTATGGTTGTTCCTGTTTATATTTGTTTACTGGCTATAAGGCAAAAAACCACTATATGTCATGGCTTATTAATGCTGGACAATTCGACCGCCTCAGAAAAGATCAGAAAGGCGTTGTTGTTCTCGATGCAAGCTGGCATTTGCCAATGGAAGAGCGTGATGCCCGGCGTGAGTATATTGAAGGTCACGTTGCTGGCGCGCGCTTTTTGGATTTAGATGCATTTCACGATAAATCCTCTGCTTTACCTAATATGCTGTTACGAGATGAGCAAAAGCTGAGTGAGTTGGTGGGTGCGCTTGGCATCACTAATGAACATAAACTGGTGTTTTATGATAATAGTGAATTGTACTCAAGTTGCCGCGCATTGTGGATGTTTAAAGTATTAGGACACCCGGAAAGTCATTTGTATATGCTGGATGGTGGTTTTGATGCGTGGAACCGTTATGGCGGCAAGCTTGAAGCAGGCGAGCAGCAAACGGTTGGCATGAAGTCGTATACCATTAATTTTCAAGGTCATCTGGTACGTGCGCTGGTGCAGATGAAAGCAAACTTGCATCACCCGCAGGAGCAGGTAGTTGATATGCGTTCCTGCATTCGTTATGCAGGCGGTGCGGAACACAGGAAAGGTTTGCGCAGTGGTCACATTCCGGATAGTTTCTCATTCCCTTATACGACAATGTTTGATGATAAAGGGTTATGGAAGCCGATTGAAAAAATCCGGAGACAGTTAGAGGGAATAGGCGTCAGTCTTGATTATCCTATTGTTGGTTTATGTGGTTCGGGTATATCAGCAGCTATTCTGGATGTTGCGCTGGATTTGGTGGGGCATACGGATCATTCACTTTATGATGGGTCGTGGTGTGAATGGGGTGCGAGTGAATTATATCCGGGTGAAATCAACCTGGAAGAACGGCCAGTGGTAACAAGTTTGCAAGAATTAGAGTAGTTAATTATTTTCCCGTATGCTCCCTTCGTCTAGCGGTTAGGACGTCGCCCTCTCACGGCGGTAACGCGGATTCGAATTCCGCAGGGAGCGTTTTATTTGTCAATATGTTACCAGTTATCCCGATCAAAATTTAATCGATTTTTTTCCTTACTATCCCGTACTAAGCATCATTATAAGGAAGATTAAATTAGACCATATTTGGTAACATGGGCGCTAATTATTGTCCCGCGAGTTAATGGACTGGTGAATTTTAAAAAGTGATATATAAAATGGAAAAAATACAGGCTCCAGAACAAATTATAGATGTTGCTGCTTGGTTAAGAAATGAGGAGGTATATCCAGAAGGAAAGCGGGTTAAAGCATTAGTGTATTGCCCTTCTCCAGCCCCATTTCATTTTTTAGAGGTAGGACATGGCTATATGTTCAAGCAATCTCCAGTTTGGGCTCCAGAACAGTATTGGGTTGAGATTTTTGCTTATCAGTTAGGTGAAATAATGCAGGTGAAAGTACCCGCTGCATATGTTGCGCTTGATGCCCAGCGCAACCAGTGCGGAGCATTAATTCGATGGTTTTTGGAGTCGCCACTACCGCCAGTGTGTGATGAGGAGTCTTATATTAGTGGTGGGGATCTTTGCCAAGACTATATAGAAAATTTTGATCGTAAGAGTGGTGAGCAACATAATTTTCAAACAATTATACAGATTTTCGAAAATCTTCCTAAGAAGTACCCTGATTTTGACGTAAAGTGGCTAACGTATTGGGCAGAGGTGTTGGTTTTTGATGCTCTTATTGGGAATACTGATAGACACCAAGATAACTGGGGGCTCATTGAATGGGTGGAATATGTTGTTTCAATTCCTATTACTAAAAAAGCATTTCGGATTTCTCCAGCATTTGATAATGGTTCAAGCATGGGATTCGAGAAACGAGCCAATAAGTTTGATGCATTTAATGATGTAAGATTTCTTGAGAGATATATCCTCAGAGGAAGGCATCATATGAAGTGGTCTTTGAATAGCCCATCAAGAATTGAGCATGGCGAATTCCTAAAAACACTGTATAATAATTATCCATATACTCGTGATGTTATGCTACAATGTTTACAGCGGGTGAGTTCTGGGTCTTTTGAGACTATATTAGACAGACTAACTAATTTTGATGTTCCAGTTAGGTTGTCAGAGGAACGAGCAAATTTTATGTTAAAGTTATTGAATTTTCGTCATCAAAGATTGCTGAACCTTTTGAGGCCATAGTAGTAATGAATTTTATTGAACATATAATAGAGCCAACAAAATTATTAATGACTTGGCAGTCATCAGACCGCAAGCAACGCAAGAGGTATACTATTGCGCAGCTAGATCGTGTTGATGGAAAAGTTACTCTCAGATACTTAGTTGATTCTGATGATTTTCGTGAGGCTTCGAGCTTAGGTTTTGAGTCATACCCTGCATTCCAAAATGTGACGGAAGTTTATGAGCATAGTGTGATGGATGCTTTGATGCGTAGGTTGCCACCAAAAACTCGCAGCGATTATGGGCAATACTTAGAAGCGTTTAGAATCAAGCCGGATAGTCACCTGAGTGATTTTGCATTGCTAGGATATACAGGTGCAAAGCTACCATCTGATGGGTTTGCAATTATTAATCCTTTCGAAAGGATTAATGAACCGTTTGAGTTTCTATTAGAAGCGGCTGGATATAGATATATTTCTAATATAGATATAAATTTAGGTGATCACGCAAGTTTTGTGGGCGAGTTTGATAGTGGGCGTAAAGAAAATATAATTAAGATTCTCATAAATAATCAGCATTCAGGCTATGTCACACGGGCACTTCTGCCTCAGTTTTATGATTGGCTTCAGTGCGGTCGTATTGTTGATGCTTGGTATGAAAAGAAAAATGGAAATCCAGAACAGCCACTTATATATCTTTACGTTAAAGTTTCTCCAGTTTAATAAACGGGGTCGCTTTTTAGGTTTCATTCCTATGATTTAATATTGACACTCAAATATGTCAAGTGAGTTTCAGTATTGAGTTATTCTTTATCCAGCTACGTAACAACCTATTGTTTTAAATGAATTATATTTAGAACAGATGATCTACAGTCAGGTAAACCTGATAAGTAGTGTAAAGATTACAAAATTTGCATAATATCCACAGGCGAACATCGAGGAACATGCCAGCATTATTATGTTGTTTTAATTATTGGTGAGACGTATGAAAAAAAATACAGAAAAAAATTATTATAAAGCTCTGATAGAAACACCATTAGGTCAGATGATTGCAATTGCGGTTGATGATGCATTGTATTGGCTGGATTTTGAGGATAGCCGAGCTGTGGACTTGAAACTGACGATTATTTCTGGCCGTACAGCTGTGCTGGATTCAATTGAGCGAGAATTAAATCAGTATTTTGAAGGCAAGTTGAAAGAATTTAAAACGCCTATCCAGTTTGTTGGAACACCATTCCAAATCAGAGTGTGGACGGCGCTGCAGGGTATTGCGTATGCTGAAACACAGTCTTACGCTGGCATTGCGAAATCAATTAATCATCCTACGGCTTATCGTGCAGTTGCACAGGCAAACAGCGTGAATAAACTTGCGGTTATTGTTCCATGTCATCGTGTGATTAATTCTGATGGGAAGCTGGGTGGATATAATGGTGGGTTGTCACGTAAAGAGTGGTTGCTGAAACATGAACAGCAAACATCATAACCAAATATAGCAATTACTTATTTGTAGTAAACAAAACTTGATGTTGTAATTATTGCCGCAAAATAACAGTGTAGGCAAGGAGGCGGTATATGTTTTTCTCAAAAACGTGTCCTAACTCTGGAGCAGTGCATTCTGCCGGGTTTGTTCTTATAGAATTGATTTGTGCAGTGAATGGCGTAATTCCCATATCAAAATAGCCGATTATCATGTTCGATATTCCAACTTAACGTTATCGGGCTTCGATCACCCCTATCTGGACACGTTTTTTCTAAAAGCATATGCCGCCTCCTTGCCTGAGACCTGCTGGGAGATTTTTGTTAGAAAAAATGTGCCTCAATGTATTTTAACGGAGTCACTTATCCTGATACTGGATTATCTGCATACCTGTCTGATTATGCGAAACTCATACTTGCTGCATCACTGTCCAAATCACATCTCAACGAGTTAGCTTGCAGAATTAACTGCTCCAGAGTTAAGGCACGTTTTTGAGAACAAACATCTCCCAGTAGGTCGGGGTGAGGGAGTAGCTTGATTTAGCGCAATTCATTGAACCTGTATTGATTTATTATTTTTTATAATTTTTTTGATGGAGATAGTCAATTCATCAAGCAGTTTATGCTTGGCGGCAGATGTTCTCCTGACAAGGCCGATAGAGCGGACAGGTTTAGGTGTGCTAAATGGTATATAGGAAATACTACCGTCATTACCATGGCACGCCAGTTTTGGCATCAAGGTGATCCCATTTCCAGCAGCTATCATGTGTCGTAGTGTTTCAAGACTAGTAGCGCGGAAAGATTGTGCTTCACGGGCATTGATTTTGTGACATAGTGCTAAAGCCTGTTCGCGCATGCAATGCCCTTCATCTAGTAATAGTAAATCGAGGTTACTTAAATGTTGTTGATTGATAGAGCTAAGTTTGGAGAGAGTATGATTGGCAGGTGCCGCCAGCATAAATTCCTCGTCAAATAATAATGAACTTGTCAGCATAGGTTCAGAGATAGGTAATGCTAAAAAAGCGGCGTCCAGTTTTCCTGTTTTAAGATTATCAATGAGGTTGGCGGTCTGTTCCTCTATCAAAAATAAGGATAATTTTGGAAACGCATTGGTTAATGCAGGGATAATCAGCGGCAGGAAATAAGGCGCCAGCGTTGGAAAAATACCAATCTTTAGCTCACCGCTGTAAGGGTCGTTTGCCAATTCCGCGACTTTATGTAATTCGTCAACCTTATGCAAAATCTCTCGCGCATGATCTGTGATCAATAAACCGGTTTCTGTGAACAGGAGGGATTTGTTGGTACGTTCCAGTAATTTGACGCCAAGCATGTCTTCGAGTTTTTTTATTTGCATGCTAAGCGCCGGCTGGCTGACAAAGCAGCTTTCAGCGGCACGGCCAAAGTGTTGATGGTTCGCTAATGCCACAAGATACTTTAAGTCTTTGATATTCATCGATTTTTACCATAAATAAATCTGATTGATATTATAGCATTAATATGTTTTTGTTATCAATTGGTTGATCGATAGCCCCAGGCGTCTGACTGATTAGGTGGTATACTTGAATGTATAGGGTGTACGCTCAGTGGTCGGTATTAGAGGGGGGTATATGTCTAACTGGAATAAAAATCATATTGCAGAGAGAGTGGAACAGCAAAAGCGGGTGTCGAATGGGTCTTTAGGGACTGAGTATAGGCAAATATTGATTCAATTGCAGAATAACCTTAAAGATCAACCAGGCATGAAAGAAAAGATTCCTGCACGGGATGTGCTCCAGACTGCTATAAAATCAGTATTGGATAATACAAAAGGTAGTAAAAAATGGGATAAAGAGTTATTTATGAAATCGATCGACATCGTGAATCATAGACTTCAACGTGAACTGGTTAAGAATGATTACAAAGGAAAAAATAAGGATTATGAGGGAATAATTAAACAGACAATGGCTGATTTTGACAAGCTAAGTCAAAAAGTAATTGATAATGACAAAAAAAGTCAGCGAGGGATGAAACGTGAGCAACAAAAACCTGATGAAGCACCCAAACCTTCTACACCTCGAGGCCGATAATAACTGTGCCTGGCATGCCAAAAGCTGAAAAAATCAGCTTGGAAAAATAAAATTCATCGATTTTCACCATAAACAAATCTGATTGATATTATAAAATCAATATATTGTTGTTATCGGTCAAGATAGGCTATTTTGGCGGCTTACATCATATTCAATCAGGAGAGTTGGCATGTTAGGTATTGGTCAGGTATTTCCATCGTTTAAGATGACAGGTGTTGTTTCCGCAGATATTCAGAATGCGTTTGTTGATGTTACTAGTGAAACGCATCGGGGTAAATGGCAGGTATTTTTCTTTTGGCCGAAAGATTTTACCTTTGTTTGCCCAACAGAAATTGCTGAGTTTGGCCGGTTGAATCAGGCATTTTTAGAACGTGATGCGCAGGTGTTTGGTGTGAGTACAGATTCTGAATTTGTTCATTTGGCCTGGAAACAGCAAAAAGATGAATTGCGCGATTTGCCGTTCCCGATGCTGTCGGATATTACGCGCGAATTATCAAGTGCGCTTGGTATTATGGATGCAAATAAAGGCGTGGCTCAGCGTGCAACATTTATCGTGGATCCTCAAGGCGTTATCCGGTTTGTGATGGTGACAGATTTAAATGTGGGTCGTAATCCCAAAGAAGTATTACGTGTGCTGGATGCATTACAAACGGATGAATTGTGCCCATGCAATTGGCAAAAAGGTGAAAGCGTACTAGAAGTTGCCTAAGTGCATTTGGAGAAAAATGATGAGTATAGAAACATTAAAAAGTAAGTTGCCTGACTATGCAAAAGATATACGACTTAATCTGGCAGCTATCTTAACAGAAGAAGGTGCAAGTGACTTAAATCAAAAACAGATTTATATGATTGCACTTGCATCATCATACGCAATAAAAAATCTGACGGTGACAGCGGCGGTTATTGCTGAATCGGAGGCAATATTGTCTGGTACTGAGGTAGCAGCAGCCAAATCTGCCGCTACTATCATGGCAATGAATAATATTTACTATCGGTTTGTGCACTTGACTAGCGATAAATCATTTGCGGGTATGCCGGCAAAATTACGCATGAATGTGATAGCTAATCCCGGCATTGATAAAGCAGATTTTGAGCTTGTCTGTCTTACTGTCTCTGCTATCAATGGCTGCGGCATGTGTATTGATGCGCACACGCATGAATTGATAAAAGCAGGTGTGAGCAAGCTGGCTATTCAATCAGCTGTGCGGATTGCCGCGGTGATGAATGCGGCTTCCATGGGGATTGATATAGCCTGATATTGATTTATCAGGCTGGCGATGGTGGATGTTGAAGGTTGACTGGCTGCAAGTATGACCAAACCAATTCTCTCTTCCACCAATTGCCAGTCTCTCTTTTTTCTTTAAATGTCGTAAAATGATAATCATACACCAGCGCACGAATATAGACCGGCGGTGTGTCTGGAAAAGGATTGTATTTGAGTAAAGCCAGAACATCGGGTGAATTCAGTAATAACTGCTGCACAAACGACAGGAACCAGGGCGTTTGATTGGCGGTGCTTAACGCTGCGAACCACATTTGCCAATCCAGACGCGGTTGAAAAGGAATATTCCATCGCGGCCGTTGAGCAAGCTTGTCTGGTTTGTATTTAAATAGATAAGGTTTCCATTCAATCCCATCTTGAGAACCTTCTATGATGATTTCTTCACGTGCTTTAGTCATGACAGCAAATGGCCCATATGAATTAGTCAGCCGCAGTGGTGAAAGCTGTGTTGCCGCAGTTACCAGACTATTAGGCGGGTTGGCACCCATTAAAATAGCCAGTTGAACAAAACTAATTGAAACAGTTGTGATTGTGAATAAATAGACAAAACTGATTGTCAGCCATTTGTGTGGAATGGCAGCTGAGAGTGTTTTGATTTTATTGAACGCAGGTACAAGTTTTAAAAGAGCAGCATCATCAAATAACGGCAAACATAACAAGATAGCTAATAAATTAAACCAATTATAATTCCCGGTGACAAGAATGCCAAACTGAAGGCATAGTATGCTCACAGCAGCTAAAAAGCGAAGCCGGCGGGGCATGAAAATGAGAAACGGCATGATTAATTCAATAACAAGCGTGCCTAGCGTCAGGGTTTTTAGAAGGGTAGCTGGTAGTTTATCCGCATACCAGGCGAGCGGTGTGGGAAGTGGTTGTGTGTAAAAGTGATAATACAATGCGGTAAAGTTACGCCATGCTATATCACCGCTGAAAATTTTGACTAAGCCGGAAGCAAATATAAATCGAAACTGCAGCCACCGTAATAACCAGATACCTGCGGTGGTTGAAAACGTCATTAACAATGCAATCGTTCCAGTTTCAATCAGCAATACATCCCATTGATATGTCATGAATGCCTGACCTGCATAAATGAGCGAAAGATATAGCAGGTAAAGCAGCAATAAATTGAGGCGTGAGGAAAAGTTGAAGATCAATAATATCGAACTGACAATGCCGATCCAGCAAACAGCCTGAATCATGACATTACTGCTGTTTAGCCAAAAAATCATCGGCAGCTGCCAGTATCGTTCAGTGCCTAGCAGAAGAGTTGCTGCTTTGATCAGGTTGTTCACTGGTAGAATACCGCCTGATCCAATCAGTCCTAATGCCTGTGATCCAAATGAGATGAAGGCGGCAAGATAAATGATGCCGAGCAATCTGAGGAATAACCAGGAAACAAGCGTGTAGCTGGGTATATTGAGCTCGCGCCCCCAGAGCAAGCGGCAGATACGAAATGAACATTCCCGATGTGATGAAATCAGGTTGTAGGCTTTTTCAGATAAAAAAGCAAAGCCAGGAAGCCAGTAATAGAGAGTTAGCCAGAATCGATGTGACTTGGCGTGACTTAGTGTTAGAAAAGAGGCTTCTGCTGCGCTTTTGATTTTTCTATCGGGTGTAACATATTGAACGGCATGTTGAAAAGACTCAATTGGTATCTCGGGATATTCATCTGAGACAGATTGATAAGGTTGATAGTTAACGTCGTTGTTAGTGAGTTTTTTCCAATAATTAACCCAGTAAATGCAAAATCCGCAGTCACCATCGTAAATGAGAGTAGGTTTTTGATTGTCACTCATGATCTTTGCTGCCATTAAAATAATTATCAATGGTTTTTCGGGTGATTAGCTGGAATTTCTCGGGTGTCAGCAAGTCGGGTAAAGGTTCATTTTTACGACGAATGAGAATTTGTTCATACGCATGTACACCAAGCAATGTGAAAAGATGATTGAGCTGAGGGATGGAAAGCGAGGTGAGTGTGACATCTGGCTGCGGCAAAGCAGGTGTCATGCGCGGGCCATGAGTAGTTTCATAAGCATAAGCAGCCGCGATCAAATCACCCTCATGATATTGATTACCAATTAGCTCAATGCCAACAGGCATTTTATTTGCTGTATACCCGATGTTGATTGCAAGACTTGGCAGACCTGAGTTGGAAGCAACGGCAGCCCGCCAGCTATTGATGGCAAAGACGTCATAGGTAGCACTGCCGTGTGTGCTTATGGGGATAAACAGCATGTCTATGTGTTTGTCTTGCATTATTTTATGAAGATAAACTTCATTTTGATTAAACTTCAGGATGGTTTTCTGATAATCAAGGCTATCTCTTTCAGTCAGTGAGTTTGCAAATTTTATGCAGGCTTTTGCGTTGCCGAAAGTGTTAGTGCGTGTTGAGGTGCAAATATCATTAAAATTACGCCGGGCAGCGGGAAATGAAGCGAGATAATCATTGATATCCTGCATTTCGCCAGTTTGATTTAATTTGCGATCATTGTTGAAATGGGGAAGGCGGATATCATCAATAATGACAGCGCCAAGTTTTTGCATGTCTTGTATGGATTTATTGATTAATAGGTTGATATCTGCTGGCATGTTGGAAAAGGTATCGATATTGTTAACTTGCCGTACAATACCGATACGCTTATTTTTAAGCCCATCTTTGCTGAGAAAAGAAAGATAAGATTTTTCTCTAGGCGCAGAGATAGTTTTTGGATCCTGATTATCTGGCTGTGCAATCACCGTTAAGGCAATGGCAAGATCGGTTACATTGCGTGCAAGCGGGCCTGCAACACCATCCAGATTACCCATGGGAAAAATGCCATGCTGACTGATTAAACCGGTGCTGGGACGCAAACCCGTCAAGCCGTTAAAAGCCGCTGGTATTCTAATGGATCCGCTATTGTCAGTACCAATGCCAATAACGGCAAAATTAGCACTGACAGCCGCAGCGGAGCCGCTGCTTGATCCACCGGGATTTTGCGTTGTGTCATAGGGGTTGCCGACTCGTCCGTTGCGGCTGCTGATACCGAATAAACCCCAGGCAAATTCATCCATGCCGCCTTTGCCCAGAATAATAGCGCCTGCTTTTCGTAAACGCGCGACAATAAAGGCATCATAGGTAGGCTGGCTTCCAAGTAAGGCATAGGATCCTGAAGCCGTTGTTGTGTCATAAGTGTTGATGTTGTCTTTTAAGATAACAGGAATACAGTGCAGCGGCCCTGTGAGCTTGCCGGTTTTATTAAATGCTTTATCAAGGTAGTTTGCTTCTTCTATAACAGATGGATTGATTTCAGAGAATGCATTAATGGGTGGTTTGCTGCTGCTGGCTAAATTATATTTCTTGATGTGGTCAAGATAGGCATAGATGAGTTCGGTGCAGCTGATTTTTTTAGTCAGGATGGCTTGCTGTACGGATTTGATGGTTGCTTCCTGAACGGGAAAAGATGTTTGCGGATGAGCAGATAAAGTAAGCGGGATGAAAAGCGCTAATGACGCTGTCCATTTGATCACTATTGACTTCCGGGTCATATTGTCCATAGTGTCAAGTATAGCTTTCCTGATCATCATCCTCAATCACTTGCTCCATCAGACACGTTTGCTCATGCAGGTGAGTAAGCTGGTCTTCCCAGTAGCGTGATGTATTAAACCATGGAAAATTTTGTGGAAAGGCAGGGTCTTCCCAGCGTTTTGCCAGCCAGCCTGCATAATGAATCATGCGTAAGGTGCGCAGCGCTTCTATTAACTTTAATTCGCGATAATTGAAATCATAAAATTCATGATACCCATCGAGTATGCACCTGATTTGCAAATTAACATCATGTGCATTGCCTGACAGCAGCATCCAGATATCCTGAATCGCAGGCCCCATAAGACAGTCATCCAGGTCAACGAGCTGTGGCCCGTTAGGATTCCATAAAATATTTCCTGCGTGACAATCGCCGTGCAGGCGAATGATAGGTGTTGCGCCGACAAATTGAAAACAGTCATGGACTTTTTGTAGTGCTGTTTCAGCAATACGACAGTAATTTGTTTTAATATGTTCAGGTACAAAATGATGGTCTATTAAAAATTGATACGGTTGATAGCCATAAGATTGTATATCCAGTGTTATTCTATGTTCGAATGGCCGGCATGCACTGACAGCATGCAGCCGTCCTAGCAGCCTGCCCATCCACTCCAGATGTTCAAGATTGTCTACTTCCAGTGCATGACCACCGACACGTGGAAAAAGCGCAAACCTGAATCCCTGATAATGATGCAGAGACTCTCCGTTTGTATTAATAAGCGGGGCAATGACTGGGATTTCTTGCTGTAACAGTTCATGCGCAAACTGGTGCTCTTCCAGAATGGCGGCATCTGACCATCGACTCGGGCGATAAAATTTAGCAATTAATGGGGCGCTTTCTTCAATACCTATTTGGTAGACACGATTTTCATAGCTATTCAATGCAGATAAAAAACCTGAGCATTGATATCCAACGCTTTCAACGGCACTTAATATCAGATTGGGATCCAGTGTTTCATAGGGAGTTGGGTGATTGTTCATAGCGTCGATTATAAGCGTAAATGAGCGGCAAAGGGTAGATTATTATATGTACAGTCTGATACAGTATAGCGAGGCAGTGAATCAGGGAGTTACTTAAGATGGGATTTGACAATAAGCGTTTAATTTTTCTTTTTCTTTCTATATCGCTTTCTATTTTAGCCGCGGGATGCTTTTCCGGCTATTTCATCGTCTATGTCTGGGTGAACACTGTACGGCTGACATCCGCTGCTTATGCAAATGATGCTTATGTTGCGGTGACACTGGCTGCCTATTTTACGATGTGTGCTTTTTTTGGTGCTGCGATAGGCTTGATGCTGGATTCGTTTACAACAAAAGGCAGAGGGAAGAAATAAGGCAGACTAACGCCGCCATTCTCTGGCGATGTGCGCGGCCTGTTGATCATTAAACGGTTCTACCGAATTAATAGGCGAACAGGCTGATAGCGGCAGGCTGGTCCAGAAGGTGCAGGCAATATAAAGTAACATCCTTATTTTTGACATAGCGTCTTTCCTATTTTTCCCAGGTAGCGCCGCCTGACTGATCTGGTCCATTGTATACATTGACTGTGATGCGATGAATGTGATGTTTTGCCAATTCTGTCTGGTCTTCTAATAATTTGCCAAGCAGCCAGTGAGAAAGCTCCTCAATGGTAATGTTTGTCACGGGCAGCAAGACGATATCTTCTTTCAGAAAGGGTAACTTCTTGTTGTCGTAATGACCGATCCAGTAATCTCCGCCGTCTTCCAGCTTTAAATAAGGTGATTGGGTTGGCAGCAGAAAATGCCGGTCGAGCTGGTTGCACAGGCCAAGCATTTTTTTCTTATAATAACGGTAATCAAACGACATACCGTTTTCTTCGATCATAAAATCAAATGCCAGACTCACATAGTAATTGTGTCCATGCATATATTCTCTATCAGTAGCCGAGAAAATAGTGAAGTGGCCTGCCGAGAAGGAAAATGCATCTTTATGTATTGTCAGATTTGCTGAACGCACTGAACCGCACCCCGTTTTTTTGCTAATAAGTATAATTTGGGCGGGAATTATACATATATTTATAAATCCCGTCTCCTATCTTGTAGCTTGAAGCCGGGCAGGGGGGTATCAAATTGTTTGCTTAATGCCATGACCTTGATCCGTTCACCCATTTCGGTGGGCATCGTGAGTATTTTGGCTGCCTGATGCAGTTTAAAAGCGTTTGCAGCGTTCAGCGATACCTCAGTTGTGCTAATAATATCCGCGAGGCCATTATCGAGCAAGAAGCCAGCCTGAGTGGTATAACCTGCCAGTGTTAGCCCATTTTCTATTGATTTTTCAGCAAGATAGGTAAAATCAACGTGGGCGGTAATGTCCTGCAAGCCCGGGAGGATGAATGGATCGGCATGGCGCCGGTGTTTATAAAAACAGGTGAGCGTGCCTTCGCGGCGGTCTGGGTGATAGTACTCGCTTCTGCCATAACCATAATCAATAAAAAGGATAGAGCCTTCTGTCAGGCAATCTGCGACTGTCCGCAGGATGGCTGGGATGGAGAGGTTTATTTCTGATCGGTAGCCGGATGGCAGCGGGTGCAGGGACTGGATGGCTTTTACTTCTGCTGTCAGCTCGGCAAGGCTGGGTGGTCTGGCGCACCAGCTAAACTGGCCATTATCCCAGCTAACCCCTCGTTCATGAATGACATTGCCGCCAACAGTGAAACAATGGATAGGTAAGGCATCCAGTACTTCATTGGCGAAAATCACACCTTTAAACCCGGCGGGCAGTGTGTCCAGCCACAGGATATGCTGGTGCGGGTAGTGGTCGGCGATAAAGCGTTGCTGCTTTTGGCGTAAGCGAATGTTTGGTTCATAAATAAAGTAATGTTCAGGCATGCAGCCAAGTTCCTGCAGCGCGGTGAGTGCATCGCCTGCGAAGCGGCCGGTTCCTGCGCCTAGTTCCAGTATGCTGCCGCGATCAAGCGGTTTGAGGGCGGTGCAAAAATAACGGGCGATGGAGCGGGCGAAAACAGGTGATATTTCAGGCGCAGTGGTAAAATCACCTTCGCTGCCAAGGGTGAAGGATGCGCTGTTGTAGTAGCCCAGTTCAGGGTGATAGAGAGCCAGATCCATGTAACGGGCGAATGGAATAAAACCACCACCCAGGTCGATGTCATGCCTGATCTGGCTGGTTAGCTGGCTGCTTCGTTCAAGATCGGCCGGCTCTGGCATTGGGAGATCGTAAATGGTTGTCATAAGTGTCTATAATAGTTGTTTGATGTTGTGTTGATAAAGGAATCATGTGATGCAAAAGAACCCATTAACCGGAAAAGTAGCACTCATTACAGGCGCGGCACGCCGCATAGGCGCCGAAATCGCACAAACATTACACCGTGAAGGTATGAACGTTGTGCTGCATTATAATGCATCGGAGGAAGATGCGGTCAAGTTATCTGAAAAGTTGAATCAGGTACGCGAACATTCTGCTATTGCCATCAGGGCAGACCTTCTGGAAGCAGAAGTTGAAAAGTCATTGGTTCAGCGGGCATTGAAGGTATGGGGGCGGCTGGATGTGCTGGTGAATAATGCATCCCGGTTTTATCGCACGACGATCGGCGAGGTGACAGAGTATGCCTGGGATGATTTGATGAACAGCAACCTTAAAGCACCGTTCTTTGTTTCGCAGGCTGCCGCACCATTGCTCGCGGCTAATAAGGGCTGCATTATCAACATCACGGATTTACACGCAGAGCGGCCATTGGTGGATTATTCTGTTTATTGTCTTTCTAAAAGCGGCTTGATGATGCTGACTAAAGTATTAGCAAAAGAACTGGGCCCGGATGTGCGTGTTAATTCAGTAGCGCCGGGTGCTATTATGTGGCCGGAAGGCAAGAACACCTTAACGGATAAGGAAAAACAAAAGATTATTGAGCGTACCATCATGAAGCGTGCAGGTACGGCAGACGATATTGCCAGAGCCGTGTTGTTTTTTGTGCGTGATGCTGATTATGTGACGGGACAAATGCTGAACGTTGACGGCGGCCGTATGCTGTTTGGTTAATATGGGGTAGTTGTATGGGTGAGCTGCGTACTACAGTGATGACGGCCTATCGTGCGCGTATGTATCCCAATAAATGGGACATGCTGGCATTGGTGTTTGTGTTTGCCGTGATCGCGTTTTTTGCGTGGACCGCCAGACAGATGGCGACGCCTTATCAGCTTGGACAAGTTATCCCTATTTCACTTGATAGCCGTATGCTGCCTTTTTATGCCGCGCGTACAGTTGTACGTATGTTGATTGCACTTGTTTTTTCGCTTTTATTTACCTTTATTTTTGGTACGTGGGCAGCGAAAAGTCTGCGTGCGGAACGTCTTATTATTCCCATGATTGATATTCTGCAATCGGTGCCGATTCTTGGATTTTTATCTGTGTCAGTTGCCGGCTTTATTGGATTATTCCCCGGCAGTATGATTGGACCGGAGTGTGCGGCAATATTTGCTATTTTTACCTCTCAGGCATGGAACATGGCATTTGGGTTTTATCAAACGGTGCGTGCCGTTCCCAGTGAAGTGAAAGAGGCGGCCAATATGCTGCATTTGTCAGCGTGGCAGCGATTCTGGCGGATTGAGGTACCCTTTTCCATGCCGAGTTTGTTGTGGAATGCGATGGCATCCATGTCCGCGGGTTGGTTTTTTGTTGTGGCGGCGGAGGCTATTATTGTATCCGGTCAGGATATTTTATTGCCCGGGATCGGTTCTTTTATTTTTGTTGCTATTCAGGCTGCAAATATCAAAGCAATTGGCGCGGCTGTATTAACAATGTTTCTGGTTATTTTGATTTATGACCAGCTGTTATTTCGGCCGCTTGTTGCCTGGTCAGACAAATTCAAATCTGAATCCAGTCTGGATGAAAAAGGTGCGGATTCGTGGGTCGTTGATATGTTTCGACGCACGCGTATGATGCGCTCGATAGGTCATCGTATTGCGCGTGGATTTGATGCGTTTGTAAATATTTCATTTTTGCGCCAGATGAAACCAATACCATCTGATATGCCGGTTAGACATCGCTATGAACGTACGATGGCGATTGCTTGGGGGGTGATGATGCTGATGCTTGCCGTTGCAGCATGTTTATTCCTGGGGCATTACGTTCTGAGCAATATTTCAATGGCTGAAGTCTGGCATGTGTTTCTCCTTGGGCTGGTGACATCTTGCCGGGTATTTATCCTGATTATACTGGCATCGTTAATCTGGGTGCCTGTGGGGGTGTGGATAGGGTTGCGGCCGCGCGTGGCCCAGTTTGCGCAGCCAGTGGCACAGGTTTTCGCGGCTTTCCCGGCAAATCTGCTTTATCCGTTTATCGTGATGTTTATTGTCACCTATGACCTTAGCCCAAATATCTGGCTAACGCCGCTAATGATTCTCGGCGCGCAATGGTATATTTTGTTTAATGTTATTGCGGGCGCTTCCACCTTATCCAAGGATTTGATTCAGGCGACAGATAATCTGGGTGTAAAAGGCTGGCTGCGCTGGCGCTGTTTGTTGCTGCCGGCGGTATTTCCTTATTATGTGACTGGTGCAATCACGGCGGCAGGCGGAGCGTGGAATGCCAGTATTGTAGCTGAAGTCGCAAGCTGGGGTAATCATAAGCTGGTTGCAACAGGGTTGGGCGCTTATATTACCGAATATACAACCCTGGGTAGTTTTTCGCATATCTTTCTGGGTATTGGTATGATGTGCTTGTTAGTTTTATTGTTTAACCGGTTAGTCTGGCGTCCTTTGTATGATTATACTGAAACACGATATTCGATGGAGTAGATAATGTCTGATCCTGTCATCGAAGTGATCGATGTGCAAAAATCATTTAGAACTGGCGATCGGCAGGAACTGCTGGTGCTGGATCATATCAATCTGAAAATGTACGAAGGTGAGATTGTCGCTATTCTTGGCAAATCGGGGTCAGGTAAATCGACTTTCCTGAGAATTATTGCAGGATTGATTAGCGCAACGAGTGGGAGTGTGCATTATCGCGGCAAGGCTGTTCGTGGGCCCGTGCGCGGTATTTCCATGGTGTTTCAGAGTTTTGCCTTGCTCCCGTGGATGACCGTGCTGCAAAACGTAGAATTGGGTCTTGAAGCGATTGGGGTGGTTAGGGAAGAGCGCCGGGAACGCGCATTGAAAGCAATTGATATGATAGGTCTGGATGGATTTGAATCGGCTTTGCCGAAAGAATTATCTGGCGGTATGCGGCAGCGTGTTGGTTTTGCGCGGGCGTTGGTGGTGAATCCTGATATTCTCCTGATGGATGAACCATTTTCTGCGTTAGATGTGCTGACAGCGGATAACCTGAAAAGTGATTTGATTGATTTATGGAAAAGCAAACAAACGGGATTGAATGGCATCTTGTTTGTAACACACAGCATTGACGAAGCTATCGCTATGGCAGACAGGGTGATTGTCTTTAACAGTAACCCGGGTTCTATTCGTGCGGATTTGCGTGTGACGCTGCCTTTTCCCCGCAGTGATCTGGATCCGCGTTTTCAAAATCAGGTTGATCGTGTGTATACCCTGATGACAACACAGCCAATGGATGAATCGCAGAAAGAAGATGGCGCCAAGTATGCGAAGATTGATATTGGCTATCGCTTGCCTGAAGCCAGCGTGTCTGAGGTGACTGGTTTACTGGAGCTGCTGAATTCGCCGGAGCATCAGGGCAAAATGGATTTACCAGAAGTGGCAGATACCTTGACGCTGAATATTGATGATCTTTTCCCATTAACAGAATTGCTGGAAATCATGCATTTTGCAAAAGTATCCAAAGGTGATATCACCATGACGGATGAAGGCAAGGCGCTGGTTGATGCAGATATTCTGGAGCGCAAAAAAATATTTTCTGTGCATCTTAAAAAATATGTACCGCTAGCTGGTTATATTTATGATCAGCTGATCCGCCATCCGCGGCATCGGGCGCTGGAAGAGAATTTTCTTTCATTGCTTGAAGATTATTTATCCGAAAGTGAAGCAGAACGTGTCATGCATACGGTTATCGAATGGGGCCGCTATGCCGAGTTATTTGCGTATGATTATAACTCGGGTGTGTTGAGTTTAGAGAATCCGCACTAGTTAGTCATTTAACCTCAACACTATACAGCTCCGCCAGTTTCTTCAAACTGCTGAGGACAATTTCCGCGGAAAATAAGAGACCGTCGATATAAATCATTTCTTCACGCGACGGCATCTCAATGGCGTGCTGCAAGTCATCCTGAATAGAGATTAGTGACGGTATATTAATGGCGTCTTGTGGTGGTGTGTCTGATGATGCGGCCACTTTCAATGTATCCAGGCTTTTCAGGATAGCCTGATTAAATGCTTTTACTTTTTCAGACTGCATGAATACTTTTTTTGCTTTTTGCACATGAGCAAGCGCAGTGTGCATGAATGTGATAGCACGCAGTAACTCTCTTTCCAGATAAAGCGTGCGTGTGAAATGGTATGGATCAAATGCTCGTGCCAATGGTTCACGTTTGGATTCCTTGGCAAGCTGCCGCTGTTTAAGTAGTGTCTTGACGATAGCTTCATCGAGATCCTGGCAGTTAAACGGATTTTCCATATCGTCAGCGCGGCACATGACTATTTCATAATAGTCGCGGAGTTTGGTCAGGGTGTCAGTCTGGGCGCGGCGTAAATGGGTGCGGGCATGTATAGGCAAAATGAACTGCGATACCATGGCGGCAATAAAAATACCGATGCTGATTTCCAGAAAACGCTCGGCGGCAAAGGTGATCGTGGGGTTCTCGCCTAGCATGATGATAGCGGTGGTGACGGCGCCCAGTGTTCCGGCATAGACCAGATTTTCCTGACCCGTCGCGATATAGCTAAAGATGAAAGTGGCAATCCCGATAGTGGCAGCGATGGATAAAGCGGTATGGCCATAGAGAATCAGCATCAAGGCGGCAAACAGGCAGCCAGTCAGGGTGCCAAGAAAACGTAAATAGGATTTTTGAATGACACTGCCTACATAGATTTGGGCGCACATGACCACAATAACGGTAATTACCACCCACTGATCAGCCGGAAAGCTGATAATACGGGTAAGGCCAAAGGCTAAAATACATGCAACACAGGTTTTGATACTGTGGATAAAGCGTTCTATGTTGATGAATTGGCTTAGAGTCATTTCCACAATATAAGCGAGATTAGCTTGCTCATACTATAATTATTTACTATGATACGTCCGTTACTGCGGGGTGGAGCAGTCTGGTAG
>CAZOVT010000020.1:0-9513 GCA_964583565.1 uncultured Coxiellaceae bacterium
GAACTGTTTCCCAGCGGTGGCGGCGGCTATAAAGTTGCAAGCAGGTTGCTGCATCGATATGCCGGCCTGGTGTCGGGTTCGGCATTGATCGTGGATTATATGTTAACCATCGCTGTTTCGATTGCCAGCGGTGCGGATGCAATCTTTAGTTTTTTACCTGCTGAGATAACTCACTATAAATTGTCCGTTGAAGCCGCCGCGATTATTTTACTCATGGCACTTAATTTACGAGGTATGAAAGAGGCAATTTATGTCTTGTTACCCATTTTTTTTGGATTTGTACTAACACATTTTGTATTGATTATTTATGGGATACTTGCTCATTCGCATGGATTACTTGAAATTGGTCCGCTGGCATTAGAAGAGACTCGTCAGCTTGCCGGTAATATAGGCTGGCTGTCAGTGACAGGGTTAGTGTTGCATGCCTATTCATTGGGTGCTGGTACTTATACAGGTTTGGAATCCGTATCAAATAATGTTCATCATCTTGCGGAGCCCAGAGTGGAGACGGGCAAGCGCACCATGTTGTATATGGCTGTTTCGTTAAGTCTCACGGCTGGCGGCATTACGCTGTTGTATTTGCTCTGGCAGGCACACCCAGTGTCTGGGCAAACCCTTAATGCAGTTGTTTTTCGCACTATTCTAGGTGACAGCCTGCCCGGGCATATTATGTTGATATTAACGCTGCTGCTGGAAGGCGGATTATTATTTGTTGCTGCCAATGCCGGGTTTGCATCGGGCCCTAGCGTGCTTGCAAGCATGGCAATCGATGGCTGGGTACCTAACCGTTTCCGGCATTTATCGAGCCGGCTGGTAGTGCAAAACGGTGTTCTATTATATGGACTTGCCGCGCTGAGCATTCTGTATATCACCAAGGGTAGTGTTTCTACATTGGTGGTGCTTTACAGTATTAATGTTTTTATAACATTTACGCTATCGTTATTCGGCATCAGTATTTACTGGATCAAACATCGGCTCTCACCAAGCTGGTTCTGGCATTTTGTTTTATCGATAGTTGCCTGTACCGTCACGGCGGGTATTCTTTGCGTTACCCTGTATTTCAAATTCAAGGGCGGGGGCTGGATGACGCTGTTGATTACATCATTGATTATTTTTATCTGTCTGATGATCAAGCGGCATTATCAATATGTCGAAAGTAAACTTAAGGGGCTGGATCATCTACTTTTTCAGCCAGTTAACGAAAAGGGCTTTGTTCCGCTGGCAATCGATCCTGCCCAGCCAACCGCGATCATTTTTCTTAATACGCTTAGTGTTGGCATGCATACCCTTCTTTCCGTTCTACGATTATTTCCCGGCCAGTTCAAAAATTTTATTTTTATTAGTGTTGGGCAGGTTGATGTAGAGAGCTTCAGGGCAGAGCATGAATTGAATGAGATGCAGATGGAAGTGGGTGACAGGCTTGATTACTTCGTGAAGTTTTGTTCCGAAAATGGGTATCCAGCTGAAGCTTATTCGGCATTTGGTACGGATATAGTAAAGGAACTGAAACGATTGACGGATCAGGTAGGCGCCAGATACCCGCGCGCGATTTTCTTTGCCAGCCAGATCATTTTCTCTAATGAGAATGTATTGATTCGCTTTCTCCACAACCAGACGCCGCTCATACTTCAGCATCACCTGCATATGCAGGGGAAAGAGCTGATGATCATGCCAATGAAACTATAAGCGTTGATGCCGGGCCCAATAAAAAACGGGGCTCTGTTTCCAGAGCCCCGTTTTGGTTGCTACCTGTTACTTAGGCAGCTTTTTTCTTTGCGCGGGATTTCTTACGACGAGCTGGTGCCTTCTTCTTGGCAACGGCTTTCTTCGCCTTTCTTACCTTTCTCTTTTTAGCAACTGGTTTTTTAGCTGCTGACTTCTTAGCTGCTGACTTCTTTACTTTTCTTACTACTTTCTTTTTTGCTGCTTTCTTCTTTGCTCTTGCCATGACGTAGGTTCCTTTCAATTGTTAACAATGTAAATTTAACATTAGCATTCATAAAAGTATAGAACTATTAGGGAGATTACTAATCAACCTCGGAAGCTGACGCACATTAATGATCTGAGTAGTTGATTGTAACATGCGGACATTGGTAATCACGATACTCAATCTGCATGTTTTGATAATCCGTATAGCGGTGCTGATGCTGCGATAAATCGCAGGTTATCATGCGCAGATGAGAGATGCTGCTTGCCATATTACCGCTAGTCAGCCTCTTTGTAGCAGACGTTAGTCTCTGGTACACTAGGCGCCGTTGTGTATTAACCACATTATTACAAGATGAGAAACAACATGATTATTCAGCCAAAAATACGAGGTTTTATCTGCACGACGGCGCATCCGGCAGGCTGTGCCAAAGTAGTTGATGAGCAGGTTAGCTATGTTAAATCCAAAGGTAAATTTGCAGGGCCCCAGCGTGTGCTGGTGATTGGTGCATCTACTGGCTATGGGCTTGCCAGCCGTATTGTTGCGACCTTTGGTGCGGGTGCAAAGACTATCGGTGTGTTTTTTGAAAAGGAAGCTGATGACAAGCGTACAGCATCACCTGGCTGGTACAATTCAGCGGCGTTTGAAACATTGGCTCATCAGGATGGTCATTATGCCAAGAGTATTAATGGTGACGCGTTTTCGCAGGATATTAAAACCCGTACGGCGGAGTTGATACGCCGTGACTTGGGTAAAATCGATCTGGTTATCTATAGCCTTGCTTCGCCGCGGCGTACGCATCCTGAAACAGGCGAGACATTTTCATCTGTGCTGAAACCGATTGGCCAGCCGTTTACGGGTAAGTCAGTGGATGCATTCCGCGGTGAAGTAAAAGAAGTGACGATTGAGCCGGCTAAAGATGATGAGGTGAATCACACAGTTGCTGTGATGGGCGGTGAAGATTGGGAAATGTGGATGGATTATCTGGCACAGCAGGGTTTATTAGAAGAGGGTGTGCAGACCGTTGCATATTCCTATCTTGGGCCCAGGCTGACGCATGCGATCTATAAGGAAGGAACAATTGGTAAAGCCAAAGAAGATTTGAAAGCAACAGCAGACCGGCTGAATCAAAAGCTGGCGCATCTGCATGGCGGCGCTATTGTGTCTGTGGATAAAGCGGTGGTGACACAAGCCAGCGCTGCGATACCTGTTGTACCGCTGTATATTTCCATTCTGTTCAAGATAATGAAAGAGAAAGGTATTCATGAAGGTTGTATTGAGCAGATTGATCGTCTGTTCCGGGATCATCTATATGCGGTACAACCCATTGCCAGAGATGCGGAAGGTTATATTCGCATTGATGATCTGGAAATGCGTCAGGATGTACAGTCTGCCGTCGAGACACTATGGCCGAAAATCACAACGGATAATTTGGCGGATCTAGCTGATATTCACGGCTATTGTAATGACTTCTACCGCTTGTTTGGATTTAATGCGGCAGGTGTTGATTATGATGCTGATGTGAATCCGGTAGTGAAAATTCCATCGATAGAAAATTAGTGGAAAACAAAAAAGGGGCCAAGGCCCCTTTTTTGTTAGCGGCGTTTGTTACATGCCTGCACGGGGTGTTTCAGGTTCTGGCGCTGGCTCTCTTCTTTGTGCTGGTTCTCTTCTTTTTGGTGCGGGTGGAGAGAAGAAATTCATTACTTGTCCGTAACGTTCTGGCAGACGTTTGTATTCATCGGTGACATAGATGAGTGCGCCTGATGCCAGAAGGAAAGAGAGGCCTTCTGCTTTATCTCCACATAATAAATTCCCTGCCGCCCATAGTGCAGTTAATCCGGCAACGCTGTACGTGACACCTGTGCGTGGTGAGACTTCCTGTAGTTGTTCTAATTTTCTTTGCATACATCCTCCCTAATATAAAAATATAAAGTTATATACCGCCACCCTAGCTTAGCGACTTTAAGCGGATTTTCAAGCGGCATCGACCTCTATCTTGTTGAAAAATAAATCAATAATGTTTTAATATACCCATCTTAAGGTGTATTGTTCAAATTATTGCTATAATTAGACGATAAGCGGCTAATAATAGAGAGTGATACATGACGCCGAGGTACTTTGCGTATTTGAGCGAGGAGGATGATGAGCGCCATGATGTGAGCGACATGGGGCGAATGGTGGCGTTTATGCAAAAGGAGAAGGACGGCGAGTTTTTTGTCAGTAATTATAGCGGCATCAAAATAAAGTATGACAGTAACACGGGCGATGTCAGTCCGGTTTCAACGGAAAAACGTGCCTGGATTACTTATGTGTTTTCAGCCGAAGCATTTCAAAGCATTATTGCACCCGTGAGGGAGGCAATTAGTTTGCTGGCCAAGATGGATATGTTACTGCAACTGGAAAAGTACGATCCTGAGATCAAACGTATTGTGCAGAAACGGCATGCTGGTGCCAGCGGTGAGCTAGTGAATATAACGCTGCCAGCAGTAGAAGAAACCTTGCGCCAGATAGTCAGACTGGTTGCACCTGCCAATGACCGTATGTTCACGCTGACCAGCATGTTTTCAACCTCTGCGCAGCCGCGTGAACCATCCAGCATATATAGCGCGATTTACAATGCTTTGAATGAAGGCAAGTTGTATGCCATCCATTCACTCAAGGATGTTGAAGCTATTCTTCAGGAAATAAAGCAGCCAGAAAGCGGTTCCCAGGCTGGTTTGAAAGCCATCTCCCGTTTGAAATAATTATTTAATTATAAAAATCAATTAATTAACTCCTCAAAAAGATGGACGTGTCTTAATGTTCGCTTAACGTTAAGTGTTTATCATATGCACTAGCAGATTGTTTCACTAAAAATGTACTAAAGATAAATCATAAGTCTAGAAATAATTTAAGTGGTGGAGTGTGTTATGCAGCGTAGAGACAATAATGGTGCAAGACTGGAGGAGGCAGGTCAGAAGCGAGTTAATCCGCTCATGATGAATGATCTCCAGCAGAATGTTCTTATGAGTGCGTTGTTGCGCAGTGCTCCGCAAGCCTTGAAATTTAGCAGCTATTGTCAGCTAGCCAACCCAAACGTATTACTATGGGTAGAAAAAGGCGTCTTTCGCTATATACCTAGAAAATATCCGCATGAAAGACGCTACGGCGTGGCGGGTAAGATGCTGGGCGAAGGATCGTTTGGAAGCGTGTATGAGATCACACATACCTTGAAATTTGCCGATGGTGGCAGCGTGATCTGTAAGGAAAAATCGCCGGCTAAAAAACGGGTTGTCAAATTCTTCAGAAGTCAGCCTGCGATTCAAATTGATGCTTTTATCGAGGCAACGAAAGAAGCTGCGATATTGAGCAGACTAGGAACCATGAACATCAGGCAAGTGCTAAGTTCACCAAACGGCCATACAGCAACATTGATGATGCGTTATCTGCCCGGTATCACCCTGGAAAATTGCCTGATAGAACATCAGCAGGGGGCGTGGCCTCTTACTGTGATGCAGCGGCTACTATTATCAAGCAAATTGTGCGCAGCGTTACAAGACCAGGTGCATCGCAATGGCGTGGTGCATCGTGATGTTAAAAATGAAAATATCATAGTTAACAGGCAGCCAGACGGAAGTATCGGGTGTGTGACGATCATTGATTATAATCTTGCGAAGGTAGCAACTCGCAATGATACGGGTGAAGCTGCTGGAACGATGCGTTATGCGGCGCCAGAAGTGCTTGGCTGTAAAAACACGAATACTGCAACTGATATTTACTCCATGGGACGTGTTTTGTGGCAGGTATGGGATCTGGATGTTAATTCTTTTCACGATTGTACAGGACATCAAATTGATTGGTACAGATCATTGAATAGGGCTATGGATACACGGATGACGTTTTTATTTGCTAACACACCCGATTCATTATTAGCACCTAAATATAAAAATGCGATAAAAACCATGTTGCTGCGTGTTAATGCAATAAATAGGAATGAAAGGCCGACTCTCGAAGAGATGATGGCTTTATTTGATCGCATTCTTTTGGAGATATGCGCGAATCAAAATCAGATGACTGCTTCTTCGTTAGGACTGCTGGATCACATAGAGGTGGTGAACGAAGAGAAAGCGGCATGCGTTAAAGATGAAGCGCCCAGCATGGCGCATTCGTCTTTATCTCCACGTTTGTTTGCTCATAGGCCTTTACCACCCGTGGTGGAACCTGCCAGGCAGCGAGCGACTCAGTGCGTTTTATTCTAGTATATTGATTCACTAGAAATTAACCATGCGCCACAGGCTTAATACTGACTGGCGCTATTCCCTGCCCTAACATACCCAGCTTTTTGGCTGCGGCATAAGATAGGTCAATGGTCCGTCCTTCAATGAAAGGGCCTCGATCATTGATTTTAACAATGACCTGTTTGCTATTGCGGAGATTGGTAACCAGCGCATAACTGGATAACGGCAATGTTTTATGTGCGGCTGTCAGTTTATACATGTTAAAACGCTCACCGCTTGCTGTGCGCCGATGATGAAAGCGTTTACCATACCATGACGCAACATCTTTTTTTGCGGATGATTTTTTGTTTAAAGTGCTGTTGTCACAGCGGCCTGTTGGATTAGCTTTGGTGACCGGGCATGTTTGCATATAAGTGGTACATGCACTGAGGGTGAGTGTCACTGCAAAAGCCAGCAATCCGGCGCGAATCTGATTGTAAGAAGCTTTCAGTTTAGTCATGATGGATCCTGTTTAAAAGCGAGAATGCAGCATTCGAATCTGGAAAGTGTAACATATAAAACATCCAAATACATTTTGTTCAAAAAACAACCTTAATATTGGTAATTGACGAGTGGTCGACATTGCGCAATGTGTTTGATTAAGTAAAAATGAGATGATTTGATATTCATAAGGATGGTGAAGTTGAAAAAGTTTCTTTTTGCGGCGTTATTATTGATGTGCGCTGCACCCGCATTTGCTGCGAATTATTACCTTGGCGGCAGTCTGGCATACGATTCTTATTATCAAAATGACCTTCGTTATACGTCATTCAGCCCGCGGCTGGTGGGTGGTTATGGCGGCTGGTGGTCTCGCTGGATTTACATGTCAGCTGAATTATACGGTACACCAAAAGACTTTCGACGCAGGAATGACGATTTGCCTAATCAAACGCTTGAAGAAAAATATTCGTTTGGCGCAAGCCTGATTCCCGGTGTTTATCTGGATAATCTGGTGATGGGTTATGCGCGTTTTGGGTTTCAATTTGCCAATTTTAATCAGACAAATTCTATCCGGCGTGGTTTGCAAACGGGTTTGGGGCTTGATTATGCGGCGACACCTTGCTGGCATGTCCGGGGAGAGTATGACTATACGAGATTTGATAATCTGGGTATTGTCGGGTCACCTCAATTGAATGAGTATGCGCTTACAGTTATTTATCACTTTTATCCATCTGAGGATTAAAATGTGCCGCTTGTTCCGCTGTGTGATAACTGGTTTGATGATGTTGACCATGACTGGGTGCCTGAATGTTGCAACAACGGGCGCGCAGGCTGTTTATAATCATCATAGTCTGCAAAAAACCATCAATGACCAATATATTTCTATGCAGGCTTATCAAGGGCTGGTTAAAACGCATAATTTTACGAATACCAATGTCGCGATTTCAACTTACGAAGGGGATGTTCTTCTTGCCGGACAAGTGCCGGAAGCCTGGCAGAAACGTGAAGCTGAACAGATAATTAAAAAGATACCGGGCGTTGTTAATGTCTACAATCAGATTGAAGTTGCGAGTCCTTCATCTGCATTGACTCGAATCAGTGATGCCTGGATTACAACAAAAATTAAATCCAGGCTGATGGCATCAGATGATGTTGATGTCACGCAAGTTAAAGTAGTAACAGAAAACGGTATTGTCTATCTGATGGGTGTCTTAAAGCCGGAAGAAGCACGGGCAGCGACAGATATTGCGCGCACAACCATGGGTGTGCAAAGTGTCGTTAGAATGTTTTCTTACGTGCACATTTCAAAGACGATGGCGTAATTTATTCTTACTACCCAGCTATATTACCGAATGCTTCGCAGCAAGTGCTTTGGCTGGTGCAATTATGTTCCCATGTCCAGCCGCAGGATGGGTCAACACATGAACAGGCTGCGTCATATGTGCTTGTGTTGCAAGAGCTGGCACTACTCGACGAGCCGCAATTGCCACTATCTCCGCCGCAAGCGAGCAGACTGCCACCCATCAGGATGACAAAGCCGGTAACAATCATCATAATGAACGTTTTCATGTATAGATCCTCCTGATCTATGATTATTATATCATTGCTCTGTTGAGGAGTTGCAAAAAAATCTATAACTATATGTATTATATGTAAATTTAATTTGATGAGGTTGGATATGCAATATCGGGTAGCCTGTTATTTTGGCAAAGGTGCGGATCAGGCGTGTGCGCAATTCAAGACATTAGCAGATGCACAGTTATTTATTGAAAGCAAAATGGTGCAAGATGCCGGCATGAAGCTGACGGTCGTTTATCGGCTTTATGATTTAGGCGAGTTAGTGAAAGAGTATGATCCAGGTAAAGGGATGCCGGCATCAGGGCAATCGCAGGAACAGGCGCAAGGCTCACAGGGCAAAGGAAGCACGGCTGCATTTCGTCCAACGCCATTCAATACCGCTCCGCGCCCGGCCGGTACGCCGCAGCGATGGCTGGTTAATCCTGAAGATGAAGAAGATAAAAAGTAACACTGTCACCCCCGCGAAGGCGGGGGCCCATACAAGCCAGACACTGACACATAAAGGGCAGGGATGACAGAATATTATGTCACTACAGGCTCAAGTGCTGGTGTAACAGCGACTCGTTCGTCAAAGACGAAACAGGCACCATCATAGTGTGTGCCGCCAACGTCAGCAAAGTAGCCAAGTATGCCTTTGTCCAGCTGATAGACTTCCTGGAATCCCTGCTGCTGCATGAGTAATGATGCTTTTTCACAACGAATACCGCCGGTACAAAACATAACAACAGGTTTGTCGCGATCCAGGTGACTGGCGGCGGCCGGGAATTCGCCAAAATCACGGATATGCAGGTTAACGGCATTTTTGAAAGTGCCAAACTGGATCTCATAATCGTTTCGTGTATCCAGCAGGGTAATATTGCGTCCCTCATCAAGCCAGGATTTTAATACGGCGGGCGGAATGGCTGGTGCTCTGGATGCTGTTGCATCTACGTCTGGCTGCCGCAGTGTAATGATTTCTTTTTTCACCTTTACTTTCAGTTGCTGGTACGGCGTGGCTGATGTGTAGGTTTCGTGAAATGTGATGTTTGCAAATCGTTCATCCCGCTTTAGCCATACCTGAAATGCTTCGACAGCAGCAGGAAGGCCGGATAGATTGATATTGATGCCTTCCTCGCTGAGTAAAATCGTACCTTTCAGCTGTAAAGAATCAGCTTGCGTGCGAAATTCGTGCTGTAAGTCAGCTAATTTATTTAAGGTGGTAAATTGGTAGCCAGCAATATGTTTGATTTGCATATATAAAAATCTGTTGTTGTTAATTTGCGCAAATTTACACTGAACAGTATGGCGCGTCAACCTCAAAAATGCTAA
>CAZOVT010000020.1:9523-34897 GCA_964583565.1 uncultured Coxiellaceae bacterium
GGTGAATATAAAGGAAGCAACTATTATGCGCAGCCTTTTTCGGCACATTGATTTAAAAAATGATATTGCTGATAAAGTACAGGCAGCAATGGTGGAGTATGTTTTCCGGCAAACGAATGTAGCAACGTTTGCATCGATTTTCTGTGCGTCTATTATTTTTATTGATTTTCATCTTGCGGGTGTTAATAACGCGGGATTGTGGCTGTGGTTTATCCTGTTTACATTGGTGGTCTTGCTGCGTGTCATCATGGTGCAGGTATTTAGACAGCAATTGAAACCCAATATAAAATTTTGGCGCTGGCTGTATATTGTCACTTTTGGTGTCTCCGGTTTTACGTGGGGATTGGCGGGTCTTATTTTGCTGCCTAATATTGAACCTGCGCAGCAAATGTTATTGATGCTAATGGTGGCAGGCGTAACAGCAGGTGCTGTGCCGCTTTCCTCCGCCATTCCTGAAGCATGCATCAGTTTTTTAAGCTGCCTGATTTTACCATTTATTTTTTCTATCGCTTTTTTTGATACGAATATTGCGCCGCTTTTTAATCTGGCGCTGACATTGTATTATGTCTATACCATTGTGATGGCGATAAAAAGCTATCGTCTGGTAAGGCAGACAGTTGTATTGCGATTTGAAAATGATGCGTTGCTTGGCGGCCTGATTAATGCAAAACGGGAGCTTGAATTTATCAATCAAAAATTAATTTTATCGGCGACACATGATCCATTAACGTCAGTGGCGAATCGAAACCTGTTTCATTCAAATCTGGATCGTGCCCTGAAAGAAATGGAGCGTGTTAATAAGAAGCTGGCATTGCTGTATCTCGATATCGATCAGTTTAAACAGGTAAATGATACATTGGGGCATGAAGCTGGTGATAAATTATTGCTTGTGATAACAGACAGACTGAAAAGTTATCTGCGTAGCAGCGATATTATCGCCAGAATGGGCGGTGATGAATTTACGATTATTTTAAGTGGTGTGATGAGCCAGCATGACGTCAAACGTATCGCGAGTGATTTATGCCGGCTGATTGCATTGCCGGTGGATATCAATCATCATCAGGTAACGGTTACCGCCAGCATTGGTATCAGTATGTCGCCAGAAGATGGCAAGGATGCGGCAACCTTGACGCGTAATGCAGATATGACCATGTATACCATCAAATCACTGGGTGGAAATAATATTGGATTTTGTAGTGAATTAGCTGACAGTACAGTTTAGTCCATCAAAACGGGATAATCTCACATGGATGACGCTAGCCTGAGTGTGCTGGCCAGAAGCAGGGTATTTTCCAGTTTGCCGCTGGATGTTCTTGGTAAGCTGCTTTCGTCGTCTCTGATCAGGGTGTTAAATCAGGGCGAGGTGTTGTTCCAGCAGGGAGATATCTCTGATAATGTTTACCTGCTTCTTGAAGGTAAACTGATTACGGAATTGATGACCTTTGATGGTGATCAACGCACGATCGGTTATATTGATCAAGGCGAGATGGTGGGTGAGCTGGGTGTATTAGCCAGCGAAGCCCGTTCTCTTACAGCCAGGGCGCGTAAACAGTCGCGGTTGCTGCAAATTCCAGCCAGCTATTTTATTGAGCTTTGTCATCAACACCCGGCAGTGATGTTTGCCGTGCTGCATCCTATCGTTGTCAGATCGAAAAATTTGCTGCATCTGATGTCAACCAGCAAATCCAGTAAACGCACAGTGATTCTCCCGGCTAACCGGCACGTTTCGTTGCAGGCATTTGTGCAGCAATTGGAAAATCATGTGGACAGCATGAAGGGAAGATTATTGTTGCTGAGTGATTATCGTCCTGAATTTGCCAATTACAATGCCAGCATGGATGAAGTGCGTGAAACAATCAGAAAAATGAAAGAGCGGCATCCATCGGTAAGGCGGTATCTTTATGTGTTGAAGTCGCATGATACGCCGCTTGCACGCTATATTTTCAAAAAAGCAGATAAAATTTATATTGCGGCAGATGCGGCAACATCACCCAATCTGGATCAGCATATTATCGATAAAATAAAAAGCCGGCATGCGCCGGCAATGGAAGATCCGCATTTAGTTCTGGTTCATCCGGATAAGACTGTGCAGCCAACGCAGACCATGCGATGGTTGTCATTATATCCATTCGGATTGCATCATCATGTGCGGCTGAATGAATCCAGCGATTATAAACGATTAATACGGTTTATCCGTGATAAAGCGGTTGGTGTCGTGTTGAGCGGCGGCGGTACACGGGGATGGGCGCATCTTGGTGTGATCAAGGCAATACGTGAATCACATATTCCAATTGATATGATCGGCGGCAGCAGCATTGGTGCGGTTGTCGCTGCCTGTTATGCGATTAATGAAAATGAACAGGATGCATATGACCGCTTGCGCCGCATTGTGGTGGAATCACGCGGCACTATTTCCTGGCGCAGTTTGACGTGGCCTGTCGCGTCATTATTCAATGCCAAAAGATTTACTGAGGCATACCAGGATGCATTTGCGGATTTACGTCTGGAAAATGTATGGCTGCCATGTTTTGGAATATCCAGTAACCTCGCGCTTAATCAGGTTCGAGTGCATCGCACGGGAAATATCTGGGAAATACTGCGTGCGAGTACTGCCATTCCAGGCTTAGTGCCGCCGATGCTGTTGAATGGTGAAATGCACGTTGATGGGGGGTTATTGAACAATTTTCCAGTGGACATTATGCGGGAACTATTGGGCAAGCGAAGTAAGATTATTGGTGCTGAATTAAACACATTTAGCGGGCATCCTCATCATTATGATTTTCCACCTGTGTTGACGGCGTGGGATATGCTGACATTCAAGCTGGGTTTGGGTAGAGTGAAATATGTCTTTCCGTCATTTGTGGATACTTTCTTGCAAAGTTTGTTTGCTGGATCGACGGCTAAGTCACAACAAAACAGTATGGCAGCCAATATTTTTGTCAGTCTGGAGCTGGGCAAATTCAGTATGCTCAAATCGAATCCAGAACAGGCAGAGCAATTGATCGAAATTGGCTATCGTGAGACATTAAATCAGATAGAACAGATGAGTCATCAGAATAAACAACAGGGGTGATTATGTTTGCCAGATTAAGAGGTACAGAAATAGATTTGACTAAAACTAAATTTGACCCGGCGAATCCCGCGCACGTTGCGGCGATTAACGAACAAATTAACGTATTTAATGATGCAAGCCTGAGTTTATTTAAAAAAGATTTGCTGATGTCTATGGGTACGGGGCTGGTTTTATTTATATTGTGGGCAACAGGCTGGTCTGGCGTTATTTATCAAAGTGTTGCTCTGGCTGCATGTGCCACTATTATTTGGGCGAGCGATCTTTGGAAGAAACGTGTAACAGAAAATCAGGAATGTCGGAATAATTTAAGCAACTTGCTGGGTATTTATCGCAGGTGCATAGCCGATCATGGTTATCAGATAACAGGGCATTCGGCCATTCTGGAGTTGCTTAAAGCCATAGCGCCCTATGTGCCCACAGAGGCATTGTGGGCAATGAGTACCAGTAATCCAGATCATTATCCAGTCGGTTTTAAACAGGTATTGTCTTCACCGCCGCATAGAATCCCCTTTGGTGACAGCCAGCCGGCAGAGAGCCCCGTACTTTCGATGCTAAGCAGTGTTTTGCCAATGATGCCTGTGCATCAGGTGGATATTGCGGCAGTACCAGTCAATCAGTTTGGCGAACTTGGCGCTGTTAGTTTATTCAAAAAAGTAGCCGCGGATACCAGACAAACGGTATACGGCCTGGATGTGAAGCAGCTTAGTACGATATTGAGTAATAAAAGGTAAATGTGTAATGCCGCTCAATAAAAAATACAAATGGCTGAGATTTGTGGTTAGCAGCCGGAATGTGCCATTTTATGCTGGGTTAATAACCTTTCTGCTTAATGTCGTTTGTATCAGCATTTCAGATATTGGAAATTTTGCGACTATCTGGCTGGCCAATGCCGTATTGCTTATTTTCTTGCTAAGAAGCAGGCGTAGTCAGGGATATAACATACTCTTTCTGGGGGTGATCGGTCATATCCTTGGAAGTTATTACATGGGCTTGCCAATACGGATGGCAGTTGGGCTGGGTTTTGCCAATTTGTCAGAGCTTATCCCTGTGTTTATTTTCATCCGCCGCCGCGAGTTAAGCGATATCGTTATCGAACATTTCAATATGAAATTTTTGAAATTGCTCAGCTGTATCATCGCTGGCTGTGCCATTGCCTCCGTGCTGGGTAGTCTGGTGCTGAGAAGGTATACCGAAATTGATTTTTACTGGTTATTGGGCAGCTGGTTTGCTGCGGATATGATGGCAATGATTGTGCTGGTACCAGTCGGGCTGTCTATCACGATGGAGCGGCTGCGTATTCTACTTAGCCCCAGACAGTTAATTGAATTTTTAATCATTATCGCTTTTATCATCACTATTATGGCATTTGCACACCTGCATAGAGAGAATCATTATATTATTGTTATGCTGCCACTGTTGATGGCGTCATTCAGACTGGGGATTTTAGGAACGGCGCTGATTAACTTTGCCTATGCCACGGTGGAATTGTTTTATTTGCGTATTATTGCATATAACAAGATTGATATACTGCCGTTAATCAACAACGATTACTTTTTAATGAGTATCACATTGTTGCCGCCGATTATTGTTTCTATTTTGATCCATCAGAGAAATGTTTATGCAAACGATCTTAATCATGAAAAAGAAAAATTACAGGTTACGTTGAAGTCGATTGGTGATGCTGTGGTGGTAACGGATGCATCGGGAAATATAGCGTTTGTTAATCCTAAGGCGTCCAGGCTGATGGGCTGTGTGCAGCAGGAATTTGCAATCGGTAAATCATTTGATGAGATATGCCAGATTTATGATGAAGAAAATGATGAGAAAATTGAGAGTCCGATAGTAGCCTGTCTGGAGCGGCGGGTGATTATCCATCAGGATGATGAATATATTTTGCTAAATAAAAAAGGCGGACGATTTTATATACAGGCCACAGCCGCGCCTATTCGTTCTACAAAAGGCGCTATGATGGGTGTCGTGATGGTGCTGCATGATGTAACTGATAATCGCGGTTTAAAGGTGGAGTTAAAACATTTCGCATCACATGATTCATTAACAGGACTGGTTAACAGACGTGAGTTTGAATCCTTGCTAAAAGCGCGTTTGAATGATGCCAGGACAATATCATCAAATCACGTGTTGTTTTATGTTGATCTGGATAGATTCAAGGTCATTAATGATTCGGCTGGTCATGCTGCTGGTGATGAATTATTGCGTCAAATTTCGATACACCTGAAAAACTCCCTGCGTGATACAGACATTCTTGCCAGAATAGGCGGCGATGAATTTGCAATTATATTGCCTAATTGCGACAAGGATAGCGCTGTGATGGTGGCGATGAAAATTATCGATGCGATCAAATCGCATCGGTTTTCCTGGGAGAAGAAGTTATATGATGTTGGCGTTAGCATAGGAATCGCTATTTTTAAGCCGAGATCAATTAGTTATGAAATGCTAATGCGCCATGCGGATATTGCATGCTATCACGCAAAAAATAGCGGTGGTAATACATACTCTATCTATGACGATAAAGATGATGATCATACACAGCAGCATAAAGATGTATTGATGATTTCCAATATAAAAGAAGTGATTGAAGAAAATAGACTGGTTTTGTATGCACATGAAATCAGGCCGATGGATATATCTGGCAAACATCAACCCTATTTTGAGGTGTTGCTGCGCTGGGTTAATGAAAACGGTGATATCATGCCGCCGTCAAAATTCATTGCTATCGCTGAAAAGAATAACATTATGTCTATAATAGATGAATGGGTAGCAAGTAAGGTCCTATTAGAATATGGGCAAAGGATAGCAAATATTCCTGATTTATCTATTAGTATTAATCTTTCCGCAAAATCGATTAATTCCCAGGCATGTCTGGATCGGCTGCATGCCATGATTAAGGAAACAGTAATACCCAAAATGCGCATAGGATTTGAATTAACGGAAACCGCTGTTATTAATCATTTGTCAAATGCAGGGCAATTTTTTCGTATCATTGAAGATGAAGGGTGTTTCGTGTCGCTGGATGATTTTGGTGTTGGTTTGAGTTCATTTAATTATTTGAGATATTTCTCGGTCAAATATGTGAAAATCGATGGAAGTTTTGTCAGGCGGCTGACGGAAAATAGTATTGATAAGGCTATTGTAGAATCCATTAATGAGCTGGTTCATCGTCTGGGTAGTTACACGATTGCTGAATATGTTGAATCACGTGAAATATTTGACACAGTTAATGCAATTGGTATTGATTATGTTCAGGGTCACTACATCAGCAAAGCACGACCATTAAATGATTTGTTGACTGAACTCGAAGCTGGCAAGTAATCTTTACAATTCGTATCTAAAGGAACTAGTCATGACAAAATTAGGGATGCTCGGAAAACCTTACATTAATGATTATAATGCCAAACAAGTATTTGTGCATGTTGGTTATGGAGAGGAATATTCGCCAACAGATCATCTTGAAAATCCTCTGGGTGTTGATGACGCTTCTGTGTTTGAGCAGCATATTAAGGATGCTATTTCGCCTGAGCTAAAAAAGTTATTGGCGAAATCACTGTATACGGTTTCTAATACAATGGACTATCCATTTAATTCGACATTGCCGGCAATGGTTATTTGTCGACGTGACGGTCAATCTATCGGCCAGTCTGAAATGGCAGCTATTCAACAATTACTGACTGATGCTATAAACAAGATAAATGAACAAGCCTTGAGTGCAAAAAGTGTTTCGGCATTGAGTGGAAGATCATTATTTTCCAGTCAAGCAGCATCCGCTGCGCAGAGTGCGCCAGGCGCTGATGCCCGACAGCAGTGCAGACCCGGCCGCCGGTGATTGACTACGGGCCGTCTGTGTAGTCGTAACAGGTTTTGCAAATGCAGGTACCAGACTGATTGACAGAGCATCCTGTGCAGGTGCGTATGCCGGGACTGCCGAAATCGCTGTAACCGCCAACCGGCGTTACTTCTGCAACGGCGTCTTCTTCAGGGCCAATCTGGCTACGCCAGTTACTGCATTGAGCTGGCGTAGCATGTTGCATGACGGGTACGTTGTAATTAACAACAGGCGGTAATGCGAAAATTTGCGTTGAAATCAGCATGAAACTTGTCAGTATGATTAATTTTAAAGGATTGCGCATGGCTATAGTCCTTTATTTTTGATTAGTATGATTACATTATACCATGTTACGCATGTTATTATTTTTCGTTAATTCAAGCGGTTATCTCTTTTTATTGGTTATTTGATGTGAAATAATGGTTTACAATGAATAGTCGGATGTTGATAGGAAATCATGCTGATATATACCATTACATACTGTGCGCTAGACGAACGATTTGAAGGAAACATTTTTTGGCATAGCTGCCTGTTATTTTCTGAGTGCGACGATCAGGGCGGCAAAATGCGGGTAGTTGATAACTGGGGATTTTATGGTCTTCCCACGACAGCGCGTGATGATATCCTCAGCAAAGTTAAAATTCGCCTGGGTCTGGATGTTGATTTCGAAGGAAATCACGGCATGCTGCGCCATGAGGATCTGCGTTATCTGGAGATGGGGTTTGGTTTGCATGGCGTGACATTTGAAGTGACAAAATCACAATTTGATGAACTTCAAGCTAGATGTGTTCGAATGTCAGAAGCTCAGGATGCCGCCATAATGGAAGCTGTTGCCGCGCTTGGCGTTGAAAAGGAGCGGGCAGAAAAATATCGTATTTATCCGTTTGAAAAATTCTCTCGACAAATTTTTGCATATGAAATGCAAATGGCAGCTCATGATGAGAGAGAGCCGCGTCTAAAGCCATTTGAAATAAGGCCAAGTTGTACGAAATGGGGGCCAGCATTAAATCAGTCGCGCACATGCAAATCCCAAACGATCATGTTACTCAATGGCATTTTAACGCCAGCCCAGATTTCCCGATTAACTGAAAATGAGCTGCATCCTACCGTGCCAAGATATAGCGGCACTATGGAAGATATCTATTTGCATAGCAGCGGGCCGTTACGCCGGCATACAAAAGCATCAGGCAAAATAGTTTATTATCGTGATTCGGCAGATGCTGGCGTACAGCTGCACTGGTCGCTGCCACCGCAGGAAATTGAAACATTATCTGATACAACACGCGATTTGTTTTTATCTGGCAAAAAATATATTGATGAAGTCAAGACGGTGATTGGCAGATTGCAGCGCCTGGAATGGTTATTTATGAATGCGGAGCTTCCTGCGGTATTTCAATCTTACCGGGAGGATTTGCTTAGTCGTATCTGCGAATTCTATGGCGTATTTTCACAGGTTGAGCCTAAACAGCATGGTAGATCGATAAGCGGCTGTCAAGGATATATGCTGACGTTATTTTCATGGCCAAGAAATAAAGATGAAAAAACGTTATTAGATAAACTGGCATCAGCTAAAAATCTCATTACCAATTTGTATGCGGCAATTGTCGATGGATGGGAAATTAACGATGATTGTCCGTCTGAGATGGATCAGGGCCCGGTGATGGGTGATATGCCGTATTACAACCCGCTTGAAGCGCTCGCAGCCTATTTAACGGCGGAAGATAAAATGAAACTTTGCTCTATTGTGGGCCGTTCATATATGGAGCCTTTAAAAAGAGTGGGTTTGGCATGATTAACGGAGGAAATAGTAGAGGTAAGAGTTTATTTTTTAAGTAACATTCCCACTATTATCCCAAATAAACAGCAGATCATTAACAGCATGATATTAAAGTTACTGTAGATAGTCGGTACGGTGCTGATTAAATCAGCTAGATCACCCGGGCCCATTTGCGTCATTTTAGTGATATCCTTAATGCCATAAACGCAAATTTCACCATGTGGTAATGCGCAAAAATGTTCGGGCGGGCAGCTAGTTAAAATTTGCTGTTTCATGCCAGTGCCGCATTGTGCTCCTGCACTTTTCAGGGAGGCAAATGCTGATTCAGGGAATCGGGTTAACATTTCAGGCATATTCCATTCCCCTTTTTCTTCCTTTGATTTTATTCATGGATAGAATTATAGTTTATAATGGCAAACCGTTACAACTTGATTCAAGGTGATTGACAGGGATATGCATGATTGATGAGCATTAAACAATGAAACGGCATAAAGCGTTTTTGTTGATAATTACCTGCTTTATCATTCCATCCGCAGCATTAGCCCTGGACACATATGATAAGTTATGGCTTGGCCTTAATGTTCTTAGGCCGTTGTCGGACGATGGAAAATGGTTATATATGGTATATTCCCAGCTTCGGTTTATAGATCAGTCTCATCCTGTGCAAATGTATCTTATTGAAGGCGGCGTTGGACGTCGATTTATACCAGAAGCAAGTATATGGCTTGGTTATCGGTGGAGTGCCCATGAGCCTAATAATGGTTTTTATCAGACTAACAGATTGTGGCAGCAATTGCTGTTAGATGTGAATCAATCTGATGCGGTCAGGATGCAGGTAAGGTCGAGACTGGAAGAGATCGACCATAGTCATCAAAGTCAGCCGTCGTTTAGATGGCGGGAGCGTTTATATGCTGAATTTAAACAATTCTATTATAGCATGATGAATCCGCTGGTTTATGATGAAGTTTTCTTTCAGTTAAATAAAACAAATTATACAACGCACCAATTTGTCAGTGAGAACCGGTTATTTATTGGCGTTAATTTGTGGCATGAAGCGCGTGCGTTCTGGGAAGTGGGGTACATAAATCAGTATGAATGGAGTACCCCCCAAAATAACCAAAACTCAATGAGTCATATTTTATCTATCAATTATAATCTTGTATAAGCGCCATTAGGCATATATTCTCTTGCATAAAAATCGTGTATAATATTTATTTCAATCGTTTTTCTTTGTAATGTATTGACCATAGGGAATGGTGTTAATGCATAGTCACGCGCTTATATTCATACAAGACTTGGCAATTATTATGCTGACTGCCGGGTTTACAACTGTTTTGTGCCAGAAGCTTAGGCAGCCAATTGTGCTGGGTTATATTATTGCCGGTATGATTCTTGGTCCCAACACACCGCCTTTTTCCCTTATTTCAGATGAAATCACGATTAAAACGCTGGCAGAGCTGGGTGTTATTTTTTTAATGTTTTCGCTTGGGCTTGAGTTTAATCTTGATAAATTAAGTAAGGTTGGTAAAACCGCTGTTATTACAGCCGCATTAGAAATTATACTAATGGTCTGGCTTGGATACCAGATAGGTAAAATGTTTGGATGGACACAAATAAACTCAATTTTTCTTGGTGCCATTTTATCTATTTCATCTACTACCATTATCATCAAGGCACTTCATGAGCTGGGTATTAAGCGAGAGCAATTTTCACAGATTATATTTGGCATTTTAATTATAGAAGATATATTTGCTATTCTTATTTTAGCGCTGCTATCGAGTATCGCCATATCAGGAACGTTGGATGTCAAGGAAGTATTATTTACGTCAGCAAAATTATCATCATTTTTAATCGTTTCACTCGTAGTGGGAATATTGTTGATTCCTGCTTTGCTTGCCTCGATTGCCAAATTCAAAAATGACGAAGTTTTATTGATTACAGTATTGGGTCTGTGCTTTGGTTTTTGCCTCTTGGTAGTAAAGTTTAATTATAGTGTTGCGCTGGGTGCGTTTATCATCGGTGCTATTATCGCTGAATCATCACACATTGCTAAAATTGAACATTTGGTTAATCCGATACGTGATATGTTTAGCGCCATCTTTTTCGTTTCTGTCGGGTTGCTGTTTGATCCGACGGTATTAGTAAACTATTGTGTTCCTGTATTGCTCATTACAGTGGCCGTTATTCTTGGCAAGATATTGAGTTGTACACTGGGTGTTCTTATTACTGGGTATGATGGGAAAACATCCATGCGAGTGGGGATGGGGCTGGCACAGATTGGTGAATTTTCATTTATTATTGCTTCGCTCGGCATTACACTGCATGTAACAGGGAATTTTTTGTATTCAATCGCAGTGTGTGTTTCTATTATCACAACGCTGACGACGCCATATTTAATCAAGTACTCACATTCAGTGGCATACCTGATAGCCAAAATTATCCCCAATAGTGTATCTACCACTTTTAATATATATACAGACTGGCTGCAAAATATTGACCCAAGTGAAGATCAAATAAAATTAAAGAAAATTATCAATGTTTGTATACTGCAAATTATTGTTAATTTATTCATCACGATCGCTATTTTTCTAGTTGGAACATATATTGCTAAAACAGATCTTGGGAATGCACTCATTAAAGTTACCAATATTAACTTGCAAAGATCCATTATCTGGGCTGTTTCGCTGATTTTATCGCTTCCATTTTTGATCGCGGCATATAGAAAAATCAAGGCGCTTAGCATGATTTTAGCTGAACTTGGCATTAAGGCGCAGGCTGATGATCGTCTTACCTATAAGATAAGAGGGATTGTTTCGCAAATGATTCCGATTATTTCAATTTTCTTTATTATGGTATTAATATTTTTATTGAGTGCGAGCATACTGCCGCCAATAGAGCTTTTATTTATTATATTAATTTTAACCGGCATATTAATAGCATTTGTTTGGCCATGGTTTGTAAAAATCCACTCCAAACTTCAAATTAGCTTGATTGAATCATTAAAAAACAAGTGATTTAGTTCGGGTATTTAAAGAATATCAGGTGCCACCAGCGGCGCAATAAAACCGGCATAAACCAGAACAAAGCCTAACATCAGGCCAAATAGACATATCAGGAAGGGAAGATATTCAATATGGTTAGCCATAAAGCGCTGCCAATGTTTGATGAATAGAATGCGATATATGCCTGTGGCTAGCATCACAGCGCCTGCGAGACTGATGACAAGATGCCAGCAAAATTCAAAGCAGTCAGCATTTAGCAGGATCAGGGTGCCCAAAGCGACAGGTAATACACCGGCCGTAAAATAGCTCACATCAGTTTCAACCATGCGTTTGACAGCATTATGCGCGTATTCAAGATTAAAAAGCATACCGAGTGAAAGAATGAGTGATATAAGGCCTAGCCATTGAGCAAACATCGTGTATGTCATTGATGAAATCCCTGTCATATTCCCTGATTAAGTGATAATAATGGATTCGAAAATGGTTATCAATTTTATTTCAATTGATTCACATAATCAGCAGCCACACAGTTTCCTACATCACCCATCGTTTTCTTTACTAGATCGAGATCTTTTGGGTTTTCGCTGTTTAAAGACGCAGGCAATAAATTTTTATATTTGTTAAAGCAGTTATCACTTATTGGCATGATTTTTTGTTTGCAGCTATCTAATGTTATACCGTGGTCTGTTTGTGCTTTTGCTATATCAGGATTTTTTAAGGCTTGTTTGCATACTTCATCTGGAATAGCTGCTTTGACATTTGCAATCAGAGCATCTCTGGTGGTGACTTCCGCGAATACGGATGTTGATATTAAAATAGACATAAAAACAACAGGAATATATTTTTTACTCATCAGTGAGGTAAACATTGCTGTCATCCTTTTTAGAGTTATGACTCCCTCCATTATAACATAAAGGGGTTGTTATAACCCCTGCGAAAGCAAGTACAGTCCCCAAAGCAAAGGTGGTACCAGAATGGTGGTGTAGAGCATGGGGCCTGTATTGTGTACCGCAAAATTATGTTTTTCGATTGCTTCTTTAACATGTCCATATGCACAACCCCACCACAGAATACTGAACACAATTATCAGGCATAGCTGATATGGCATGGGCTGCCATGGTGCAATGACGCCGGCAATACCCATTGCCAGATTAGTGAATCCCATCTCTCGCTGGAAGGGACTGCTGAGCCAGCCGATATTGGCCGCTGTTTTTTCTGGCTGCATAAGATGACCTAGCGCAGCCCATAAACTGACAATACCCGTCATAAAAAATAATAGCCATGCAAGCAATGCGGAAGAAAATGGCGGTGAATTAAAATAAGCAAAAGTGAAGGCCAATGCCAACATAATCCACGTAAACCATGTTTGAATAATGCGAACAATCATTATTAGCTCCTTTTATCTTCCATTTTTTGTTTAGGCTGGATTCTTACGGTTAATATTTTAGTTGCCTTCATTGTTTCAATAATAGCAATAAACTCGTCGAAATCAACATGGTCGCCAGTCATTGGTAAATCACCCAGCTTGTTAGTAATTAATCCCGCCAGAGTAGAAATATTATCGCTAACATCAATCTCTATATCCAATGCTCTTTCAACAGAATAAATGGGGCTGCTTCCTTTGAACAGATAGTCGCCGTTGGGTAATATTTCCCAGTCATTTTTTGTTTTGTGAAATTCATCTTTAATGCGGCCAACCAGTATATGCAGTAAATTATCTAATGTAATAAAACCAACTGGTGATTCTGTACCGTAATAGATAATTGCAAAATGCGGCATGCCGGCTCTAAATTTACGTAATAAATCGAGTGCGGGAAGATGAGAGGGTACTTTTAAAATAGGACGAATAATTTCTTTCAAAGAGGTAATTTCTTTTTTCTCATATAAAGTGCTGAATAAATCTTTAACGTGTACGATCCCAACGATTGTATTGTTATTGCTTTCGACAATGGGATAGCGGCTGTAACGTGTTTCCATAACGGTTTTTAATAACTGATCAATGGGTTGTTTTATATTTAATGTAATCATTTCATCCGCAGGCCGCATCACATCCGTGACAGCAAGCTCGGCAAAATCAAGCGTATGTTCGATAATATCTTTTTCAGCTTTTTTTAATTCGCCATGTAAGTGGCTTGCATTTAAAATCAATTTTATTTCATCGGTAGAATAAAAATTTTCTCCCTTGTGAATTTCATGCAGTTTGGCGAGCTTTAATAAATAATTCGAGCATGTATTGAGCAGCCAGATAGCTGGAAACATCAACCAGTAGAATCCATATAGTGGCAGCGCGGTCCATACGGAGACTTTTTCAGATTGTCGAATGGCAAATGATTTTGGCATGAGCTCGCCAATAACAATATGAAGAAATGACAATAAAGAAAATGCGACGAAAAATGACAAAAAATCTATCATGGCTGGAGAGTGAATGCCGGCAAACTCAAAAACAGGTGCAAATAAATTTGAAAATGCTGGCTCGCCAATCCAGCCCAAACCTAACGAGGCTAATGTAATGCCTAGTTGACATGCGGAAAGATAGCTATCCAGATGGCGGTGAACACGGGCAAGTATTTTGCCGCGCAGCCCATAGGTTTCCTCCATGGTTTCCACCCGGGTTTGGCGTAGTCTTACCATGCCAAATTCTGCCGCGACAAAAAATGCATTGAGCAAGACTAGCAGCAATGCTAATGCAATCCATAGCAGGATAACCATGTTCATTCCTTTGAAGCTGTGTTCATAGGGTCAAGCATAGCGAATTTTTGTGTTTTTCCCAAGGTTTATATAAAATAGGCTACTCCTGCCATTAAATCCTGTGAATAAATATGTGCTGAATGTGAATAGGCAGCTGTAAAATTATTGAAGTTAGAAAAGTTAGTTGTTCCATAATCATGGAAATTATATTCGGAGAAAACAGCCATGTTATCGGTTATCCATTTTTTAATACCTATACCAAATATGGCACCAAAAACGTAATTTTGATTATTTGTAGTTGTATTGACGGGGTTAAATCCGGCTGGTGAGTTAACAGTGTCTTTGATAGAGGCAAAAGCGACGCCAATTTTTCCGTAGAGAGCGGTTGTATTGGTGATGAATAGCCCCGGTGTAAAACTTAAATCAACATGATAATTCAAATAAATTTTATCAGAAAATGCTAATGTTGCTGCACCGCTGGCAAATTTTGCTTTTCCAGAATAATAGCCGCCGGATAATTCACCGCCTAATATATATTTATTGCAAATAATCTGGTTATAGCCTGCTAGCAAATCTGCCGTATAAGCATGTTGAAATAATGTCTGTTCTGTATTTTGTGGAATAATGTCAGTTTCATCTTTATATTGAGAATCAAATATACCTTGAGAAATACCTGCGCCAGCTGCAATATACCAAGGGTGGGAAAGGGGGGCGGCAAATGAACACTCAGAAAGAAATAACAGTAATAATCCTTTTTTTAGCGGCATGCTTTTCAACATCTTTCTATCCTTTTATGGGCATCAAAAAAGGATAAAGAAAGTCATTTTATAATTCAACTTAATTAGCATTTTATTCAGAAATCACAAAAAAACAATGAGTATGTCAAGGAGAGCATGATGAGAAAAATAGGGATATTTACATTATTAATAAGCTATTTTTCTACTCTTTATGCCATACCTCCTATTGTTTGTGAAACGCCCGCCTCTATTGGATGTGTTTATGGGCTGACATCACCAGTCCCTGGCTGCCCGATCAATAGTACTTCTATTAATCCGCAAACGGGTTGGGGAACCATAGCAGTAGTAGAGGCATTGGATAATCCTGATGTGCAGGCAGATTTGAATGCTTTCTCGGCGGAATTTGCTATGCCTTCAAAAAATATCACTGTTATTTATGCGCCATCGGCACCCTCCTCATTTCCTTTAGCAGGTGGATGCAGCAATTTGCTGCCAGTCAATGGGGCGCCGCCAGACAGTTGTACAACAGGCGTGACGCCAAATAATAATCCTTGTGATGAACATGTAGCCGACGTTGAATGGGCACATGCAATGGCACCCGGCGCTAATATTGTGATGGTGGAAGCAACTCACGACAACCTGTGGGATAAAATGTATGCCGCTTGTTATGCCGCGCAAGCAGTTGCCAGTGCGGGTGGCGGTCTTGTCTCCATGAGCTGGAGTACATCAGAATTTCCACAGGAAACAGGCTATGATAAATACTTCCAAACCTTTCCTAATGTTGTGTTCGTCGGTAGCAGTGGTGACTATTCTGCGCCAGCCACCTATCCCAGCAGTTCACCTTATGTCATTTCTGCTGGAGGAACGAGTATTCAGCGTGATGCACAAGGAAATTTTGTGAATGAAGTTGCCTGGGGTCGCAATCCTGATGCGCCTGCAGGCAATAAAAATGGCGGCAGCGGCGGCCCTAGTTTGTATGAACCCAGGCCGTCATACCAAAACACTGTTATGAAAATGGTGGGTTATGCACGAGGCACACCTGATATTGCATTTAATGCAGACCCAAAAACAGGTGTTTGTGTGTATTCTTCCTTGCATAACCCTGCAGGATGGTTTCGGGATGGCGGCACCAGCATTGCCGCGCCTGCATTGGCGGGCATCATTAATTCTGCCAATCGCCGGGCTGTTTCTACTGTAGATGAGCTAACTTATATTTATATCAATGCCATTAAAAACTACCATTCCAACTGGCATGATATTTTGCAGGGTAATAATGGCTATCCGGCGCTAGCTGGCTATGATTTTACGACAGGGCTTGGCAGTCCAAAGGAATATGGGGGGAAATAAAAGGGGCAGGTTTGCCCCCTTTACAGCCAATCCGGGTAAAAAATGATCAGTTATTGATTTTCTCGGGGGGTTATGTATAATTCTTAATCTATTCAAACATAGATGCTCATATTATGCTGACAAGAAAAGAGAAGATTGATATAGCGAAAGTGTTAAAGCTTGCTGATTTACCAGCAGAGACGATAGCGTATATTAGTTCTTTTTTAGAGATCGCTGACATTGCGCATTGGGCTAAAACCAGCAAGCGCTATCATCGTTTTTTTGCTAACGAAATGATGTGGCAGCATTCGTTTTTCTCAAAAAAGGTTAAAGAAAAAATCGATTGCGATGTAAGAAACCTTATTTCATTACAGAGACAGCAACGTAAGAATAGTATCGATATGAATAGAATAGGTAATGAACATTATCAGCAGTTTGCTTTGGTTTTTCGGTATTTTATGTCGCTTTATGTTGTTTTCCTGGCAATGTTTTTTACTGCTGATAAAATTCGAAGTAGCTGTTCTACTCCATCGTCACCATTTTCTTTGTATACTAATAATTTTCCTAAAGAAATGGAAAAACATCCTTTAACAGAGTTAGTAGATATGTTAAAGATGTCGGTTACTTCTGGGCTTTGGTTTGCTACGGTTCTTTTTATTGCTGCTACAACGATGCTTGGAAAAGAGTTAATCAATGAGTGCACTCGTGGTGAATCTTACATAAGAGCTTATTGTTTATTTAGACGAAACGCAAATGCTGAAAAAAATATAACAAACCACAGAAAACGATTAGAAGACGGCATGAAAAAAGCAAGGGGTCAGGCCTGACTTGTGGACATCTTCAGCCTCAATAAGTCTAGATGGCCTGACTCTATGTTATTCCTGAATATGATGCTTAATCGCCTCAGCTATCCACTGATTAACGTCGTGTGTGATCCTAAATATACATTGAAAAAAACAGATAAAAATTATACTGTATCTCCCCATGTTTTTACATTTAAGGAAATGGCATGCAGCATAAGGATGTTGAATGCTCTTCATATTCAACACGCAGTGAAGAAGAAGAGATAGAGTGCCGCTATCAATTAGCAAAGCAACAGGGAAATGTTGTTGAAGAACGTCATTTTAAAGAAATGAAACAACTCTATCAACTGGCGACAACAGTACACCGGAATACTGCTGAGTATGAATATAAACTTGGAGAAAAATATGGGTTCACGGGTACCACACTGGATTACCCCAAAGCGCTGTATTGGTTACAGAAAGCAGCTGATCATGGCATAGTGGGCGCACAAACTTACCTTGGGAAAATGTATAGAGACGGTTTAGGTGTTCCACAGGATTATCAAAAAGCACTAATGTACAATCGAAAAGCAGCTTATCTGGGAGATGATTTTGCACAAGCTGAGCTTGCAGATATGTATATAACAGGCAGCGGTGTTCCACAAGATGATCGAAAAGCAGCGGCGTGGTTTAAAGAAGCCGCTCGGCAAGGAAATATTTTTGCGCAGAGTTACCTTGGGAAGCTATATTTATGCGGCAGAGGTGTTCCACAAGATGACCGGAAAGCAGCGGAATGGTTACAAAAAGCGGCTGAAAAGGGAGAGGTTGCTGCGCAAAACAATCTTGAGTTTCTACGTAAAAAAAGGATAAGGATGCCGCTTCTTTGCCAGAAAAAATTCGATACATCAATATCACGTTTATTTTCAGCTAAATCCAGCGGTGCATTTGAGCTAGATCATTATCTTCCGCCCACTCAGGCGGGTATTAATGGTGTACGTGTCATGCGAAAAATCAGAAAACCTTCCTCAAAATATTTTGTTAAATCGCCAGACTTACCTGAAATGGAAGTGGTTGCCAAAGAATTATCCCGATTAATTTGTCCCGCATGGCAACCTAAAACGCGTCTTGTCACCAATGCCGCTGGTGACTTGTTTGTTGCTTCTAAAGAAGTACCTAAATTTAAAAGTCTTGCAACATTTAAACCCTACGAACTTTATACGTTACTCAGTCAGCAAAAATTAGTTGGACTTGGGTTTGCCTGTGTCATCCAGTTAGTTATTAATGATGTTGATTTTCACTTGAATAATGTTGGCAAAGATAGAAAAAATCATGTGGTCGTCATTGACGATGACAATGCGTTTTATCGTTGCCAATCGTATTTGCATTTTGACTTTTCCGGTGAGAATAAAAAATATACCATCACTCAAGAATCAATAGCAGCATTACCCTCTTTAACATCTTATGAGCCATACAATTGGTTATATAGTGTTCAGCATATACTGCGTTATCCTGACGATCAGCATTGTCTGGATAAATTAAACTCCCACCCGGGATTTAAACACGAAATTAATGTTGCCTGTTTATATTTTCTTCTTTTATCAACACCCTTGATTGAAGAATTTGTAGACGCATATTGTCTTAACAAATCAATAGCAACCATTTTAAAAACAGAATTAATTAACCGTATTGAGCAGCTTAAACAAGCTGTTTTACATCGCTCATCGTTTAAAAAATATCTGCTATCTGACGATGCTGCAAAGGAAGCAGAAAAATTTGGGAATCAGGTTAAGCAATTTAAAGTTATTAAAAAACAAGGATTGGCACATGCTAGCGCTTATCCAGATTATGCAATAAACCAGCTTAAAAAATTGCAGCATGATATAAAAGAAAATAAAGAAAAAGAAAATGCATCATCGCCCCCAGTTAAGCTGGAAAGTATCGAACAAATTGTTGACCGCCTTTCCAACTCGGGCATTGAAGATTATGTTGCATTTAACACCAATCCATTTAACTATCACTCAGAACGCGACACTGCGTTGCTGCTTGTTATTACTGATTATTTAAAATTAAATTCCAAAACTGTTTCACATGATCAAATTAATAAAATTATTAATACAGCTTATAAGTCTAATTTTTCTAAATTTGATAAATTATATAATTTTATATGCGAGGAAATTGTCAAAGATAAAGATGCCGCTCTTGGACCCTATAAAACATTAAAAGATTATTTTACTACCTTCTCTGACCCTCATTCCAGCCCTGAAACAATGATTCAAGTTGCTAAACAAATAGAGGATTTTCTTCAAAAGCATTATCATTTATTTTCTTATCACGATCAAACTCCTTATACAAAATTAACCACACAGAAAGGTCAGGCCATTGATTGGCTCAAATATATAAAAATCACCCCATATATGATTTCTTTTATCCACCCGACCTTGCGAGTTCGTTTAGGTGATGCTCGCGATACTTGTCGTCTGGATAAACTCTCGCTTGATGACATAAAAAAAAGCAGGCAAACTTATGCTCCAGTTTTTAGCTTTTTTTATTACAAAAACGGTGAAGCACATGGCTACATTCCGGAGTCATTTTTATTTGATGAGGTAAAAAGAAGGGATGCTTTAATCCATGATTCAATAGATAAACCCGATCGCCTCACTATTGAAGAATACATTGCCAATCATGCCGTTTTTTTGGCTTTTACTGAATTATCGCCGAATGTATCAAAAACGTTTTATAATGCTATTAAGGACTTTCACCGTACGGATGCTGCAGCGGCCAAACAATTTCTAAACGACTTTTTTTGTCATCCAGAATATCCTTATGGGTTATATCATCTAAGACACGTTCGCAAAGATTTTTGCCCAAAATGGAATATAAATGACATTATTTATTCTTCCTGTAAAGAAGTCTGTAAATATCCTTATCATGAATTTTCTTCTTTTGGAGAAGAAAGCGATTATGAAAAAAATATTTTTACAAGATTATTTTTTGATTTTATGCCGGAACAACTTTCTTTTCATCAATCCATTAACTTGATGGTACAACACTTTTTTATAAACATGACGCCTATTAGTATTTTAGAACGTTATCCATTATCGTCGTATTACGTCGATTATAATAAAGAAAGCTGGGATCAACTTGCTAATAATTTATTTTATGAAGATCAATTACCATTTTATTTTAGGTATCATTTTGTTCTTTCTATTATTGGTAGTAACAAAACAAGCACCGCGCCATCTGAATTTATTAATTTTCTACCTTTAAGTCAGTTAGACGATATGGAAGATAAACAAACTATTTTAACATTCTTAAAATTAATTAATGTCGTTTTAAAAAAAACCAATTCTATATCAAATTTATTTTTTGAAAAACTGTCACGATTTTTGAAATCAACTTCTTATGATGACGGTGAATTAAATCAGGTAGTAAATGAATTAAAAAAACTCATCGAATCTAAGAAGATAAATGATGCAATCTGTACACCCGTTACCCAACATGGTAGTGCGACATTAGTTCGGCCGTGTACTAATCAGCATAATGAAAAAGCGAATTCTACTCAGCCGCTAAATCAATTAGCGCCACGCTTTTTTACAAAAAAAATAACGGATTTCGAATTTGATGGTGATATCCCCGTGTGGCAAAAAGGGGGATCTAATATACGTGTGCTTTGCAAAGAAAAAAAACCATCTTCCAGATGGTTTGTCAAAGCTCCTTGGGAAGGATTTCCAGAATGGGAAGTTTTTGCAAATGAGTTAACCAGGCTTATTTACCCTCGTCAACCAAAGTGTCGGCTTATTAAAAAATCCGATGATGAAATTTTTGTTGCCTCAAAAGAAGTACCTGGTTATATCAATTTTTTTGAGGCAAATAAAACTATTTTAGATCGCCAGTTGAAACGCAGCATAATAAATGGTTTAGGATTTGTTTGTATTATTTCTCTGTTAGTCAATGAATATGATCTTAATGAAGGAAATGTGGGTGTTGACAGCGATAGTTACGTTGTTAAAATTGACGGCGACCTTTCACTATACTATTGCCTATATGATAAGGGTAAAGAATTTAGTAAAAATGATTTCGCTATTACAGCAAAAACGCTCATGGGCCTTCCTAAAATGGGTGATTATCGCGCTGTTAACTGGCTCCATGAATCTGAGTCATTTTGTCAAAACGATGGCTATCTTGATGAACTTAACCATAATTTACAATTTAAAAAAGAAATTCATGAAGCTATCTTATATTGTTTATTGTTGCCGTATGATGTTATTGACAAATTAGCATCTACATATTTTTCGATCAAATCCAGCATGTTAACTGCTTCAAATGAGATCAAGGAACGCATTTTGCAATTGAAAGAAGCCTCGTTTCAGTTAGAAGATTTCAAAAAATATCTTCAATCCAGCGAAGCTGACGAAAAATCCAACGATTTTATTCGTCATCTTTCTAATTTTACCATCGGGCATAAAGAAAAGCTTATTGATAATCTGGATTTAGATAAACATATCAAATCTCAACTTGCTAGTTTACGTCAATCTCTTGTTGATAAAGATCCAGAGGACAAAAAAACAGATCCTGCCACTTGTGTTCAGGCTAAATTTTCGTTTCGCTCAGGATAGTTTTTCATTGCTCTGGCTAAAATAAACTATCCGCTGGCCCGTAAATAGCTGTTTCAGCATGCTGATGATAAGCCCAGTAACGATCTCCATAAGAAAAATGCTACCATTCAGTTGGATAATTGACAAAACCATGCGACTGCATAAGATCTAGCAGTAGACGGCGATTCATCTGGGCGCTTTTGTTGATGAGCGGGCAATCGGTTAGGCAAAGGTCTGGATTAACTATAATCCAATCTTTGATAGTCATTCCCATATCAAGGAGTTCATTAGTTTCTGTTACGATTTCGATATCAATAGCAGCGCCAGTATTATGGGGCGGGACATTTTTTGAGCCATCAAAATTTGTTACAGGTGAGATTAGACGTGTGGTTTCGTAAAAATGTTCTTCAGGAGTACCTTGCGGATAACGAATACAAACGCGCTGATACTCTTGCTCAAAAAGCATTGCTTGCACTTCTAAGCTGCGGAAGCCTTCGTACAAGCGAAAGCGCCAACCATTAGGTAAATCTTTTTGTGCCTGACATAGCTTTTCAAAGACAGTCTTTCTCATTTTGGTGTAACAAGAGGCTGTTAACTCACATTCGGGCGGCAAACCATAGAGAAGTTCGTTTGAATTTTTTACATCATGCCAAATGAAATATTAACATTATCAGAAAAACGTGTAGTGGCTGACTGCGAATATGCAGTGCACCGTTGCAATTTGCAAATTATTTCTACTAATCCATCTTCTAAGGGCTTATTAGGTACTGTTGTATATGATATGGATACAGGAATTATAGGCGTGACAAACATTAACACAGAGCGACGTGTAACATTCAATACCAGCGGTTTTGATCTAAGCCTCAACTATTTCGGTTAATTATTGGAAAGGGGGGCAGGCCTGACTTGTGGACATCTTCAACCTCAATAAGTCCAGATGGCCTGACTCTATTTTGTAAAACTCTCCATTGTCAAATTACCTTTTTTCGATGTGATAGTTCAACCGAAGCTTGGCTATTGATTAGCTGAACCATTGCAGGATTATCTATAGCAGCAGCGAGAGCAGCTGGAGTAAACCCATTAAAAGAAACATCCACATTAGCACCACTAGCAAGTAGCAATTTTACCATATCTACATCTTGATTAAGAATGGCCTGATATAAAATGGGTGCTTTTTCATTTGAATTTTCAACTTCTTCGTATAGGCTAACACCATCATCTATCACATGTGAGTTATCATTAAATTTGTAATATATATGAGGGTATGAAATTTTAAGTGTCTCTGTAACTTCCACTTGATACAGGACGCGATTACAGCTATCACTTATCCATTTTTCATTTAGTATTTTTTTAACTTCAGTAAGATTTTTTTCATTCACTTTATTTAGCAATAAATTACCCAAAATCTTTGGAGTAGCTATTGTCATTAAATTACTATTCAGCTGGTCTATGCGCATATCAAATTTAATTCGACTGTATTCAGAATAAAAATCAGCTTCATCAATTTGATTTACAGTAAACGAAAAGTCTTTTTCTTGATAAGATACGTCTAAAGTTAGAATTAAAGGAGCAGTTTGTTCATCGACTATATCAGCTTCCGCATCAGAAAATCGATAGTTTGATCTTGAATAGCCGCTAGATCCATTATTACGTTGCTTTGTATTTTCACTATGCTGATATGCCGTTTCTTTATCGGTAAAAAAATATACCGGGTCAGCAGCATATGAGTCATTATAGCGAGCATTGGCATGCATATTTATGAGCGTATCAGGCGTCCAATTAAGTTTGACCCACTTGTTATAGCCACTCCATAGTGTTCCAAAAAGGGTAAACAAATTAATATCACCCGCATCAGCTGTTTTGGTACCAGGCAAAACTACATATAATTTCATTGTTATTCCTCGTTTGGACAATTGTGGAAAGGGGGCAGGCCTGACACGGATATATTACTATTGCTGAAAGCCTTGATATCCCCATATATGCATTAAAACGGCTCCTTAACCATAAAATGAACCATGACGTAACTGCTGGCTACATTATAAAAAATACAAGCTTGACAATGTAACTTTGCAGGTTACAATGTAAGGAGAGATAATGATCAAGAGTTTTAAGCATAAGAGTTTAGAGCAGTTTTTTATCAAAAACAACAAAAAGGCTCTAGATGCAAGAGATTTGGCGAAAATTACCCGTATATTGGATCGTCTGGATACTGTTTTGGTTGTGAAGGATATGGATATACCAGGATGGGATTTGCATGAATTGAAAGGTAATAGAAAGGGTGTTTGGAGTATCGCTGTTCGCAAAAATTGGAAAATAACCTTTCGTTTTCAAGATGGTGAAGCTTGTGACGTAAATTTGGAGGATTACCATTAATGAGTACACTAAGATCGAAAAATCGAAAGCCAACGCATCCTGGTGCCATTTTGCGTGAAGATGTGTTGCCTTCACTCAGTATGACGCAGGTTGAATTGGCGGATTGCTTGGGTGTGTCGCGTCGAACGATTTCACAGATTTTACATGAGCATCGTCCGTTGACACCGGATATGGCAATACGCTTATCTCATCTTTTAGGAACGACACCAGAAAGCTGGCTTAACATGCAGCAGGCATTAGATGTTTGGATGTTGGAACGAAAAAATGCGAGAGTTTACGAGCAGATTAAGAAGGTGGCATAGAAAGCCTGCATCCATAATAATGATAGGCTTACAATCGATTGGTAACAGTTCCTTTAGTGTTTTTAAAAATTTAGAATGGTATTTAGGATTCTGATACTCGTTTGATTGATATACCTCATCATATAGCGTTAATGATCTTCCTTTAACCGGCAGCGAAGCACGAAGAACATGATATGTACCGCAGCGAGTTAATCTAGATGCGTCGATTAATATGATCGGTCTTTTGTTGCCTTTAATTAGATGTTGGGCGATACCTTTATAAAAGGTAATGCCCTTCTCATACAGCGTTTTGTTGCCAAATAATCTATCTATACGTTTTATGTTGTTTTTAATTTTCGCATTCTGCGGCAAATGACGGCCAATAGCACTTATGGAAAGCTGTTTACAGTTAATCAACGTTTCTGATGCTAAAAATAAAGCCCGTTTAATTCTAGTATCAATTCTGCATGCCTTATCAAATAAATTATGCAATAATTTTGCTGCGTGTATCGGATTCCATTTCCTATAAGTTTAGCGACGAATAGAAAATACAAAATTTCGATGCACGTCAATTATTTTACGTAGCTAATTATTTGTTTATTCATAATTTTTTATTTAAACTTGTGGGGATCCTTCAAGGCCTGACCCCTTTTCTGCTATTATGCATAAAGTTCAGAAAATAGCCGAGAAAAGATCGATGGTGAGGGTGATGAGTTTGTAATGTTATTCACTGATTGTACAGCTAATTTCCTTTAAACCTACTGCGGTCATACTCATTTTTTAACAAATGGTATCTTATCTTAAGCTTTCTCTAAGGCGAATAATGGTAAAATTGTGACCAACCTATAATATAGAAACCAAAACGAGGTGTGTAGTGGACGCGAGACATCATCATTCAG
>CAZOVT010000021.1:0-23539 GCA_964583565.1 uncultured Coxiellaceae bacterium
ATTGTGATTCCGGTTGTCGCGGGTTCGAGCCCCGTCGTTCACCCCAAAGATAAAAGTGAAAGTGTAAATAGTTGGGCCGCTAGCTCAGTTGGTAGAGCAGCTGACTCTTAATCAGCGGGTCCACAGTTCGATCCTGTGGCGGCCCAAAAATTTGTCGTTATATATAATAAAAACATATAGTTAAATTTCATATAGCAAAACCGCCCCTTAATCCTGTATTGACATATTCTATACAATTATGTATATTAAATGTATATAAAGAGGTATTCAATGTGGCCCGTATACATTCCAATGAATCTGTATCCATTAACATTCGAGCCAAGACACGCCAGCGTGACTTGATTGATCAGGCTGCTGAGCGGCTTGGTCGGAGTCGATCTGATTTCATGCTCGAAGCGGCTTGTCGTCAAGCTGAAGACGTGCTGCTTGATCAGGCATTTTTTGCCGTTGATGCTAGTACATTCAAAAAACTTCAGGTGCTGCTTGACAGGCCATTGCCAGCAACCGATAAATTACGTCGGTTACTTAAAACAAAAGCACCTTGGGATAAATAAGCTTGAATAAATTAACACCGCCTCTTCCTCTATCAACGGATCACGACTTGAGTAACTTTGATAGCGGCGAACCCTCGCTGGATGAATGGTTAAAAAAACGCGCGCTAAAAAATCAGGCATCAGGTGCTTCGTGTTGTTTTGTTGTATGTGGCAACAAAAACGTGATTGGTTATTACAGTCTGTCAGCGGGCGCTATCAGTCATGAGAATGCGCCTAAAGCGATGCGGCGCAACATGCCTGATCCATTGCCTGTGTTACTGCTCGGTAGATTGGCGATCGATAAAAAATATCATAATCAGGGGCTCGGTAGCGCCTTATTACGAGATGCAATGATTCGTGCTGTCAGTGTTGCCAGTGATGCGGGTATATTTGCGGTCTTGGTGCATTCTTTATCAGAGCAAGCTAAAAGATTTTATCTATCTCGCGGATTTGTGGAATCACCCATACAGCCGATGACGCTGATGATGACATTAGAGACTATACGCTCAATTTTGGCGGAGCCTGAATAATATATTTCGACCTATAGGGTGGCGTTTTAATTTCCGGGATGGTTTGTTTTCAACGTTTCATTGAAGAAATGCATAATGTCGCTGTTAAGGGACGCTAATATACCGCCATGTTCAAGGTCGTCGAAAATTTTCACTTTTGAATAAGGGTTGACTGGTATATTTTGCTGAATTAAATAACCATGCCGATATGGAACAACATTATCGTTTTTAGAGTATACAAGAAACACTGGAATCGATAACTGTCGAATAGATTCCGCGGGTGAAATCTGGTCAATATCGATATCTAAAAATAAATAAGCCCACCATGAAATTAATTTGGATAATGGATAGCGTAAAAGTGGGATCTTAAAATATTCTTCTGCTATCCAGTTTAATTTTGCATAGGGTGATATAACAACTATCGATTTAATAAGCTTGGTCTGTGCGGCCCCCATGATAGCAACGGCGCCGCCCATTGAAAATCCCCAGACGCCGATATCGGTGATATGTTTCTTCGTATGTAAATAATTAACCGCACTCAGTAAATCGAGTACTTCCGACTTTCCAATCGTCGTGTATCGCCCGCCACTTTGGCCAAAGTGACGGAAATCCAGATAAAGCAAATTGTACTTGTCCCGCAAAAACATGGTTGCTGGCAAAACGTCACCTTTTTCGGCTGGATAGCCATGTAACACAATGATAGCTTTATGCGTGTTGATTTTTGCGGGGATATACCAGGCGGCAATATTAATGTTGTCTTTTGTTTTTAGGAAAATGGTTTCGTGAGGCAAGTTAATAGTAGAAGGCGTAACGTTGCTGTTAATTTTAATAGGGTTGACCGCCCAGTAAAATCCCCAAAATGAAATGATCACCAGTAAAATGGCTAATACAATACTGTAAAATATAATTTCCTTGAGCATATCGGCCTATTTCTCGATAGCTGGATATTGCGCTCAGGTTTAAACTGTTATATCAAAATTGCTGGCGATAAATCCAACATATAAAAGGATAACGCCCAGCATTAAGCCAAACAGGCTAAACAGGAATGGGATCTGGTCTATATGCCGTGTCATGATGCGTTTCCACTGCGAAACAAAAAGAGCGCGGAATGACCCAACAAGAAACATTGCTCCACCAACAGCGGTAACAACAAGGTTCCATCCTTCGTCAAAGCTGTCAACAAACATGAGAGCCAGGCTGCCAAAGATAATAGGTAGTACGCCGCCCATGATATAACCTGTTTCAGATTTAACCATGCGTTTAGCCATTTCTTGTGCGTCTTCAAGATTAAAGAGAATGCCGAGTGATAGTATAACTGAAATCAGGCCGAACCAGCGGGCAAACATGATATATGTCATCGTGCTAATCCATTAGGTTAAGATTTTATTCCGTAACTTGCTCATTTTTCCTTCATAAAAGTCTAACATTATATTACTATATTGCAAAGGAAAATACTCGGGGTGCATATGATTGCATGGATGCGAAAGGCTTTTGCAAATAAAGCTGGATCAAGATCTATTCGTTTTACCAGTATCTTGATGCTGGTACTACTCTCTCTGCTGATGTTATCGCTGGAAGGCTGCAAGGGCGTTTCAGATGGCATGCTGAATCCCAAAGGGATTATTGCATTTCATGAGCGCAAATTATTATTTGATACGCTGGCGTTAATGCTGATTGTTGTGCTGCCGGTGATCGTCATGAGCCTGACGTTTGTTTATCACTATCAGGTGTCGCATCACATAGCGGATTATGAACCCAACTGGAGCCACAATTATTTTCTTGAATCTATCTGGTGGGGCGTGCCATGCGCTATTATCTTTATACTAGCCGTTATTACCTGGAAAAAAACTCACGAACTGGATCCTTATAATAGTATTGCTGGTGCGACTGAACCAGCATTACTTGTTGAAGCAATCGCGCTTCCCTGGAAATGGCTGTTTATTTATCCAGAGCAAAATATTGCGACGGTTAATTATCTGGAAATTCCCGTTGGGCGGCAGGTAGAAATATGGATGACGACAGACAATGTGCCAATGAGCGCTTTTTTTGTCGCGCAGCTTGGCAGCCAGATTTATGCCATGGCAGGTATGCGAACCAAGTTACATATACTCGCGAATCAGACGGGTGTTTATCATGGTCAGAATACGCAATATAACGGTGCTGGTTTCTCAGAAATGCATTTCCCCGTTCATGTGGTTGAACCAGAGCAAATGAACGCCTGGGTGGATGAAATCAGGAAAAACAAGTCTCATCATGCATTATCCCCGGATGAGTACCAACGTTTACTGGTACCATCGATTGCAAATAAACCAGCTTATTATGTTGATGCTGAGAAAAATCTATTTGAACATGTCATGCATACCTATATGCATACATTTGGCCCCAAACATCCTCGTGAACCTCAAGTTAAGATAGAAGGGAATAGTCATGCTTGAAAAGTTATTTTTTGGCAATCTAACTATCGAAGCCATTCCATATCATAGTGCCATCATTATGGGGGCGGGTTCGCTCATGGTGATCGTCGCGCTCACGGTGATTGGCCTGATTACCTATTATCGTAAATGGTCTTATGTCTGGCATGAGTGGCTTACATCCGTCGATCATAAAAAAATTGGTATTATGTATCTGATGCTTTCAATGCTTATGCTGCTTCGTGGTTTTTCGGATGCAATATTGATGCGTTCACAGCAAGCTATCGCTGCTGGCGATTCAATGGGTTATTTGCCGCCGCATCATTATGACCAGATATTCTCAGCGCATGGCGTCATCATGATTTTCTTTGTGGCCATGCCGATGATGTTTGCATTGCTAAATATGGTTTTACCGTTACAAATTGGCGCACGTGATGTGGCGTATCCTTACTTAAATTCAGTGAGTTTCTGGCTGACATTTGTTGGCGCCATGTTATGCAATGCGTCGCTGGTGATTGGAGATTTTGCAAAAACAGGCTGGCTTGCCTATCCGCCATTATCAGAACTTTATTACAGTCCGGATGAAGGTGTTGAGTATTATATCTGGTCGTTGCAAATCGCTGGCGTCGGTACCATGCTTGCTGGCATTAATTTTATTGCGACTATATTAAAAATGCGCTGCAAGGGTATGACATTAATGAAGATGCCGGTTTTTGTCTGGGCGGCATTATGCGCTATGATTCTGGTTGCGCTTGCATTTCCTGTTCTAACAGTAACGCTTGCATTGCTTACGCTGGATCGTATGTTCGATATGCATTTTTTCACCGAATACGCAGGTGGAAATATGATGATGTATATCAATCTGATCTGGGTCTGGGGTCATCCTGAAGTGTATATTTTAATTCTACCGGCGTTTGGTGTTTTTTCAGAAGTTGTTGCCACATTCAGCCAGAAAAAATTATTTGGATACACGACCATGGTATGGGCAATCGCGATGATTACCTTTTTGTCGTTTGTCGTTTGGCTGCATCACTTTTTTACAATGGGGGCGGGAGGCGATGTAAACGCCTTTTTTGGCATTGCAACCATGATTATCGCTATTCCGACAGGTGTAAAAGTATTTAACTGGCTATTTACGATGTATAAAGGCCGCATTATTTTGGCGACGCCCATGTTGTGGGTTATAGCCTTTTTTACCACATTCGCAATAGGCGGTATGACCGGTGTCATGATGGCAATCCCGCCGATTGATTTTCAATTGCATAATAGTTTATTTCTGGTTGCTCACTTTCATAATGTCATTATTGGTGGTGTTTTGTTTGGTTATTTTGCTGGGGTTATTTTCTGGTTTCCGAAAGTATTTGGTTTCCAGCTGGATGAGAGAATTGGTAAGTGGTCATTTGTGTGCTGGGTTACCGGGTTTTATCTTGCGTTCATGCCATTGTATGTGCTCGGCTTGAATGGTGTGATGCGGCGTTTGAATCATTATGCAGATAAATCATTACAGCCCTATTTTATCGTTGCAGCGATCGGTGCGGCTTTTATCTTTGCAGGTATTATTTTGATGCTGGTTCAAGTGTATGTCAGCGTTAAGAATCGTCATGCACTTCGTGATCGTACCGGTGATGTGTGGAATGGGCGTACGCTGGAATGGTCTGTTTCTTCGCCGGCACCTCTTTATAACTTTGCTGTATTACCGACAGTAAATGAACTAGATCAATTTTGGGCAGACAAACAGCATCATCAGGGCAGCCGCAAGCATCCAGATGATATTCAATATCAGCCGATTCACATGCCAAAAAACACACCCGCTGGGTTTATTATTGCAATATCAGCGGGTGTGTTGGGCTTTGCCTTGGTGTGGCATATGTGGATTCCAGGGATTGCAGGATTTGCTGGTGTTGTTTTAACAATGATTGCTAAAACATTCTCGACTGATACAGATTATTACATTGATGTTGATACAGTCAGAAAAACAGAGCTGGCGCACTATAAGGAGACTGTTTAATGCAGAATGAAGCTGTCTTAATACATGAGCATCATCATGATGCCGATTCAACGGATGTGTTTGGATTCTGGCTATATATCATGACGGATTGCATATTATTCGGCTGTTTGTTTGCAACCTTTTTGGTGCTTAATGAACCCGTTGCGCACGATCAGGTATTGAAAAAATATATAAACCTTGACTATGTGCTGATTGAGACATTTTTGCTTTTAGCATCCAATTTTACTTTTTGTTTGGCGATGCTTAATGTGTATAAGGATAAATTACATAAAGTACAAGCTTGGCTGCTCGTAACATTTCTGCTGGGCGCAAGCTTTGTTGGAATGGAAATAAATGAGTTTGTGCATTTGGCCAGGGAAGGGTTTATATGGTCTTTGAGCGGGCAGGCATCATCCTTTTTCACGCTTGTCGGCACACATGGACTGCATGTTTCAATCGGCCTTATGTGGATATTATTGATGATTGTACAATTGCCAATATTGAAAATAACGCAAATTACACGGCGTCGTCTGGTTTATTTGGGCATGTTCTGGAATTTCCTTGATATCGTCTGGATTTTTGTCTTTACAATCGTTTATTTGATGGGAGCCATGTAAAATGGAAGATCATGATATGACGCAGCCTGACTATGGAACCGGCCAAAAAAAATTAAGCGTCTATGTTGGTGGTGTGATTGCTTGTATCGTGTTGACGCTGATTGCATTTTCTGCGGTCATGCATGGTACGTTCAGTAAACTACAAACATTTATTATTATTTATGCCGCTGCCTGCGCCCAGTTTTTAGTTCAGTTAATTTGTTTTTTAAGGTTGAATACACAAACAGAGCAAGGCCGTATTAATGTCATGGCATTTGTTTTTACGGGCATTATTCTTATGTGTGTTATTGCTGGATCGCTATGGATCATGTGGAGTTTGAATTTTTACATGGTTCATTAACGCAGCGTACACTATTGATAATGAGACTTGATAGTGTTAAAAAATGCTCACTTAATTGATGGGCGATGGCAGTATGTTGGCGGCGCTTATGAATAAATAAAAAATATGTTGCAATAATTTTTTTAAGCCTATATTATCTCGGCTCACTTCCTGTTTTCCCCTCTAGAAAATCACCAACTTTAAACCAGTGCCGAGATATTTATGGCCTGGTTACACGCCTTATTACATCCAACCTCCATCGACTAAATTCCTATCATTGTTAAAAAAATAATATGAGGTACATATGATTATTCAACATCAATTGAATGACGTTAGCCGTTATACGCTAAGAAAAAAGCATATAGAAATGAATAAGTGGTATCATAATATGCTATATGATAAAAACGAAAGCAATAAATTCAGTGAAAGTGACTATGTAAAATTTAAAAAAATGGAAACTGACTGGATAGAAAGTGAAAAAAAGCAGTGTCTGAGAAAATATGACTGTCATGTTATTGTTAGCAATCAGGAGATTGTTGAATCGGCTCTCAATAGTCATGGTGCTTCACCCCATCCAATATTTGATTATCTTGCTGCAGAAGCCTCATTAGATGATTTAAAAATATTTATCAATAATGAATCGGTGCTTAATCTGGAATTTTTTGATTATCTGGCATTGGCGGTTATTGGCGTGTCTGATCAGGCAAAGTCAGAAATAGCCAGAAATTTATGGGATGAGGCCGGCAGGGGGAAAATCAGTCAATCACATACCGTCTTATTTGAAAAATTTTTTAATGATATAGGGATGAAATATAATCGGCATGAAATAATCAGCAATATGTCATACGAGGGTATTGCTGGAATTAATCTATTTAATTATTTTGCCATTTATCCTTATAACAAAATGAAATATTTTGGCATGCTGGCTGCGACAGAAATGCTGGATCCGCCGCACTACAATAAGCTAATCAAGGGTATATCCAGATTATTCAAGCATCATCCTGTTAATCAGCAATATTACGTTGAGCATGAGTTGGTTGACGTGGATCATGCAAGCGGCTGGCTGCAGCATGTGGTTATCCCTGAATTGTCAGTTAATCCGCATAAAACAAGTGATTTTTGGCTGGGATTTTATATGCGTCTGGATTCAGTGAAAAATTATTATGATGATTTGTATCATGTTCTTACAATGAATAGCGCCGCTTAATGAGGGGAAAAATATGACTTATATGCTGGTTTCAAGCGAAGATGGCATTTGCCGTGAATGGAAAAAATACGAAGGGTACACAGTCAGGCCATTACCAAGTGTAACTAAATATTATGAAAAAATGGTACGTCAATATGGCAGGCAGTCCGCATGTCTGATGTATGGCGGCACGCCAGAAATTAGAAGCATCTTTCGGCATGAGAAGATTGATATTACCATGATTGATAAATCAGAAATGGTAGTAAAATCGCTGGGTAAGCTGGCAGACGCTGGCGTATCAATCACTGAAAATGAACACTTTCTATTGACGGATTGGCTGAATACAAAATCCATGCCGAAGAAACATTATCAATTTGTTATTGGTGATGATGCCATTAATATGGTTGACTGGAATAACTTTAATACCTTTCTAAAAAATACACATGACATGATGGCGGACGATGGGTATTTTATTTGTCATTTATTGCTCAAGCCTGATGATGAATATATCAATAAAGAATTTATTGATGTTTATGATGAGTATCAAAATGGAATAATAAAGTCTAAATATGATTTGGCAAGCAGGTTAAATTATATTTGTTATGATAAAAAATCATATGCTATGGGTTGGCAGCAAACAATAGGGCGATTGGGCATAGAAAAATTAAATAAATTTAAACCAGAGTTCGATTTTTGCGATATATTTGGCCGATGTAATAGCAGGTTTTTTTGCCCGCCAGAAGATGAATTTGAAGCATTAGTTAGCCGGTACTTTACAGTTAAAGAGATATTTTATCCGCATGAGCATGATTATTGCCTGTTTGAGCCGATTTATTTACTGCAGAAAAAAGTAATAGGAGGTAATCATGACTAACAGATTAATCAACTATACATCCTGTAAATTATTTGATCTTGAATTGACAAATTACGCGGATAAATTTCGGCCTGATAAAAAAACGATAATGTTTATCGAGCCGTATGGCGCTGCAGTGTCGTTATTAAAACATGGTATTGAACTTGGATACAATATTGTTATCCTGACGGCAAATACAGATATGCGAGTGATAGCGGATGATATTTTATCATCCGTTTCACTGGCAATTCAGGTAGACACATCGAATGATGAGAGGCTGGTGGAGCTGGGTCAGCGATTATACCGTCAGTATGATATTGATGCTGTTATTCCAGGGTTTGAATATTTTGTTCCGGCTGCATCAAAAATTGCTTCAATGCTTGGTTTGCCTGGTATTGATTGCAAGCATGTATTAAACCTAAGGCGCAAAGATAGCATGCGTTTTTTGATGGAAAATGCTGGCTTGGCAGTTCCAGCCTACCGTTTGGTTTATTCATTAGATAATATTCAGGAGGCGGCAGCATCCATTGGTTTTCCACTGATATGCAAGCCTGTTGATGCTGCTGGCAGTGTACATGTCCGGCTGGTTGATAATATGGAAGAGCTGGTCGAGGCGGTATCCAGAATTTTATCTGGCAATGACATACTCTGGGGGTATCAACTGTCAAAATCGGTTCTGTTAGAAGAATACATAGACGGTAAAGAATATAGCATTGAGGGGGTTATACAGTATGGGAATGTTACTTATTTTGGGTGCACTGAAAAATTTGTTCATGATCAACGAGATTTTATTGAGATTGGCCATATAGCTAATGCACCTGTTGAAGTAACGCTAAAAAGAAAGATTCAAGATTATATCGCAGATGTCATTAAAGTATTAAACGCTGATAACTGTCCATTTCATGCTGAAATACGGTTGCGAAAAGATGGACAGCCTGTGTTAATGGAAATTGCAGCCCGGCTGGCAGGTGACAGGATTGCAGAGTTAATTAATCTGGCGCGCGGGATTAATTATTTTGATTATATCTATGCGGCTTATTTGGGTGAGCCGCTGCCGGCTCATCCAATGAGCAGTTGTTTTGCTGGCATACGGTTTTTTTACAGGCCGGATGTTGATTGTTATAGTCATGTCAAAGGTGTTGATGTATTAATGCATTATCAGCCGGAAGATGTTGCGATTTATTATAAACCTGATTGTCTCATTCCGGCGTTTCCTAAACCATTAAGGCGGTTAGGTCATGTTATTGTAAAAAATACTGACTATAATAAACTAGCGACTATTCTGAGTGATGCAGATAATGCCATGCAGTTTTATTGATAATGGAGACTTGAATGAAAAAACCTAATGTGATTATTATTCACGGTGCTTATGGATACCCTGATGAAAATTGGTTCCCATGGCTCAAGCGCAGCTTGCTGGCACGGTCAATAGATTGTCTGGTTCCTCAATTTCCAACACCTGATAATCAAAGCTTAAAAAATTGGCTAACAGTGTTTGAAAAGACATGTTCTGATATTGTGAATGAGAAAACGATTATGATCGGACACAGTCTAGGCGCAGCATTTATTCTGCGCCTGCTTGAAACCCGTCAATATCATGTTCATTCAACCTTGTTGGCTGGCGCATTTACTGGGTCAGTTGGTATTGCTAAATTTGATACTATCAACCAGGATTTTTTTGCTGATTCATTTGACTGGATGGCTATTAAAGATGCCTGTCAAAATTTTACTTGCTATCATGGAGATAATGATCCATATGTTACACGCTCTAATATTGACTCCATTGTTGATCGACTATCTGCTAAACAGGTCGTTATCTCTGATGGCGGTCATCTGAATGCCGCGGCAGGTTATACAGCATTTCCTCTTTTGTTATCGCATGTATTAAATATAATTAATGGAAATTACCATGATTGATTTTTTATGTTTTATATTTTTAGGGACCATAGGATGGGGTATTTCATTGTATCTCATCAAAATATTATTGATTTCATTAACGCCAGTTGAAATTGTGTTATATCGAATGGCTATTGCTTCTGTATCTTTATTTTTAATGGCGTGGATACTTAAATTGAAAAGCGGTAATATAAAATTACTTGTCATGGATGGGGTAATAGTCGGCCTGTTTAATATGTCTATCCCCTTTTATTTGATAAGCTATGCTGAGAAAACGGTTTCCAGCTCCATGTCGTCGATTATTAATTCCATGACGCCAATATTTACAGCATTATTAGGCATCATATTTTATTCATCCAGGCAAAAAATCAGTATTTCTATGCTATTTGGTATCATGCTTGGGTTTTTAGGGATAGTTATTATTAATTCAGGGTTTATGGTTGGCCGTGAGTCTGCTGATGGAATGGCTGCGTTACTATTAGCGTGTATTTCATATGCTGTCACCGCTATTTATTTCAAATATCACGTGCACTCAAATCAACCGGTGCTGATAGCATTTGTTGCCGCTGCTTCATCAACCATAACAATGTGTATATTAAAACTGGTCATTGATACACCTTATCATTGGGGGCTGCCGCAAACTGTTGAACAAATAGCAGCATTATGCTGGCTTGGCATTATTGGCTCGGGGTTGTCATTTTATTTATATTTTTTGCTTATCAAACGTGCGGGGCCCGTATATGCATCCATGGTTACCTACTTGATGATGTTGACTGGCGTGATCATGGGCGTTTGTTTTCTGCATGAAACAGCGTCCAGATTGACGGTTGCAGGATGCATTTGTATTTTTGGTTCGCTTATTCTTGTTAATCATACAACGCAACTCCAAACGATTATTGCTGGACGGCGTAAATTAGTCGTGAGCTAATCTGGTTGCCTGGAGGACATCATTTGCTGAGCGAGTTATCATGCTGGATATTATTGATGTAGTCTTCTTTGATTGATATACTAATCAAACTTGAATTTTAACATGGATGGTATCAATTGTGAGATGGAAACTTCTTGCGGCAATGGGGTTGGCTTTTCTGTCTGCTAACATTTATGCGGTGGATGATGCAACGGATCTGGCTAAAAAGGCTCAAAATCCTATTGAAAACATGATATCTGTGCCAATTGATAACAATTTCAATTTTGGTTATGGCTCAGATGATAATACGCAGTATATTCTCAATTTAAAACCAGTCATCCCATTTGAATTGAATAGTGACTGGACGCTGGTTACTCGTACGATTATTCCTTTTGCGCATCAGCCAAATATGTATCCTGGGCGTGGTTATATCAATGGTTTGGGTGATATCACACCAACCTTATTTTTAACGCAAGCGAATCCAGGAAAAATTTTGTGGGGCGTGGGTCCTGCTGTCGTGCTGCCAACAGCGACAGATCCTCAATTGGGACAGGGAAAATATAGCCTGGGGCCATCATTTGTTATGCTGGCCATGCCAGATCAATGGGTGTTGGGCATACTGGCTTACAATGTCTGGTCGGTAGGCGGGCAATCCAGTCGTCCTGATGTGAATCAGATGACGCTGCAATATTTCATTAACTATAATATGCCTCATGGGTGGTATGTCACTATGCAGCCTATTATTACTGCAGACTGGACGATTAATAAGTCCAGTGACCGCTGGGTGATTCCGTTTGGTGGTGGTGTGGGTCATGTCTTTAGTCTTGGTCATCAGCCAATTAATATGTCTTTACAAGTCTATGATAATGTCAAAACACAAATCATTGGCCCATCATGGTCAGCGCAGCTGAATATCCAATTGTTATTTCCAAAATAATTAATGTACAAATGATAGTGATATTATGTCTCCGATGAATCCGAGACAATTTTGAGCGGTTAAACTTTTAGTTATTCTAAGAAATAGCGATAGTTAACTCCAAATATCTTCTCAATCCGCTTTGCAATAATCTTGCCGATGGGGCGTTTACCACTTTCCATTTTAGAAAGATCTGCCTGGCTAACATGGATCTTTTTAGCCATTTCTACTTGCGTGAGACCTTCACGATGCCGGGTTCCCCTAAGTAAAACCCCCGCCTTGGTATTTTTTACCATATGGCAATATTTGCCATAAATTGTAATATTCTGGTTATAAGTGAATGAGCAAGGATTTGTTGTTGAGACGGCTTATCAGCGCGCCCAGAGAGATTCGAACTCCCGACCACCTGGTTCGAAGCCAGATACTCTATCCAGCTGAGCTATGGGCGCGTGAAAAGAGTGTGTATTTGAAACTACTTTGTTACATATTTCAACTTATTCTTGATTAATTTGTTATGCAGGAGCAGGTCGATAGTTGATCGAAATAGGGGGTATTATAGCCATGTTTGATACCGGGTTGGGGTGTGGCCCGACCCGGTATCAAATGACTGTATGGTTCAACTAAGCGCTGGTATCGTCTGGTTCCAGATGTGTGTTGCGTCCATAAACAACCAATACGCGCTGGTGTACGCTGAATGCGGTTTCCTGCGTTTGTACAACTGAGATCGTACGGCCAGTATTTAGCCTGACAATGTACTGGAAGCCTTGATGCTTGTTGATGCTGCTGTCAATGGCATTGCCTGCTACGCCGCCTACCACCGCGCCGCCAATCGCACCAATGATGTTGGTGGCTGTATTGCCGCCGATCATAGAGCCTGCCACTGCGCCTGTTGTCGCGCCAGCAAGGCCGCCCGCGCCGGAGTTATTGTCGATATTGACCTGACGTCTTGAAACCACCACACCTTTTTTGACGGTTGTGGCAACGCCAACGTCTGAGCCATTATAGGTATTGGTTGAAAGGTTCTGGGCGCAGCCGGTCAGGCCAAGACTGAGGATCAGAGAGCTTATAAATAGGATTTTTTTCATTTTTGCTGTTTCCATCAAAACGGGTAATTGAGCCACGTAATAGATCAAAATTTGGTTATTTTGTCAATATGAACCCATATTTGTGGCGAGTTTGTTTTTGGTCTTGAGGATTGAAAGCAACATATAAATGTTTAAAATAAAACAATTAAATGTAATATAAATATATAAACGTCTTATTTTAAATAGTTATGTCGCGTTGATATGGTTTAACTTTGTTGCTATAATTGATTTATATTAATCAATTATATTGAAATATATTCTTTAATTGTTTCATAAGAGACTATTATGGATAGAAAATCAACCCCGCAGGAACTGGAAGCAATGCTGGGCGAAAATATCAAGGCGCTTCGCTTGCAGAGGAACATTGATAGACGGTCACTCAGCGTGCAGGCAGGTGTGAGTGAGACTGCGCTTAGAAATCTGGAAGGTGGAAAAGGGGCTACGTTAAAAACGCTTACCAGGGTTGTGAAGGCGCTTAATAAAGAAAGCTGGCTCACCAGCCTTGCTCCACAAGCAAGCATCAACCCATTGCATGTTGTTCGGCATCAACAACAAAGACAGCGAGCAAGCAGAAGAAAACATGGCCAAAAAGAAAAAACAGAACTTATTGATTGATACATTCCTTGATGAAACCTTTACACCTGAACAAACTAGAACACTTTTTAAGAATTTTACGCACTTAAGTGAAAATGCAGAAAATGCCATACGTTCATTGCTAAACCTGCTAGCACCCAAAACCGCAGTTGAATTAGACAATCATATTGATGTTGAGCTGCTCCTGCTGGCAGCCTATCAGTTATACGAGCAGAAATTTAATGACTTCACTTGGCATCAGCGGGATGCGTTTTGTGTTCGTGTAATTGGCTTGATTCAAAGCACTCTCTTACCGGAAACGGCAGAGATATTTTGTGAGGGAATGAACGATGTTCTTGATCGTAGGCGGCTGGTGAGCGAGCGTGCGGCGTCCTTTACATTGTGTCATGATACCTCTTTCTATCGTGCAGCTCGTGAATCTTTATCTGGTTTAGGCGGCAAATATTTGTGTGCGTGGCCGAACGGATCGTGGTATCTCGGTGGTTCCGCGATGCCGGAGGCAGGTAGGAATTGTGGAGATGGGCGATGCCTTGTACAAGGATTACGTCAAATAAAAACATTAGACTTGCGGAGCTTATGCAGCGACGCTAGCCAGAGTCGAAGCCAGAGCCATCGACTGGGTGTGTAATGCTGGATCGACGTCCGGCACAAGTTTTTAAATGTTGGTTTAATTCGTTTGTTTCTGGTAATACTGCTCGAATTCATAAGGTGCTGGCGCACTGTCCCGCTGTGGTATGTTAACCGAAAAAAACCGGAATTCTCTGGCATCCAGTTTAGGTGGAACTGAATGTGGTAAACTCAGCCGGGCGATATGGGTTTGTGTTTCCTCTGGGAGCGCATGCTTGATCAGCGCAAGTTGATAATTCGCATTATCCATATCAAGCGTGCTGACTTTTTGATCCAGATGACGGTAATGAAAACCGGTAAATGGAATACCAAATTCCCTGGCAGCATTTGCCATGTCTTGAACATGTTTCAGGCTGTCATCAATCATGATGATATGTTTAGGCCGCTCACGACTGTTCAGCAGTTTAAGCCTATACATTTCACCTTTATTTTTCCCGCCGCAAAAGGTGATTTCATCTTCATGAAAATGAATACCATTTTCGCCGAGTTGACGGAAAGTAGTTGCTTTCAGGAAGTCTGATCTGGCTGTAATGGCTTCTTGATGAATACCCGATGCGCGCAGGAATTGATTAATCTTCACAACAACCTGTTCAACTGCCTGAGTGTATGTCTTGTGTTGTACTTCATGATACACGGCGCACACCAGCGTGCAGGCTTCGTTGCTGTCAGGGATTTGATCGCATGCAAGGCTAATCATTGCCCTGAACCATTGATCACTGCCCAGTTCATGAATTGCTTCCTGCATTGTGTTGTCAAGATCCCAGATAACAGTTGTGTCATAACTGATGGCCTTTAATATATCCCGGATGCTGTGTATTTCCTGTACGGTGTTTGTCAGTGCTCTGGGTTTCATGCAAATTTTCCTTTAGTACAATGTCCTACACCCCAGCTTTAATATATGCCATCTAACTTGATTAGTCATTCCATGGGTTAATCATTTGGTATTTGTTCAAACCATGCAAGAATATTTGAAGGTTTAGGGGTGGGTGGGTTCTTTCGAAAGGGAGATGCATTTTCTTGCGCGCCCGGAGAGATTCGAACTCCCGACCCCCTGGTTCGTAGCCAGATACTCTATCCAACTGAGCTACGGGCGCGTTTAGAAGGTGTGTATTTGATACTACTTACTCGTAAAATTCAAGCAGTTATTTAGTGAGAATTACCTCAAAAATTAAATATTGCTATGGGGTGGTATTACTGGAGGGATAAAAGCGCAACGTGCTGGTGCCTGCCTTGGCACCCAATATTCGGAGAGGGAGGGATTCGAACCCTCGATGGAGTTTTAAGGCCCCATACTCCCTTAGCAGGGGAGCGCCTTCAGCCTCTCGGCCACCTCTCCAAATCTTAAACTGTTATTTACTCTCTATTTCCATCTTTATCAAGTTTACTTTCACGTTTTTTTCGTATCGCAACCGTTGGCGTTGATGCAGGGCTGACAACAGGGTCAGCTGCGACAACAGGCGCGGCTTGTTCTTGATCAGATGGTGATTTTTCTTTCTGTATGCGTTGGTAAATTTCTTCACGATGCACAGACACATCTTTGGGCGCATTAATACCAATACGCACTTGATTGCCTTTAATACCAAGCACCGTCACGATGACATCGTCACCGATTACTATTGTTTCACCCACTCGTCTCGTTAATATGAGCATTATTAATCTCCGTTTTTAAACAGCCTTGTCCATTTTTAACCACACTCCTAGTTTACATCCCCTTCACTAGGCCCCCGTTTATGGATGGTTTTGTGAACAATCGACCCCTCAGCTATTATTTTATCAGGCTTTCTACCGGGAGCGGGGAACTCTTATAATTTTCTGTTTAATAACCGTATGTTGCTTTCTAAGGTGTGCAATAGTAAACAATAAATCACCATTCTGCAAATAGGATTTGCATATTTTATGTAAATTATTAGCTTATAAAAAATACCCATTGAAAAATATAGAATTTTTTTTAATCAAAATAAATATAATTACGGCTGATTAAAAAATAAACAACCTATTCAATACAGGTCTGCTCTAGTGTTGATGAAAGTTTGTCCAAACCAAACGCCTGATGTACCGCCTGGATGCCGCTTTCCAGCTGTGATTCTTCAATCACAACAGAAATTCTGATTTCAGAGGTGGTAATCATTTGTATATTGATCCCGGCGTGACCAAGAGCATTAAACATAGAGGTAGCAACCCCGCTATGCGTGCGCATGCCAATACCAACGACCGATAGATTGGGTCCCTTGGCATTTTGTTTGACTGTAATGACGCCGAGCTCTTTGGATAATTCATCAACAATAGTCAGTACCTTTGCGTATTCTTTACGGGGAACGGTGAATGTGAAGTCGATGGTGTCCTGAGCCGTTGTGTTTTGAGCAATCATGTCAATTTCAATATTGGCCTGACTGATTTTTTCAAGGATGTGTCCTTCAATACCAATCTTTTTACGTATGCCGGAGAGAGAGATAATCGCCTCTTCGCGACTGAACGCAATGCCTGAGACCAGTCGTTTATGCTGGATTTTATCTTCGAATGTCACCAGTGTGCCTGAACCTTCAGTGAACGTGGATAAGACTCGGATGGGCATGTTATGTTTACTCGCTAATTCAACGGAGCGCATTTGTAATACTTTAGCACCTAAGCTTGCCATTTCCAGCATTTCTTCAAAACTGATTTCAGACAGCAGGCTGGCCTCAGGCAGGAGGTGCGGATCGGTTGTATAGACACCATCCACATCTGTATATATCTGACATTCGTTGGCTTTTAATGCTGCGGCAATCGCAACAGCCGTTGTATCAGAGCCGCCGCGGCCTAATGTGGTGATATCGCCATGCTCGTTTACACCCTGAAAACCGGCGATGACAACAATACGGCCTTGTTTGAGTTCGCGTTCAATAATATCTGTTTTTACTCCAAGAATACGTGCTTTCATGTGAATGCTATCGGTGTGTATACCAACCTGTGGTCCCGTAAATGAGCGGGCAGGGTGGTTTTTCGCATTCAGTGCCATGCTGAGCAGGGCCATGGAAACCTGCTCGCCGGATGAGATCAAAACATCATATTCCCGTGGATTATGATCTTGTGTCAGTGCATTGGCCAGTTGAATCAGGCGGTCAGTTTCACCATACATGGCAGAAACAATCACAACAATGTCATGACCTTGCTGTTTGGTTTGAATGACTTTGTTCGCAACATGATGAATACGGTCGAGATTGCCGATCGAGCTGCCACCATACTTCTGGACAATAAGAGCCATATCAGTTTACCTGTACGTTGTTTACCCAAGTGTAAACAGACTCGAGTGCTTTTGCCAATGCTTCCGGTTTATTGCCCCCGGCTTCTGCCAAATCTGCTTTGCCGCCGCCTTTCCCGCCCACTTGCGCGGCGACCATGCTGACAATTTCCTTTGCGTTAAATTTATCGGTTAGATCGCCGCTAACGCCGCCTACGATGCCAATTTTCCCTTCTTTAACGGTAGCCAGTACGATGATGCTGCTGCCCAGATGCTGCTTCAGATGGTCTACAGCATTGCGCAGCGCTTTTCCATCCAGACCGCTGACGGTAGTTGCCAGTACTTTTTGCTTGCCGATATCCTTTGCTTTTGCCGCCAGTTCGCGGCTGAAAACACTGGCCAGTTTATCATTCAGCTGCTGTATGTCTTTTTCGAGTGTGTGGATGCGCTCGTCAGCCTTGCGTAGTTTTTGTTTGTAATCAGCGTCACATTTTTCGATATAGCGTAATGCCGCTTCGCCAGTGACAGCCTCAATACGGCGTATGCCAGCTGCTACACCCGATTCACTGGTGATTTTGAAAAGACCCACATCACCTGTGCGTTCTGCATGGGTGCCGCCGCATAACTCAACTGATGGTCCAAAATGAACGACCCGGACTTTGCTGCCATATTTTTCACCGAACAGGGCAACAGCACCGCTTGCAATCGCTTTTTCAGGTGTGGTGACTTCAACGTTTCCGACATAGTTGGCACGCACTTCCGCATTGACCCGATCTTCAATGGTACGCAATTCATCTTCAGTTAGCGGAGCAGAGTGGGTGAAGTCAAAGCGAAGGCGGTCTGGATCAACCAGCGAGCCTTTCTGGACAGCATGTTCACCCAGTACTTGTTTGAGTATCAAATGCAGCAAGTGTGTGGCGGTGTGATTTAACACTGTTGCGGCGCGGCGCTTTGCATCCACTTCAGTATTGACGCTGTCACCGATTTTCAGGCTGCCTTTTTCCAGTTTGCCAAGATGTAAATGCATGTGGCCTTGCTTGATTGTATCAAATACTTTGAAAAAGACGCTTTTATCAATGTAGAGTAAACCCTGATCGCCAACCTGGCCGCCAGATTCAGCGTAAAATGGTGTGCGATCCAGCGCAATAGAACCTTTTTCGCCTGCGTTGAGTGTTTCAACAAATTTACCGTCACGATAAATCGCGAGAATATTGCTGCTGTCAGGTGTTTGCTCAGCCAGCAGATTTTTGTGGCCAGTAAATTCAGTTGGGGTTTGGACAGTATCGGTAACAGCAACATGTTCGGCGGTAAATTTGCTTGCCTGTCTGGAGCGTTCGCGTTGTTTCGACATGGCTGCTTCAAATTCATCGTAATCAATCATCAGCCCGCGTTCGCGTGCTATGTCGGCTGTCAGATCAGCGGGAAAACCGTAGGTATCATAGAGCAGGAAAACGGTTTCGCCAGAAATAATATCGCCTTTTAATTCGCTGACAACTTGTTCAAACAGTTTTAATCCTTGCGACAGTGTTGCACTAAACTGCTCTTCTTCCTGTCGTAATATTTTTTCAATCTGGGGCTGTGCCTTGGCAAGTTCAGGATAAGCCGTGCCCATTAAATCAACCAGCGGTTTTACCAGCTGGTAAAAGAATGGCTGTGGCAAACCTAATTTATTGCCATGCCGTAATGCGCGGCGAATAATGCGGCGCAATACATAACCGCGCCCTTCATTGGACGGCAGCACACCATCGGTAATTAAAAAACTGCAGGAGCGAATATGGTCTGCGATGACGCGCAGGGAAAAATGGCTGGTATCTTTAATATTACCTAATGTTGCCGCAGCTTTGATAAGCGGGATGAAAAGGTCAGTGTCATAATTATTATGCACACCCTGAATAACGGCGGAAATGCGTTCAAGCCCCATGCCGGTATCAACAGATGGTTTGGGCAATGGCGTGAGTATGCCATCAGCCGCACGGTCATATTGCATGAATACCAGATTCCAGATTTCAATATACCTGTCGCCATCGGCATCGGGGCTGCCTGGCGGGCCGCCAGCAATGTGTGCGCCGTGATCATAAAAAATTTCTGTGCAGGGACCGCAAGGGCCTGTTGGGCCCATTGACCAGAAGTTATCGTGTTCGTCGCAGCGGCTGAAACGTGCTGGATCAACCTTCATTTCATTGAGCCAGATATCTTCTGCTTCTTTGTCATCTTTATAGACGGTTACCCATAATTTTTCTGGTGGCAGCTGCATTTCATTAACCAGAAACTCCCAGGCAAAACGAATGGCATCACGTTTGAAATAATCGCCAAAGCTGAAATTGCCGAGCATTTCAAAAAAGGTGTGGTGACGTGCGGTATAGCCAACACGTTCAAGATCATTGTGTTTGCCGCCAGCCCGTACACACCGTTGGGATGATGCTGCGCGCTGATAAGGACGTTTATCTGTTCCAAGGAACACATCCTTGAATTGAACCATACCTGCGTTGGTAAACAGGAGGGTTGGATCATTGCCAGGCACAAGCGGACTGCTTGGTACGATGGTGTGGCTGTGTTGTGCAAAATAGTCTAAAAACCGCTGGCGTATCTCGTTGCTGCTTATTTTTTTCATGGTGGTCACTGTTAGTCTGGGTCAAAGATGCTTTTGATCTGCTCTCGGGTGAATCCACGTTGTTGTAAAAACCGTGCTTGTTTAGCCTTTTCTTTCATATTATTCAATGGCTTGGTTTTGAAACGCTTGCGCCAGGCCTTGCGTGCTTCATCCGACCATGCATTATCGGTGATCTGTAAGTGTTCTGCAATCATCTCGGCAGGGATGCCGCGAACTTGTAGTTCCATGGAAATACGCAGGGGACCATACCCTTTATTGCGGCGCCAGTAGACGTAATTTTCTGTGAAACGCTGCTCATTAATGAGGCCTGCTTCATCGAGGGAAGTCAGTAATTCATCAATGTCAGTGCGGGAGTGGCCTTTAGCGGTAAGCTTTTGAGCAAGCTCCCACCGGGTGTAATCCCGGCGGGATAGCCAGTTCATGACAGTCTTTCGAATGTTCGCTTCCATTTACGCAACGATTTCCTCTGCACCTTTTTTGGTGCTGGCATTTTTTTCGTTGGGTTTGTCGTGGCGAATAATCGCGACATCGCGGACTTTTGCTTCAATTTCCTTGGCAGTGCCAGTGTGTTCTTTCAGGAATTGACGGGCATTTTCCTTGCCTTGACCAATGCGCTGTCCATTATAGGAAAACCAGGCGCCGGATTTATCAACAATGCCGAGTTGTACGCCCAGATTGATGATTTCACTTTCACGTGAAATACCTTCGTTATAAAGGATATCAAATTCAGCTTGTTTGAAAGGCGGTGCGACTTTATTTTTGACGACCTTGACGCGAGTTTCGCTGCCAATGATTTCATCGCCTTCCTTGACGCTGCCAATGCGGCGAATATCCAGACGAACAGAGGCATAAAATTTCAGTGCATTGCCGCCGGTAGTTGTTTCCGGGTTGCCAAACATAATGCCGATTTTCATGCGAATCTGGTTGATAAAAATGACAAGCGTATTGGAACGTTTAATGTTCGCGGTTAATTTGCGCAATGCCTGAGACATCAGGCGGGCTTGCAAGCCCATATGCTGGTCACCCATTTCACCTTCAATTTCTGCTTTCGGTGTCAGTGCGGCAACAGAGTCCACAATAATGATATCAACAGCGCTTGAGCGTACCAGCATATCAGCCACTTCAAGTGCCTGCTCGCCAGTGTCTGGTTGAGAGATCAGTAAATCATCTACATTTACGCCCAGTCGTTTTGCATAGGCAGGGTCGAGTGCATGTTCGGCATCGATAAAGGCCGCCGTGCCGCCGCTGCGCTGGCACTCGGCAATGACTTGCAGGGTCAGCGTGGTTTTGCCGGATGATTCGGGGCCGTAAATTTCAATAATGCGGCCTTTGGGTAAGCCGCCGATACCTAGCGCGATATCGAGGGATAATGAACCAGTTGAAATGACTTCGATGTCGCGAGCGTCTGCTGCATTGTCACCAAGACGCATGACTGTGCCTTTGCCAAACTGGCGCTCAATTTGGCTAAGCGCGGCTGTCAGGGCTTTCTTTTTATTGTCTTCCATAAAATGATCCTTGTTTAGACAGATATTACAAAATGATAGAGGTGCAGGGGAGACCCTATTTATAACTCTTTTTTACGATGATGGCTAGTGCTGCAACGATGGTCTGCAAGCGTATGGACTGACGGTCACCTTGAAATGTGTATAACTCTGCATCAGTGGTTAATTGCCGGCCTGCCCAGCCTATCCAGACAGTGCCAACGGGCTTGTCCGGGCTGCCGCCATCGGGGCCAGCAATGCCGGTAATAGAAATAGCGATATCGGCTTTGCTGTGTTGCAATGCGCCATTCGCCATTGCATGGGCGGTTTCACAGCTCACGGCACCATGCGTGTCAATAGTGGCGGCGGGGACACCCAGCATATCGATCTTGGATTGGTTGCTGTAGGTGACGAATCCCCTGTCTACCCAGTCAGAGCTGCCGGGAACGCTGGTGAGCCAGTAACATAAGCCGCCGCCGGTGCAGGATTCAGCGGTGGTTACTTTTAGGCCAGCGTTCTTTAGTTTGTCAGCCGCTGCGAGTGTCTGCGCGCGCAAGTTGTCTAGCATTTGAATTTCCTTTTTGAATGCGTTACAAAGCAATTACATCACAATGGAATCATTATATGGCGTTATCAGCACAAGATACATACCGGGAACATACACCCATGATGCAGCAGTACCTGCGCATCAAGGCAGAACATCCAGACATGCTGGTGTTTTACCGCATGGGTGATTTCTACGAACTCTTTTTTCATGATGCCGAGCAGGCAGCGCGTTTACTAGATATTACATTGACCGCACGCGGCCAGTCAGCCGGCAAGCCAATTCCCATGGCTGGCGTTCCGTTTCATTCCGCAGAATCCTATATTGCCAGGCTGATCCGCAAAGGCATGTCGATTGCGATTTGCGAGCAAATAGGTGATCCGAAAGCCAGCACGGGACCAGTAGACAGGCAAGTCGTTCGAATACTCACGCCCGGCACAGTGAGCGATGCAGCGTTTCTGGACGATCAGCAAGATACTGTTTTAGTCGCGCTATTTGCAAAAGGTAATGTATTTGGGCTGGCAACGTTAGATATCAGCGGCGGCCGGTTTATATTGCAGGAAGTGACAGGTGAAGAAGCATTGCTAGGTGAGCTGGCACGCCTGAAGCCGGCGGAATTATTGATTAGTGAAGACTGGACAGGTGTGCGGTTGCAAGATTACCAGCAACAGATTAAGCGCTGCACGCCGTGGCAGTTTGATGGTGAAACAGCGTCACGTCTGCTGGCTGCACAAATGCAGACACATGATTTAAGCGGGTTTGGTTGTGAAGCAATGGGAGTCGCGCTATGTGCCGCAGGTTGTTTGCTGCAATATGCAAAAGAAACCCAGCGTGCGGCAATGCCGCATATTCACCGCATTCAGGTAGAGCGGCGTGAAGACAGTTTAATGCTGGATGCCGCATCACGGCGTAATCTGGAGCTGGATTGCAACTTGCAAGGCGGTGTTGAAAATACACTGGTATCAGTGATTGATCGCACGCAGACAGCATTGGGCAGCCGGTTATTAAAACGCTGGCTGCATCGGCCGCTGCGTGATCATCAAACATTATTAATGCGGCAGGAAGCGGTTGCGCAGTTGTCGGTGGATCATGGGTATAAAGCACTGCAAATGGTGTTGAAAGGGATGGCGGATCTTGAACGTATTGCTGCGCGTATAGCCCTGAAAACTGCGCGGCCGCGTGATTTGGTTGCGTTGCGTGCGACACTGGCATCGCTGCCGTCACTGCAAATTCAGCTGCAAGCGTA
>CAZOVT010000021.1:23549-32805 GCA_964583565.1 uncultured Coxiellaceae bacterium
GATTATCCGGATGTACATGATTTGCTAGCGCGTGCAATAGTGGATAATCCGCCAGTCACCATACGTGATGGCGGGATGATAGCCGCAGGTTATGATGCGGAGCTGGATGAGTTATTATCGCTGAGTGAAAATGCCGGTGAGTTTTTGCTGGCGCTTGAAGAAAAAGAAAAACAGCGTACGGGTCTGTCGACATTGAAGGTGGGTTATAACCGTGTGCATGGCTATTACATCGAACTCAGCCGCATGCAGTCAACGGATGTGCCGGCTGATTATATCCGCCGCCAGACATTGAAAAATGCCGAACGTTATATCACGCCGGAATTAAAAACATTTGAGGATAAGGCATTAAGTGCGCGTGAACGCGCACTTGCGCGGGAAAAATTATTGTATGACGAGTTGCTTATCGCATTGCTGCCATTTATCTCTGCGTTCCAGACAACAGCAAATGCGATTGCAGAATTAGATGTATTGGCGAATTTTGCTGAACGCGCTGTTAATTTAAACTGGACGTGTCCTGAATTGTCGCTTGAATCCGGGATTCAAATTACTGAAGGCCGGCACCCAGTCGTTGAGCAAGTATCCACTCAGCCATTCGTGCCAAATGATGCGTGCTTGAACCAGAAGCAGCGTATGTTGATGATTACCGGCCCGAATATGGGCGGTAAATCAACTTACATGCGGCAGATTGCCTTGATTGTGCTGTTGGCGCATGTTGGCAGTTATGTGCCGGCGCGTAAGGCAGTAATTGGGCCGATTGACCGCATTTTTACACGTATTGGCGCGGCTGATGATCTGGCAAGCGGCCGTTCGACATTTATGGTGGAGATGACCGAAACAGCTAATATTTTACATAATGCGACAGCACAGAGTCTGGTGCTGATGGATGAAATCGGACGCGGTACGAGTACATTTGATGGTTTGTCATTGGCATGGTCGTGCGCACATTATCTCGCGCAAGGTATCCGTTCATTTACATTATTTGCAACGCATTATTTTGAGTTGACGTCGCTTGAGGAAGAAATAGCAACGGTCAAAAATATCCATTTAGATGCGTCAGAGCATGGCGATAAAATTATATTTTTACACACCGTACAGCCGGGCCCCGCGAATCAGAGTTATGGTATTCAGGTTGCACAATTAGCGGGAGTACCGCGTGCTGTTATTCAGCGGGCAAAAGAAAAGTTACAGGAACTGGAGCAGCAGGCGTATCAAAGTCATCATGTTCAGGCAAGTAAACCAGCGCAGCATGATTTATTTGCTGCCGCAGAGAAAAACCATCCGGTGATTGCGCACTTAAAAGAAATCAACCCGGATCAGTTGTCAGCGAAAGAAGCACTGGATTTGCTGTATCAGCTGAAAGCGGAGGCGGATGGCGAGAAGTGAATGATGACAACTAAACTAAAAAAACACGAAACATTAAGAAGTTGTTTGGTGTAGCAACCATGTATCCCATGAAAATTGAGTGTTGATCGCTCAATTTTCATGGGATACTTGTGATCATATAGCGTAGGTACTCCATGCAAAAAATACTAATAAGCGGCTGTCTCACTGGCCAGAAAGTCAGGTATCATGGAAAGGATGCCTTATGTAGCCATGACATTTTAGATAAATGGCAAGGTGAGGGTCGTTTAGTCACTGTTTGTCCTGAGGTCTCTGCTGGTTTGTCCGTTCCACGCCCATCTTGCGAGATTGTTGGCGGTGGTGGTGGCTTAGCTGTCCTCGCTGGTAAAGCGAAAGTTATGTCTCACAATGGAATTGATAGAACAAATGCATTTTTAGAAGGCGCAAACAAAACATTGCAGGTTGCTAAACTACATAACATTAAAATAGCCATCCTTAAGTCAAATAGTCCTTCCTGTGGAAATATTACAATTTATGATGGCGCTTATAGTGGCACAATCATTTCTGGTATGGGCACAACAGCTGCATTGCTGACTCAAAATGGAATAACCATATTCAATGAAAATCAACTCGATGATGCTGAAAATTTTTTGCGCGAGTTGGAGTCTACTTTAGATTATCTTACGCAATAACAGCGTCATACCTTGTTTCTAAATTTTCAGCTTTACATTTTAACATATCGAGCAGATTCATCGGATTATCAGATACCTTAATTAGTGCCTGATTTTTACTTGTGGCAAAACCATCGTCTTATTATTTTCACGATCCTGCATACAATCGGGATAACTCGGTGACTTCATCCGGTGTGAGTTCGGTATATTTACCTTGCCGGATGCTGGGAGTGAGATAAACAGGCCCGAAGCGAACGCGGATGAGGCGGCTAACGGTTAAGTCTTGTGATTCCCATAAGCGCCTGACCAAGCGATTGCGGCCTTCTCTGACGATGACATGGTACCAGTGATTCGTGCCTTTACCGCCTACATGTTCTATTGTGTCGAAGTGCGCCATCCCGTCTTCAAGCCTGACGCCTTTTTTCAGGCGTTCCAGTACATGTTCCTGTACATCACCGCGAATACGGACAGCGTATTCACGCTCAACCTCTGAGCTGGGGTGCATTAATCGGTTGGCGAGTTCGCCGTCGTTGGTAATCAAGAGGATACCGGCTGTGTTGTAATCCAGACGTCCTATACTAATCCAGCGGCTGTTTCTGATAATGGGTAAACGTTCGAAAATGGTTGGACGTCCTTCCGGGTCGTGGCGTGTGCACATTTCACCTTCCGGCTTGTGGTAAACCAGTACACGGGAGTGCTGGTTTTTGCTTTTTGCCAGTTTGATTTCACGGCCGTCTATGCAGACTTTGTCGTGATACGTCATGCGGTCGCCAAGGCTTGCCACTCTATTGTTGACAGTGACTCTGCCTTCTTCAATCCAGCCTTCAATTTGCCGGCGCGAACCCAGTCCGGCATTCGCCAGCACTTTTTGAATTTTTTCAGACACGCTAGGTAACCTTTTTAAATCGCTTGTTTATTCTGCGTCCTGCTCATTGGGGAATTCAACAGCTGATTCATTCAGATGAATAATATGCTGGTTATCATCTTCATCGATAATAAACGCGTCACGTTCTTCCGGAATAGCATCACTATTATCCGGGCCAATGTTGCTGTTTTCCAGTGCAAGCTGAACCTGCAGTTGTTCTTCTTGTGCCTTAAGGTCTTTGAATTCAGCTAATGTTGGCAGATCAGTCAGGGATTTCAGATTGAAATAATCCAGAAAGGTTTTTGTTGTGCCATAGATAGCAGGTTTGCCGGGAACATCGCGATAACCAATGACACGCACCCATTCACGCTCCGTCAGAGTCTTCATGATATTGCTGCTAACCGTGACACCACGGACTTCTTCGATTTCAGCCCGTGTGATGGGCTGGCGATACGCGATCAGCGCGAGCGTTTCCATAAAGGCTCGCGAATAGCGGGCAGCGCGTTCTTCCCACAGCCTGGAAAGCCATGGACTGTATTCTGGCCTGGCTTGAAATCTGAAGCCGCTAGCAACTTCGTGCAGTTCGATGCCGCCGTCTTCATAACGCTGCTTGATGGCGGTCAGGGTAGCTTTAATGTCTGATGTGCTGGGACGTTCTTCTTCCGTAAAGAGATTCTGCATGGCGGCAATGGTCAATGGATGACCAGCAACCATTAGCGCAGCTTCAATAATCGCCTGTATTTTTTCAGGTGTCATGATGTTAGGGCCCTTGGCATTAATTTGCTTAGTATACTAGCAAAAAAGTCGGATATAACATACATTTTCGGTTTGCCAGCGCATGGCAGATAATTACATGGGGTGGGTATGCCAGCAAGCTTAACCAGATCGATATATAACATCCGCCCGGCACAGCATGGTGGTGTCATCACGATAGGTAATTTTGATGGTGTTCATGTAGGGCACCAGCAGCTGATTGCGATGACGATAGCGCGTGCTAAAAAGATGCAGGTGCCGTCAGTGGCAATGACGTTTGAGCCGCATGCATTTGAGTATTTTAACCGGCATGCTGTGACGATTCCCCGGTTAACCCGGTTGCGGGAAAAATATCTGGCGCTGTCTGCCTGTGGTTTAGACAGTGTGATTAGTGTCCCTTTTAATCAACAGCTTGCAGAGCTTGATGCAAGTGATTTCGTGCATCAGATTATCTATGACGCCCTGCATCCCATGCATATTGTGGTTGGCGATGACTTTCATTTTGGGCGGCAGCGGCAGGGTGATATTACGCTGCTAACATCGTTAGGGCAGACACTTGGTTTTACGGTTGAAGCAATGCCGACGGTGATGCTGGACAATGAGCGGGTCAGCAGTACAAGGGTGCGGAAGGCGCTGGCAGAAGGAAACCATGAGCTCGCCAACCGGCTGCTGGGGCGTCCTTATACGATGCAGGGGCGGGTGCGGCGCGGCGACCAGCGCGGGCGGCAGATTGGGTTTCCCACTGCGAATATTTTTTTGCACCGCAAGCTGACGCCGGTCAAAGGGGTGTATGTGGTGCAAATGCGTGGGGTGGATCCGGCAAACCCTGACAAGCTATGGCCTGGGGTGGCCAATATCGGCCAGCGGCCGACATTTGATGGTACCCGCACACTGCTCGAGGTACACTTGTTTGATTTTAATCAGGATATCTATGGGCGTTATGTTGAGGTAGAATTCTGCGCGAAAGTGCGTGATGAGGCAAAATACGACAGCTTCGATGCCCTGAAAGAACAAATTAAAAAAGACGTGATCTATACGCGTGACTATTTTCATAAATTAGGTGTGCTATGAGTGATTACAAAAATACATTAAACCTGCCGAAAACTGATTTTCCAATGAAAGCTAACTTGTCCCAGCGCGAGTTGGAAATTTTACAAAAATGGCAGGCGCTCGATATTTATAAACGTATGCGTCAACAAGGCGAAGGCAAGAAAAAATTTGTTTTGCTGGATGGGCCGCCGTATGCGAATGGTCATATTCATGTCGGGCACGCAGTTAACAAGATTTTAAAAGATATTATCGTCAAGTCGAAAACCTTGAGCGGGTTTGATGCGCCTTATGTACCCGGCTGGGATTGTCATGGATTGCCGATAGAATTAAATGTCGAAAAGAAACATGGCAAGCCCGGACGCAAAATCAGCGCAGCTGAATTTCGCACGGCATGTCGTGAATACGCAAATTCGCAAATCGACATTCAGCGTAAAGATTTTATACGTCTTGGCGTCACTGGCGACTGGGAGCATCCCTACACAACGATGGACTTCGATTATGAAGCAAATATCATCCGCAGTCTGGCGAAAATAATTGCGAATGGGCATTTGCAGAAAGGTTACAAGCCTGTGCACTGGTGTCTGGATTGTGCATCAGCGCTGGCAGAAGCAGAAGTGGAATATGCGGATAAAACATCACCTTCGATTGATGTGCGTTTTGCAATTGCAGATCAGGATGATTTTTGGAGTCGGTTCCAACATGTGCACAAAGGTATGGGTTTGTTATATGTGCCTATCTGGACGACCACACCCTGGACATTGCCGGGGAATCAGGCCGTTGCATTAAATCCCATGCTGCAGTATGCGCTGGTGAGTGTGCCGGGACCGGAACAGTTGTTGATTGCGGAAGATATGGTGTCATCTGTGATGGCGCGTTATGGTATTGAAGAATTTACAGTGCTTGGCAGAGTGATGGGTGAAAAACTGGCTGGTTTGAAACTCAAGCATCCATTTTATGACAAGCAAGTACCCGTGGTGCTGGGTGATCATGTCACAGTAGAAACAGGAACAGGTGCAGTGCACACAGCGCCAGCGCATGGTCAGGATGATTATCTGGTGGGTGTGCAAAATCAGCTGCCACTGGATAATCCGGTTGGTGATGATGGCTGCTATATAGAGAAAACACTTTTATTTGCTGGTCTCCATGTTACCAAGGCGAATGAACGGATTATTGAAGAGCTCGAGAAGGTTGGGGCGTTACTGTGCAAAGCAAAAATCCAGCATAGTTTCCCGCATTGCTGGCGGCATAAAACACCGCTGATTTTCCGTGCAACACCGCAATGGTTTATCAGCATGGATCAGGCTGGATTGCGCCAATCTGCGTTAGAAGCGATTAACAGGGTGGAGTGGATACCTGACTGGGGTAAATCACGCATCAGCGGCATGATAGAAAACAGGCCGGACTGGTGCATCTCGCGGCAACGCACATGGGGCGTACCGCTATGTCTGTTCATACATAAAAAAACCGGTGAGCTGCATCCGGATACATTAGCGCTAATGGAAAAAGTTGCGCAGCAAGTCGAGCAGAAAGGTATCGAAGCCTGGTTTGATCTGGATCCCGCTGCTTTGCTGGGGAAAGAAGCAGATGAGTATCAGAAGTCGATGGATGTGCGGGATGTGTGGTTTGATTCCGGTGTGACGCATGAATGTGTGCTGCGTAAAAATCCGCAATTAGCATTTCCTGCGGATATCGTGCTGGAGGGATCGGATCAGCATCGCGGCTGGTTTCAGTCACAAATGCTGACATCCGTTGCAATTAGCAAACAGGAACCTTATCGCGCTGCTTTAACGCATGGTTTTGTGGTGGATGGTCAAGGCAGAAAAATGTCGAAGTCAATTGGAAACGTCATCGCCCCTGAAGAAGTCGTTCAGACATTAGGCGCGGATATATTGCGTTTATGGGTTGCCTCGATTGATTATCGGACGGAAATAGCGGCATCAAAAGAAATTTTGACGCGCACATCGGAAACTTATCGCCGCATCCGTAATACGGCAAGGTTTTTACTGGCAAATCTGGATGGTTTTGATCCTGCCGTGAATTTAGTGGCGCCAGCAGATATGTTGCAGCTTGACCGCTGGGCGGTTGATCGTGCTCGTCAAATTCAGGCAGACATCTTGCAAGCCTATGAGGCTAATCAGTTTCATGTGATTGTGCAGAAACTCCATCATTTTTGTGTGACGGAGTTGGGCGGATTTTATCTGGATGTGATTAAAGACCGTCAATACACCATGCAGACAGACAGTCGTGGCAGACGTTCTGCTCAAACCGCGCTGTATCATATTGCGCATGCATTTGTGCGCTGGATGGCGCCGGTGATGTGTTTTACCGCGGAAGAAATCTGGCAGTATATTCCTGGTGAACGCGAAGAATCCGTGCTGCTGACAACCTGGTATGATCAACTAGCAGCGCTTCCGGATGATGCGGAAATGAATCAGGCCTATTGGGAAAAAATTCGTGAAGTGCGCGATGCGGTGAATAAGGAAATTGAAAATCAGCGTAATGCCGGACAAGTAGGTTCTGCGCTGGAAGCAAATGTTCATTTGTATTGCGGTCCAAATGTAAAAAAGAAACTTGATGAGCTGGTGGAAGAGCTGCGCTTTGTGCTGATTACATCATCAGCAACTGTGGTTGCAGAGCATGCCGGGCCGCTGGATATGATCGTGACGGATGTGCCGGGTCTGGCATTAAAAATTGATCCAATAACGTATGCTAAATGTGAGCGCTGCTGGCATCGGCGTGAAGATGTGAATGCAAACGCAGATTATCCCGGCTTGTGCGGGCGCTGTGTTGAAAATGTTTCTGGATCAGGTGAAGTAAGGAAGTTTGCATGAGAAAAATAGGCATGGTGAAACTATTCACTAAAACAGGATTAGCTTGGTTGTGGGTTTCCGTCGCGCTTGTTTTGGTAGATCATTTCGCCAAAATGTGGGCGATCAATCATTTGTTATTTGAAGCGCCGATGGCCATTCTACCAATACTGGATTTTACGCTGGCATATAATACGGGAGCGGCATTCAGTTTTCTGGACAGTGCATCTGGCTGGCAGCATGTTTTATTTTCTGCATTGGCAATTGTCGTGAGTCTGGTGATTCTAAACTGGCTGCGGCTTATCAAACGCAATCAGCGATGGCTAAGCATCGCTTTGTGTCTGATATTGGGCGGTGCGTTAGGTAATGTATGGGATCGTTTGCAGTTTCATTATGTTATCGACTTTTTGTCATTCCACTGGGGCAGCTGGCATTTTGCGATTTTTAATATTGCCGATGCGGGTATTTCCGTTGGTGCGTTCATGTTATTTGTGCATTGGTTGAGAGAGTAGCAGGCCAGCATGTGTAGATACTGTTTTTAGTTGATTATAGATTTCGTATATCTTATGATCCTTCGGTTCTAGGTGCAAATCCTAATGAGGTTATTGAAAATCAATAGGTCACAAATGAAAAAAATTCACTCGATCCTTTTTGCCACAATTTTAACCCTCATTTTCGGCAATGTGCTTGCTGTTGGCACAAACATAAAGATTATTAGTAAGCCTGCTTCTTCCATGAACAATAATGATATCTGGGATTTTGAGATGTTCCAGACTGAAGGCTATGGCATGTACTTTATTGCCGATCAACGTAATGAAATGACAGGCCTTATCGATATTAAGGCTGATATGGATTCTGCCCCTGTTGAGATATCTGTAATAAGTGGAAATGATAAATCTGGCTGCAACAAAGCAATTTTAACTGGTGGAAATTCTATCCGATGCGTAGTTGGATTACTACCTAACTCCAATTCTGAACGTGGCACTTATGCCACCATAATTTGGAATAAAATCCCAAACTCTAAAGGTTCTCATCATGGAACGTTCCATAATGAATGGTTATAGCAAAATAGTAACCTACTTAATTAACCAATCAAATTTATAATATCCCTATGCCCACTTAACACACGCACAATATCAACCACATCCTCAATATCTTGCTCAGCAGCCGGCGATAAATAATAATTAAATTTCACGCTCTTTCCTTAGCAACCTTATTTATTTTTGACTTTAATCGGCTGTAGCTGTCTTTAGCTGAGATACGTTTACCACTTCTCAATTGCTGCATGCCAACACTAATTTCCCGATTTAATTGCTCCACACGATGCTCTTGTAACTCTTCACATGCATGTAACAATCGAAGCGATTCACGAACCACCTCACTGGCTGACGTATACATGCCGCTACTCACTTTGTCTTGTATAAACTTTTCAAGTTCTGGTGTAAGAGAAATATTCATGATCTTAGTCTCTAATAATCTATTGATATAACAAATTATAGCATATTATGCTAAAGTTTGTTATTTCTGTAACAGACTGAAAAATATCATTTAAATAAAGATAAAGGGGTCAGAATCCGGGGCTTATTGAGGCTGAAGATGTCCGCAAGTCAAGCCTGACCTTTTCACTAGCATCGAAACCAGGAGGTATAAGCTTCCCTTTATATCCTCACTAAAATAAGTAATTAAATCTTTTTTAATTAAAGGAAGAAAGTATTGACCTGCCCCGGGATTTTCAAACCAAGCTAATTTAGAGATAATGCCCCTCAAAC
>CAZOVT010000022.1:0-8212 GCA_964583565.1 uncultured Coxiellaceae bacterium
CTTTTCAGCAGCTTCAGCCAGCATGGCTTCAATTTCGGATGCATCTATGCTCCAGATATTGACCGGTTGCCCGCGTCTTGAAAGGAATAGTGCCAGAGCTGTGCCCCATGAGCCTGCGCCCAGAACGGCAATGGGTGTTGTAGTTGAGTTCGTTTGCTGACTATCCACGTGTGCATCCTCTGAAACCTGGTCTAACTATCATAGCAAACTATGGCATTAATTTTCTGTTATCCTCTGTTATCCCCGCGTAGGCGGGGATCCAGTATTTTCACACTCCCGACAGAGCTCACTATTCTTCCACGGAATTAGTTGGCTGTTTGTTTGCCGTCGCTTTGCTGTTGCAAATGCTGTGCATAGAGAGCGTCAAAATTAACAGGGGCGAGAATGAGCTGTGGGAAGCCGGCGCGTACAACGAGATCAGACACGACTTCGCGAGCATAAGGGAACAAAATATTAGGACAAAAACTGCCAAGCATGTGTTGCAGTTGATCAGTGGGGAAACCGCTTAACATGAAAACACCAGCTTGCTGTACTTCGATTAAAAATGCCGTTTTTTTGCCGGTATTCACTGTTGCTGTGATGGAAAGAACCACTTCGTGCAGGTTTTCCTGAATACGATTGCTTTTTGTTTCCAGATTCAGGGATACTTCTGGTTTCCACTCTTCGGTAAACGTATGTGGTGTGTTTGGAGATTCGAACGACACATCTTTAACAAAAATACGCTGAATTTCAAATTGAGGTTGAGTATTTTCTTGCATGGGAACTGCCCTTATTGTGAGGGGTTTAAAAGGCCATCGAGTTTACCTGACATTGCCAGAGCGGCAAGATCATCATAACCACCAATGGGTTGGTCATTGATAAAAATTTGCGGAACAGAGCGCCGGTTGCTGCGTTGTATCATTTCTTCGCGCTTCGCGTCATCAATATCAACCCGGATTTCTTCAAATGAAACACCTCGGGAAGATAGCAATGCTTTTGCCATATCGCAGTAGGGACACTGCTCTTTTGTGTAGATAGTAACGTGTGCCATGTTAATCCTTTACGATGGGCAATTGTGTTTCAGTCCAGGTACGCATGCCGCCAGTCAGCGAATAGGCATTATAGCCTGATTTTACCCAGAATGCGGCCGCTTTTTGTGATTCTGCACCATTGCCGCAGACAAAAACAAGCGGCTTTGTTTTAAATTTGTTAAGTAATTTGGGATTTTTTTGTAAAGCGTCAGGCAGCATGGAAACGGCATCGATAATATGACCGTTTTTGTATACATCTGCTGGCCGGAGATCAATAATAACAGCGTTTTCGCGGTTGATTTTTTGTGTTGTTTCCTGAGGTGTTAACTCAATAGCCTTACGTCTGCTCCGGATGACCTCAATAATGGTGAGCAGGACAAAAATAACAATGATGCCGCCGCATAACAGGGGGTGGTCGGAGAGAAATTTGCTCAATTCTTGCATGCTAGTGTCCAGTGATATCAGGGTTTGCAGATACGGATCAGGGGGGCTACTCTACCGTTTATCAGGGGTCCCCGTCAATCAGAGGCCATTTAACCTGCTCTTCTAATGCCGCCTGTTATTGTAGTCTGTGTCATGCCAGCGAATATAAGCTTGCCCCCGCGAAGATAGGGGGCTGGCATTCCAGTATGCGCATGCAAAGATGGTTATTGTTATTCAATGTAAGATAAAATGTCCGGGTATCCGCATGAAGCGGTAAGCTTTATCACGGCGTGTCTCAAGGAGGTTTATATGTTGAAGTATGTTTTGGCGTGGTTCTTCGGTGTTCCGCTTGGCGTTCTTGTCCTGATTTATCTTGTATTCAACGTATTTTAAATCTGATTAATCTCATTATTCTTACTTTCATCAATGCAGGAGATGCCAATGTTAAATGAACAATGTACAACTTCTCGCCCAGCAACGCATGATCATTCGATGATGTGTCATTTTAGGCGTGTTTCCTGGACGGCGATCATAGTGGGTGCTTTGGTTGGTATTGGTACTAGCTTTTTGCTTAATCTTTTTAGTATTGCTATAGGCCTCTCTATGGTGACCACTAGCAAAGAAGGAATGGCGACGGTAGCAATAGGTGGTTTTATCGGCTTACTGATTGGATCCATTGCGTCTATGTTTGCTGCGGGGTATACCGCAGGGTATCTTGGGCGTCCTTACTGTGTGAAGCGCCACCTAGGTTGTTTGTATGGGTTCACTACCTGGTGTTTGGCACTTGTTTTGACAGGGCTGTTAGCAGCTAATTTAGGTCACTATATGTCAGTATATGCTAACTTTATTACTCACCCGTCAGCTGTTGCTTTCATGAGTAACTCCGGTGTTCCTGCTGTTGCAGTGTCAACAGATACAGCTACGACGGCTAATAACCTGGGTATGAGTGGTTTGCTTATATTCGTATTATTTTTTGCTGGTGCTTTTGCCAGTGTTTTAGGCGGCCATTGCGGCATGTCTTGTGGTGAAGATCACTGCACAGATAAATAACGATACTTACAAACCAGAGAGGTTGCGATCACAACCTCTCTGGTTTTAAAATGCCTTCTTTTGTCTATATTATCCACTGTACTTCTAGTTTATCCCTGATTTCACATTCATAGGAAATAACTTATGCAACAAGAAGAAGCCTTTAATTTATTGAAAATGGGTAAAAATATTTTCCTCACGGGTGCGGCTGGTTCAGGAAAAACATACCTGTTAAATAAATATATTCAGTATCTCAGGGATAATAATGTCAACGTTGCGGTGACTGCCTCGACAGGCATTGCCGCCACGCACTTACAGGGAACAACCATACATTCGTGGTCCGGGATAGGTGCGCGGGATAATATGACGGACAAAGAGCTGGAAAAACTGCTCACTAAAAGCCGCGTCATACGCAATTATAAAAAAACAAAGGTGCTGGTGATTGATGAAATATCCATGCTGCATAAACATCAACTTGATCTGGTTGATACCATTGCGCGGTATGTTCTCAATAATGATACGGCATTTGGCGGTATGCAGGTTGTTCTTTGCGGTGATTTTTTTCAGTTGCCGCCGGTATTTTCTGGTCAAACGGTAGAGGAAAAGCCATTTGCTTTTGAAGGTTCTGCCTGGCGAAATGGAGATTTTCATGTCTGTTACCTGCACGAACAGCACCGTCAAGGCAATGATCCATTGCTAACTATTTTAAATGATATACGGAGTGGCACAGCGGGTGAACATACAAAAGTTCCGTTACGTACTCGCTACAAAAAAGAACCTGAAGGTGCCACAAAAGCTACAAAATTATATTCACGTAATATTAATGTAGATGCTGTCAACGAGCGTGAGTTGGCAGCTATTCCCGGTAAAGAAAGAGTATTTTCGATGGCAACTAAGGGATTCAATGCACTGGTTGATGGCCTGAAAAAAAGTTGCCTTGCGCATGAGCAGTTAAGATTGAAAATGGGTGCTGAAGTCATGTTCATAAAGAATGATACTGCAGCAAAGTACGTCAATGGTACTCGAGGTGTTGTTGTTGGCTTCGAGAAGGCAGATGAAGGCTGGCCAATTGTCAAAACTTACGATAATAAAATGATTATCGCTTATCCAGAAGAATGGAAATATGAAGATAATGGTGTGGTGCGTGCCATCATTATGCAAGTGCCGCTCCGCCTTGCCTGGGCGATCACTATTCATAAAAGTCAGGGCATGACACTGGATGCTGCCGAGATGGATCTGGGCGATGCATTTGAGCCGGGAATGGGGTATGTCGCATTGTCGAGGGTGCGCAGCCTGACAGGTCTGAAATTAATGAATCTTAATGCGATGGCGTTAACAGTCCATCCTAAAATTCTTGAGCAAGATAAATTACTCAAGCATAGTTCGGCTGATCTTGTCACCTACCTGAAAACGTTACCCGAAGAAACAGTAGTTCAGCTTCAGACGGACACATTAACCAGGCGTTTTGGGGGTATTCATGTCAAAGGAACCGGAAAAAAAGAAGCAGCAAAAAAGAAGGTAAAAATTTCTACTTTTACTATAACGTTAGATATGTTAAAGGAAAAATTATCGATTGAAACGATAGCGGCGAATCGTGGTCTTTCAGTCAGAACGATAGTAGGTCATATAGAAAAACTCATGGGTTTGAGACAAATTGATAATGCAGCGATAGAATATTTAAAGGATGCTTTTCCGAAAGAGGATTTTGTGGAAATATTTTCCGAAATTAAAAAGTCGGATGATGGTAAGCTGAAACCCATATACGATAAATTTGAGGGAAAATATTCTTATCTGAATATTCAACTTGTGAGATTGTTTGCAGAAGACGTTGTTGCAATGACGGATTTGACTATTGAGTATTCATTTTTCCATACGCATGGAATCTAGTCTTAACTCAACTTGCCTTGGAAAGTAATTCTGTTACCCATGAATTCAAGCTTTTTCCATGAGCTTCTGCCAGCATTGCCGCTCTGGCATGGATCTCTGGCGGCACTCGTAACATAATCTTTCCTGAGTATGGCTTCTGGGGTGGCCTTCCTGCTTTTATGCAGGTAGCAAGATAATCATCTACCGCATCTTCAAAAGCTGCATGTAGCTCAGAAACAGATTCTCCATGAAACCCAATTACATCGCTAATTCCTGCAATATGACCTACAAAGCAATCATCTTCATCGCTGTATTCTATTCGAGCCGCATAGCCTTTATAACTCATTGTGTTCATTGTGATACCCCGCTTTTTCAAGAAATAATCGCGCATCGCGCGCCTGATACGGTTTGGCTTCTTTTTGAGGGTGTGGCCGATGGAATGTACCAATAATTCCATTCAACTCAAATCGTACTCTAGAGCCAGATCCCTCTATTACTTTTGCGCCAACTGCTTGGAGTAGCGATTCAATTCGCCGCCACTCAAGCGATACTGGAATAGGTTGCCTAAAAAGAGCCTCCAGCGTTTTTCGATGCGTCTTGTTCATTATTCTCCCTAGATGATATCAAAAAATGATATCACCTTCAAATACATTTTTAGTAATATGTCACTAAGGTTCAACTTTACGAATTACCAGTCTGGCTCACCCCCTTCTCGCGCAGCACCAGACGTCTATTTTGCTCGCCCCATGTTGTTTGAGAGCATGGCAAAACTCTCTCATTGTCTGTCCTGTGGTGACGACATCATCAATGACCGCCAAATGCAGGTTGTCATAGCGTGTCCTGACAGAAAAAGCATGGCGGATATTGGTTTTGCGCCGATGGGCAGGTAGTCCGCTTTGCGGGCTGGTAGGTTTGTGACGACAGGAACCCTGTATATCAATAGGGATGCCAAGTGTCGCAGCGATGGGTTTGGCAATTTCATAGGCTTGATTAAACCCGCGCTCACGCAGCCGGGTTTCATGCAGGGGAACAGGCAGAATCAAGTCAGGTAATCTGTTCTGGGCATACCACCAATCTTGAATTTGCCTGCTTAGGAGGGTGCCAAAAAGATAGGCGTGACTAAGCTGCTGGTGAAATTTCATTTGGGCGATGAGAGAAATAATTGGGGGCTGGTAGGGAAATAATGCAAATGTGCGGTCAAAAGGAGGTGATTCCTTGAGGCAAGCCCCGCAGATCGTGTGGGGGTGGGTAGATATTGGCAAAAATCGTGCACATTGAGGGCAATGATGGGGTAAAATAGGCAAACTGTTATGGCAGGTATCACACAGGTTAGCCGTTTGATGCTGGTGTGTGCCGCTGCCACAGAGGACACAGGCAGCAGGCAGGGTAATGGATTGAATAGCATATAAAGATTGTTTAAGAATCTGCAAGATAGAATGGGTGTTGGGTTGAATGAACGCATTAAATAACATGTTATGGTCTCCTTCTGATTATACGGATGCTGCTTTTTTATCTCGCCTTGCTGGTGAAGAAATGCTTTCACGGCTGGACTGGATGACCATCAAGCCGAAACGAATTGTGGATATAGGTTGTGGTACGGGAGAAATGAGCCAGCTGTTGCAGATGCGTTTTCCAGAAGCGCAGGTGCTGTCACTGGATTTATCTGAGTCGATGCTGGTATTCGCCAAACAACAGTATGCGCAGGGACAGTATGTCTGTGCTGATGCGAATGTGCTGCCGCTGGGAAATCAATCAGTCGATTTGTTGTTTGTTAACTTTGTTTTATCCTGGCAGGCGGATTTTAAATGCTTTTTAGCAGAGTGCAGACGTGTTCTGGCGCCAGATGGTTTATTGATGGTGAATGCCATTGGACCTGATACGTTGAGTGAGTGGCGCGGAGATCTGCAGAATGAGCATCTTCCGTGTTTTATGGATATGCATGATCTGGGTGATATGTTGCTGCAGGCTGGATTCTCTGATCCAGTTGTGGATGTTAATGATTACACTGCCAACTATCAAGACAAGAAACGGTTTTTTAGTGAATTACGCGCCAGCGGTTTCTGGTTTCCAGATGCAGATGCATTATTAACAGTTGATATGTCGAATGATGAAACGAAAGTAGAGTGGTATACCGAAATTGCATTTGCACACGCATTTGCTCCAGCTATTTCGAATGAAGTGGCGATGTCTGCTGATGGTGAGGCACGGATTCCACTTGCACATTTACGGCGGCAATTGAAATCTGGCACATGATTTGCCCAAAATCCACTGGCAAAAATACCACACGCACCCTTCGACAGTGCTCAGTGCTGCGTTTCGAAGGGTGCAAACGGGTGTATTGAACGGTCATATATTTGTTGTTAGTGCTACTCTGTTAGATGGCGGAGATAGCTGGATTGAAGCACTTTGTTCGCCGCCTGGATTATGTTGCGGGGCGGGTGGAAAAAACCTCATGGATACATAAGGACTGTCAGATGGTTTAAAGAAAGACGGTGGTGGTGATGCAAAGTCTGCTGCCAGGCTATTGTATGCTGCGGCATCGACTGGTCTGTTTGGTCGAGACAGATCTCTTACTTGTTCAGTTGCGAGTGTTATTGATTCTTCAGCCCCTTGTAAATCAGGATACCTTGCTTGCGTAGTTTGTATGAATTGCTCATAGGGTGGTGGCGGGGAATCGTGTCGTGCAGGTGTATTAGGAAACGCTGCACCCACTGATGCAGAAGCAGCATCTGAATATGCATATGCATACGGGGCTGTTGGCTGTATTACCTGTGCTGGCATGATTTCCGCTGTTTCACCTGAAAACATAATTGATTTTAATGCTGACAACATGGTTGCATAAAATCTTTTTGTTTCCTGATCGTGAATCTTGCTTTGCTTCAGGTTTTCTAAAATGGCTATTATTTCCTTGTGGGTCGCTAAAACATTGGATTGATCCCAATCAGACAGCTTATTCAAAGATGCTAATAACTGTTTAACAAGCTTAGGCGGTGTATTTGTTTTATAAGAACCAAAAATATAACTATAAGCCCCCCATTCTTTATTTTTTGATCTGAAATCAATTTCATTTCTGATGTTATGAAGCATGCCGGCTATAGCAGCAACATAACGCTTTATTTTTTCATCTATATTGAGTACTTCTTGCAATTCTGCTGCTTCTGGATGTTTTTGATAAACTAACATGAAAAATTTATCATCATAATATTTTATTGCATGAGCTGGGGTATAATTAAGGTATTGATTCGCTAGCCTGATTAAATGGCTATAATTATCCTTTTCATCTTCTGTCATACAAGACATATTTCGCTGATCATTCAAATGTGATGCATACAATGCCGATCTGTGTTGCAAAAGCTTACTAACCTGATCAATTTTCTCTGGCAATTGACTGGCTGTGAATTTGTTTTCTGACAAATCCCTGACTAATTGATTGGTTTCCTGTTTAATTTTGTTAAGCTCAAATTCATACAGTTTGTTTTTAAATGTCAGATAAACATCTAGCTTATCTTGATAATTTTTAAATGACGATTCAAATGTCAAGTTATCATTATTTTTTACTTCAAATAATTTTCTTACTTTATCAATAGGTAATCCATTTTCAACTAAGGATAAAATATAATCTAAAAATTGTTTGATAGTGGCTGCATCTTGATAATGTGCAATAAACATCCCCAATATCCAGCCTGCCTTATTATCTTGCTGCTTAAGTAATGCAAGTGCCTCATCTTTTGTTAAATTCAATTCTCGTAGGTAAGTCAGAAATTGCTGGGTGGTGGCTGCATCGTGATAACGTGCAACATGCATTCCTAATGCCCAGCCTTCTTTATGTTGCTGCTTAAGTAAAACAAGCACCTCATCTTTTGTCAAATTTAACTCATTTAGGT
>CAZOVT010000022.1:8312-21204 GCA_964583565.1 uncultured Coxiellaceae bacterium
AAGTCAGGAATTGCTGGGTAGTGGCTGCATCTTGATAACGTGCAATAAACATCCCTAATGTCCAGCCGTTACTATGTTGCTGCTTAAGTAAAACAAGTACCTCATCTTTTGTCAAATTTAACTCTTTTAGGTAAGTCAGGAATTGCTGGGTAGTGGCTGCATCTTGATAACGTGCAATAAACATCCCCAATGTACAGCCATCCTTAGTTTTCTGCTTAAGCAATTTTATTTTTTCTGCTGATGACAGGGGTGCTGTGCGTAAATCATCAAATAATTTTTTTGCCTCATGAGTTACATTACCAGGGTCAAGTTGATTAAGCCTTTCAAGATACATTGTTTCTGTCAGGGGTGCGTTTGTTGTTTTATCTTGATGTTGAGGCATGCTTAACCACTCCGCTTTATAATAATAGGCACAATCTGATCATGATTGTACTTATTTAGTACTAATATGGCAAGTGGCGATCATTGCCTGATTAATAAATAATCAGCTAGTGTGATGGGTTGATCGAGTTAAGTCCGTATTTCGTGTTAAAATCACCACCAGTGTCAAGGCATTAGCCTTGGATAAATTTTTTAGGGATAAAGACGAATGCACCAATTATTTGTAGGTGTCGATGGCGGTGGAACTAAAACAACAGTTCGTGTTGAAGATGAGGCTGGGAATGTGTTGGGGCAGGCGAACGGTGGGCCGGCAAATATCCGCATTTCGGTGGAGCAGGCCTGGCAATCTATTTATGCGGCGTTAGACGTAATTCTTAAGCCATTGGATATTTCAATAGAAAATACTCGTTATCCAGTTCATGCTGGTATGGGGCTTGCCGGTTGTGAAGTTGAATCAGCTTACCAACAGTTTGTAAAAACCAGACACCCATTTCAGACATTGCTTGTGATGTCAGATGCGTATGCTGCCTGTATGGGTGCGCATGGAGGGTGTGACGGTACCATTATTATTATTGGTACGGGTGTTGCCGGATTTCAAATTGAGAATAATCAGACGGCGCGAGCTGGCGGATGGGGTTTCCCGCATGATGATCAAGGCGGCGGTGCGTGGCTGGGATTGCAGGCAATGAGTCAGGCCTTGAGCTGGCGCGATGGCAGATCATCCATGTCCGGGTTGGCACAGGCGGTTTGTCGTTACTTTAATGATGATCTGGCTGCAATGGTTAGCTGGGCAAACAAAGCGAACTCAAGCCAATTTGCCGAATTGGCACCTGTGGTGATAACACAGGTCAAGGCAGGCGATGAAGCAGCCATTCAACTGATGCGATGTGCCGCTGCGCATATTGATAAACTGGATATGGCGCTTGAAGCGGCTCGGCATGATAAAAGCAAGGTATTGCCGTGTTCGTTGTCTGGTGGCATTGTTGAGTTTATTGAGCCTTATTTATCCGCGCGGCTGCGTAACAAACTAACTGAAAAAATAGCCGTTCCAGATAAGGGCGCTATTTTAATGCTGCAAAAATCTGCTTTATCAATGCGGGGAGTCGTATGAGTAAGCTAGCACGGCATATATTTCATGGCATGCAAGTTCTGCAAGAGGGGCGGTGGAAAACGAATATCGCGGTTGTTGTAGAAGCAGGAAATATCAGATCGATTATACCGGCAGACATGATTGCTAATCACATGCCGGCTGTTCTGCACGAATATACAGAGGCACATTATTTAGTGCCGGGATTTATCGATTTGCATATTCATGGCGCAGCAGGCGCGGACGTGATGGATGGTACGCAAGAAGCACTTGCAAGCATTGCGTGTGCACTGGCGGAAGAAGGAGTAACGGGTTTTCTTGCAACGACAATGACGGCATCCAGTGAACAAATGGATATCGTGTTGCGTACCATTTCAGATTTTAGCAGGCAGTCTGATCATAAAGGTGCGGAGTTATTAGGTGTGCATCTTGAAGGGCCTTTTATTGCAAAAGAAAAAATGGGCGCACAGGCTGCGGCATATATTTGCCCGCCGGATATGGCATTATTTGAAACCTGGCAGCAGCTATCGGGTAATCTCATTAAGGTGGTGACCATGGCGCCTGAGCTGCCAAATGCAATTGAATTGATAAAAAATTTAAAGCGCCGCGGCGTGATTGTTTCGGTTGGTCATACAAATGCAACTTATGATGAAACGCTGGCTGCCATTACGGCAGGATGCACGCAGGCAACACATTTATTTAATGCCATGCGTGGATTGCAGCAGCGAGAGCCGGGTGCGGCGGGTGCGTTGCTGTTATCGCCGGTTGTTAGCGTGGAGTTGATTGCAGACGGTTTGCATTTGCATCCCGCGATGCTTGAATTGGCGTTGAAGTTGAAAGGTGGTCAGGGTGTTATATTGGTGACAGATGCTATGCGTGCAAAATGCTGTGGTGATGGGCATTATGAGCTGGGAGGGCAAGACGTCACTGTCGTGGATGGCAAGGTAACTATTGCGAATGGTACGCTTGCCGGCAGTACGCTGCGCATGCCTCAGGCGATAAAAAACATGGTGTCATTTTCAGGTTGTACGCTTGCCGAAGCTATTCAGATGGCATCCAGTTACCCGGCGTCATGCATCGGTCTGGGAGACAAAAAAGGAAAAATTGCGGCTGGGTTTGATGCAGACCTTGTTGTTCTGGACGCAGATTTTAACGTTGAATTGACGATGCGTGGTGGTGCTGTCATTGCGAGGCTCCCTCGCAGTGAACCAACACGCTAGGGTTTATGCCGCATGACTTTAATCACATCTTTGCGCTTGCGGATTTTTTGCAGAATACGAGCAAGGTGGGAGCGATTGCTGACAGAAATGGTAATATCCACGCGCGTATGATGTATGTCGCTTTCCTGTGCGCGTATATTTTCGATATTGGATTCGGCAGCAGAAATAGCAAGCGTCAATGAGGCGAGGCTGCCGCGGCGATTGATAAGATCAACATCAATGTCTACTGAAAAATCACGATCAATTTTTTCTTCCCATGTTAATGGTACATAGTGATCAGATTTGTGTTGATATTTTTCGATATGCGGGCATTGGATAATATGCACTTCAATGCCTTGTCCTGTTTTGATTAATCCAGCGATATTGTCACCAGGAATAGGGCGGCAGCACTTGGCATAACGGATAGCCAACCCTTCCGTTCCCTTGATAGCAAGCGGATGAATAGCAAGTGCATCAGGCTCTTCTTTATTGACATCGCCGATAGATTTGACAATCTGTTTTACGACTAGCAATGCGGGCCGGTTACCAATGCCAACTTCTTCATAAAGATGATTGACCGATTCAAGATGTGACTCAGTGATAAGACCTTGCATGATTTGCTCAGGAATCTGGTCAAGATGCAGTTTATAACTGTGTAATGCTTTTTCAATCAGCCGCTTGCCTAGCTCAGCGGATTCTTCACGCTGTAATTTTTTCAGATAATGTTTGATTTTGCTGCGGGCTTTACTGGTGACAACAAAATTAAGCCAGGCTGAATTTGGCCGCGCACCCGGTGCGGTAATGATTTCTACCTGCTGCCCGCTTACCAGCGGTGTGCTTAATGGAGAAAGGCGTTTGTCCAGGCGTACAGCGACACAGGTATCGCCAATATCAGAGTGAATGGTGTATGCAAAATCTACCGGTGTTGCGCCAGCAGGCAGCTCAATGATCTGACCTTTAGGCGTAAAGACATAGACTTCGTCGGGAAAAAGATCAATCTTTACATTTTCGATAAATTCAAGCGAGTTTCTGGAGCTTTTATCCAGTTCGAGGATGCCGTCCAGCCATTCTCGTGTGCGTGACTGCGCATCGCTAAACATTTTCTTTTCTGTTTTATACAACCAGTGCGCGGCAATGCCATTTTCAGCCATTTTATGCATTTCTTCCGTGCGAATCTGTACTTCGATAGGGACGCCGTAAGGCCCAAATAGGGTGGTATGCAGTGATTGATAACCATTGGCTTTGGGGATGGCGATATAGTCTTTGAAACGCTGCACAATGGGTTTGTAAAGATTATGTAATATACCCAGCATGCGGTAACACGTGTCTACTTTGTCGACGATAATCCGAAAACCATAGATATCCATGATTTCCGAAAATGATAAATGTTTCCCATGCATTTTTTTGTAAATACTATAAAGATGTTTTTCCCGTCCATCGATGGTGACGGATGAAATATTATTTTTTTTGGTGGCATCTCTGATTTGATCATGAATTAATGCGATGATTTCCTGGCGGTTGCCATGTGCTTTGTTGACAGCTTCTTTGAGAATTTTATACCGCATTGGATAGAGTGAGGCAAAACCAAGATCTTGCAGTTCGATTCGCAGCGCATGCATGCCGAGACGGTTTGCAATGGGAGAGAAAATTTCCAGCGTTTCCAGCGAGATGCGGCGGCGTTTATGCGGCGGCAAGCCGTGTAATGTCTGCATGTTGTGCAGGCGGTCTGCCAGTTTGACCAGAATGACGCGAATATCGGTTGCCATGGCCATGACCATTTTGCGGAAATTTTCTGCCTGGGCTTGTGCGTGGTTTTCAAAATGTATTTGTGCCAGTTTGGTGACGCCATCCACGAGTTCGGCAACTTCTTTGCCAAATTTTTCTTCAATTTCGGTTAATTTCACCGGCGTGTCTTCCACGACATCATGCAGGATGGCAGCCAGAATAGTTGGCAGGTCCATGCGCATTTGCGCCAGAATGAGGGCAACGGTGAGGGGGTGGGTAATATAGGGTTCACCGGTATACCGCATCTGGTCGCCATGGGCGGCTTTGGCAAACAGATACGCCTGCTCCACCAGCCCGGCTTGCTGGGGGGTAAAATACTGGCTGATCTCGCTCTGCAGGCGTTCAAACTCAATCAAGGTAATACCCGTCCGCTGTTATTGTTATAGGTGTATATTTTTATTATGGATTGTATTTAAGGAGATCGCCAGCAGAATGGCATATAATATAGGGTGTAGGCAGGTCATAGGTATAACAATCTGGAGGTACATATGAAATGCGAAAAGAATGGTAACGGTATGAAATTATGCCCGTTTTCCCTGGGGCTGGCGTTAGGATTGACAGCGGCATTGGGGACACTGGTATGGATGGCATGGGTTATGTATGCCGGGCCAACAGCCATGATGACGCAGTTTGGCATTCCTGTGCCGACATTGCAGGAAGGCTTGGTACGTGCTTTGTGGATGCTATTAAAAGGGTTTGTATTCGGTGTCGTTGTTGCCCTTTTATATGATTACATAGCATGCTGCTGCAAAGGGATATGCTGCAGAAAATCCAAAGCCAAATAGGCTGGTATTCTTCTAGGTTGGAAAGGGATAACCGTTAGGGATGATCTGGAAGCTGCTGAGGCCGAGAGGGAAACGGGTATTATTGCTGTTGGGATTATTCATTATCCTGACAAGCGGTTTTTTTTATCTCCGTTATATCAATCAGTCCAGTTATCTTTTGCCTGATAAAGAGGTCAAGCCGCACTATTCGCAGACGACGTGCCGTATTGTCAGCAAGAAACTTGCTGATCATCGTTTTATTGTGCGGCGGTATCGAGCTGATTTTCTGGTTAGCTATACAGTGAGCCATATTCAGTATCGCCGCTGGGTAAGCGGCAACGGTCTGGATAAGTCTTATTTTAGTGATGCATCGGCGCAGGAAGATATATTATCGCGGTATCATGTGGGTGGTAACTACCCTTGTTATTACAACCCTCAAGACCCCGAAATGGCGGTACTTGTATTGCGGCATGACTGGGGTTCCATGTTTCCTGTCATTGCTGTTTCTGCTATTCTCTTGCTGACATTTTATTATTTTCTCAAACATCTGCGTATTCTCTTTCGTTCTGCGCCACCGGCGATTGGTCGTAAAGGGAAAAATCGAAAGGTATAGGTACAAATGAAAGAATATATCGTTAGCCCTCATGCACCACGGGCAATAGGTGTTTATTCACAAGCCGTCAAAGTTGGCAATACAGTTTACCTGTCAGGACAAATACCGCTGGATCCGGAAACAATGGCGTTAGTGTCGGACGATTTCGCTGCACAAGCGGAACAGGTATTTAAAAATTTACGCGCAGTCGTTGAAGCAGCTGGTGGAACACTTGCTAATGTAGTCAAGCTGACTATCTATCTGACAGATCTTGCCCGGTTTTCAGTATTCAATGATGTTATGGCGGCCCATTTTAGCGCACCTTATCCAGCACGCACGACCATTCAGGTATCTGCGCTGCCAAAGGCAGCACAGATAGAGATTGATGCAATTATGGTTGTTTAGTCGTTGTAGTTGCTTCAGCCGTGGACTTTGTTGGTGTTAAAGCGTTTGCCATGGTTGCTGTGCTTGTGCCTGTGTTTTGCATGTTGAGGAATGCGATGGTGCGCAGGATTTTGAGTGCTTCAAACAGTTGAAAGTCATCATGGGCCAGTCCGATATCGTTATTTTCAATATTTTTAGCATTACTGATGTCAGCGTCTGAAGCAGTGCCTGGCAGATGATTTTTCAACTGATATTCCTTGATGGGTTCAATCATGGAAAGATCGTCATCCGTTTTGTTTTTGACAACTTTCAGATCTTCAATGCGTACATCAGGCACAATACCGATATTCTGTATGACTCGACCGGCAGGTGTGTGATAAAGCGCGGTTGTTAGTTTGAGAGCATGCGTCTTATCCAGAGGAATCACGGTTTGTACAGAGCCTTTGCCAAAGCTGGTTGTGCCGGCAACAATGGCGCGATTGTAATCTTGCAGGGCACCCGCAACGATTTCCGAAGCAGATGCAGAACCGCCGTTTATCAGGACAACAATAGGTGCGCCATCCAGAATGTCTGTTCCATTTGCTTTAGCACTGTATTGTGCTTCGGGCAGCCTGCCTTCTGTATAAACAACAACGTCATTGTGTTTTTTAAGTGTTTTGGCATTGAGGAAATAGTTGACTACCTGCACGGCAGACTCAAGCAGGCCGCCGGGGTTATTGCGCAGGTCGAGAATAATCCCGCCAAGCGCCCCATTATTTTTCTTTTTAAGATCGATAATGGTATCACGCATCAGTTTGGCTGTTGGTTCCTGGAACTGAGTGATTCTGATGTAGCCAAACTTATTATCCAGCATTTTACTTTTGATGCTGGCAATGCGAATTGTTTCGCGTGTCAGTTTGAAGGTTAGCGGTGATTTTTCGCCTTTGCGCAAGATGGTCAGTACAACAGCAGTGCCTGCTTTGCCGCGCATTTTTTCAACGGCTTCCTGCAGTGTCATTTCGCTGACGAGTTTGCCATCGATGGCAACAATGTAATCACTTGGTTTGATGCCTGCTTTAGAGGCGGGTGTATCGTCCATTGGCGTGATGATTTTCAATATGCCGTATTCAGGTGATACTTCAATGCCCAAACCGCCAAATTCACCACTGGTGGTCATTAATAAGGTTTTATATGCCTGACCATCCAGGTATTCAGAATGAGGATCTAGTCCGCTTACCATGCCGCGTATAGCGTCATCAAGAAGGCTTTTGTCACCAACAGATTTAACGTAGAAATCCTTGATCAGGACAATTGTATTGGTGAACCGATTGATGTCTTCATCGTTGGCAGCTTCTTTTTTGTCGACAGCTGTAATTTGCGCAGCAGGCGCTTCTCCCGGCTCAGCGACCGCTGTCTGGATAGTTGTTTTTTTTGCGGTAGTAAAGTGGGCAATGGTGAGTGGGCTAATCGCGATTAACCCGATTGAGATGACAGCAACCACAACGAAAGCACGTATGTTCATCATAGCGAGACACCCATCCTTTGATTTAACTTAATTATAGCATCTCTCTAAGGACTTAGTGCTTTTTGACCAAACTTGTGCCAGTCATTTCCTCGGGTTTTGGCAGGTTTAGCAGGTAAAGCATGGTGGGGGCGATATCTGAAAGTTTGCCGTTTTCTTTAATTATCTTGGCATTACGACCCATGTAAATAAATGGAACAGGGTCGCTGGTGTGGGCAGTGTGTGCTTGTTGTGTTGTACTATCGAACATGTATTCAGCATTGCCATGGTCAGCAGTTATGATCAATTCACCATCAACTTCTTGCAGGGCGGCAACGATTTTTCCCAGACATTTATCAATAACTTCAACAGCTTGGATAGTGGCTTGCATATTCCCGGTATGGCCTACCATATCTGGATTGGCAAAATTGCAGATAATAACGCTATATTGGCCGTTTTTTATCTCTTCCACCAGGCGTGTTGTCAGCTCAGGTGCGCTCATTTCAGGCTGTAGGTCATAAGTGGCTACGCGCGGCGATGGAATCAGGATTCTATCTTCATTCGGATAAGGTTTTTCAACACCGCCATTAAAAAAGAAGGTCACATGCGCGTATTTTTCTGTTTCCGCAATGCGTAATTGTTTTAATCCTTTTTCGCTGATGCATTCCGCGAAAATGTGATTGAGCGGCTCGGGTGGAAAGGCTGTGGGTGTTTGAAAGCGCGCGTCATATTCTGACAGGCAAACAAATTGACCGGGCGTAATTTGTTTTTGACGCTGAAATTCATTGAATGATGGTTCGATAATGGCTTGTGTTATCTCGCGTGCCCTGTCTGCCCTGAAATTCATAAAAATGATGATGTCGCCGTCATTGATAGTGACAGGTGCTTTGTCTGGCGCATGGATGCTGACAGGCTTGACAAATTCATCGGTTTCCCCGGCCTGATAAGCGAGCATCAATCCTTCTTCAGCAGTCGTCGCTGTGCGGTCAGACGTGCCGGTAATGAGTAAGTCGTAGGCTTTCTGTATTCTATCCCAGCGTTTATCTCTATCCATTGCATAGTATCGGCCGACGAGCGATGCAATAGTGCCGCAAGCAAAGCGTTTGCACTGATTATCAAGCGCGAGCAGGGATGGCAGGGCACTTTGCGGCGGTGTATCGCGTCCATCAAGAAAAGGGTGAATGTACAGGGATGCAATATTTTCCCTGGCGGCCATTTCGATCATGGCATGCAGATGGTTTTCATGGCTGTGAACGCCGCCGGGTGAGAGCAGGCCAAGCAGATGAACAGCTTTATTTGTTTTTTTTGCCAGCGCCAGTGCATTTTTTAAGGCAGGGTTGGTAAAAAAAGTTCCATCTTCAATGGCGCTATCGATGCGTGTCAGATCCTGATGAACAATACGCCCGGCACCCATATTGAGATGCCCGACTTCTGAATTGCCCATCTGGCCGTCAGGTAAACCAACACATTTGCCTGAACCTGACAGCAGGGTATGTGGGCAGGTTGCCCATAGCTTGTCCCAGTTTGGTTTGTGGGCGCTGGCAATTGCATTGGCGTCTGTGTTTTCCCGGTATCCCCATCCATCGAGAATGACAAGCACAAGAGTCGAATTCATAAAATACCTTATACCTTATTTAAAAAAATATGCTGTTTTGCATTGTTCCTTTGCTTATCTCTTGCACGAGACAGTGATCCGGGATAACGTTAATCTATTCATTTAAGTCGATTTCAAGCAGGAAGGCATATGAAACATACGGAATATAAGGGAATAGGTCTGTCAAGACAACTATTAGCGGTGGTATTTGTCGCAGCCGTGTCTGCGAGTGCTCAGGCGGCAGTTGGGGGTGCGGCGGCAAGCGCTGCGGCGGCCAGTTCTGGTCAGGTGGCAGCGGCAGCGGCCAGGCAGCAGGTTGCGGCTGAACAGGCGCCAGCGGCAGATCGGCTGGCAGCAACACCACCACCACCAGCATCGACGAATGGCGATAGAGCATCCGCAGATCGGCCAGGGCTTGATACGTCTAATGATCCAAGTGAGAACTTTAATCGCGCCGTATTCGCATTTAATGAAAAAGTGGACATGTATTTCATGAAGCCTGTGGGAACATTTTATAATCAGGTCATACCCAAACCGCTGAACATGGGGATTCATAATTTTTTTAGAAATATTGATACGATTCCAACGATTGTAAATGATTTGCTGCAGTTAAATATTTATCAAATGGCTAATGACCTCTGGCGTTTTGGCGTGAATACGACAGTGGGTATCGTCGGATTGTTTGATATAGCAACCCGCATCAATCTTCCCTATTATCAGAATGATTTTGGATTGACCATGGCAGCTTATGGTTATGAAGATTCAACTTATCTTGTCTTGCCATTCTGGGGTTCAAGGACATGGCGTGACGCGCTTGGTATGCCAGTCGATTATTTTGCATTTTCAGTTTATCCTTACATTTATCCTGAAAGAGATCGCTATGCGCTGTATGGTATGAGTGCTGTTGATGCTCGTGCCCAGGCGTTGAAATATCAGGATCTTCTTGAAGAGGCGGCGATAGACAAATATGTCTTTATGCGTGATGCTTACATGCAGCGGCGCGCACATCAAATATATGAAAATCAACATCTGGGTTATGATCAACGGGATGACCCACGTTTGAATGACCCTGCAAGCGCCAGCAGCAATGGTGCGTGAATGGTGTAACTATGTTTAGATATGAATCGTTATCTTTTCCACAGGGAGTGGTGATTATTATGAGCGATACAGCAATATTAGCCTCGCAGGTAAAAGCGGTGTTGCTGGAGGTCGCAAAGCAGGCGAATGCATTAGGTGTTGGATTGCAAAATGCTGCGCCTGCTGATAAAGCGGGTGCGCCAAATAATTCCATTCAGTATTTGCTGGATGTTGCTGTGTATCTGACAAAGAAAGCTGAAGAGAGCGATTCGTTATAGAGCGATTTTTATGGTTGATGATAATAAAGAAAGCAGCAAAAAATTACTTCAACTTCTTCAGGATGTTGTGCAAGAAGAAACTGCATTGCGTGAAAAATACCAGATAGGGGATAAATTTCGTTTTATCAGGGAAAAGTTAGCTGCTTTAAAGCAGAAAATAGAAGAAAATATGCAGGAAATGGAGTCGAAAGAAGCGCCCGCTCAAGCGGGGCTGGCTGAAGATGAAATGCTGGTTTATGTTTACCTCTTCAATACGCAAGGTTTATCGGCTGCTACCTGGCAAAAGCTTCTGCAACCCTCTGTGCTTTATGAATACAGCGTGAATCGTCCAATTTATAAAGAGCTGGCACATATTGAGTCCTTTATCCGTTCAAGAACCAGCAAGGTGCAGCATGGTTACCTGACGATTGCGATTAAAAAAGAACATCTGTTACCAGCAGGGTTGGACGCCCAGAATGATGCGATTGGAAATCCTTTATGCAAAGTCAAGGAAGGGGCGTTTCAATTCGATCGAGTTATTTCATTTCGGCATAACGAGCATGATTATACGCTGAAGCAGAATGGTGAGATGGTTAAAAAAGCCGAGTAAAAATGAGGGTGTGCTCGCGTGTTATTTTTTGCGTGCCCCAGGTCCCCATGTTTTATCGATATAATCCGTTACGTCTTTCTGGGTGGGCGCAGAGGATGGTTTATCCGCAACGCGTTGTCCAATGGGCGCGCTTTTGCCTAACCAGGATTTGAATTGATTGAATATGGCACCGCTGTGTTTAATCTGGGGTGTGCGTGTGTCTTCAACGGGTGCGGTAAAGTCAAATCTTCCGGCTTTGCTGGATTGTGCCTCACTGCCATATACTTTAGTGGCGTCTGTGGGTATGTTTTTGTTATTCAGGAATACGCTTTTTTTAAGAAAGCTGTCTCTGTGTTTTTTTTCGTCCTTGTGGAAGCTCTGCTGCTTTTCAATAACTTTTTCGTCGATTAATTGATCTTTTTCTCGTTCTTCAAAATAATCTTCTTCAACTTGTTTGCGCAAATCGCGTTTTTCTGTATCTGATTTGACCTTTGTTTTGCTGTCGATGGTGTGACTGGTATCGCTGGTGGTTGATTCATCGCGTTCGTTTTGTCCAGACGGGGATTCCATTTGCGCTTTGCGGCACGTGGCGCAGATGTTTGTATAAGTAGTGCCTTCAGGGCCTGTTACCTGTAAAAAAGCAGATAGGGATTTGCTCAGTCCGCAGGCAGCACAGGTCTTCATTAATGGCGGTGTCTGGCTCATGGCGGGGATCTCGCCTATTAAAAAACAATCAGTTGAAAATATTATATCACCAATTTCTTGCTTGCGGGTGGTATATTCGCTATCCTCGATACTTTCGTAACTCTAGCAATAACAAGGATATATTTGCATATGGGTATCGCTTTAGCCGTTAGTGAAAAGGCAGGATTAAAAACTAAAAAATCGGAGAATAAAAACATGACAAAAGGACCATCTTTACAAGATCCTTTCTTGAATTCGTTGCGTAAAGAGAAGATCCCTGTGTCTATTTATCTCGTTAATGGAATCAAGTTACAGGGTGTCATCGAGTCGTTCGATCAGTTTGTTGTCCTGTTGAAAAACACCGTAAGCCAGATGGTTTACAAACATGCAATTTCAACCATTGTCCCTTCCCGCAATGTTGCAACACCATTTGAGTACAATAGTAATGGTCAGCAAGGTGGTGCGGTAAAAAGCAATGGTAATAATATCAAGCCTGTCTCCTCGCAAGAGTAGCCGGTAATACAAAAGTTGTTTTTGGTAAGGAGAGGTCATTGAATGAGCGCCCGACAGGCGGCGAGCGCGTCGTATTGGTTCATGTTAATTTTCCAACCGGCCAGATGGAAGAAGATCTGGAAGAGTTTAAGGAGTTAGCCAGCTCTGCCGGTGCCGAAATCGTTGGGGTTGTTGTCACCACACGTAAGGTGCCGGACTCGAAATTGTTTATTGGGTCAGGCAAAGCTGAAGAAATTCGTGCCGCTGTTGCTGCCAGCCAATGTCAGTTGGTCTTGTTCAATCATGTGTTATCACCCGCACAGGAACGCAATCTGGAAAAGTTTTTTAATTGCCGCGTGCTGGATCGTACGGGTTTGATATTGGATATTTTTGCTCAACGTGCTCGTAGCTTTGAAGGGGCGTTGCAAGTTGAGCTGGCTATCCTGACCCACCAATCTACACGCCTTATTCGCGGCTGGACTCACTTGGAGCGGCAGCGCGGTGGTATCGGTTTGCGTGGCGGTCCC
>CAZOVT010000022.1:21214-31547 GCA_964583565.1 uncultured Coxiellaceae bacterium
AGTTGACAGACGTTTGCTTCGCAAGCGTATGAAAGTCATTCAGGAAAAGCTGTTGAAAATTCATAAACAGCGTGAGCAGGGCAGGCGTGCACGCCGGCGTGCCATTGTGCCAACAGTGGCATTGGTGGGGTATACCAATGCTGGCAAGTCGACGTTGTTCAATCGCATGACGGGCGCTGATGCTTATGTGGCAGATCAATTGTTTGCGACACTTGATCCAACCCTGCGCCGTATTGATTTTCCTGAAATGGGCCCGGTTATTCTGGCAGATACAGTGGGTTTTATCCGGCATTTGCCGCATGATCTGGTGGTAGCCTTTCATGCCACGCTGGAAGAAGTGAGTGAAGCGGATTTGTTATTGCATGTGGTGGATGCACATGACGAGCATAAACAGGCGCATATTGAACAGGTCAATCGAGTGCTGGACGAGATTCAGGCGAATGATGTGCCGCGGCTGTTGATTTTTAACAAGATTGATTTGCGGCCTGATGTGCAGGCCGGAGTAGACCGGGATGAAATGGGGCAGATAAGAAGGGTGTTTCTCTCGGCAGTTAGTGGTAACGGTATAGACAGTCTGGTCAGCGCTATTTGCGAAAAACTGGGTTTGCCTCTGGTGAAGGGGAGTGTTGTTCTTGCTCCGTCGGAAACCAGATTGCGGGCATCCCTTTATGCCCGAAAAGCGGTGTTGTCTGAATTGATTGATGATGATGGTTTCTGTCATCTTGAGCTGCGCCTTCCTCAGGTTGAAATGGAAAAGCTGCAACAGCGGGGTTAGGTGATGCGGGTACGCAAACAGTAGATCATGCCATTAAAAATGTTCGGTATTTGCGAACGCAGCGTCAGGGGTCCCGTTGGGAAATGGGTGGTGCGGGTATGCAAAGAGTAGATCATGTCATTAAAAATGGCCGGTATTTGCGAACGCAGCGTCAGGGGTCCCACTGGGGGATGGGTGACGCGAGTACGCAAATACCGGCCATTTTTAATGGCATGATCTACCATATATAGCGAGCCGATCTACCAGGATAGTCTGGTTCAACATTGGCTCATTAACGTGGTATGATTTCGCCTTTGAGAAACGTGACCTTTAATTAAGAGAAAAGACCATGGGAAAAAGTGTTGTTATTTTGGGCAGTCAGTGGGGCGATGAAGGTAAAGGCAAAATTGTAGATATGCTGATGGAGCAGGCATCCGTTGCTGTGCGGTTTCAGGGTGGACACAATGCCGGCCATACGCTGATGATCGATGGCCAGAAAACTATTCTGCGTCTTATTCCCTCGGGTATTTTACACGAACATGTTCAATGTTTGATTGGTAATGGCGTAGTACTGTCTCCAACAGCATTGCTGGAAGAAATACAGGAATTGGAAAATCGGGGGGTGCCCGCAACACAACGGCTGCGCATCAGTGACGCATGCGTTTTGATCTTACCTTATCATGTCGCGCTCGATCGCGCGCGCGAAGAGGCAAAAGGAAATGCCAAAATTGGCACAACAGGTCGTGGTATTGGCCCAGCCTATGAAGATAAAGTGGCACGTCGAGCGCTTCGTTTTGAAGATTTATTTCATGAAAAGCGTCTGGCGGAGAAGCTGGAAGCAGTGCTGGAGTATCATAACTTTGTGTTGGAACATTACCATAAGCATGCGCCAATTGAGTTTCGCCAGCTGCTTGATAATTTATTAATGATAGTGCCTAAATTAAAACCGATGCGTGCGGATGTATCTGCGTTGCTGACAGATTTACGCAATGCTGGCAGCAATATATTATTTGAAGGTGCGCAAGGCACGTTTCTGGATGTTGATCATGGTACTTATCCGTTTGTGACGTCTTCCAATACGGTTGCAGGTGCGGCAAGTGTTGGCAGTGGTTTTGGCCCCCGGTACCTTAATTATATTTTAGGTGTTACCAAGGCATATGCCACACGCGTTGGTTCTGGGCCATTTCCGACAGAATTAAAGGATGAAACAGGCACTTTTATTGCTAAAAATGGGAATGAATTTGGATCAGTGACTGGCCGCCCCAGACGTTGTGGCTGGCTGGATATGGTCGCGTTGAGGCGATCCATTGAGCTTAATAGCTTGTCTGGTTTGTGTATTACCAAGCTGGACGTGCTGGATACACTGCCAACCATTAAAATTTGTGTAGGTTATAAACTGGATGGCGAAACGTATCAGTATCCACCAATTGATACAGAAGCATTTGGGCGTTGTGAGCCGATTTATGAAGAGATGCCAGGCTGGCAGGAAGCAACAGCTTGTATACGCAAGTTTGATGCATTGCCGTTAAATGCACGCAACTATTTATTGCGGGTAGAAGCGCTGGCAGGGATACCAATTGATATTATTTCGACGGGGTCTGACAGGAACGATACGATTACACTAAGAAATCCGTTTGAAACAGTAGAGCTGGATCCATTCATTACCGAGGAGAGGACTTGAACCTCCACGGGGTTGCCCCCACAGACACCTGAAGCCTGCGTGTCTACCAATTTCACCACCTCGGCAAGATTGAGACGGCACTTTATACAGGCTGGATATTGTTGTCAATAGAACGATTAATAAATGAGGTTGATATGGATATAAAGCACATGACGCCTGTTATTGGGGCGCTGATACTTAGTCTGGGTCTGGTTGGGGCGGGTATGACAATAGGCAAGGGATTGTATCGAGCCAGAAAAGCTGAACGAATAGTGACAGTCAAGGGGTTAGCAGAGCAGGATGTGACGTCGAATCTAGGGCTGTGGGATGTTAACTATCGGGAAATAGGTAATGATTTAAGCACGTTATATGCAAAAATCCAGCATGACCATCAAATATTAGCTGCTTTTTTAAAAGAGCGTGGTTTTAATGATACAGAGATCGACCGCCTGCAGATGCGCATCGAAGATCGTTTCGCCAATGCTTATAATCAAAATCTCAACAGTCAGTTGGCTAATGAATTTCGTTATGTGGTGACTTCCGGAACACGTATACGCACGACAAATGTAAAACTCATTGAAAAAAGCCTGCGTGAACTGGATGTGCTATTACAGCAGGGTGTTATGTTAACGTTTGATGCGAGTACGTTGAACCCGAATCCAGGTTATTACTACACAAATCTTGATACCATTCGTCCCGCCATGATGTCTGCCGCAACAAAAAGTGCCTATACGATTGCGAGCCAGTTTGCGCGTGATTCAGGCAGTGAGTTGGCGGGTATCCAGCGGGCCAATCAAGGGGTATTTCAGGTAATGAGCCGTGATACGAGTACGATGAGCTCGGACTGGGAAAGTAATCAAAGCGCACTAGGTTCAATCAATAAAAAGGTTAGATTGGTAACGACAATTGTTTATGGATTAAAGTGATGGCGGCGGTAAGGCTGGTAATCTTAAGATAGCCTTAAGGCGATTATGATATATCTTTAAAAATCAACTATAACGACATAAGGAAACGTAACAATGCAAAATCGCCGTAGAGTTGGAGTCAGAACCTGGTGGGAATTTTTTAGTGAGATGGCGGCTAGTGCAGCATCAATATTTAGTGCTTCTGCGCCAGCTCAGAGTGAGGGGCCTAAAAATGACGAACTTGGTGTGTTTGAGCAAAGTGCTCAGGAAGAAATTCAAAAATTACGTGATGCCAAGAACGTGTGGCGAAACGAGATAATCAGGCTGCTAGGTTCTGAAGAGTTGTTCAACTCTACTTTGCCGTCATTGAGTTCAGCTCATGCAGATATGAATACGTCTGGTGGTATGTTAGCTAACTTTGATTTGCTTAAAGAGGATGTGCTTGAGCTAATACGAACACCATCTGCAGAAATGAAAGTGCTGATGAGTAGAATCAAGCCTAAGTTCGAGCAGCAAAAGCTGCATGTAGATGAACTTATTAAACAGCTGCATGCAGAAACGGATCTGGAGGTGCAAAAGAACATTAAAGTTCAAATTTGTAAAATCAACATGCACTTGATAGAAAACTTTATTGCACTGATCAGTGATGTGAAGGATAAAATACAATCAAGTATAACGGTAGATGTTTTAAGTGAAGAAATTGGCCTCAGTCTTCTTGGCGCAACTATGTTCCTGCTTGCGCAAATCATTTTCCCGCAAATTGATTTAGAGCAGGAAACTCGTAATTATATGGGTAAAAGCATTCGTGAGAATGTAAAACAGCTGGATCAGCTGCTGATTTCTTTTGAAGGTGAGTTGGCGTTGGCATTGCGGCATGTGGCATCAGATTCGGTTGATGATGTGCAGGCAGCTGGTGCTTTACCAGATGCGGGTACGCCTGCGGAAGCGGCTGCTGATGCTGCAGCTTTAGCAGTAGAGCTGGCAACACCGGTTTCCTCGCTTGGCATGTTTGCCAGGGGTGGTGCTGATATGCATGCGGTGCTGCGCACTTCACAGGATGTTGTTCCTGATGCTGAACAGGAACGAAGATTAGCCGTTTAAATGCAAATATGATGTGATGGGGGTGGCTGTGCCCAAACAGAAAGAGTTAACCACCTCATCATCATTTAAACTGCGTGGTGTCGGCCCGCAAATTGCCAGGCATCTCGCGCGACTTAATATTCATACACCTGTTGATCTATTATTTCATCTGCCATCACGTTATCAGGATCGTACGCATATTCAACCCATTCGACAAACAAGACCGGGTGATCACTCGGTGATTGAAGGCGTGGTTCAATCCGTTTCCAAACCTGTTAAAGGTAAAACAAAATTATTATGCGAGCTGCGTGATGCGACGGGCAGAATGCATTTGCGTTTTTTTCATCTGCTTCGGTTTCAAGCGCATGCGTTTACATCTGGCACGCGTTTACGTTGTTACGGTGAAGTGCGTTTAGGGTCAACTGGCTTAGAGATGGTACATCCTGAATTCAAAATAGTGGATGACGCGCATCCGCTGCCTGTGGATCAGCATTTAACGCCGATTTATCCAGCAACGGATGGTTTGAGTCAGTATATGCTAAGAAAACTGACGACGAATGCATTAGAGTGGATGGAAAAACATGCTGGCGGGCATGAATTGTTGCCGCCGCAATTTGTTGCTTCGTTTTCTTTTCCGCACTTTAGAGAAGCCTTGCATGTCGTGCATCGGCCGCCGCGGGTATTAACTATTCCTGCGCTGCAAGAGCATCAAACACCTGCGCAAAAACGCCTGATATTTGAAGAATTATTAGCGCATCGAGTCAGCCTGTTACAATTAAAAACAACATTTCAACATCAGGTTGGTGCAAGTTTGCCAATGAATGGCACGCTGATTGATGTATTCAAGAAAAGCTTGCCTTATCAATTAACATCTGCGCAGCAGCGTGTTGTCCTTGAGATTCAGCATGATTTATCCCGATCATTTCCCATGTTGCGATTAGTGCAAGGAGATGTTGGCTCGGGCAAAACAGTGGTAGCAGCTCTTGCGATGCTGCAAGCAGTTGAAAACGGTTATCAGGCAGCTCTAATGGCGCCGACTGAATTACTCGCTGAACAGCATGCACGAAACTTTATGCAATGGTTTGAACCGCTAGGGGTGAAAGTAGTCTTTTTATCCGGCAGTGTGAAAGCGAGTGCACGAAAAGCAGCAATGCAGGCGATTGAAAATGGCGAAGCGCATATTGTCATCGGCACGCATGCGTTATTTCAGCAAGAGATTACGTTCGCTAAATTAGCGTTAGTGGTTGTTGATGAACAGCATCGCTTCGGTGTGCAGCAGCGCGCATTATTTCGTGAAAAAGGAATGCAGGCACAAATGTACCCGCATCAGCTTGTGATGACGGCGACTCCTATTCCTCGCACGCTGGCCATGACATTCTATGCTGATCTGGATTGCTCGGTGATTGATGAGCTGCCGCCGGGAAGAACACCGGTACAAACAACCGTGTTGGCCAGCAGCAAACGCCCAGATGTTATCAAACGCATTCGTGATGCCTGCCTGCAAGGCCGGCAAGCTTACTGGGTATGTCCATTAATCGAAGAATCAGAAGTGCTGGATTGTGAAGCGGCGACTGCTACTGCTGAAACCTTGCAGCAAATCATGCCAGACATTCGTGTTGGATTAATACACGGACGCATGAAATCTGCCGATAAAGAAAGTGTCATGCGAGCATTTAAAGACGGCGAAATATTATTGCTGGTAGCGACAACCGTCATCGAGGTGGGTGTTGATGTGCCTAATGCGAGTCTGATGGTGATTGAAAATGCCGAGCGGCTTGGATTGTCGCAATTACATCAATTGCGCGGGCGTGTGGGGCGCGGTGCGCAAGCAAGTTATTGTGTGTTGATTTATCACTATCCCATTTCATCAATTGGCAAAGAACGTTTAGCGGTGATGCGCGAAACCACTGATGGATTCAAGATCGCGCAGCGCGATTTGGAACTGCGCGGCCCGGGTGAAGTGCTGGGTACACGTCAGACAGGGGAGTTAAGTTTTCGGATTGCTGATTTAATCCGTGACAGTGAATTATTGCCTGCTGTATCGCAGGCAGCAGAAGTGATGCTGCGCGATCATGCGGATAAACTAGAGCTGCTGTTTAAACGCTGGCTGGCGGATAAACAGGAATATGGGAAGGTGTAATTATTCCCTTCGTGCTTTAGCAATAAGATTGGCTTCTTTAGCTTGCATTATCTCTCTCTTACCATGAAAATAAGGTATCAGACCCCAATATTTCATGGTAAAAAATGAAAAGATTATATTATAACAATAAGATAGCTTTATTAGGGCAACAGTTTCCGGCTGTTTGCCTGCTGGGGCCTCGTCAGGTAGGCAAGACGACGCTAGCCAAATATTGTGCGAAACAAATAGATGAGCCTGTTCATTTTTTTGATCTGGAAAAGGAAGAGGATCTGGTTGCTCTCAGTCAGCCACATCTGGCATTAGCACAGCTAGAGGGGTTGATCATTATTGATGAAATACAGCGTCGTCCAGATTTATTTCCCGCGCTGCGGGTACTCATTGATTCGCCGCAAAAAAAGCAGCGCTGGTTAATTTTGGGAAGTGCGTCGCGTGATTTATTGCAGCAATCGTCAGAATCATTGGCGGGGCGTGTAGCATATCTGGAAATTCAGCCTTTTGATTTAATCGAAACAGGAGAGAGTGAAACCTTGTGGCTGCGAGGTGGATTTCCATTATCTTATCTTGCCAAAAACGATCAAGAAAGCATTGAATGGCGCAGACAATACATTAGAACTTTTCTCGAGCAAGATATTCCTAACTTGGGTATTCGGATTCCGCCAGCTAATCTGCGTCGATTCTGGATGATGCTGGCGCATTATCACGGCAATATATTCAATGCTGAAGAGTTAGCGCGTTCGCTGGGAATTAATGGTAAAAGTATTCGGCATTATCTGGATATCCTGGTTGATACATTCATGATTCGCCAATTACAGCCATGGTGGGAGAATATTGGCAAGCGACAAGTGAAAGCACCAAAAATTTATTTTCGTGATAGCGGTATTTTGCATTATTTATTAGATATTGAGAATAAATTCACGTTGCAACATCATCCTAAAGTGGGTGCCTCCTGGGAAGGTTTTGCATTGGAGCAAATTATTCGCTGTCAACACGTTGAATCTGGGCGATGTTATTATTGGGCAACGCATCAGCAAGCAGAATTAGATTTGTTGATGTTTCACGATGGGAAGCGGATTGGATTTGAATTTAAATATTCAGATGCGCCAGCATTAACAAAATCAATGCATATTGCTTGTCAGGATTTGAAGCTGGATGAGCTTATTGTTATTTATCCGGGTAAGCGATCTTATATGCTGGCAGACAATATCAAAGTTCAAAACCTCGAGGATTATCTATCTTGTTAGCAATAATACACCCCACCTAATAACGCTGCCTGTTTTGCACCAGTAACGCGCGGCAGATTGCCCGGCTGGCGATTAACGGTTTGCCGTGCTAGCCATGCAAATGCAACTGCTTCAATCCAGTCAGGATCGAGACCATATTTTTGTGTGGAAGAAACAAAATAAGCAGGTTTTGCTAATTCAGTGAGTCGAGACATCAGGAATGTGTTTTGCACGCCGCCGCCGCAAACCAGAATTTCACCGCTTGGAAAATATTGACGGATCGCATCAATAATACTGTGAGCAGTTAATTCAACCAGTGTTGTCTGCACATCAACAGGTGATATTTCTTTATTTAATACATTTAATTTCTGCTGCAGCCAATCAAGATTGAAATATTCCCTGCCAGTGCTTTTGGGCGGCGCAAGTGTAAAATAAGGATCAGCTAATAATAGATCAAGTAATGCCTGATTTAGTTTCCCTTCTGCACCCCAGCTGCCGTGACGATCGTGTGATTGCTGTTGATGCAGGTTAATCCAGGCATCTAGCAAAACATTGCCGGGGCCGGTATCAAATCCGGTGACGATGTCAGGTGTTTGATGCGGCAGGATAGTGATATTTGCAATGCCGCCAATGTTCACGATAGCGCGGTCGATAATGGAAGATGACAGCGTATATTGATGAAAAGCAGGAACAAGCGGCGCACCCTGTCCGCCAAGAGCAATGTCCTTGCGTCGAAAATCCGCAATCGTCGTGATCCCTGTTTCAGCAGCGATAATATTGGGGTCGCCTATTTGTAAGGTAAAGCGGGAGGGCTGATCTGGCATATGACGTACAGTCTGTCCATGGCTGCCAATGGCAGCGATGTCACTCGCGGTCATGCCCTGTTTTTTGAGTAGTTGATTAACAACCTGGGCAAACGCATTGCCAAGTAGAACATCAAGCTCGCCGAGACGCTGGATTTCATTCTCACCCTGCTTGCAGAGAGTGAGTATCTTTTGCCTTAATTCGGATTCATAGGGTGCATAATGAGTGGCGATGATGGCAGGCTGAGACTGGCTGAAGTCGACCAGTGCTGCATCAATACCATCCGCACTCGTACCAGACATTAATCCTATATAGAGTTCGCTCATGTGCTGTTTGCTGCCATTCTGGTTGAGGGTGAGGGGTGAAAGCCCTCTCATTTCCTTATATAGTGTGCCATAATTTGCGCTTATCTTTTATTAAAATTGTACAGAAAGTAGTGGAGAGTGTGTCAATGACAGCAATTGACCAGGCGTTATCGATCATTCAGCGTGGCGTAGAAGAAATATTGATCGAAGAAGAATTGATCGAGAAATTAAAGAGCGGGAAACCGTTGCGAGTGAAGGCCGGGTTTGATCCTACCGCGCCAGATTTGCATCTTGGGCATACGGTTTTGTTAAACAAAATGCGTCAACTGCAGGATCTGGGACACGAGATTCTTTTTTTGATTGGCGATTTCACCGGTATGATCGGTGATCCGTCGGGTAAAAATGAAACAAGGCCGCCGCTGACTCGCGAGCAGGTTGAAGCGAATTCGCTAACTTATCAGAAGCAAGTATTTAAAGTGCTGGATCCGAAGAAAACGAAAATCATGTTTAATTCGGAGTGGATGGATAAGTTAACACCAGTTGACTTGATCAAATTAGCGGCGACACATACGGTTGCGAGAATGCTCGAGCGCGATGATTTTCATAAACGTTATACATCAGGGCAGCCTATTGCCATCCATGAATTTTTGTACCCATTATTGCAGGGCTACGATTCGGTAGCCATGCGTGCAGACATTGAATTAGGCGGTACAGATCAAAAGTTTAATCTGTTAATGGGGCGCGAATTGCAGCGGCATGTTGGCCAGCCGGCGCAAATTATCATAACGCTTCCATTGTTACCTGGGCTGGATGGCGTTAAAAAAATGTCCAAGTCACTTGGTAACTATATAGGTGTTGATGAATCAGCCGATCAAATTTTTGGCAAAGTGATGTCTATTTCAGATGAGACGATGTGGTTGTGGTATGAGTTGATTAGTTTTCGTTCGCTCGAAGAGATACAAAAGTTACGTGATGATGTTGCGGCTGGGATGAACCCGCGTGATGTGAAATTTTTGCTCGCGGAAGAACTGGCGGCGCGTTTTCATGATGCTGAGGCTGGGCGGCATGCAAAAGAAAACTTTATTGCACAGTTTCAGAAGGGAAAGCTGCCGGAGGATTTACCTGAAGTGACGGTTAAAGTAGGTGCCGCAGGTATGTTAATTCCATCAGTTATCAAGTCAGCTGGTTTAACAGAGAGCACATCCGAGGCGGTTCGTATGATACAGCAGGGTGGTGTTAAGATAGACAGCGAGAAAATTCAGGATAAAAATTTACTATTATCTGCAGGAAAGTGCATAATTTTGCAAGTTGGCAAGCGTCGATTTGCAAAAGTAACGTTGGTTTAAATAATTTTAAAAATTATTGAAAAAGAGTGTTGACAGTAAAACGAGATCGCGTAGAATTCGCCTCCTCAAGTAACAAATGTTCTTTAACAAAACGAAAGAGTGATATATGTGCGCGCTTA
>CAZOVT010000023.1:0-2581 GCA_964583565.1 uncultured Coxiellaceae bacterium
GCAGAATGCGCCGGAAGCGGCACTGGTGCCCAAATCAGCGGTGTTTTCAGCGCGGCATTTGCTGGATGTATGTGCACATTTGCGCGGCGACAAACTATTGGATGTTTGTGTATCGGGCAGGATAAGTCGTAGACAGACATATCAGGACTTGTCTGATGTCAAAGGTCAGCCGCATGCTAAACGTGCATTGGAGATTGCCGCCGCCGGCCGGCATAGCCTGCTGTTCATTGGGCCGCCGGGAACGGGTAAAACAATGTTAGCCAGCCGTCTGCCTGGTATTTTGCCGGAACTGAATGAGGAAGATGCGCTGGAAGTAGCGGCAGTAGCGTCTATTAGTCACACTGGTTTTGATCAGGCGCAATGGAAACAAATACCATTTCGCGCACCGCATCACGGCAGCTCCAGTGTGGCACTGGTGGGCGGCGGCCGTCCGCCTCGCCCGGGAGAAATTTCACTGGCGCATCACGGTGTTTTATTTCTGGATGAACTGCCTGAGTTTAACCGCCATGTGCTCGATTCATTGCGGGAGCCGCTGGAGTTAGGTCATATCACCATCTCGCGGGCGGCATGCCAGCAGGTTTTTCCGGCACAATTCCAGTTTATTGCAGCAATGAACCCTTGTCCGTGCGGGTATGCGGGTGATGCACAGGATCCATGCCAGTGCAGTAGTGATCAGGTGAGGCGCTACATGGGCAAAATATCAGGGCCTTTGCTGGACCGTATGGATATGCATGTCGAGGTGGCACGTATGCCGCTGGCACTATTGGCTGATGGGGTGGGTAAGCAAACGTCGAGTGAAAAAATACGTGATCGTGTTATACAGGCACGCGGGGTGCAGTTACATCGGCAGGGCAAGTGTAATTATGCTTTAACCGTGCCTGAACTGGATCAGGTTGCGCAGCTTGATCCGGCGGCAGTGATGGTGCTTGACCGGGTGATGGTTAAATTTAGCTTATCAGCCCGGGCTTACCATCGAATCATTAAACTGGCCCGAACGATTGCAGATCTGGAAGGAGCAAAAATGGTATTAGAACATCATCTTAGTGAAGCATTAGGTTATCGCTGCCTAGACAGGATGAAAGCCCGACTGTAATATGAACAGAGGTAGGAAGGAGTTTTGTATGGCGCTGATATTTTATCCCAACATAGATGAGCCGCTGCGCGGCCCAACCGCTGATAAAATTGATATTTTAATGGAAGCGGCAGAGCGCTACAAAGCAGTCGTGCTGGATGAAAAAAGTCATTTAAATGAACCTGGTAAACCTGATGAAGCCAGGCGCATAGCGCCGCGTGAATTAACGGCAGCTTTTAACTGGAGTGAAGCAGCTCGTGTGATGCGTGAGATACGGGAGCTGGCAGAATCCAATCCACAAGAGAAAGCACGTAAAGCTGAGTATTTAACAAAGCTTGCGGAAGTATATGAAGTGTTGCGTGCCGCTAAAATGTCGAAGCTGGAAGCTGTCCGGCTGGCATTAATCAGCGAAGCAAAACAATTGCGTGGTACGGGGTTGTAGGGATTTTCTTTTATTCATCCGACTCAAATGCGCCGCGTAATTTCTGCATGGCATTCTTTTCAAGCTGTCGGACACGTTCAGCGGAAATTTGATATTTATCTGCCAGATCTTGCAGTGTCAGTTTGTTTTCATCCAGCCAGCGGGTGCGGATAATATCCTGACTGCGTTCATCCAGTGCGGCTAACGCGCGGTGCATGGTGTCACCTGAATGCGTGGACCAGTTGGTTTGCTCTGACTGCGTTGCCGGGTTATAGCGGTGATCTTCCAGATAACCGGCAGGTGCCATCATGGAGTCATCATCGGCATCGTCATAACCATCAAACGGTGCATCTGCTGTTGAGAGCCGCATCTCCATTTCGCGCACGGTTTCGGGTTTGACGCCCAGATCGCTGGCGATGCCGTCGACTTCCTGCTGGGTCATCCAGCCGAGGTGTTTTTTCATGGAGCGCAGGTTGAAAAATAGTTTGCGCTGGGCCTTGGTGGTCGCTACCTTGACGATGCGCCAGTTGCGCAAAATATACTCATGTATCTCTGATTTAATCCAGTGCATGGCGAAAGTGACCAGGCGCACGCCCATTTCTGGATTAAAGCGTTTTACGGCCTTCATCAGGCCGACATTGCCTTCCTGAATGAGATCTGCCAGCGGCAGGCCGTAACCCATGTAACCTTTGGCAACCCGTACAACGTAGCGCAAATGCGGTAGAATCAAGCGTTTCGCGGCTGTAATATCCTGATTTTTATACAAATTAACCGCAAGTTCCTGCTCTTCTTCCGCGGACAGCATTGGTATCTGGTTGACGTAATGAAGATACGCCTCCAGGCTGCCAATCGGCAGGCGGATATCCATTGTCTGTAAGCTTTTATTTGTATTTGTCATGATCTTGATTATAGCCGGTCTTTTTTTATAGAATCGGCGCCATTTTAGCAAATTTAGCGTTTAAAAACTAAATATTTTTCTTAAAACAACGCTTCAATAAAAGCATCTGCCTGAAAGGGTCTCAAATCATCAATGCCTTCACCCACGCCGATGAACCGGATGGGGATTTTGGTCTGATTGGCAATGGCGA
>CAZOVT010000023.1:2591-6142 GCA_964583565.1 uncultured Coxiellaceae bacterium
CGAAAATGATGCCGCCTTTAGCGGTGCCATCCAGCTTGGTGAGCACGATGCCGGTGACGCCGAGTGTTTCATTGAATTGCTTCACCTGATTGAGTGCATTTTGACCGAGCGTGGCATCCAGTACGATGAGTACTTCATGCGGTGCGGTTGGATCAAGCTTGCCCAGTACGCGTTTTACTTTTTGTAACTCAGTCATGAGATTGGTCTGGGTGTGCAGCCGGCCTGCGGTATCTGCGATTAAAATATCACAGTGGCGGGCTTTAGCGGCTTCCATTGCATCGTAAATAACAGCGGCCGTATCTGCGCCGGGTTGCTGTGCGATAACAGGCAGTTGATTGCGTTCACCCCAGACTTGCAGCTGCTCAATGGCGGCAGCCCGGAATGTATCGCCGGCTGCCAGCAGGACATGCTGGCCTTGCTGTTTGAAATGGCAGGCAAGCTTGCCGATGGTGGTGGTTTTGCCGGATCCGTTAATGCCGACAACCAGCAGCACAAACGGTTTGGCTGCCGCTGTATTGAGTGGTACTTCACAGGGGGCAAGGATCTGGCGCATCTCTTCTTTCAGACATTGAAAGGCGGCATTTGCATCAGCCAGTTCATTGCGGGCTAGTTTGCTGGTGAGCGTCTGGATTAACTTGTTCGTGGTCTCAACACCGACATCGGCGGTCAATAACGCCACTTCAATGTCATTTAATAAGTCTTGATCCAGCGTTTTTTTGCCGAGAAATAAATTAGCGATGCCGGTGGTGAATGAGGCGCGGGTTTTGGATAGACCCTGTTTGAGGCGGCTGAAAAAGCCGGCTGGCTGATCATTAACAGTGTCTTCTGCCGCGGTGGGATCAGCTGTTGCAGGCGTATCGTTGTCTGTTTCTGTGATTTTTTTTCTTTTTAGAAAATCGAACATTATGATGTCTCGTGAATCTTGCTATAGTTGGCGCAGAGATTAACATATTTCGAGGGCCGAATCGATGCAGAAAGGGCAGGTACGTATCATTGCTGGCAAATGGCGCGGGCGCCGTTTGAAAGTGCTTGATATGGATGGCTTGCGCCCGACGCCTGATCGTGTACGTGAGACATTGTTTAACTGGTTGTCATCCGTTATTCAGGGCGCACATTGTCTGGATTTGTTTGCTGGCACGGGCGTGCTGGGGTTTGAAGCGCTGTCACGTGGCGCGTCTCGCGTTGTGATGGTTGATCAGTCAGCTGACGTTGTTCAATTATTGCAGGATGAGCTTGACCAGTTTGGTGCGGATAATGGCCGCGTTTATCGAGCCAATGTGCCAAATCAATTGCAGACAGTGGAACAACCGTTTGATATTGTGTTTCTCGATCCGCCTTATCGTGATGGCTTATTGCTGCCTTGCTGCCATTATCTGGAAACGCAGCATTATCTGGCGCAGCAGGCCTATATTTATCTGGAAGCGCAGCAGCCGCTTGATGAAAGTGAATTGCCGGATGGCTGGCGTTTGATCAAATCGGGCAAGGCGGGACAGGTTTTTTATCATCTAGCACATAGAGACAAATCATGATTGAAGCAGTAAAACCACGATTATTGACAGGTGATACACCAACAGGACGTTTACATCTGGGTCACTGGGTGGGATCGCTGGAAAACCGCGTTCAGATGCAGCATGACTATGACTGTTATTTTATTATTGCCAATGTGCACGCATTCACCACCCGTGCGGATAAACCGGCCGAGATACATCAAAGCGTGATGGATATTTTGATGGATTATCTTGCAGCGGGCATAGACCCTAAAAAAAGCACTATTTTTTTGCAATCTGAAGTGCCAGCCATTGCAGAGCTTACTTATTTTCTGAGTATGCTTATTCCATATACCCGTGTGATGCGTAATCCAACCATCAAGGATGAAATAAGGGATAAGGGGCTGGGTGATAATTATCCATTTGGTTTTTTACTTTATGCGGTTGGCCAGATGGCTGATATTTTGGCATTCAGGCCGGAAGTGGTGCCAGTGGGTGAAGACCAGATACCGCATATTGAAATGACCCGTGAGGTTGCCCGCCGGTTTAACCAGCTCTACTGTCATGTGGATCCGCATACAGAAGACGCAGACTATGTGAAAAAGGGTGGCTTGTTCCCGATTGTTGATGCGAAGCTGGGACGGGCAAAGCGTCTGGTAGGTATCGGTACTCCCAGTCCGGATGGGAATTTGCTGAAAATGTCCAAGTCATTGAATAATGCGATATTTATTAGCGATGATCCAGATACAGTCAAGAAAAAAGTCATGGCTATGTATACAGACCCCAATCGCTTGAAAGCGACAGACAAGGGTCAGGTCGAGAATAATCCGCTGTGGATATTTCACGAAACGTTTAACACGGACAAGGTATGGGTACAGGATGCCGAAGCGCGTTATCGTGAAGGCGGCATTGGTGATGTGGAATGCAAGCGCCGGCTGATTGATGTACTGGTGGCATTGATTGAACCGATGCGGCAGCGTCGATTGCAGTATGAAAATGATATTCATTATGTAACAAATGTATTGTCCGAAGGTACCCGGCAGGCGAATGTTGTGGCAAATGAGACGCTGCAGCGGGCGAAAGAGGTGATGCACCAGCGCTATTTTTAGGTTGGTTCTTATTAAGTATCTTTGCAGCTTGTGTAATTTCGGATACTATATAAATTTTGCAACTGTTTCATGCTTGTATTTTCGTTGTACTGGATCGTTCTTTCCCCAGCACAATCAGGTGAGGCTCTTTTTGCTGTGTGAAGAAGGGTCCAGAATACGAAGATGCGGTTGCCCTTATCATTTTGCTAACTTTACATACAAGGAAATTTTCATTATGCGTAAAAATATACTGGTTGCTACATTGATAGGCGTTTGCGCTCTTGGTTTAACAGCATGCTCTAAAGGTGATGACAGCTCATCTGACCAGTCAGCAGCGCAATCAGCTTCGCTGAACACGGATCAATCAACAACAGATCAGGCAATGCCAACACAAACAGCAGATAACTCTGCAGCCCCAGCCAATGGTGATACAGCCGCCAGCACTGATGCAGTGCCAGCCAATGGTGATGCAGCCACCAGCACCGATGCAATGCCAGTCAATGGTGATGCAGCCCCAACAACTGACGCAGCGCCAGCGACATCAACAACTGATACCAGTTCAACGACAACGACAACAGATGAAAGCGGTGTCCCAACCACATCAACAACAGATACCACTTCTACAACAACATCAACCGATGCAGCGCCAGCCAGCAACTAAGGTTGTTTTGTTTTTTACTGTGTTATTCAAGCCACGGGTGTCCCCCGTGGTTTGTTTGTTTTAAAAATAAAAAAATATAATGGGTCGCGATAAGAATGAGACGCGGATTACTGTTCATTGTTTGTATCTGGTTGACTACTGTAATAGCTTGGGGTGAAACGCTTCCTGAGCTTGTAGATTCATCTGTGCCGCACAAATCTTCTTCCAGGGCAGGAACCCGGCTCTGGAATCTTCAGGATGCGGACATCCTGAGTGTCATTAATGAAGTGTCGCAGGAAACAGGTAAAAATTTTGTTGTTGATCCGCGCGTCAGCG
>CAZOVT010000023.1:6152-30238 GCA_964583565.1 uncultured Coxiellaceae bacterium
TCGCTGGTTTCAAGCAAGCCGTTAAAACGCGGCGAGGTATATCAGGTCTTTTTATCCGTATTGAGTTTGCTGGGATATTCAGCCATTCCCAGTGGTAATGTCGTTAAAATTATTCCCAATATGGAAAGCGGTGAGCAGGCAACAACGATTGCTACCGGAAACGTACCTGGCAAGGGTGATCAGGTAGTGGTGCGGGTGGTGCCGCTGGAAAACGTTTCTGCTTCTCAGTTGATCCCTGTGCTGCGGCCAATGCTGCCGCAGTGGAGTAATATTTCTGCTTATACACCTGGCAATGTGATTATTTTATTGGGCCGCGCTGATAATATAGAACGTATTTGCAGCGTCATTGAAGAAGTGGATCATGCGGCGAATAACGGTATTCAAATTATTCCCCTGCACTATGCAACTGCCTCACAGGTTGCCAATGTATTAAATAACTTACAAGCGGCGGCTCGCTCAAATGGTGAGTCTGCCGGTGTCTCTATCGCAGTGGATGAGCGCAGTAACAGTGTGCTGCTTGGCGGTCCAAAAGCAATGCGTGTGCGAATGCGGCTGCTGATTTCACAACTGGACGCGCCTGCGTCAGCATCAGCAGGTAATACAGAAGTTGTTTATTTGCGTTATCTGCAGGCTAAATCACTGGCACCGTTATTAAGTAAAATTGCAAATAATATTATGGGCAAGAGTGGGGGTATCACAGGTGCGGCCAGTGCAGCAGATACGACTAATTCGGCATCGACAACAACGTCGTCAGCGGCCGTGACAAACATTCAGGCGGAACCCAATACAAATGCAGTGATTATTACCGCGCCGCCGACCTTGATGCAGGCATTGAAAGCGGTTGTGGCAAAGCTGGATATACGCCCTGCACAGGTGATGGTAGAGGCGATTATTGCTGAAATTGATGAAAGTAATTTAACTGCGCTGGGTATTCAGTGGGGCAGTGTTACAGGCAGCAGTTCGGACTCGAGTCAGTCTACAGGTGAAGGCGCGTCGGTTACCTCGTTCCCCAGCCTTGGCGCGGGCATTGTTGGTTTGATGCCGCATGTGCAAATTCAAACGGTTTTAAGCGTACTGCAAAATCAGAATGGCGTTAATATTTTATCGACACCGTCTATCATGGTGCTTGATAATCAGAAAGCAACGATTGAAATTGGACAGGATGTTCCTTATCAGACAGGTTCGTACTCAACGACGGGGTCAGCAACAACAGTCACACCGTTTACAACAAATAATTATAAGCCTGTTACGTTAAAACTGGATGTGACACCGCAAATTAATCTGGGTTCATCGGTACGCCTTAAATTAAAATTAAAAAATGATACGCTGCAGAATCCGCAAAATCCGGGTATTACGCCTATCATCAATACCAGCAATATTTCCAATGACGTATTGATTAATAGCGATGACGTGCTGGTGTTAGGTGGTTTGATTAGTAATTCAAATAATGAAAATATCAATAAAGTGCCGATTCTCGGTGATTTTCCGTTGATAGGGCCGTTGTTCCAGCAAAAAACGAACAGTCAGTCAAAGAAAAATCTGATGGTGTTTATCAAACCCGTCATTGTGCATGATAGTAATGACGCTATGACCATCACGCATATGAAATACAGCGATGTACGCAGTATACAGGCCAATTACCGCAATGATCTGGCAAATATTGGCAATGAGCCGGTTACTACCAGCTTGCCGCCATGGAAAAACAAAAAGGATTTGCCAACGCCATTTGCGGCATCCTGACGTGAGGGCTTTTCGACAATGAGTCACTTGCGATTTGCATTTGCCAAACAACACGGGGTGCTTGTTCCTGAAGTGAATGAGCATGCGGCTCAGGTAGTGTATTGCCAGCAGCCGAGCACAGTGGTGCTGGCGGAAATTCGCCGTCACTTTGGCGTGCCGCTGCAATTAAAGCAGGTAGATGCAGATATATTCGAGCAGCAGTTAGTTAAAATCTATGAAACAAATTCCTCAACAGCCATGCAAATGGCGGAAGATTTTGGTGACTCACTTAATCTTTCTGATCTGATACATACGCTGCCAAAAGCAGAAGATCTGCTGGAAAAGCAGGATGATGCACCGATTATCCGTCTGTTGAATGCGTTGCTGAGTGAGGCAATCAGAGAGGGCGCATCGGATGTTCATATTGAAACATTTGAAGACCGTGTGACGATTCGTTTTCGTGTGGATGGTATTCTGCGCGGCGTTCTGGAGCCGCCCCGAGTGCTGGCGCCGTTAATTATTTCGCGTATTAAAGTGATGGCGCGGCTGGATATTGCTGAAAAACGGTTGCCGCAAGATGGCCGTATCACATTGCGTATCGGTGGGCGTGCGGTGGATGTGCGTGTATCAACGATGCCGACGAATCATGGCGAACGCGCGGTTCTGCGTGTGCTGGATAAACAAAGTGCCGGTCTGGATCTTGCTGAACTGGGAATGGAGCCCGCTTCGCTTGCGCTGCTGACATCACTCATCAAAAAACCGCACGGGATTATATTGGTAACAGGCCCCACAGGCTCCGGTAAAACGACGACACTGTATGCCGGACTCACTGTCCTGAATGACAAGCAGCGAAACATTCTGACAGTGGAAGATCCGATTGAGTATGATCTGGCAGGCATCGGTCAGACGCAAGTCAACAGCAAAATCAATATGACGTTTGCGAAAGGTTTGCGTGCGATTCTGCGTCAGGATCCAGATGTTGTGATGGTAGGTGAAATTCGTGATCTGGAAACAGCGCAAACAGCTATTCAAGCCAGTTTAACAGGGCATCTCGTATTGTCGACACTGCATACCAATAGTGCGATTGGCGCCATTACGCGGCTGGATGACATGGGTGTGGAACCGTTTTTGTTAGCATCCAGTTTAACAGCGGTGCTGGCGCAGCGCTTAATGCGCCTGCTTTGCAGGCAATGCAAAATATCGGCACATGCATCAGAAGCAGAATGTAAGTTGATGGGGATGAATGCAGCCGCAGCCCCAGTGATTTACCATGCGGCTGGCTGCCCAGCGTGCAGGCATACAGGGTATGCCGGGCGTTCGGGTGTCTATGAATTGATTGCGATTGATGAAACGCTGCGGACGATGATACATGATCGTGCTTCGGAACAAGCTATGCGTCAATACGCACGCAGTTTATTTTCCGGGCTAAGGCAGGATGGATACCGGCGTGTTTTATCCGGTGATACATCACTGGAAGAAATTTTGCGTGTCACAGGCGAGGATTGACATGCCAGCTTATCATTACACAGTGATTGATTTATCCGGGCGCGAGCAAAAAGGCGTGCTGGAAGCAGACAGCGATAAACATGCCAGACAATTGCTGCGGCACAAATCACTTATACCGCTGAAGGTGCAGCCTGCGGAACAAAAAAAATCAGGCCAGCAGTCAGATGCTTTTACGCGTTTCAGGCGGCGCGGATTGACCAGCGCTGATCTTGCACTGGTGACGCGCCAGTTTGCGACATTGCTAGCGGCAGGATTGCCAATCGAAGAATGTTTGCTGGCGGTATCAGAACAAACTGAAAAATCCCATGTGAAATCGTTATTGCTGTCGATACGGAGCAAGGTTGTTGAAGGCCATGCACTTGCTTCTGCATTTGGCGAACACCCGGAAGCATTTTCTGCGCTCTTTTGTGCAACCGTTGCGGCAGGTGAAAAAACCGGGCATCTGGATGAAGTGTTGCTGCGTCTGGCGGACTATACCGAACAGCAAGCGAACATGCGGCAAAAATTAAAGACAGCACTGATTTATCCGGCAATGATCGTATTGGTTGCGATTGCAATCGTTGGCTTTTTGCTGGAATACGTTGTTCCCAAAATGGTTGCAGTCTATGGGCACATGAATCAGGCACTGCCATTAATGACCTCTATCCTGATTGCAATCAGTAGTTTCGTCACGGCATGTGGCTTGTATATTGTGTTGGGTGCGATGGCGGGTATTTATTTTTGGCGCCGTGCACTAAAGAAGAGTGCGGCGTTACGTCACAAGACACATCAGACCATGCTGCGGCTGCCATTGATTGGGAATGCGATGAAAACAGCGGATACCGCTCGTTTCGCGCGTACATTGTCTATTTTGACCGCGGCTGGTGTGCCGGCAATGGAAGCGATGGGCATTTCTGCAAAATTAATTTCGACTATTCCGATTAAACTGTCAGTTGAGGACGCCGTTAATCGCGTCAGAGAAGGGGCTTCCATTCATCTTTCGTTGAAGCAGACGGGATATTTTTCCCCGATGAGTGTTCACATGATGGCGAGCGGTGAAGCGAGCGGTGAGCTGGAGAGTATGCTTGGACGAGTGGCGCAGCATCAGGAAGGTGAGATAACGCGGCTGATTGATGTGGCGTTAGCCTTGTTTGAGCCGGCGATTATTCTGTTGATGGGTAGCGTTGTATTGTTTATTGTTCTCGCTGTCTTGCTGCCTATTTTCCAGCTGAATGAATTTACGGGGTAGTGTTAATCAAAGGGGATTGATATGCTGCGAATGGAAAACAAAGGCTTAACTCTCACTGACGTGCAGCGTCTTTACGCCGCAGCGCAATCAACAGATACACCTCTCAAACCTCGTGAAATACCTGTAGAAAGTGTCACTGATAAAGAACAGCAAATTTTGGCAACGCTGGAAGGAGTATTCAAAGAAGCACTCGATAGGCATCGCCCCATCATCCCTGAATTGGTGATATTGGCATCTAAATTGGGGCATACCGCGACGGTAAACAGGTATATTGAAGAGCATAGAGGCAAATTAACACTGGAAGATCGTCGTTTATATACGCAGGCTATGTGGTGGGCAATCGAGCAGCGTCCGCGTAATGCGCTTCATGACCAGATTTTCTGGATGCTGCTCGATGCAGGTGCAGATCTCGATGCGAGTGTTGATTGTCATGAAACGCCTCTTATCTGGGCCATCAGACATCAAAGCAGGCATAAATTTGATGTGTTGCTTGCTCGCGGCGCAAGCATGACGATAGGAAATCCTCTTGTGGTTGCTGCTTCAGGCGGATCGTATTTTGTCAGGACGCTGTTGGACAAAGGCATTAATGATCCAGAGAAACTGATGCTGGCATTGCGTCGTGCAGCGGCATGTAATCGGGCTAAAAATGTTTCGTTGCTATTGGCTGTGCTATTAACTGCTCTGGCCGGCGTGACAAATGAAAACAATGCGAGAGTCATTGACGCAGCTATTTGTGACGCGTTTCATGCGGCGGCCGCTGCGGGCAGTGAAAGTGCCGTTAAAGCATTTCTCTCGCATGGTATCAGCGCGAATGTGAGAAATAAGCAAGGACATACTGTGCTTGCGATGGCTGCGTTTCACGGACAAACGAACCTCGTTGATTTGCTGCTTAAAAGCGGTGCGGATGTGAATGCGCTCAGCCATCAAAATGTGTCACCATTAATGATGGCGGTTGTTGGCCGCAATCGATTTGCGGTGGATATATTGCTTGAAGCGGAAGGTATCAGGCTGGATATACGAAATCATAGAGGTTTTACTGCGGAAGAGCTTGCCGATGCACGAGGTTATCGAATGATTGCCGGCTCGATTAAATATGCTGTGGTGTGTCAACTGGCTGACGTCTGGCGGCGCTCAAGTCCAGATTCTTTATCAAGCAGTACGAATACCAGTGCGCGTTTTTTTTCTCGTCCTGCAATGCGATCGAGTGATGATGTATCAGTGCTGTCACGGCTTACGCGTTAGAGGCATTACTCGATGATATCAATATCCATGCCGCCGAAAACCTGTTCGATGGTATCTTCTGCGGCATCCGCAAGGGTGTAGTCGGTTTCGCCAAACCAGCGGCGTATGGCAACCAGCTCGCGGCCGCGCAGGTAAATGTAGAAACTCAGGAAAGTAATGTCAGCATCAGCGAGGCTTGCTTCTTCAAACGCATAGCGCTCGGCGTATGGCAGACGCTTTTCCGCTTCGCTTTTTGTATAAGCAGATAGAATCTGGAATGCCTCATCGGCAGTTTTAGCTAATTCACATTGCGTCTGGACTTGTTCATATTCTTCGATACGTTGATGAATAATTTTTTCTAATTCATCTTCATTAAATAATTCAGACAGGCCGTGTGGAAGCCGCTCGGACAAGCCAAATACTTTGTTAATGAAATCCGCTTTTTTGACGGCAGCAATAGAAGGGTTGATCTGCCGGTGAAAAAATGGAACAGCGAGGCAGGCGCGTTTGAACGAAGTTAAATTGAGATAAAGGTGATTGTTCTGGATGGTCAGTGTTGCCAGTCGTACTGGATGATCAGCGCTGCGCTTGAATGAATCGAGTGATTCAAAGTGTAAATCCGAGCATTCTTCATCCCAGAGCCAGTTCCAGTGTTTCTCGCCATTGCTTTTCAGGCACTTGATATTGTTCAGGGCGGCAATCAGCTTATCGTGCTGCAGAATATGATACGCCAGCCGAATAGGTTGGTAAGCTTCGCCTGTTTCTACAGTCAGGAATGGCTTTTGCAACCGTTCAAACATATGAAGCTCCTAAAGGGATGTCTGTGTTTTCCTGTTATCTTCCTGACCGTGGTGAGGTATTCGTATGTTCTTTTGTTACCTTGGCTTCGGGCTTCTTATATAAATTGCCAAGGGTAGTATCGAGGGTTGCTTTCACTTTCTCAAGGAATCTCTGATCTTTGCTGGCTGCTTTAGCAACGCCCGTCAGAACTTTTTCCAGTTCGATTAATAATTTTTGGCTGTTGTCTGCTTTCATATTGACACTCTCCCCTGATTTTGATCTTATGTTCACCATTATAGAGGGAAATTCTGAAACTTTTGTTAAATCCGGTGTGCGCATTGAAAATAATGTTGCTGCCATAAAAAACCTCTTATAGATAAATAGGTTGGATTTTCTGTTTACAGTTTAGCCATCCTTTGTTAGATTTTCGTCCTCGTAACCCATTTATGGTTGACAACTTAGGATAATAATATGAAAAACCGCTTACAATCAATTAATTATCGGGCAATGAGTGGCTTTACGCTTATCGAAGTCATGGTAGTTGTGGTTATTTTAGGCATTCTAGGCGCAATTATTGTCCCCAAGATCATGAGCCGCCCGGAACAGGCACGTATGGTGAAGGTAAAGCAGGATATTCTGGCGGTAGAAAGTGCTCTGGATCTCTATAAGCTGGATAACGGCCGCTACCCGACAACGGATCAGGGATTGCAGGCGCTGGTGACTAAACCAGCAATAGATCCTGTTCCACGTAACTGGAAATCAGATGGTTATTTGCAAGAGTTACCGGTGGATCCCTGGGGTGAAGCTTATCAATACATCAACGATAACGATAGAGCCAAAATTTTCAGCTATGGCCCAAAAGGTAAAGATAGCAATGGCGAGATTGGTAACTGGAACATGAATGACGATACGCAAGCCTAGCGGTTATACGCTGATAGAAATATTGGTTGTTATAGTCATTATCAGTATTGTTTCTACAGTGGCGCTTTTAACGGTTGGACACAATCAAAACCGGCGCATGGAATCTGTCGCCAGGCAATTCACGCAAATGCTGACGCTGGCTGAGGAGCAGGCAATGCTTCAGCCAGCCGTGCTGGGGTTATCAGTGACAGGATCATCTTTTCAATTTTTGACATATCAAACACACTGGGTGCCGCTGCAAGATAAGGCATTGGCATCACATTCATTACCAGACAATATCGTGCTGACACTCATGAATTCCCGGCAGCTTGAAGATACGGATGATAGTGATGAGGTAACGCCGCAAATTGTTATTTCAACAAATGGTAATGTTACGCCATTTACGCTTTATATTGGAAAACAGGGCGAAGCACCGCGTTATGTTGTGACAGGAGAGGCAGATGGTACGATTGAAAGCCACATGCTGTCATAGACTGGAAGCAGGCCTAACATTAATTGAAGTGTTGATTGCGCTTGCGATTATCAGTATTGCAATGACCGCGGTGATGAAAACGGCATCGCAGCATATTCGTTCAACCAGCTACCTGCAGCATAAAACGATGGCGATGTGGGTTGGTCAGAGTGTGATAAATCAGGCGCGTGCAGGGGTGTTGAAAATGCCGGATGGTGATGACTGGAGCAACAACACGGTCACCATATTAGGCGAAGAGTGGCATTGGCGCGGACGCAGTGACGTATCGGCAAACAAGCATATTCGTAAAATCAATGTCGATGTCTATCAAACTGAAAATGAAGCTGATGCGCCCGTGATGAGTCTGGAGAGTTATGTTTATGCAGAATAAACGTGGCTTTACACTGGTTGAAATTCTGGTGGCGCTATTTATTTTTACGATTCTTTCCATGCTGCTGGTGAGTGCGCTGCGTAATGTGATGAATACACAATCGCATACAGAAGCAAGAGCGCAGCAGTTGTCTCAGCTGCAAATGGCGTTACTGATGACATCACGTGATGTTGAACAGGCAATCGACAGACCAATAACGAATGCGCAGGGCAAGCAGGAAGATGCATTTATTGGAACGCCGCATGATTTTACATTCACGCATATGGGTGGTGCTCCGGTCGTGCCGCAGCGTTCGGGGTATGCCTGGCATACACAGGGTTATTGGCGTAAGACCTGGCCGGCACCGGATCAGGCAGATGGTATCGCAGCGCATGAACGTTTGTTAATGCCGGATGTTGTAGACGCGAAGTTTGAATATCTTGATCAATCCGGGCATTTTCAGGCTAACTGGCCCTCCCATGCACAGCGTGCGGCAGCAGTGCCGCGTGCGATAAGCTTGACCTTGACAATTGCTGATTGGGGAACGGTAACGCAAGTATATGTTATTCCGGCGGGGACAAACAAAGATGCGGCATAATCGATCGCTTGAACAGCAGCGTGGCGTGGTGATTGTGGTTGCCTTGTTTATTGTCGCGCTGGTTGCGACCATGGCGTATCTCATGATGGAGCGATTACAGCGTGATACGGTTCGAACAACTCTTATTTTGCGTAACATGCAAGCGGAGCTTTATGCGCAGGGGTCTATCGCGTGGGCAATTGACGTGCTGCGCGGCAACTGGGAGCAGCAAAAACAAAATCAGGTGATTGACAGAATGTCTGTTGTTTCTCCAGTGAATGAGGTGAATGGCTATCGTATTCGCAGCACTATTGATGACATGCAGGGACGTTTCAACCTGAATAATTTAAGCAATCCGGATGCGCAGAAAGATTTTCTGCGGTTGATGCTGGCAGTAGCGCCAAATTTGAAAGAAGACCAGGCGCAGGATATTCTGAAAGCTACCGCAGACTGGGTAACTGTATCCGGCGCGAAAAATGAATACAGCCAGCATTATCAGCAGATGAAGTTACCTTACCGCGCGGCGCATCGTGTAATGGCCAGTCCGAGTGAATGGCTGATGGTTAAAGGCATGACGCCGGCGTTATATGCCATATTATCGCCCTATGTGACAGCGCTGCCTGAAGCAACATTGATTAACGTGCAGACAGCGCTGGCACCCGTGTTGATAACCTTGAGCCCGACGGTGACATTACCAGCCGCTTTAGCTATTGTGACAGCACAGGCTCAATCACTGCCTGGTACGACAGAAGCGTTTTTGAATCAGGATATTGTTAAAAATCATCAGATTCCGGTGGGTAAAATCACCGTAGCCAGCGGTTATTTTTTAGTGAGGACAGATGTGGAGATAGAGAAGCAGCATCTTCTCATTTATACTCTTTTGCAGCGTGCGGTTAGTCAGGGTAAGGCTCGTGTGACAATTGTTTGGCAAAGTATAGGTGCATGGTGATGCGGGAACAATTAATTATTTTCTTACATTCTCTGAACTTGACCCAATCTGTTTGGGTGACGGCAACGGCTGACGGTTTACTATCCAGGCCGGTTGTTTGTGCGCATGACTCACTGGCAGCAGCACAGGAAAATCGGGAAATCATTGTGGTGGTGCCGGCGGAAGATGTGTTGCTGCTGTCAGTTAATTTACCCGGCATGCCGCGTTCACGTTTATTGCAGGCATTACCTTTTGCGGTTGAAGAGCAGTTAATCGCGGATCTTGATACACAGCATATCGTACCGGCAGCTATCCCTGCTGAGGGTAGTATGATAGCGGCGGTGGTTGCTCATGTGAAAATGCAATTATGGCTGGACCAGTTAACTAGCTGGGGAGTACAGGCAGATCACATGCTGCCGGTATCCTCGTTACTGCCGCAGGCAGAGCAGGCATGGGAAATGATGGCGAGCCAGACAGACATAATCTCTGATGAGATGCTGTCTGATGTTGCACGTAACACGGCAAAACTGCCCGCATTCAATTTGCTGCAGGGTCAATATGCGGTAAAAAAATCACGTTTGCGGCATACAAAAAAAATTAGTCAGGTCACAGCGGCGCTAGGCGTGGTGTTTGTCGGGTTATTGTTATCGTATCCGATATTTTCCTACATGATACTGAAGTCACGGGCCAGTACGATTAATTCGCAAATTGCTGCTATTTATCATCGTGAATTTCCTAACGCAGCGAGTGTTGTCGCGCCAAAACGCCGGATGGAAGAAAAGTTACATCAGGTAACATCACAGCTGGATTCTAATAAATTTTTATTATTGATGGGTTATGTCGGCAAGAGTATGCAATCCGCGCCCAGTCTGCATTTGAAGCGGCTGCAATATCAGGGCAGCCGGTTGTCGCTGGAAGTGAGTGCAAATTCAGCGGCCGATTTTTCGGCATTTACCAGGTACTTGCAGGAGCAAGGCTTAAAAGTGAAACAGGAAAATGCCAATGTGACGGGCGATCGGGTCACTGCGATTGTTGATGTAGAGTAGGTGTCGTATGAAAGAATTGATTGAGAAAATAAACATCTGGTGGTTACCGTTAGCAGTACGTGAAAAGCAGGCGGTATTAATCGGCGGCGGTTGTCTGGCTATTTTCATTTTATATGCCGGCATCTGGTCACCCTTGCTAACGCACATTGATGCGATGCGAAAACAAATTGTGGCTGGTGAAAAAACGTTACAATTTATGCGGGAAGCTGAAAAACAGATTGCGCAGCATCAAGGCGGCAGTCATCATTCGCCAGCCATTTTGTCGCCGGTTGATTTTCTGAATGACCTGCAAAAGCAGCTGGATAAAACTGGCATGGCACCAGCTGTGAAGCAGTTAAAGCAATCGTCAGATAATGCGGTCACGATTCAATTTCAGCAAATTGAATTCGACAGACTGGCCAGTCTGTTGTTGTCCATCATGCAAGAGCAGCGTGTCAGTGTCGAGCAGATGACGTCCGTTGCCGCCACCACCCCTGGTATGGTGAATGCGGATCTGGTGCTTAAGCTGGGTTAGATTAACTTACTTCTTCTCACCCTCATGTAACACGTCTGTGTGTTCAGCGTTAATCATGTTTAATGCGTCTTGTGCGGGTTTGTAGCCTTGGCGTGCGGAGCGCTGGATCCAGATGGTACCGACATCAGTATCTTGCGTCACACCATTGCCATAGTAATACATGTAACCAACAGCATATTGTGCTTCTGCATTGCCATCGCAGGCGAGTGGCAGCAGGTCGTGCATTGCACGTTTATAATAACCCTCTTCAAAGAGTTTTTTGCCATAGGCTAATTCAGACGATACACGCGGTGAATTTGCCGTGGCACACGCAGCGAGCGATAACGTTAACAGGCTAATCAGGAGGGCTCTGGTGACGTTTAACATATTTCAGCTCTCCTCACGGTTTCTGGGTTTGAATTGCAAAGACTCTCTTGGCAACGGCAGTTTTTCAAGATGGCCATTGTTTTCCACGACCACCGTATTATTTGTTATAGCGTAAATTTTAACGCCGTAGGGCAGAGAATCTCCTTTCTGATAAATTTTACCCGGTGCGCCGGCAATGGCAATGGTGGCTTTGGAAATATCACCGCCATTATCATTATTGAATTTCATAATGCCGGTGACTTTTAACTGCAGGTTGGAAATCGGCATGTCGCCGCCATCTGAAAATGATTTGCCAAACAGGTGCGCGGAAGGCAGGGCGGCCACCAGCTCGGCTGTTTCTGATGTATTAGTGGTGGCAGGTATGGCTGGACTCGTGTGTGCCAGCTGCCAGTCGCTGTGCCATTGCCATGCGGCAATCATCAGTGTCAGTCCTGTCAGCCCTGCAAGCAGCAGGCAGATGCCGAGAAGAAGCCGTGGGGTCAGGTTAATGATTGTAAACATAATTCTATTTACGCCAGTATTAAATTCTGTCTATTATAGCCGGTTGTTTTCGCTTTGCATTATAACCTGCTTTGTTAAAAAATGTGCCAGAGTAAAAGGATGGTCCGATGAGTTATATTGACAAAAATTTACTGCCAAATGAAAAAATCATCTTTCGTACCAAAAAACATCTGATTATTTTCTTTTACCCAGTCGTTCTCGCCCTGGTTTGCCTCTTTACCAGCGATATCATGAGATCAAATCCCATCCTTGCGACAGTTCAGTGGGCACCCTGGGTTGTTACGTTGATATTCTTTTTCTCTGTCTGGCTAAATTATGCCACATCTGATTTTGCGATTACAGACAAACGGGTCATGATGCGGGAAGGTTTTTTTCACCGCCATGCCAATGAGATTCGGATTTCTACTATTTCTCAGGTCAATGTTGATCAAAGTTTATTAGGTCAACTATTGGGTTATGGTACGGTTTCGCTGCATACTTTTGGGGCGTTTGATGCGTATACCTTGATCGCAAAACCTGATCTATTTCAGAAATATGTCAATGGACAGTTGGATAAGGTGACTAAATGAGGTTAGTATCATCCTCATAATAAATCTATCGTCCAAGAGTTAACATGTCATGGTTGAGTTAAAAAATGACCGCTTCATTAGGGCAATTTATAAACAGCCCATCGATCGAACACCTATCTGGATTATGCGTCAGGCTGGCCGCTATTTGCCGGAGTACCGGGCGGTGCGTCAGCAAGCCGGCAGTTTCATGACCTTATGCAAGACACCGGAGCTTGCCTGTGAAGTGACACTGCAGCCACTGCGCCGTTATGACCTGGATGCCGCCATTATTTTTTCTGACATCCTGACGATACCGGATGCAATGGGGTTGGGGCTGAGTTTTGCGGAAGGTGAGGGGCCGCGTTTTGCTGCGCCTGTCCAGAGCGAGCGTGATATCCGCCGCTTGCATGTGCCTGATCTGGAAGTGCTGAATTATGTATATGACGCGATGAAACTGGTACGGCATGAGTTAGCCGGCAAGGTGCCGCTTATTGGGTTTTGCGGTAGTCCCTGGACACTGGCGGCCTATATGGTAGAGGGGCGGGCAAAAAATGGTTTTCCCTTGTTATTACAAATGCTCGAAAAAAATTCCATGCAGCTGCATGACATATTAGATGTGACAGCTGATTCGGTGAGCGCACACCTGAATGCGCAGATTGAAGCGGGCGCGCAGGCTGTCATGTTGTTTGATACGTGGGGTGGGTTGCTGCAGCCATCTGACTATATTGAATTTTCACTCTATTATGTGAAGCAGGTCATTGCCAATTTACATAAAGATTATAATGGACATAAGGTGCCAGTGATTTTGTTTACCAAGGGTGGGGGGCGTTGGCTTGAGGCCATGTCTTCCTCGGGTTGCGACATGTTAGGTCTGGATTGGGAAACATCGCTGGATGCAGCGCGGGAATTGGTTGGAGGCCGGGTAGCATTGCAGGGTAATATGAATCCGGCAACGTTACTGGAAATGCCAGATATTATTCGATATGAAGCCGCAGCTATTTTGAAGGCCTATGGTAACGGATCAGGGCATGTGTTTAATTTGGGGCATGGCATCACGCCAGATGTGCCGCCAGAGCATGTAGAGGTATTGATACAGGCTGTGCATGAATTGAGTCAGCCGTATCATCAGTCATTATAGGGTGGGGTGGTTTTATGCAGAATTGGCAGCGTTTAGGATTAGTTGTTCTATTGTCATGGCTGTTTGTGACGGCAGGCTTTGCGTCAAACGTTAAGCCGCTGCCTGCTGATGAAGCGTTTAACTTTTCCTATGAATTTTCGCCGCCGGCAACGGTTATTGCAAAATGGAAAATTGCGCCGGGTTATTATCTGTACCGCGATCGATTTCATTTTTCATCGAAACCCAAAGCAATTCTCAGTGTGAAGTATCCGGCATCGACGGTTAAGCTGGATAAGGCAACGGGTAGATATGAAGGTTATAACGGCGAGTTAAGTATTCCAGTGACGATTAAACCTGATGCGGCTGGATTAACGTTGAGTGTGAATTATCAGGGTTGTGCCGAGCAGGGATTTTGTTATCCGCCGATGAAGAAAGAAATATCGCTGGCTGCCGCACCTGTATTGGATAAACAGGATGTAGCGGGATCATTGACTACATTAGTAAAAGATCAAAACAAGGTAAGCGATGTGCTGACAACGCAAAATCACAGCATGTTATTGCTGTTGTTTCTGGGAATGGGTTTGTTGTTATCGTTTACGCCCTGCGTGCTTCCAATGATCCCTATTTTGACAAGTATTATTGTCGGGCAGAAAGGCGCCGTGAGTACGGCGAAGGCATTTTTTCTTTCTGTTTCTTATGTATTAGGAACGGCGATTGCTTATTCGGCAGCAGGCGTGCTGGCGGCTGTGATGGGAGCTTCACTGCAGGTATGGCTGCAGAAACCCGTTTTCATGATTCTGGGTGCTGTTATTTTCATTGTATTGGCATTGTCTTTGTTCGGTTTGTTTGATATTCATTTGCCGGGTTTTCTTCGCTCGCGCATCGTGACAGCCAGCAACAAACAGAAAGGCGGTGCTTATGTGGGTGTTTTCATAATGGGCGTTTTATCTGCCTTGTTGCTGTCCCCTTGTGTAACTGCGCCATTGGTAGGTGTATTGATGTATATTGGTACGACGGGTGATGTGCTGCTTGGTGCGGGTGCATTGTTTGCAATTGGTATTGGGATGGGTATTCCGCTGATTGTCATTGGCGTATCAGCAGGAAAATGGCTGCCCAGACGCGGATGGTGGATGCAGGCCGTAGAAAAATGTTTCGGTGTGTTGATGTTGGGAATGGCAGTCTGGCTGCTGTCGCGCAGTGCCATCTTTCCTGCTGGTATCATCGGTCGTTCGAATGAGGTGATGCCAGCGAGCCAGTTTGTTGTGGTGCGTAATCAGCAGCAGCTGGATAGTGTGCTATCATCGGCAAGCAGCCAGCGTAAACCTGTTTTACTGGACTTTTATGCTAACTGGTGTGATTCATGTATTGCCATGGAAAAAGAAGTATTTGGCAAGCAGCGAGTACAGGAACTGCTAAAACATTTTGTTCTTGTCCGGGCTGATTTATCGGATAATAGTACAGAGAATCAGACGATGCTGATGAAATATAAAGTTATCGCACCGCCGACGTTATTATTATTTAGTCCAGATGGCAGAGAAAATGATAATCTTCGGATTGTTGGTGAGGTGAGTGCCAATGAATTCAGTTTGCGTATGAACCAGTTTATAGAAGAAAATTGCGGTAAAACAACCGTCTGCTGAGGGGGTGTATATGCTGTCAGACTCAAAGGTTACACCCGTACTGAGTACGGCGCTGAGAGAGCCCCTTTATCTTCTTGAATCGCATTTATTGTCGCGTTGTAAAATAATAGAAGACTGGTTTGCCAGTCAGTGGGCGCTGACGATGCCGCCTGTTTATGGGTCGGTTGATTTGCGGAATGCCGGATTTAAGCTTGCCCCAATAGATATGAACCTGTTTCCAGCTGGATTTAATAATCTGAATGTAGAATCGAGACCTTCGGCCGTTGCGGCATCTGGCGGTATTATTCGTAAATGGGCGCCGGGCGCTAAAAATATTATTGTCATTCCTGAAAACCATACACGCAATCTTAATTACTGGGCGAATATTCATACATTGCAAACACTGCTGACCGAATCAGGTTTTAATGTGCGGTTTGGTATGCTGGACGAAGGATTAAAAGAGCCGTCTGTTATTGCGCTGCCGTCAGGCGGTCAGGTCATCGTTGAACCGTTGCTGCGTGTGGAAGACAAACTTTCCATTGAAAATTTTGTGCCGGATATGGTGCTGCTTAATAATGATTTATCTGATGGTATTCCAGAGATATTGCGTGGTCTTAAGCAGCCTCTGTATCCGCCGGCTGAGCTGGGCTGGCACCAGCGTTTGAAGTCAGAGCATTTTCAGTATTATGCCGAAGTCGTCGATGATTTTGCTGCGCTGGTTAACATTGACCCCTGGCTGATTAAACCATTATTTCGTCATTGCGGCAAAATTGATTTCATGCAGCAGGATGGTATGGAGTGCGTCATTCATAATGCAGAGATATTGTTTGCTGATCTTCAGAAGAAATATGCTGAATACAATATTCCTCATCAACCATTTTTAATTATCAAAGCGGATGCTGGAACGTATGGCATGGCGGTGATGACGGTACGAAATATTGATGAGCTGAAAGCAATGAATCGTAAGCAGCGTACACGCATGGCAACGACTAAGGGCGGCCAACGAGTGAATAAAGTGATTATACAGGAAGGGGTCTATACGTTTGAGACGATAGGTGTTGATAAGGCGGTAGCAGAGCCTGTTGTTTATTTGTGGGGTTGTTGTGCGGTCGGCGGTTTCTATCGTGTACATAAGGACCGTGGCGTAGATGAAAATTTGAACGCGCCGGGCATGCAGTTTGAACCATTGGCGTTTTCACAGGGATGTAATGAACCGCGGGATGATATTGATCCGGATGCGAGTCAAAACCGGTTTTATACCTATGGTATTGTTGCCCAGTTGAGTATGTTAGCCGCGGCGCGTGAAATGAAGGATCAGATATGACCATTCGTCTTGGTGTTGTGATGGATAGCATTGGTTCTATTCATTATGCAAAAGATAGTACGCTTGCGATGCTGTGGGAAGCGGAAGCTCGCGGGTGGGAATTGTATTATTTCGAACAGAAAGATTTATTATTGCGTGACGGCGTGCCGTATGGTCATGCGGCGCGTTTGCAGGTTTATCGTGATGCAAATCGCTGGTTTTCGCTGCAAGAGAAAATCAGGATGCCGCTTGACAACCTGAATGTTATGCTGATGCGCAAAGATCCGCCGTTCAATCAAGGTTATATTTACACGACATATATACTGGATCATGCTGAGCATCGTGGTGTATTGATTGTTAACCATCCGCAGGCATTGCGTGACGCAAATGAAAAATGTTACGCCTCATTTTTTCCAGCCTGTACGCCGCCTTCTTTAGTAACGCGGTCAATGCCGGAGCTGCACGCATTTTGGCGTGAATACGGTGACATCGTTTGCAAGCCGCTGGATGGTATGGGCGGCGTGCAGGTATTTCGCTTGCTAGACAATGATGTGAATGCCAACGTTATTTTTGAATTGTTAACGCAAGGTGAGACGCAGTATATTCTTGCGCAGCAATTTATCCCTGAAATCAAACGGGGAGATAAGCGTATTTTATTGATAGATGGTGAACCAGTACCGCATGCACTTGCGCGTGTTCCGCAAGGTAATGATTGGCGTGGTAATCTTGCTGCTGGCGCAAAAGGTGTTGTGCAGCCGTTGACCGAGAGAGATCATTATATCTGCTCGCAAGTCGGCCCTGTTTTCCGTGATCGTGGATTAATATTTGTGGGTATTGATGTCATTGGTGATTATCTGACTGAAATCAATGTCACCAGCCCGACGGGTATCCGTGAAATTGACACACAGGCTGGTACGAATATCAGTGCGCTGTTGATGGATTGTATTGAGAAAAAGTTGAAAGTTGTTTAGAGTTCCCTCCTGCAATTTAATTTAATGCATCCATGTCAGCTTACCTATATTTATTTTTTAATCTTCATCGGAACAATCTAACAAGAGCAGCAGGCACCATTTAATGTCCAATATCTATCCATTGCATAGGAAGTGAATCTGCCGTGAGATGGTGCAATCCGTTTTGGTTATATGGTTCCCGAGATGTGCTGGCAGGCTGGCTGGCACATGCAGAGGTAGATTTTGTTCAGGCACCATCGAAACACCACGAGTTAGAACATATAAAGGGTGAATTGGTTCCTGTGTCAGTTGATGAGGAAATCATTGCGTCATATCAAGAATTGAAACGTTTTAACGTCATTTTTCCGATTCGGATATTAAAGCAGATTGATGCTTATCGAAAAGAATGTGGTTTGAAACGTTCGACGTTTCTCCAGCGTGCGGCAGAAGATTATTTGCGTAAAGTGAAAATAGTATGAAGACACAAGAAAATCTACCCTACTGGCTGGCGACATTATATCTGCCAGATACAGGTCCGCGTTCATTGCAGCGCTGGCTGGAAAAATTTGATAACGATATTAAAAATTTATTCGATGCTTCACCAGCAGAGCTAAGTGCAGCAGGTTTGTCTGAAGCGCAGCGTCAGGCAGTGTTAGCGCCTGACTGGCAGAGCGTAGAAAATGACTTGCGCTGGGTGGAGGGCAAGCAGCGTCATATTTTGACGCTGGCAGATGAACATTATCCGCCCTTGTTGAGAGAAGTGGTGAGTGCCCCTCATGTGTTATTTATTCTCGGTAATCCTGCTGCGCTATTGCGGCCGCAGATAGCCATGGTAGGGTCGCGCCATCCGACGGCGGGCGGCCTGCAGCTGGCAACCCAGTTTGCATCCACCCTTGTGAGAGCTGGATACGCCATTACAAGTGGTCTGGCACTGGGTATTGATGGTGCCAGTCATCGAGGCGCATTAATGGCTGGCGGTGTCACCGTTGCAGTAATGGGAACAGGATTAGACCAGATATACCCGCTAACACACCGGGCGCTGGCACAGGACATCATACAGAAAGAGGGTGCGCTGATATCGGAGTTTCCCCGGTCTGTGCAGGCGCATCCAGGTAACTTTCCCAGGCGTAACCGGCTGATTGCCGGGTTAAGTCTGGGGGTGCTGGTGGTGGAGGCGGCTATCAAGAGTGGCTCTCTCATCACGGCCCGGTATGCGCTTGACCAGGGACGCGATGTTTTTGCTATCCCGGGATCCATACAGCAGCCATTGTCCCGGGGCTGCCATCACCTGATAAGGCAGGGAGCGAAGCTGGTGGAAACCGCACAAGACATCATTGAAGAGACAGGCGCCTTGCAGCAATTATGCCAGACGATGCCTGAACCCGTGCAATCTCAACCATTGTCCGGCAATAAAAGGTTAGTTTATGATCAAGTTGACCATGAAATTACACCTGTTGATGTGATAGTATTGCGCAGCGGATTGACTGCTGGCGAAGTCTCCCCGATTCTTTTACTATTAGAGCTTGATGGTCATATTCATTCCGTATCAGGTGGATATAGGCGTAGTGAGGCCAACCAGTAAGGTGGAATAGCAGAACACATGTTTGAAGTATTGATGTATCTATTTGAAAATTATATGGATGGCAGTGTTGCCCTGAATGCTGATCAGGACACGATTGTCAATGAACTTGAGCAGGCCGGGTTTCTGCGCAGTGAGATTGGCCGCGCGCTGGACTGGCTGGACGGGTTAAATCGTGTTCAGGAAACGGTTCAAGCTGGCCCGCAATTCACCGTCCATGCTATTCGTCATTATGCTCCGGAAGAAGGTGAGCGGCTGGGTCTGGATGGGATGGGCTTTCTTCTTTATCTTGAACAGCTAGGTATTCTGGATCCAATGAGCCGGGAAATAGTGATTGACCGGATTATGGCGCTTGATCACCGTGAAGTTGATCTGGGCGGTATTAAATGGGTTGTGTTGATCGCGCTGTTTAACCAGCCGGATAAAAAGTCAGCACTTTCTCTTTTGCAGGATATGATACTGTCGGAGTCGTTTGACATCCTCCACTGATTTTTTCGAGATCTCTTTCTTACTTAAGGAAGTTATAGTTTCATGACGCAGCACTTAGTTATTGTAGAATCGCCTGCGAAGGCAAAGACGATTAAAAAATACTTGGGCTCGGAGTTTACTGTTTTAGCATCCTACGGGCATGTGCGCGACCTGCTCCCCAAGGAGGGTGCGGTTGATCCCAAGCATGATTTTAAAATGAAGTATGAGCTAATCGCTAAAAATGAAAAGCATGTCGCGGCGATCCTGGCTGCCATGAAGAAAGCGGACGCGCTGTATCTCGCCACTGACCCTGATCGTGAAGGTGAAGCGATTTCCTGGCATATATACAGCATTATCAAAGAGAAAAAAGCGCTGGGTAAAAAGCCTGTACATCGTATTGTGTTCCATGAAATTACCAAAGCGGCGATTAAGGCGGCGGTAGATCATCCGCGTGACATATCGATGGATCTGGTGAATGCACAGCAAGCCCGGCGTGCGCTTGATTATCTGGTTGGCTTTAATCTATCGCCGCTGTTATGGAAAAAAATCCGCTATGGTTTATCTGCTGGCCGTGTGCAAAGTCCTGCACTGCGTATGATTGTGCAGCGTGAAGAAGAAATTGAAAAATTTGTTACGCAGGAATACTGGAACATACAGGCAAGCGCCGAAGCCTCGAAAAAAGATTTTTATGCAAAGCTGACGGTGTATGAAGGCGAGAAGCTGGAACAGTTTTCAATTACCAATGAAAAGCAGGCGGAAGATGTTAAAGCTAAACTGCTGAAGGCGGCTAAAGATAAATTAACGGTTCTTAAAGTTGAAAAGAAACAGCGTAAACGTCACCCCGCATCGCCGTTTATTACGTCCACATTGCAGCAGGAAGCGGCGCGTAAATTAGGGTTTGCAGTGCAGCGTACCATGCGCATTGCTCAGCAATTATATGAAGGTATTGAAATTGAAGGTGGTTCCACCGGCTTGATTACCTATATGCGTACTGACTCGGTCAATTTGTCACAGGAAGCTATTAATGAGCTGCGTGATCTGATTGTCAATCGTTACGGCAAGGAAAACTTGCCTGATGAAGCGAGAGTTTACAAAACAAAATCCAAGAATGCACAGGAAGCGCATGAGGCGATCAGGCCGACATCTGCGTTTCAATCACCTGAATCAGTCAAAGCATTTTTATCGCCGGAACAATATAAACTGTATGATTTAATCTGGAAGCGTACAGTGGCGTCGCAAATGATTTCCGCCAGCATTGATACGATGACGATAGATATGTCAGCTGGTAATGAGTCAAATCAATTCCGATCAACAGGATCGACAATTGTTGATCCAGGTTATATGCGTGTTTATCAGGAAGGCACGGATGACAAGCCAGATGAACTGGCAGATGAAAATATACTGCCTGTGTTGAAGGAAGGCGATGTTGTGCAGTTGAAAGAATTAGTATGTAAACAGCACTTTACTGAACCGCCGCCGCGTTATTCTGAAGCAACCCTGATTAAGGCGCTGGAAGAACACGGTATTGGGCGCCCATCTACCTATGCATCGATTGTGTCGACGCTGCAAACACGTGAATATGTATTGCTGGAAAACAAACGGTTTAGTCCAACGGACATTGGCCGTGTTGTTGCCAAGTTTTTAACACAGTATTTTGACCGTTATGTGGATTATGATTTCACCGCGAAGCTCGAAGATGAGCTGGACGATATTGCGCGTGGCGAAACAGAGTGGGTGCCTTTGTTGACGGCATTCTGGGATCCATTCAAATCACAAGTAGACAACATTGCTGAATCCGTTAAGCGCAAAGATGTGACGCAGGAATTGATTGATGAAAAATGTCCTGAATGCGGCAAACCATTATCTATCCGCTTGGGCAAACGTGACCGGTTTATTGGCTGCACGGGGTATCCAGATTGTTCTTACACTCGAACAGTGAATGGACAGGCGGAAGAAGTAGAGCAGGGCCATGAACTGGTTGAAGGGCGGCAATGCCCGGATTGCGGCGGCGATCTGAAAATCAAGCATGGACGCTTTGGTAAATTTATTGGTTGCGGTAATTATCCCAAGTGCAAACATATTGAATCATTGAATAAGCCGGCCGATACGGGCGTTGAGTGTCCCGAATGTAAAGAAGGCAAGATCGTGACGCGTAAATCACGCCGCGGAAAAATATTTTATTCATGCTCGCGTTATCCGGATTGCAAATATGCTTTGTGGAATCAGCCCATTGCAGTCCAGTGCCCCAAGTGTGCCTGGCCGATTTTGACAATCAAAGTGACTAAAAAACGCGGCACAGAGCACGTGTGTCCGCGGTCGACGTGTGGTTTTGTCAAACAGGTTGAGGAAGTCAAGGAATAGCTTGGTTATGCCAGCGAAGGATCTCTAAAGAAAATATGGCTTGAGGTGGCACATTGCGTGCTCACCTCAGGCAAAACAGTGATTGAAAATGCTATCTGCGGTTTGTTATAACAACTGGTGTGTGAGTTTCTTTTGTTTCAACATGTTTTAATTTGCTGCGATCAAATAATCTTAACATCGGGTGCAAGTTGGTCTCTTTAAATTCATGTTTGCGTGCACGATTCAGCACTTCCCAATCGAGATTATCAATCCATCTTGTGTTATCATAAATTTCTTTATTTTTAAATCCTTCTTTGACCGTTGCCTCATTTGTAACAAGAATTGGCTCCGGATGGTAGGGACTTGTGAATACATGACGAAGCTTTGTCGGTTGATACATAATAGGAACCCGCATGTTATACATTTGCCGCTGATGACTGATACTCGCTTTACATTGTACTGTTCTTTGTTGCTTTTCGTTTTCTGTTAAAGTGGGATCTGCATCAATATAGTCGAATTCATCAGTAGAAAAATAATAGTTGCTTTTTTTCAAACTGAAGTTCCGTGCTGGATTAATAGGAGATGCTTTCATGAAATCATAAGCCGCATTCTGTTCTTTAACGTCAACATGATGTTTTGACGTGGCGTTCATGCGCTGCATTGCCATTGCTGCTGTTGACAGTGCTTTTTGTGTAACAGGCGTATCGTTGGTTAATTTTAGATTCAGATAGTCGGCTTTTTCAACAGTTGCCATCACAGCTTCTTTGTATTCCTGATGGTGCATAAAGGCAACGAGTTCTGAATGAGCAAATCTGGCATGTGTTTCATCAAATTTACTGTCCGCATCAATGCCGATTACCTTGTTGATGTTTGCATGTACATAACTATTATCAGCAGATCGGATTTTATAACTAGCTGCGATTTGACGTTTAACCTCCAGTAAAGCGCCTATCAGTATCCATGCTTTACGATTATTATCGAGTTGTGCTTTCTTCAATACATCAATCACACCATCCAGGTAAGTTAGCTGCGCTGCACGCTGCGGAGATTTAGCTAACAATAGATCAAACTCAGCCATGGCATTGTGTCTTTCAAGCTCATTCGTTCTCAGCTCATTAAAATTTTTACTTAATGATTCAAGCGAAGAAGGAGGTGCGAATTTTTCAAATGCTTTAATAGGTTTTGGCATGTCATTTCCTTGATAGATTAGTAGCTTCCAATGCTGAGTTTCTCAGCTATTGCCACCTTAAAACACTATTAATCGTAATGCAATATTGACTGGTGCGTTTTTTTAATGGCATTAGTGAGCGTGTTACCGTTTTTTGTTTCAGTCTAATTTACCTTAGTAAGTGACAGTAGCTTGCATCATGTGGCGAAAGCGCCGCTGTTGCATCAGCTATGCCACGGCTATTGCTGGAGCCAGCAAACAGGCCGAATATACCGCTGCCGCCAGCTTTACGCGCAGGAGCGGGTGCGGGTGCCAGTAATGGTTCAGCATCTTGCTGCTGCTCGCGGCGAACAACATTAGCAGGTGCCCGGCGCAAGTCATCCAGTATGCCTTTTTCTGGCTCGTGCTGAGGTGCTGTTTGTTGGTCATGGACAAGTTCATCTGATGGCGCAGCTTTTTTGCCAAAGAACGTCGAGATCAGCCGGCCTACCACATAGGTAGTGGCAACGACAGCAATGGGAATACCCACAAAGGCGGCAATTTTGACATGCCCGAGTATCATGACGGTTGTAACGGCGGCGGTGAGTGCTAATCCAATGGCGGCAGATATAGCATGGCTGCCTGCTTCTTTAAGGTATTCAGCGCGTTTTTCTGAGTAAACGGGTTTTCCATCCAGACCTTCTTCTGTCAGCGGCTTTTCCATGGCGGCTTTGCCAAGATAGTAAAGCGTGGCGCCTATGTGGAAAAGTGATTTTAAGCCGACTGCGCCTGCAAATATAAACGGTGTGGCAACCGCGAAAATAGGGGTGAAGACTAATACACCAATGATGGCGGTGGCAAAGGCAGTAAACATGGCTGTTTCGACT
>CAZOVT010000024.1:0-16866 GCA_964583565.1 uncultured Coxiellaceae bacterium
GTCATCGCCGACATGGGTGCTGGCCGGTACCGAGGTTAATCACAATATCACGACTATGATAATGGATGTCACCAACCAGATTGATGACAATCTTAAGACTGTGAAAATTAATCCGTATTGCTATGCTGCGCAGTGATTATGTCATCTTTAGGCAAAATAGTTGCATAGACTCCCATACATTACCCGGTACGGCGCCCTTGATGATTTTATCGAGAATGGCTGCCTGTTCGAGCAGATGCCAGCAGGTTTCGTGATTGAATTTACCCAGAAAGCGGCGGACTGATGCCTGGCGGCGGGCAAAGATGCGGTGCTGCTGAAGCAGTAAATCCAGCGATACACCTTGTCTGGATTTTTGTCCTATGTCTGCCATGATGCGTAATTCACGTATGATGGCCCAGAGGATAAGCACGGGCTCAATGCCCTCAAATTTAAGGTTGGCTAATATAGTCAGCGAGCGTTTGCTGTCACCAGCGATAAGGGCGTCAATAAAATCAAATACGGTGTATCGGCTTTCATTGGTGAGGACAGATTCGGCAAGTGCCGCATCTACCACATTCTCAGGCTTGAGCAAGTAAATCTTTTCCAGCACTTGTGCTGCTGCGATTAAATTGCCTTCAACATAATCGGCGATCAGGGTTGCTGCTTCCGGTTTTAAAGTCAGCTTATATTTTTTTGCTCGCTGGATGATCCATTTAGGCAGCTGATCGTGGGGTATTGGCCAGATGGTTAAATGTACGCCGCATTTTTCCACCGCTTTATACCACGTGCTTTTTGCTGCTTTGTCATCAAGTTTATTGCAGTCAATGAGTATCAGAAGGCCGGGTGCCGGATTATTTGCATAATCTTCCAAAATGGCGCTTGCGGGTTTATTTGGCATACTGTTGCGAAAGTCAATTTCAATGAGTCGTTTATCGCCCATGAGCGAAGGTGAATAAAGCAGGGAGTAGAGTGTATCTCCGTCAACACCAGATTCGGGACTAATGCGCGATCGATCTGTGAAGCCAGCTTGTTTGGCAGCGCGGCGGATTAATTGGATAGCATCCTGCTTCAGGACAATTTCATCGCCGCTGACGATGTAGATGGGTACCAATGATTTTGCAAGGTGCGGTTCAAGCTGGAAATACGTTAATTTCATGAGCGCTTTCGCTTTGATGTGCTGAATTCATCATTGATAATGTTTGTTACTTCGGTGGAGGCAAGGCGGTTCATGATGGCGCTGGCGATGCCGCGGCGCATTTGCTGGTAGTATTGAGCTGCCTCATTGCTGCTGCCAAGCACCTGGTCAGACTGTACGGTAATGGTACGTATGTCACTGAGTGATTGTGTTGGCAAGAGGACTTTACCGTTTGGCGTGGTTATTTCAAATGTGACAACAACGCGTAGATTATATTGCCGTGTTTGCTGGGTGCTGCTGACGCTTAGTAATTCCTGATAGGTATTATCGCTTGTAACAATCAGCATCGTGTCGGCATCTGCTGGTGAAGATACCAGTTTGACCTTGGATATTTTGAGTGAATCGGATAGATAGCTTTCCAGGTTGCCGTACGTGTCTGGCGTCTGCAAATACAGGTGGTGTAAAGGTTGCGCCAGTTGTTTTTCGCCTTGCAAGGTGAAGCCGCAAGCGGAGAGAGCAAAACAGCAGGCGAGCAATAGAAATTTTTTCATGCGTCACCCGTGACAATATTCACCAGTTTGCCGGGAACAGTAACCATTTTTTTAATGGCTTTCCCCTGAATGGCCTGCTGTACTTTTTCATTTTCCTTGAGGCTGGCCTCAATGGCGCTGTTATCTGCATTGGCAGGTACACGAATATGACCGCGTAATTTGCCATTGACTTGCACCACTAATTCAACCGTGTCCACTTTGAAAACAATCGGACTTGGGCGCGGCCATTCTGCTTCGAGAATCAGATCGCCATATTTTAAATCTTGCCATAGTTGATGTGTGATGTGTGGTGTGATGGGTGCGAGCAGGCGCAGTAAAATACTGAAACTTTTATGCACGATAATGTTTCTGATATCTTCTTTGCTTTCTTCGGCCTCTGGTAATTTGGAAATAAGATTCAGGATTTTCATGCAGCCAGAAACAACAGTGTTGTATTGCTGGCGCTCGTAATCATATTTTGCCTGATGAAGAATGCCATAAACCTGCCTGAATACATCTGTCTGGGTTGCGCAGGTGTTACCCCAGTTCGTTGATCCAAGCAGATTGGAGTTAACCATTAAATTTTGCTTGCAGATAGTATCCCGATATTCATAAGCAAATGCCCACAGACGTTTGAGGAACCGGTGCGCGCCTTCTACGCCGCTGTCAGACCATTCGAGGCTTTGTTCAGGCGGAGCAGCAAACATAACAAACAGACGGACGGTGTCTGCACCATAGCGTTCAATCAAATCATGCGGATCGACGACATTACCTTTGGACTTGGACATTTTGGCGCCTTTATTTAGCACCATGCCTTGTGTCAGCAAGCGGGTGAAGGGTTCATCACTGTTAAGCAAACCTTCGTCGCGCATTAATTTATGAAAGAACCTTGCATATAGTAAATGCATCACGGCATGCTCAATGCCGCCGACATACTGATCGACAGGTACCCAGTAATTGGCGCGGCCATCCAGCATGGCTGAATTTGGTTTTTTGCAGGCATAACGTGCGTAATACCAGGAAGATTCCATAAAGGTGTCAAAGGTATCTGTTTCACGCCGTGCGGGCTGGTGGCAGTGCGGACAGGTTACATTGATAAATTCAGGTATGGATTTGAGCGGTGAATCGACACCTTCAAACTGAACGTTTTCTGGCAGCAGTACTGGCAGATCGGATTCAGGTACGGGGATGGTTCCGCACGCATCGCAATTGATCATTGGAACCGGCGTGCCCCAATATCGCTGCCGTGATACGCCCCAGTCACGCAAGCGATAATTAATTTTACGCTTGCCTATAACAGACAAGGCTGCAAATGCCTCGGAAGATGTGAGGCCGTTAAATTTATCTGAATTAATTAACTTGCCAGCCTCGGTATAGGCACCTGCTGTGTAGTCCCAGGTTGAACCGTCTAGCGGTGCGATGACTTCTTTAATGGGTAAATGATATTTTTTTGCAAACTCAAAATCACGCTGATCGTGTGCGGGTACAGCCATTAATGCGCCAGAACCATAATCCATTAATACAAAGTTGGCGACCCAGAGCGGGATGCGTTCGCCGGTCACTGGATGGATGGCGTCGATGCCCAGCGGCAAACCGTGTTTTTCCATGGTAGCTATTTCAGCTTCCGCTACTTTGGTATTGCGGCACTCTTCTATAAATGTGCTTAGTGCCTCATTGCTTGCTGCAAGCTGTCTGCACAGCGGGTGCTGTGGTGCCAGCGCCATGTAGGTGACGCCAAACAGCGTATCAGGTCGTGTGGTGTAAATAGTAAGTGGATCATGTTGATCAACTGCAAACTGAATTTCCAGACCTTCTGATTTGCCTATCCAGTTGCGCTGCATGGTTTTAACCTGCTGCGGCCATTCATCCAGTTTGTCCAGACAGTCAAGTAATTCATCGGCATAGGCAGTGATTTTCAGAAACCACTGCGGAATTTCGCGGCGTTCAACCAGTGCACCTGAGCGCCAGCCGCGGCCGTCTACAACCTGTTCGTTAGCGAGCACGGTTTGATCCACAGGGTCCCAGTTTACTTCGGCATTTTTTTTATAAACAAGGCCTTTTTTGTAGAGCTGCAGGAAAAACCATTGTTCCCACCGGTAATAATCCGGGTCGCAGGTTTTAATTTCGCGGCTCCAGTCATAACCAAATCCCATGCGCTGCATTTGTTTGCGCATGTGATTGATATTTTCATTGGTCCATTTTGCAGGCGCGATGTTATGCTTGATTGCTGCATTTTCCGCGGGTAATCCAAACGCATCCCAGCCCATGGGCTGCAAAACATTTTTACCAAGCATTTTCTGGTAACGTGAAATGACATCGCCGATGGTGTAAACGCGGACATGCCCCATATGCAGGCGGCCGCTCGGATAAGGGAACATGGTTAAGCAGTAAAATTTTTCTTTATGGAGATTTTCTAATGCCTGAAAAGTATTTTTATCTTCCCAGTATTGCTGCGCATTTTCTTCAATAGTGTGTGGCTGATATTGTTCTTGCATTTGTATACTCGCAAAATCGTCATTCTAGGTGGTTGCCTGATTTTCAGTCAGCATCGGTGGTAGTGATGCAGCGTATCTGCGTTGTGCTTTGAAGGAAGCAACCAGCATGCAAATCAGAAAGATCAGGAATGGATCGGTGCCGTTACGCATCCAGGGTGTCATACCCGTCATGGGTGTGACAGTGCCGCGCAAGACGTACGGTTGATGAGCTGGCGCAGCCGATTCAATGCGGCCTTTTGGCCCGATGATGGCGGTAATCCCGTCATTGCTGACAAAAAGTGCCGGGCGGCGCAATTCCTGCGCGCGCATTTCTGCCATTTGCAAATGCTGTGCCTGTGCGTTGGATTTGCCAAACCAGGCGTCGTTGGTCACCGTCAGAAGCAGCCCGATATCCCGGTCTTTTGTCCTGATTAATTCAGGGAAGGCAATTTCATAGCAGATAGAGCTGAGAATTTTAACGCCGCCAACCGTCATTGGTTTCTGGATAAGATCACCAGGCGTCATATCTGGTAATGGCAGGTTGATAAACTTGATCGCTCTGCCCAGCCAGGATGTTGCGGGAAAGGGAGAGTATTCTCCAAATGGTACCAGCCGGCGTTTGAGATAAACCTTTTTATTCTCTCCGAGGCTGACGATGCCGTTATAATAACCATCTGTATTCGATGCTTTAATGGGAATGCCAAGAATAAGATGTGTGCCAGAAGAAACAGCTTTGCTATCCATGGCATTAATGAATGATGATGCATTTGGCAAGGGTAGGGGAATAGCTGCTTCCGGCCAGATAATAAAATCACTTTTGCCCCATAGCGGCTTACTCATCTGGGTATATGTATCAAATGAAAGCTGCAAATGTTCTGGCGACCATTTCATTTCTTGTGGAATGTTACCCTGAACAAGATTGACGGAAACAGGCTTGTCTGACGGGCTGGTCCAGGTGATCAGATTTAAAAGGCTGCCTGTTGTCCAGATGAGGGAAATGGCAAGCAGGCTGAAATAAGTCTGTTTGTAATCGCGTTCTTTGAAGGTGTTGTAAATATTCACCAGCAGGCTGCTGGTGAGTATGGCTGCCAGTGAAATGCCGTAAACGCCCAGAATGGGTGCGTATCCACTCAGCGGCGAGTTGGTCTGGCTGTAGCCAACCAGCAGCCAGGGAAAGCCGGAAAACAGCCAGGCGCGGAAGAACTCAGTCAGGCACCAGAAGGCGGGAAAGGCAAAAAGAGCAGATGTGATCGTCCGGGCGGGGAAAAACCGGTTGGTCATATAACAGGCACAAGCCGGGTACAGGGATAGAAACGCAATCATGCTGCCTGTTATCAGTATGGAAATGGAGGTGGGTACGTTGCCAACGTCATGGATGCTGATGTATACCCAGTAAACACCAGTACTAAATAAACCCAGACCAAATAAGTATCCAAGCCAGCCCGCACGTTTTGGGCGCTGGTGCTGGATAAGATAGATCAAGCCTGCTGGTGCCACGATAGCCAGCGGGAAAATCTCATAGGGAGCGAAAGCAAGGGTCAGGCTGGCGCCAAGCAGCAAGGCGGTAAGATCGACTAACAGCAACTTTAACCATTTATTCATATTATTCATAGCGCAAGATCAATTGGTTCAAAGTAGATACAGCCGTCAAGTTTACTGGAGAGAGTGGGGTAATGGCAACTTAATATCGCTAATCTCATTTGGCGGCGTGAATATGCTTGAGTTGAAAAAATGATTTTGTTAAGGTGCACGCTTCACTTTTTCTTATGCAATAAAAATGCGTGAGAAAAATGAACACACAAAATAAATAAAAAAATAAGAAGAACGAGGAGACGCCCGAATGACATTCAGGATAAAGCCAGTTATTTCTCTTGTATTAATGGCGGGCATGGCGAGCCCAGTATTTGCGACAACCCTCCAGAGTCCGGATTTATCAGAAGGCAAGGCAACTAAAGCTGAAGTGGTTAAGCATGTAAAAAAACATGCACGGCATACGCATGTGACGGCGTTGCAACGTAAGGTTGCCAGTACAAGCACAACGGACAATGGCCAGACGCAAAATCAGTTAGACGGCAAACAGCTTGTTAAACTGATTAAAGAAGAGAAAGAATATTTGCCATTTGATCTTGACGTTCCGGGTCAGGCTTTTGTTTCCACAGGTCCCTATGTTGGTGTACCTATTCAATTTGCTGGTGCTAATCTGGTTGTAAACAGTCCGAGTGTAAACAACGATTTGCAATTGTTAAATATTCGCAAGAGCATTGCTACCCAGCTGAGTGCGATGGGTGGTGAAATTACAAAAGAACCTTATCATTCACATTTGTTATTCAGCGGTCAGGTGCAGGGCAGCGCGGGTTACCTCAATGTCGGTGGTTCTCCCAGCCGGACAGATATTGATTTAAGCAGTGTTGCGTTAGATGCATTCTTTCTCGGCCCCAGTGACTGGACCCTGGGTTTTGTTGAATTTAGTTATGATGATGGTTCTCCAGTTAATAGCCCATATGGCAGCGTTTACAACAGTAATTACACGACGGCGAATTCACGTGTTTATATTAACAAAGGTTTTATCACGATTGGTGATTTAGCTGAATCACCTTACTATGGTACGTTTGGACAGTACTATGTGCCGTTTGGTGTGTATTCATCACTGATGGTCAGCGATCCACTCACAAAAATTTTAACCCGTACGAAAGCCAGAGCTATTCTGCTGGGTTTTGAAGAGCGTGGTGATAATGCATTTTATGGTTCGGCCTATATCTTCCGCGGTGATTCACATGCTGCATCCGTTGATAAAGTGAATAATGGCGGCCTTAATCTGGGTTACAAGTTTGTTCAAGGCATGTTCCACGGTAAAGCAGGTGCGGGTGTACTGGGTAATATTGCCGACTCAGGCGGTATGCAGATTGGTAATAATTTCAGTGGATTCGAACAGATCAATCATCGGGTGCCAGGCTACAATATGCATGCCAACATGGGTATTGGTGATCATGTGGATCTGATTGGTGAATATGTTGGGGCGTCTACACAGTTTAATCCAAATGACATGTCATACAATGGTCATGGTGCGAAACCATCGGCAGTTGATTTTGAAGCGGCATATTCGTTTACCATCCTTGAAGATAGACCAAGCGCGGTTGGTATCGGTTATAGCAAATCAAATCAGGCGCTTTCGCTCGGTATGCCATTGAAACGTTACTACGCTGTGTTGACAACTTCGTTGTGGCGTAATACTTTGCAGGCGATTGAGCTTCGGCACGATCAGAATTATGCTGCAAGTAATACAGGTGACGGCCCGATCGGTGCTGCGACTACACCGGGAGCATGTACAGCGCTCGTTTGTTCGCAGACCGGCAAGAGTGATAATGCTATTACTGCATCGTTTGATTATTACTTCTAGTTGCTATTGTTATCTCTGTGATGTGCCGCTATCACCTCTGTGATTTGCTGCTGTCATTTTGATTCACTACTGTCATCCCCGCCCCTGCCTAAAACATGCAGGGGTAAACTACGGCGGGGATCCAGTCACATAAAATAATAAAATAAAAACATTTCGAGGAGCACTACTATGCAAAGAAAATATTTACGTTACGTTGATATGCGCAGCGATACATTTACAAAACCAGACACTGATATGCTTGACGCGATGCGTAACGCTGAAGCCGGTGATGATTGTTATGGGGAAGATCCGTCAGTTAATGAGCTGGAGGCTTACGCGGCTGAATATGTTGGCAAAGAAGCGGCGTTATATTTTCCCACAGGTACGATGACAAACCTTGTCGCGATGCTGACACTGGTTAAGCCTGGCGAGGAAATGATTACTGATCGATCGTATCATATAAATTTTTATGAATCAGCGCAGCTGTCTCAGTTTGGCGGTATTGTTATTGATGTCTGCCATGCTAAAGATGGCATATTGACAGTAAAAAAATTAAAGACCCTCATTGACGGTAAATGCCGCTCTTCAGAGTGGTATACGAAGCCAAAGATAGTGGTGGTTGAAAATACAATTAATGCTCATGGCGGCAAAGTATTTCCGTTAGATGAGTTGAAAGCTTTGTATGAATATACATCGGCAAATGGCATCTTGCTTTATATGGACGGTGCGCGTTTATTTGAAGCATGTGCAGCGACAGGTGTGGATGCAAAAGAATACGCTAAATATACTGATTGTCTTGCTGTTTGTTTGTCTAAAGGGCTGGGTGCGCCGGCAGGTTCAATGTTGTTGGGTAAAAAAGATGTCATTGAACAGGCAAAAACTTATCGTAAGCGTATTGGTGGTGGTTTTCATCAGTCGGGTTATATGGCGGCAGCAGGTTTGCATGCCATTAAGCATAATGTCGCAAAATTGAAAAGCTCCCATGAAAATATTCAATTACTGGCTTCCACGTTAAGAGAGTTGCCTGGCATCAACGTGGTGAATGCCGAAACGAACATGGTGCTAATTGATGTGAGCGGACTTGGCGTTGATGCAAAACAATTTGTTGCGCTGGCAAAAGAGCGAGGCGTGTTGTTGATTGCATGGCAAGAAAATGTCGTTCGATTTGTGACACACATGAATGTTGGCAAGGAAGATGTTTTTCGTGCCCAGCATATTGTTACAGAATTGGCGAAAGAACTGCTGCTGCCTGTTGCTGACCGTGAAATATCCAGACCAGCAGAGTCTGCAGATGCTCTGCTGGCTTTGTTGCAGGCAAAAAATATTGCTTGCGAAAAATCAGACAAAAATCCGCAAGTTATCCAGATTAAACTGGATGGCAAGGCGAGACGTTTTTGTAAGCGAGCTGATGAGGCAGGTCTGGAAGTTGGCGTTGCTACCAAAGATGTTGTTGAAGTAATGGTTACCGCTGAATTTGCACAGGCGGATTTGTCAGCTATTGCAGGTAAACTGGCTGCCATCTATCGGCACTATCATAAACCAGTTGTTGCAGCTGCTTCATCCGCAAAGGCTGGTATGTTTGCTGCACCTTCACATCATAAGCATCATCACCGTCACCATCATCCCCATCAGCAGGGTTATCATCGGCTGTAAGGATGAACGGAAAGGTATCCGTTCGTATCGAGGCGCCGCATTAGCGGCGTCGAGGTATGGACGGATTCAAACTGTCTTATCTTTATAATCACATAAATCCCGAATCAGGCACTCCGGGCAGTGCGGTTTGCGTGCTGTGCAGATATAGCGTCCATGCAATATTAGCCAGTGATGCGCATTGTGTATGAACTCAGGCGGGATGTTTTTTAGCAGCTGCTTTTCAACCTCGAGAGGCGTTTTGCCTTTTGCCAGCCCAATTCGGTTTGCTACCCTGAAAATGTGGGTATCAACCGCCATTGTCGGTTCGCCAAAATACGTATTCAGAACCACATTAGCCGTTTTACGTCCGACACCCGCAAGCGATTCAAGTGACTCGCGGTCACCTGGTACGGTTGAGTGAAAGTGTTCAATGAGGCGGTGGCAGGTAGCAATAATGTTTTTTGCCTTGGCTTTATATAAACCTATTGTTTTTATATAAGACTCAAGCTGTCTGACGCCTAGCGCAGCCATTTTTTCGGGTGTATTGGCGATGTGAAATAGTTTTTCCGTTGCTTTATTAACTGATTTATCAGTAGCTTGAGCAGATAAAATCACCGCAATCAGCAGCTCAAACGGGCTGTGATACTGTAATTCCGTCGTCGGATTAGGGTTTGCCTGCTTAAGTCGCTGAAAAATGGTACGAATTTTTTGCTTATTCATCATTAATACTTCAATTTAAGGTAAATCAAGCTTGTCGGGCTATATTTGATCAATTGATATGTATATAATCGCAAAAAAAGTTAATAAAGGTAACTACTATGTCGTATGACCCTTATGTCAGTGTTGTGATACCTGTTCATAACGAGCAAGAAGTGCTCGAAGAATTGTATACCCGATTGACTGGCACGCTGGATAGTCTGGGCAAGCCATACGAAATTATCCTGACGAATGATGGCAGCACCGATAAGTCGGGAGAAATGCTGCAGGCATTGCATGATCGTCGTCCAGACCAGATTCGTATCGTGGAGTTTAATGGCAACTTTGGACAGCACATGGCGATCATGGCGGGTTTTGAGCGCGTGCGCGGTCAGATTGTGATTACCATGGATGCCGATTTGCAAAATCCACCGGAAGAAATCGGTAAATTAGTCGCAGCGATGGAAGCGGGTCATGATGTTGTGAATACCTACCGTCAGGATCGTCAGGACAGCTGGTGGCGCCTGAAGGTATCCAAATGGCATAACCAGATTCGCGCAATGATGATGCCAAAATTAAAAATGCGGGATGAAGGCTGCATGCTGCGCGCTTACAGCCGCGATATCGTGGATTTGATGGCTTCAACAGGTGAAACAAGCACGTTTATTCCTGCCCTGGCATTGACGTATGCAGCCAATCCGACAGAAGTCGGTGTTGCGCATGCTGAACGTAGCGCGGGAACGTCGAGTTATAATTTCTATAAGCTTATTCGTTATAATTTCGATTTGGTCACAGGTTTTTCTGTGTTTCCACTGCAAGTGTTTACCATGGTCGGGTTGTTAATTTCCCTGTGCAGTTTTGCCTTTGTGGTATTCCTGCTGCTGCGCCGATTGATTGTTGGTCCTGAAGTGGAAGGTGTTTTTACCCTGTTCGCTATCATGTTTTTCCTGATTGGTATTGTGTTGTTCGGGCTTGGTATTGTCGGTGAATATGTCGGCCGGATTTATCAGGAAGTCAGGCAGCGTCCACGGTTTGTGGTGCGCCGTGTTATTGAACGGCAAGAAGATGCATTATCAGAATCAGATTTAGATGCGGTAGTGGCGCTCGAGACAGAATAAGGATATGAGGTATGCAGGATGCGGTACTACAGTTAATCGCGGGTGTTGACGAAGCAGGGCGTGGTCCATTGGCTGGCCCTGTGATTGCCGCAGCGGTCATTCTGGATCCGGCAAAACCAATTGCGGGTCTTGCAGATTCCAAGAAGCTGACAGAAAAGCAGCGTGAAAGATTATTTGATGAAATTCGGCAAAAGTCTCTATGCTGGTCAGTCGCGAGAGCGACGGTGGCGGAGATTGATGAAATCAATATTTTGCAGGCCTCCTTATTGGCAATGCAGCGGGCGGTAGCCGGTTTAAAAGTACCGCCGCGGCTGGTGCTGGTGGATGGCAACAAATGCCCGGTTATGCCTTGTGAAGCGCGAGCTATTGTTAAAGGTGACCAGACAGAGCCCGCCATCAGTGCCGCGTCTATTGTCGCAAAAGTCCTGCGTGATCGTATGATGTTGATGCTAGATAAAAAATACCCGGTTTATGGGTTTGCTAAGCATAAGGGTTATCCAACAGCATCGCATGTCGAAGCATTAAAACAGGCAGGCGTGAGCAGGGTGCATAGGCGTACATTTGCACCTGTCAGAGATATAGTCACCTGTTATGCCAGTAAGGTGAGATAGAAAGGAAAGCTAGGCAATCGCTAAAGCGGGTACTTCTACTCTGCCAGCCATATCCTGGCCGCCATATACAATCATAAGATCGTTATGGTTATACATATTTTGCTTTTGAACGGTCGTTGTGTTTTGGGATTTCCAGGCGGATCCAAGCGCATTTAGCTGAGGAGAGTCTTTGCTAAACCCAGCTGCAAAACTCAGCGAGCTTGTCAAAACAGCGCATAGCAACAGGATGGTTCTTTTCATTATTTTCCTCCCAGGTACGAAAATTCGTACGGCTCAAAATTAATCACATTATACAAAATTTTAGCCTAACTTCCAATGGGCGAATGACCTGCTCTAGCCTTCATAAAATCTTATTTTTAAACATGGTGTTACATAAGCCTCCCTTAAGCTTTCCGTAAGAGTGCCTTAATGCTGGAGGACTAAAATAGCCATTATTAACTTATAGATTATGTGATAGAGGCAATATATATGATTAGCCGTTTAGGGACAGAGGATAAAAAATTAAATCTGAGCCATGCAGAGAGTGAGCAGGCTTTTTCTGAATGGTGGGGTCTGCGTTATTATGATCCGAAAGAGTATCCTGAGTGGATTGAGTTATGTCATCAACTGGCTAAGGAAGTAGAGAGCAATAGCGGTAATTATTACTCTAAACTCATTGCAACATTATTGATGAAAGCGGGATTCGATGATGTTAGTGGCTGCAACTTGCATCGTGAGCAGGCGTGTGCATGCAGATATAAGGAATATAAACAAAATGATGAAAGAAAAAAATATGTTGATAATTTAATAAAAGAATTAAGTATATGGAATTTAAATAGTATAAGAAAACTTGTGCTGGATGTTCTTCGGTACTATGCAGTTAATGATTGTGATTTAGAAGATACAGTGAAAGATTTAAGAGAGAAGTTTATAGAACCTCTGATAACTTTTATTAATGAAATTAACGCATGTCGGCCACGAAAGACATCAACGTATAATATAAGCAGAGAATCTAGTGAATATAAGCGGTTTGATGAAAATTTAAAATGCTCTGACATCGCTGACATTATTAGAGAACGCGAAGAGACACGGCGTGAGCAGCTCCTGGCTCACAGTGCTGCAGCAGCTCAGGCAGCGGCAAATCAGTCGGCATTACATCTGGATGTAGACGATTTGGCTTTACCATCTGCGCCTGCCAAACAAACATTAGCGGAAAAACCAGCGTTATCTTCTACGTGGGAAACACTGTTGCTGATGGCGTTGGGAGCTGTTGCGGCTCTTTTGATTGTGACGGTTGTGGTGGTGGCGACACATGGTGCTGCGCTTCCATTTTTTGCTGGAATCGGTACTGCAGTTCTGTTAAGTCATGGCAGTGCTGCTGCTGGACTGGGTGTTGGCCTGAGCTTGCTTGGCGCGGCATCGGCATCGATAGGCGCGGCTTGTGGTTTTGTAGCAAAGAAAGCGGAAAATATGTTGAAGTGGTTTTTTAAATCAAAAGATCAGCCAGACGCTGCAAGGTTTAGCACAGCGGCTATAATGAACAGTGGCCATGCTAACAACAACCAGCAACAACAACCTGCTAACGCAGCATCAGGTGTGGTGAATTATGGTTCTATGCTAAGACCAGCAGCAAACTCGGGTAGTGCAAAGAAACAAACAAGCTGTTGGGCAAGCTTATTCAGTTGCTGTACACCTAATGATGGTCGACGTCCGCAGCCAGAGGAAACTCAGGCACCAGGACTTTCCCGTCTATCTTAAGCGAATCAAAATCTGCTTTATCGATGTGGATAAAACGCTGGGTTATCTTTCGTGATGAGATATGCACTTGCTCAACATCAGCGTGAGCTTGTGCAATACGTTTGGCTAAATTATCCATACGCATCTGGAAGCGCTCAAAATCTTCTGCCAGCAGGCGCAAATGTTTTTGAATCTCATGCACTTGTTTACGCGTAGCAGCATCTTTTAGAACGGCGCGGGTAGTCGTGAGTATGGCCATCATGGTGGTGGGTGATACCAGCCAGACTTTGGATTGCTGGGCAAATTCAACCAGATCAGAATGATGTGCATGAATTTGCGCAAACACTGCTTCAGCAGGAATAAACATGACTGCGCCATCTGCTGTTTCACCAGGAATAATATATTTTTCGGCAATATCCTGAATATGCTTTTTGATGTCGATTTTGAATTGACGTTCAGCCTGTTGTCTATCTGTCTCAGTCAGGCTGGAGTCAATGAGTAAACGGTAATTCTCCAGCGGGAATTTCGCATCGATAGCAATATTGCCCGTTGGTTCTGGCAAAAACAGCATACAGTCAGGGCGCCGGTTGTTGCTGAGCTGGTGCTGGAAACTGTAATGCTGCGGTGGAATCATGTTGTTGATGAGGGCAGATAATTGCACTTCACCAAAGGCGCCGCGCGAACGTTTGTCATTTAAAATGTCGTGCAGACTCATGACGCTGTCTGATAATTCGGTAATTTTTTTCTGCGCAGCATCGATAAGGGCAAGACGTTTAATAATATCGCTAAATGTTTCATTGGTTTTTTCAAAACCTTCGGCAAGACGTTTTTCAACCTGCTGGTTAATTTCCTTTAGTTTGGCTTCTGTTGTCAGTGTTAACTGATCTACGCGGCGTCCCAGTTCTTTTGCATGATCGGCTAATGCTTCCTTTACCTGCAGTCTGTTTTCTTGCACACCCTTGTGAAGCGTATCCTGCAATATTTTGAGTGTCTCCATTTGCCGCTCATCAAAACGCGAGCGGTGATTGGCAAACGCCTCTTGCAGTTGTTCTTTAAGAGTGGCGGACTGTTCAGCCATTTCAAGACGTCCTTGCCCCAGCTTTTCAGCGATAGCATGTTTCAATTCACTGATGCTGTTGTCAAACAGAAACTGCCGAATGAAAATAAACAGCACCAGGCAGAGTATGCCTACGTTGAGGCCGAGGAGGATGTTGTAGATCATGTTTGTTCCTTATATTACTATCCTGCTATCACTGCATACGTTGAAACCGGCTGGGCTTTCTTAATGAGCTGGTTTTTTTCCATGAAATCTGCAAATGTTTTCCATTCGCTGGCGTCAAATTGAGCGGGATCTTCTGCAAAGTAGGGAAGTGTAGCAAACCAGGCCTCGCGATTCAATTTGTTGTTGGATTCCGGATATTGCTTTGCAAACAATTGCCAGCCTTCTTTGGGATGCTCGTCCAGATACAAGACGGCTTTTTTTACCGCGGCTAAAAATTTAGGTAAACGTTTGTCATGTACGGCCGCCGTGTTGGAGATAAAAATTAATTCGCTGTAATTAGGTATGCCATGCTCTTCAGGGAAGAAGGCGTGCACTTTTTTGTTTTGCGCTTCGAGTTGTGGTACTTCAAAGTTGCGGTTCATGCCAGTAACAGCGTCTACTTTGTGTGAGAGTAATGCTTGTGTCAGGTTGTAGCGCACGTTGACGAGCGTGACATCTTTTTTACCTAGACCCTGATTTTGCAAAAGATTATTAATCATGACGCCAGTTAAGCCGCCGCTGGTTGAGCCAATGCGTTTGCCTTTCAAATCTGCCAGTGAGTTAATGCCGCTGTCATTGAGCACGACCAGACAGTTGAGCGGCTTGTCGATTAACGTACCGATGCGTATGAGTGGTAAACCGCGATCAACCTGCTCCATAAATTGTGGTTCGTAAGTAATACCAATGTCTGCTTTGCCTGCGGCAACCAGCTTGGGCGGGTCATTTGGGTCAGCTGGCCCGACTAATGTGACATCCAGCCCTTGCTCTTTAAAGAAACCTTTTTGTTGTGCAATCACGAGAGGTGCGTGATCAGGGTTCGGGAACCAGTCAAGCATAACGGTTAATTTTTCTGGTTTTGCTGTTGCGGCGAAACCGGTAATTGATATCATCAGGGTTAAAAAAGTAAAAAGTATTTTTTTCATTGTTGTTCCCACCAGATCAATCGGCGTAATAGTTGATCTATGCCGAAGTATAATATTAACGATAGCGCAATAATAACAAGTAACACAGCAAACATCATATCTATTTGCATGCGTACATTCGCGTTTAGCATCAGGTAACCTAATCCCTGGCTCGCACCCACCCATTCACCAACAATTGCGCCAATAGGTGCCGCAACAGTGGCGATGCGTATACCCGAAGCAAGTGATGGAAGAGCGGCAGGCAGGCGTAATTGCCAAAAAGTGCGCAGCCGTGATGCATTCATGGTGGCGGCTAAATCAAGCCAGCCAGTATTCGTTTTGCGCAAACCATCATGGAGGGCGCTGGTAATAGGGAAAAATATCATCAGGATAGTGGTAACAATTTTAGAGGCGGCACCAAATCCGAGCCAGATGACTAGTAATGGCGCGATAGCAAAGGTAGGGATCGCCTGACTGATGATTAACAGTGGTAAACACCAGATAGCCAGCGGTTCAAACAAGGCAATGATGCAGGCTGCCAGACAGCCGAATAAAATACCTAATCCCAGACCTGCCAGTGTTTCAGTTATTGTTGACAGTGACTGGTCAACAATAATGGATTTTTGTTCATATAAGACAGTGCCTACTTGCCACGGTGTGGGCAGAATGTAATTGGGCAGCTGGCCTAAGGTGACAATAAACTGCCAGAGTGTCATTAAAATCACTGTCGTGATGATGATACGCATGCAGGTATTCATGCGGCTGCCTCAGCGGTGATGCTTAATTGTTTTAATAGTTGATGTTGCAGGCTGACAAACTCAGGGTGATTTATTTCTCGCGGCGTGGAGGTGGCGAGTGTTGCTGCTTTGGTTAATATTGCCGGTCGGCCCTGCAAAATGTAGATATGGTTCGCAAGGCGGATAGCTTCCGCTGGATCGTGGGTGATAAACAATACGGTTTTATCTTTCAACATGTCAGCAGCAAGTGTTTGTAGTTGATGGCGTGTGATGGTATCCAGTGCGGAGAAAGGCTCATCCATCAGAATAACTGGTTTTGCTTCCATGATGGTTCTGATCAGTGCCACCCGCTGGCGCATGCCGCCAGAAAGCTGGTGCGGATAGAGATGTAAAGCATGACTCAGGCCGGCACGCTGGAGCAATTTAATCGCTTGAGCTTGATGAGTCTGCTTTTGGATGTGATGAGTGCGGTGTAACCGGGTGCCGAGACAGGCATTGTCGAGGGTCGTTAGCCACGGGAGTAATAAATCGGCTTGAGCCATATAGGCTATCTGGGGGGGGACAGGCAGGTTGTTGCTTGCAGTTACTCGCCCGCTGATAATTGTTTGATCAGAAGTAAGGTTAGCAATTAACCGGAGCAGCGAACTCTTGCCGACACCGCTCGGACCCAGCAAAGCGACCCATTCACCAGCGGGCAGG
>CAZOVT010000024.1:16876-28584 GCA_964583565.1 uncultured Coxiellaceae bacterium
TTTCGTTGAAAATAATTTCTTTTTGGTATGTTAGCGCAGCTTGCTGCACCGAAATGGCTGGTATGCTCACTTCTTCCTCCGCCGGTATGATCCGGATCAGGTTAGTAGGGTCGTCCAGTATGGACCTCTCAGCCGTTACCGGCTCCCCTGAGTGTGGGTAGGAATATAGCGGGATTTAGCGGGGGATGCAATGGTATGGATTGCCTCGTGTTTAATACAGCCTCAGCACATCATTCACAAATGCCTGAATTAAAACGATCAGCAGCAGAAGAAAACCACATCGGTAGAGATTAGTGATGACTACGTCTGGCAGCGGCCGGCGGATAATGGCTTCAATACTTTGCACCAGCAGGTGGCCGCCATCCAGTCCGGGGATCGGCAATATGTTGATAATGCCGATTGATATGCTGATAAAGGCGAGAAAACCAAGAAATGACAACATGCCGGAATTCAGTGCATGACCCGCACTTTCGAAAATAGTAATTGGGCCGCCGAGTGAATGCAGCGATATTTTTCCAGTGAATAGTTTTCCAATGAGCACGAAATTGAAATAGGTGAAATCAATCATTTCACGCCAGGCTCGGTTGGCAGCCTGAAGTGGGGAATATTGCTCGGTTCGGAGCATGTCTTCTGGCCATTCAACATAAGGACCTACGCCGAGATAACCCGTTTTATTAAGCAGCCAGCCGCGTTTGTAGCCAGTGGTGACAGGTAATTCAATGGTTTTATTATTACGCTTGATGGTTAGCGTAACAGTCTGTTCTGGCATCAGCATAATGCGGGCCGTTAGCTGTTCCCAATCTTTCACCGCTGTTTTATTAAGCGCAATGATGTGATCACCCAGTTTTAATTCGCTGTGTGCGGCGGGCGATTTTTCTGCGATGACGCCGATAGTCATCGGCATCTCAGGTTGAAACGGTGTAAATCCCAGACTTGAAAAAGGATCTGGTTTCAGATCATTCATTTTCCAGTTTGTTAAATCGAGTGTGCGAACATCGGCAGCACCTGAGGTTGTTTTGATGCCAACCAAAGCACTGTCCTGATTGCCGATATGCGCAGTGAGACGCAGCAAAATACCAACCCAGCTAATGGTTGGATCATTGTCGACACTTGTAATTTCCTGTCCTGATGCCAGGCCGCTGACAGCCGCGATAGAATCAGGTTCAACTTTACCAATGACAGGCTTGATCGTTGTAAAGCCGATCATGAAAATAAGCCAGTAAAGTAAAAATGCAGAAATTAAATTAATGGCGGGCCCTGCCAGTACGATAAGAAATTTTTTATAGAATGGCTGGCGGTTGTAGGCAAGGTGCAGCAGTTCGGGCGGCACCACACCTTCACTTTCATCCAGCATTTTTACATAGCCGCCTAGTGGAATGGGCGCCAGCACATATTCGGTGCCTGATTTGTCATGCCAGCTATAAAATGCACGGCCAAAACCGATTGAGAATCGCAGTACTTTAACGTTAAGCAGTCGCGCCATGGCAAAATGAGCAGCTTCATGCGTACCGACCACAAAAAAAATAGTCAGCAAAATGCCAATAATCGAAATCAATAATGTCAGCATTATACTCCCGATACGCTAGTATGTATGCCCAGCCGCTTGAGACGGCTGGTGATTGTTTCTGCTTCAGTGTGACTGTTAAAAGGCCCAATCCGGACACGGTAGAGATGACTATTAAATGTGGGTGTCGCAATATTGATGGGATGATTAACTAATCCCGCCAGCCGCTGTTTGAGCTGGCTGGCATTTGCTTTATTGCGAAACGCGCCAGCTTGCACGTACAAATACGGCATGCTTGCGCTGCTATTCCGTTTAACTTGAGCGACTTCGTAGGGGTCAATTGCTTGTACTTTAACATGTGCTGTGCCATGCCCAAGCATGCCAAGTTTTTTGGCTGCGACGTAGGAAAGGTCGATGAGGCGGGTACCTTCAAATGGTCCGCGATCATTTACCTTGACGATAATGGTGCGATTGTTTTTCAGGTTGGTGACATAAACGTACGTGGGCAGCGGCAGCGTTTTGTGTGCGGCAGTCATTCCCAGCATATCGTACCGTTCGCCGCTGGACGTGCGGCGCGAATGAAATTTAGTGCCATACCATGAGGCCGTGCCGGTGGCAGAGTAGTATTTACTGGAGGGCATCACATAATAGCGCTTGCCAAATACAACATAGGAACGCATGTTGCCATATTTGGCGAGTGGTTCTGGTTTTGGTACGGGATTCTGAATTTTTGATTCATCAACGTAAAAATCAGGCGGACCATCTTGTCTGCTGACATGACTGCAACTGCTCAGGAGCAGCATGAATACTAACAGCAGACATACGTTCAGTGATAATGTGCGATCCCTATACGTGCCGTACTGATCCATCATGCAGTCTTGTCCTTAAGGCTGAAATAGAATTACTTAATTGATATATTGCCATGGCGTATAAATCACTGGCGTTATATCGTTTGATAACAAAAAAGTTATGAAACCCTAACCAGTATTCTTTATTATAATGGTTCTGCAGTTCAATTAATTCCGCTTGAATATTTTCGTTTGCCACCGGGTACTTTGGTACGATCCCATACTGTGAAAATTGGGCGATGGTGAGCGGCTCGTTAAGTTTGTTGTTTTTAATCAAATAGTTATACCTGTCCCCCAGCATAACGGCTTGTGTGGCAACAGGAGAGTTGGTTGTCCAGCCATGTTTTTTATAATAATTGGCGATACTGCCGATCACATCTATTTCATCATTCATCAGGTCAATTTTGCCGCTGCCGGAGAAATTGACAGCATAACGGCGGTAACTGCTCGGCATGAACTGTGGCTGCCCGATTGCGCCGGCATAGGATCCGCGCATGGATAGCGGGTCGAGATGTTCTTCGCGTGTCAGTAAAAGAAATTGTTCAAGTTCCTTGCGAAAAAACGGTGCGCGTTTGGAATTGCTGAAAGCGATATTGCTTAAGGAATCAAGAACGCGATAATCACCAGTGCGCTGGCCATATTTTGTTTCAATGCCGATGGTGGCAACAATAATACTGGCAGGTATGCCGTAGATGGCTTCTGCCTGACGCAATGCGTCGTCGTATTTATTCCAGAATTCAACGCCATGCTTGATGCGCCATTCATTCACAAACAGCATTTGATATAACTGCCAGGTTTCTTTTTCCAGCGGCTTGTTGATGTGACGCATGACTTGCGGGTGAATTTTAACTTTGGAAAACAGCGTGACGAGTTCCTGTTTTTTGAACTGGTGCTTTTTCACCATGTCATTGATAAATGCGCTGACATCGGGACGTTGTGTAAAGCTAATATCCGCCATTGCTGTCTGCGCAATGAATAGCAGCATGATAACCTGGATGATCAGCATCATTCGACGCATATTGTTTTCTCCTTCACTCCGCAATCTGAACCACTGTTTTCTGGCGGGCAGATCTAGAATAGTGACACGTCTCTTAAGTTGTTACCAGCTTTCGGTGCGTTTGTATTGACATTAGGATACCGAAACTTGCCATGATCGTCACCATGGACGAACCGCCGTAGCTGACGAGCGGCAAAGGGATGCCGACAACAGGTAATATGCCGGTGACCATGCCCATATTAACGAAAAAGGAAATAAACAGGGTGCAGGTGAGGCTGCCAGCAAGCAGGCGCGAAAAAGTATCTTGCGCATTAATGGTGACGTAAAATCCTCGTAAAATGATGAGTGAGTAAATGGTGATTAAAATAAGGCTTCCAACGAAACCAAATTCTTCGCCGCAGACGGCAAAAATAAAGTCGGTCGTGTGTTCCGGTAGAAAATGCAGATTGGATTGCGTGCCGTGCAGCCAGCCTTTACCAAAAATGCCGCCTGAACCAATCGCAATTTTAGATTGAATGATATGATATCCCTTGCCGAGCGGATCACGTTCGGGATTTAAAAAAGTCAGGACGCGTTGTTTTTGATAGTCATATAAAAAATACCAGCCTAAAGGGACTAGCATGGCAAACAACCCGACGGTGTAGGTTATTATTTTTCCACTCAAACCCGAGAAGAACAGAACGGATGCCCCGGCAATAAATAGCAGAATGGCGGTGCCAAGATCTGGTTGTTTAGCAGTTAATGCAACGGGTATGAGTATGAGTGGTATCGCGATCAAAACAGCATTCATGCGTACCGGCAGGTTGATTTTGTGATAATAGGAAGCAAGCGTTAATGGGATAGCCAGTTTCATGATTTCCGCAGGCTGGATTCGGATGAATCCCAGATTCAGCCAGCGTTGACCGCCTTTACCGATATGGCCAATAAACAATACAACGATCAGCATGATAAGTCCGCTGCCATACAGCCACAATGCTGACCGCTGCCATGTGGTAGGAGAGACTTGCGCACAGATGAACATAATGACAAATGCAAACAGCAGATGGCCGATCTGAAACTCAATGGTTCGTAAATTTTGTCCGCTTGCGCTGTAGAGGATAATCAATCCCGCGACACAGAGCGTCATGATGAGTGTCATCAGCGTCCCATCGATGTGCAGATGTTGTTTTTTGGCGCTAATAGTTGTTTTAAACAGGTTGAACGGCATAGGGTGCGTCCGGTTTGGTTGTTAAAGGTTGATGATCAAGGTAGTAGTCCAGCATCATGCGGGCTGTGTCAATCGCCGAGCTGCTGTTTTCCGTGATGATGGCAACAGCGATTTGAGGATGATCAGCGGGTGCGAATGCAACGAACAGGTGATGATCGCGTAAACGTTCCGGCAAATTATTCTGGTTATCCACTTCGTTGCCGGCGCTGCGTTTTGAAATAATCTGCGCAGTGCCTGTTTTGGCGGCGATGGTGTAACGATGATTGCGGCCAAATCGATAGGCTGTTCCCTGCGGCGAACGGACGACATCCTGCATGGCCTTGATTACTATTTCCCAGTCATCCTTATCTTGCAGTGTGACAGGATCCAGTGGAATGGACTGCTGTTTGGTATAGTTACCCGCAGGTGCTTGTTCGCCCAGCAGAAGATACGGCATATAGCGCTGGCCGCGGTTGGCCATGGTAGACACTGCCGCGGCGAGTTGCAGGGGTGTTGCCTGCATGTAGCCTTGACCGATGCCCGAGATGATTGTGTCACCTTCATACCAGGACGTGCCTTTGACGCGCCGCTTCCATTCTGGTGAAGCAACGACCCCGCCAAGTTCATCATCCAGATCCAGGCCGGTAACAGAACCAAATCCAAACTGGGTTAATATTTTATCCATACGGCTGATGCCCATGCGATTGGCCAGCTGATAAAAGTAGGTATCACAAGAAGACATGATTGCTTTGGAAAGGTTGACAGTGCCGTGGCCGTGCGGACGCCAGTCACGGTATGGACGTGAATAGTTGGGTAGTAAAAACCAGCCGGGATCAAAGATTGCATCATCCTGAAACACCGTTTCTGTATCCAGTCCTTCCAGTGCGTAAAATGGTTTAACAGTTGAGGCGGGTGGATAAAGTCCCCGCGTGGCGCGATTGAATAACGGTCGATCAGGCGAGGTTTGTAACACGCGAAAATCTTTTTGGCTAATGCCGCTGACAAATTGATTAGGGTCATAGCCTGGGTTGCTTAACAGGGCAAGTACCTGGCCTGTTGCTGGTTCGATAGCGACGACGGCGCCGCGAAATCCCGCCATGGCTTTTTCAGCGACAAGCTGCAGGCCGCTGTCTATGGTGAGATAAATATTATTGCCTGGCGTACCTTTGATTTCCCGTAGGGTGCGAATGGATTTTCCACTGGCGTCTGTTTCAATTTGTTCGTATCCAACCTTGCCATGCAATTCATCTTCATAGAATTTCTCAATACCCATTTTGCCGATGTAATTGCTGGCGCTGTAATTCACCTGATCGATTTCTTTTAAATCCTGCATGTTGATGCGTCCAACATAACCCACCACATGACTAAAGGTTGCGCCGTATGGGTAATTGCGCATGAGGCGTGCTTTAACGAATGTACCTGGAAAGCGGTACTGGTTTTCGACGAAGCGCGCAACTTCCTCTTCTGTCAGGCGAAACTTCAGGGGGATTTCATCAAAGCGCCGGTGTTGGCGTAATTGCTTGCGGAATTCAGCCATATCGTTATCAGTCAGTTCAATGATTTTGTTCAGTTCACTGACAGTTTTCGACAGGTCATTGGCCTTGTAGGGGATGATATCGAGGCTGAAGACGGGAATATTGTTGGCAATCAGGATGCCGTTTCGGTCATAAATTAATCCGCGAGTAGGTTCAATTGGAACAAGATCCAGCCAATTCTGGGTTGATAGTGTACTGTATACATTGTGTTTGTAGATTTGCAGATAAACAAGCCGTCCGATTAATGCAGTAACAAGGGTGCTGATAAAAATAAGCGCAATCATCGAGCGTTTGGTGATCAGCTTGATTTCCTTGTAATGATTTTTGATGGCGGCGCGTCGCTGCATAGTACTAACCATAGAATAAGATTGTTATATCTTACTGAAATCGGTACCCAACATCGAGTACAAGTGGAATGGTAATCCCGGAGTTATGCGCAGACAGGCGGGCATTGGAGTAGTGTACGGCATGCATGCCTAATGAAAACCGTTCAGCGGTGCCAAGCAGTGCGCCAATACCCGCCCGGTCTTGAAATGCAAAATGGATGCCGAGGTTGCGGTCTTCCAGACGTGTGTGGTTGAGATAGGCAACGCCAATGCTTAATTCCAGATAAGGGTGTAACGGGCCGCGTTTTTTGAAGGAATACCGCACAACCGGCGCAACTGAATAAACATTTAGTGTCGTATAGTTGACTGCCTCTGTGTCCCATAAGTGGGAAAAGCCGCCATCAAAATAAACATTAAACTGCCGCCACTTGAAACGTTGAGGGTCGTAATTGAGCATTAGCTGATAGGCTTTTAAATTCGGTGGTTCTTTTGCAATCACCGCATAGGAAACGTTAGCGCCGTAGTAGGGTGTGGCTAGTGCAAACGAGAATGGCATGACGTACAGGATTGTGATCAGTAAGTGCGCAATTCGTCGTGTCATGTCCGCTTAGTATCATCCTTTATACTCAGGTTTCTAATTTAACATGTGCGTAGTGGGGAGTAAATTAGCTCGTCTATTCCTTCTTCTTAAACCCCAGCATTGCCAGTCGTGTTTGCAGGCTGGGATGGGTAGAGAGAAAATCGTTGAGGGACACCATGGATTTAATGCCTGCGTCTGTTGGATCAAAAATGTAGGATGAACGTCTTACCTCTTCATGCGGTGTGGCGCTGTAGGCGGCATTGTATTTATCTTGATTCTGCGCATGATCGTCGTTAATTTTGAGCAGCGCTGTTGCAAGCGGCTGGTTTGTTCGTGTTAATTCAACCGCACCCGCATCCGCCATGATTTCACGGGTGCGGCTGAGATAGAGTAACAGCAGCATGGTGATAACAGGCAGTACAAAACGTAGAACAATAATGATGGTAACAAGATTGTTGCGTGACTTGCTGCCCCCGCGGCCTTGCGGGTTATAAAGTATGCCGCGGAAAAAAATATCGAGTACGATGATAGTGATGTTTGCTAACAATGACGCTGTCAGTGTTAATTTGATATCAAGATGTCTGATGTGACTGAGTTCGTGAGCCATCACAGCCTGCAATTCATCACGAGTGAGCTTTTCCATCAGGCCGCGTGTGATGGCAACCATGGCAGATTTTTCACTATAACCGCTGGCAAATGCATTCATGTAGTCCGCGTTGATGATGTATACCTTGGGCATGTAATGAAGGCCTGCTGCGATCTTCATTTCTTCAATGACATTATATAGCAGTTGTTCTTCAGGGCTATTTTTAGCGGCAGGCGTGATTTCCTTGTATTCTGTACCAAGCAGCATGAGTTTGTCATACATGGCATAACTTGCCAGCAGGGAAACCGCGGCGATGATCAGCATGATAGTGGTTGCCAGCGGAAAAATTTGCAGTGTTGCAAGGGCATGTACAATCTGGTTAATGTTGGCCTGAGGGTAGCGCTCAGCAATAACAAACATATCAACCAGTAAGCCAATACAGAGATAAATCAAAAAAAACAGGCCAATAACAATATAAGTGCGGTTGCTGTTCTGGCGCAGTGTTTTGCGCCAGTTAGCCGAGGTTGCTGCAAAATTATTCAGGCTGTTGGGGTTACGATTGCTTGTCATTTGACATTACAGCTTCACGGTATATTTTTCATGATCAGCGACTAGCTGCTCACTAAGCTGCCAGTAGGCAAAATTGAAATCCAGCTTGGCAGGAAAAGCAGATACAATGATATTTGCAGGGAATGATTTTTTAGCTGCATTATAAATTTCAATGCTGTCATTAAATGATTGTTTGGCATAAGCCAGTTTGTTTTCAGTGCTGACAATTTCTTCCTGTAACTGCAGGGCATTTTGATTGGCTTTGAGATCTGGATATTGTTCGAATACCAGATTGATGTTGGAGGCAATCTTTGAAATTTGATTTTCTGCCTCAATCCGGCCTTTTTCATCGCCGCTGGCTTTTGCTTGCTGCGCCTGATTACGCAATGCAACGACGTCTTTCAATGTGGTTTGTTCATAGTCCATGTATTTTTTGACGACATTGATTAATGATTCGAATACCTTGAAGCGGCGGTCTAGCTGAATATCGATCTGCTTTTCATTGTTATGCACGGCTTCAATTTGTGCAATCAGGCGATTGTAAGTCAGAATGACAAAACCAGCGATGGCGGCAATGACTAGTAGTAGAATCAACGTCATGACGGAGCAGCTCCTTTGTGAAATAGGGTGATGGCGTATCTATTGATATTATAGCATTTGCTGGTGGCAAGACTAGAGGTAAAGTGTGGGTTTAGCTAATTTCACTCACCCGCTCTACGTGATACGCCTTAAACATGTGATCAACCCATAGGCTGGTTAGTTTGTCATGCAGCTGGTTTTGCATTTTGCGTTCATCCAGATGATTAATGTCAATGAGTTCCAGAGGTTGATCTTGCCATGAGCAGGCAAATACGGCTTTGGTGCGCAGACCCGTTTCTGGGTCAATTTGCCACTGCAGGCATTGTGCGCAAACACCTTTTAACATGCACTGCATGTTGCCATAAACAGAGCCGACAGTAACAGGATCTTTAAGTAATACTTTAGATAAGACAGGTTTGCGTGCTGCCTGATACGTTTTCAGTAAACAGGTATCGCCAACGAGATAAACGCGGTCAACGTCCGCAAGTGAAATGACGGGCTTATTTGTTTCATAGTCATTTAGCAATTTAATGATGTCTTGATTTTTATCCATCACCCAAACGATATGATCAGCGGATTCTTCCAGTTCGGTTTGACAATACAATTCATTTTTATCTTGCAGCAGACAGAAATACAGCACATGGTTGCCCGCTGCGCGTAATGCTTTGCCGTAACTGCGAACAAAGGCAAAGCTTTGCTGGCTGCCAATAATCAAAATTGTTTCATGCTCAGCAGGAATTTTTGCACGTACGCCTGCGGGGCCCATTAATGAAACGGGTTCGCCGGGTTTTAGCATGGCGCAGAGTTTAGCTGCCGCACCGTTTTCATTGACTAAAAAGGTAAGTGTACCTTTATATGGGTCATATTCAGCAGTGACCAAAGCAAGCGGTTCCATTTGCAGCATCGTATGATCAATGTGTGTGGCATAGGTTTCAAAATTTTGCAGGCGGCAAAATTGCCCAGGCTTGAAATGACGAGCGACTAACGGCGCCTGAATGGTTAATTCGATGATATTAGCTGTTTTTCGTTTAATGGTTTTTACGATTGCGTTAAATTCGTGATTCATTTTTTCTGCAAATAACTGGTACTCAGCTTCATCACCTTGTTGTGTCAGTTTATCATGCAGCAGAGCAAGAATTTTCGGGTAGGTACGCATGCCAGATGCGATGGCCTTAACAACATTACCATGAAAAACAGGGTGAGTATCGCCAATCAGGCTGACTCTGTGATCGTGCCTGTGGTACGACGTAAACGGGCCAAATTGCAGATCTTTAACATGTTCGACACCATGTGCAATCACTAATTCGCCCTTAACATCTTCGTAATGCTGATATTGCAGCTTAACGCGGTTAAAAGTGCCTTTGTGTTCAAATTCATAAGCCGTATTGGGTGAAGTACCTGTGGCAACCAGAATAGAGCGTGCGGGTAGTTTGATTTCTTCGTTCGTTGTTACCCATTCGTTTTCCTGATTACGTATGCGCTTGCGGCAAACCAGTGTTTCTGAGTGACCAAATTCATTAAGATCAACAGCGGCGGGTTCTAATCCTTCCGCGTAATAAATCCCTTCTTCAAGTGCTTTCTGAAGTTCTTCGTGATTGTTAATGTATGCGGGCGATTCTTGCATTGAGCGTCGATACGCAATCGTGACACCGCCCCATTCGCGTATGAGCTTGATGAAATCAGGCTGCTGTTTTGTTTTGCCGGCACGTATACGTTCGTGACGCACGGCTTGTCCATGGCGCAAATATTCAGCCAGAATTTCACGTGATGCGGGGTCGAGTTGTTGATGAATGAAATCTTCACCGTATTCGGTCATTAATACTTCATAACGCTGCAAAATTTTTTCGACTTGTGTGATGTAATAGGCTTGCGCTTCTGTTGCTGTATCTACACCCGTGAGGCCGCCGCCAATCACAACGGCTGGCAAGCGTATCTGCAAGTTAGTCAGGCTGCTTGGTTTGGCGGCATTGCCGAGCTGTAATGCCATCAGGAAATCGTTTGCCTGACGCATGCCGGGTGCAAGGCTGCCAGCAATCGGTAAAGCTTTTGGTAATCCAGCGCCAACGGCTACAACGAAGTGATCAAAACCCATTGCCCATGCGTCGTCTATGGTCATTGTGCCGCCGAAACGCACACCGCCAAAGACCTGAAAATGCTTGCGCCGCATCAGGCTCAGGTAGATGAGTTTAAGGAAATTCTTGTCCCAGCGTACGGTGATACCGTATTCGGCAACGCCGCCAAAACCTGCCATGATGCGTTCATCCAGCGACTCTTTTAGATCATTGAAGTGGTAGATGGGTTGTTTGACTAGCGTTTCAGGCAGGGGTTCAATTTTCAAGCCGTCAAAACCCACGACAGCAAAACCTTCCAGTAATAGGTGATGTGCAAGCGTGAAGCCGGCAGGGCCCATCCCGGCAATCATCACTTTCAAACCATTGTAGGGTTTCATGACCCATTGTTGTTGCCTGAGCGGATTCCAGCGTGTCAGTAAATCATAAATTTCCACACCCCACGGCAAATCCAGCACATCAGTTAAGACGCGTGTTTCAATTTGCGGGATGTTGACGGGATCCTGCTTTTGATAGATGCAGGCTTTCATACAGTCATTGCAGATGCGATGGCCGGTGGCGGGGCACATGGGATTATCAACCATGACCATAGCAAGTGAGCCGAGTGTATGCCCGTCACGTTTTAGAAAATTCATTTCAGAGATTTTTTCTTCCAGCGGGCAGCCGGTGAGGGTGATATCCAGCGGGTTTTTCTTGAATCCCTGTGAAGGATCGCCTTTTTTAACAGGAAAACCGCGGGAGCAAAAATCCCCTTCGTGATCGTGGCAGTAGATGCAGTAATTCACTTCATCTTGTACTTCACGCGCCGTCATGCGTGGATCTGTCAGCTTGAAACCATCACGTTGCCGCAGCTTGTTCTCGGGGGAGGCGGTTTTGCCGCAAGCGGAGTGTGCCACGGGTATGGTTTTGACCAGTTGCTGGTGGTCTATGCGTTCGGGGATGGTAAAGC
>CAZOVT010000025.1:0-18700 GCA_964583565.1 uncultured Coxiellaceae bacterium
ACAAGTAAGGTATGTTATTTACGATTAAAATGCCCCCTTAAACGGGGAAGAGCCGGTTTCTTTAAACACTCATGGTAACCAATTAAAGACCAGCATTAATGAGGTGCTTACAATGCATACTATCGCAAAAATCTGTGCAGACCATCTGCGCGTTTTCTCCCGTCAAAACGGTGTTAACTTAAAATCAAGCCATGCACATGAGATTGTTGCTGCATTCTTCGGTTATAAATCTAAAGCTGCTATGTTGGCAGATAAGGAGTGTTCCGTAGAAAATGTAGGGCAGGCAAAAGTTCTGGTTCAGGTATTGGCTGACTTTATTGAGCAGCGTATTCAGTGTCTGGACAATTTACCTACTGATGGGGTTCGCGCTGATAGAATATGTAAAGAGCTTGTAACTTTTTTAGAGTTGAAACTATCTTATAGGTTTTTTGAAACCTGGCAGCAACTTTCCGAATATTTTACAAAGATGTATTTGAAAGAGCATAAAGATTGGGTGTTGCCTCTAAACTTTAGACTTCAAGAAGATGTGAGCAATATTTTTGATTGCCCTCAACGGGAGTTTAGCCCTGAAGTTAAAATTACTGGGAGCGGTGTGGAATTGATTGTTGCTAATAGCTATTCGATATCAAATGTTCCGCGATTTCAGGGGGATATAGAGACTAAAATATCTATCAAGCTTCAACGAATTGCTGGTCACATTGGCTACTCAAATGCTGAAATATCATTTCTTGATGGCTCAAGCCATTCGTTGAGCAAAACGGGAGGTATTCAATAAGCGCGTGTAAATGAAACTTGGTATTTATTTTAGGCAATGTGCTGTAGTAGTTCCAACTTGATCTGACAGTCACCCATTTTGATGTTATGAATTTACTGTCAGCTCAAGTTGAGATTTTCAACTTTCTCCGTCCAGATTCGTTTGCCATCAATGAATGTCTCTATCGGCGTACGCCCGCAGCACATTTTTCCCTGATGAGTGCGCTCGTAGTTATAATAACGTAGCCAATCATCCAGATCTTTTTGCAGCTCGTCAAGCGATGTGTAAACTTTTTTCCTGAATGTTACTTTGTAAAACTCGTCTAGAATCGTTTTGTGAAACCGCTCGCATATACCATTTGTTTGAGGGTGACGTGCTTTTGTTTTCGTGTGCTCAATCTGATTAAGTGCAAGATATAATTCATAATCATGCTGCTCGACCTTGCCGCAGTATTCAGTTCCGCGATCAGTCAACATCCTCAACACATCCATGCCATTCTCTTCAAAGAATGGCAACACTCGATCATTTAACAAATCTGCAGATGTGATGGGTGTCTTGGTTTTATAAAGCTTACAGTCAGCCACCTTGGAGTAGGTATCGACAAATGTCTGCTGGTACACACGCCCAACGCCCTTGAGGGTGCCGACATAAAACGTGTCTTGTGAGCCAAGGTAGCCAGGGTGGGCGGTTTCAATTTCACCGCACGCCACATCGTCATCGCTTTTACGCTCTAATGCTGCAAGCTGGGCTTCTGTGAAGATTAGATTCTCTTCCGCAGCCTTCTTTTCTAATGCGTTTAAACGCTGTTTAAATGAGGCTAGATCATGCCTCAACCAGATGCATCTCACTCCGCTGGGTGATACGAAAACGCCTCGCTTTCGCAATTCATTACTAACCCTTGCTTGTCCGTGTGACGGGCACTCAATAGCGTAATCTAAAACAGCCTTCTCTGTGGCTTCATCAGTGCGGTTCTTTAGGTTTGGCTGGCGTCTGCTTTTATCAAATAATGACTCTACGCCCCCTTCATCAACCGCTGATTTATATCGATAGAATGTGTCCCTTGAAAATCCCATTACTTTACAAGCTCTTGATACATTGCCAAGCTCTTCGGCTAAATTTAATAGACCTACTTTGTTTTTGATGATCTTTTCATTACACTGCAACATAAGGTTACCCTCTCTTTTGTTTTTGATAATTACTCGACATAACTATCAAAACGGGTAACCTTACTTTTTTCAAGTAGTAAGTGTCAGATTAAGTCGGAACTAGTTCAAATGTGCTTATCTATTATAAAAATATAGGGGTGAAGTCTTCTCATGAAGCAAAAATCATCACGTACACAAGCGATACGTTGCTTCTGGGCGCTTGGCCTCTATATTAATGCTACGATACATATTGTAATGTAATTATCAAGGAGTTAGGATTTCGATTTCGTCTTTTGTAAACCAACCCTGCTCAATGAAGCTATCAGCCACCTGTTTAGGGCTATTGCTATAGACAAGAATTGCGAGGCTTTTTTCTGCTCGGCTGCATGTTACATAAAAGAGTCTTTTAGTTCGATCTATACTCGTATCTTTTCCTGAAGTTTCATTTTTTATATCAGTTTCTGTTTTTTCCTTTACACCGAATAGTTTTTCATAGCTGAAAAGAAACCCTCTTGCCTCTGTGTCATCAATAATAACTAAAACCCTTGGGAATTCACGCCCTTTAACCCCTTGATGTGTATCAAACATCGTTTGCTGATTTACATAAGCTTTGTAACTGGATATTTGTTTAAACGGCGAGGTTAGGAAGTCATGAATTAAATCAAGATCATTAGTGTCCTTGATGCTAATTTCTTCATCGTTATTATTCTGATTAATGATGGTTGAGTGGTCATATGTGTTTGGCATTGATTGCCTATCTAGATAAAGCTTGAGATCGTTAGGTATGTTAAACAGGCTGGAGCTTTGAATAGATTCTAGTACGTCAAGAAAGCTAGGGTCATTGTCTTTGATGGCTGCAACTAAATCATCAGCTGCTTTTTTTGTTGCTTTTAATTGGATTGTTTGATCCTCACCAGATTGTTCAAGAGCTTCTCTACTCAATAGTGGTGAGTTTTTCCTAATCAAGCTCGAAAGCGATAATCTATCACCACTTTTGTAGAACTCAAAGATTGGCAGCGCTAATTTGGAAAAGAGGTTAAGTATGGGTAGTGTGCCATCTAAGAGTGAGGTTCTGTAGCTATTGATTTCATATAATGGCTTGTATAAATCTAAGAATCCGAGACGCTTAGCAGCCATGTGATGCTCAAGAATGAGAGTTTTAACGGAGTCATTCTTGTTAAGCCAGGCATCATCTGAAGATGCTTCTGACATTTTATTAGCAACGGTAGACTCAATATCCTGTTTGTTAGGGGTGTTGGCATTCGCAATGAATAGTCTAGCTGTACCTTCTTCATTGTTCTCAGATGGTGTTTGGGTATGCCCATCAACCGTAGATCTTATGCTATTGAGTAATTCGATAATGCGCTTTGGACAGCGATAATTTACAGTTTTCTTTGGTTTTTTCCAGCTTGGTGGTATCGATTTTTGTAGGTTTGTCTTACCATCTCCATAAATGCGTTGCATAACGTCGCCAAAAAGGCCGAGGATAAAACTACTTTTATGGGCATCTTGTACTGATAATACTCCATCCATAAAGCTAGCTTTTGTATCTTGACTTTCATCAATCAATAGCACTGGAAATTTGCTTGTGACAAGATTTTGCATTAATGGTTTATGTGATAAAAAATCAGAACACATTTCTATGACTTCAGAATGATTAAGAGAATTTTTACCGATATTGTCACCATTTGGGTTGTATTTGAAAGTTTTAACTTCATCTAAAGTGTTAAGTTTTTCTTTTTTTGATTCAATTTTGTTAGCTCTGTCAGCATGGGTTGCTGATCCTGGTTTCCCAGTCCTGTGCTTTTTTTCCAAATCAGAGATTTCAGAGTTTAGATTTGATTTAAGCCACTTGCGTATATCATTTTGATGGCTTTTTAGTAATGACCAAGCAAAACTATGAATTGTTGAAACTTGGACTAAGGGATTGTATTTTAGCCTGCTGGTTATCTCGTCACATGCAGCATTAGTATATGTGATTACCTGAATGCGTTGATTGTTTAATTGCAGGCGTCTTGAGTATTTCTCAAGTAAAAAAGATAAAGTATCGATTACAGATCGGGTCTTTCCTGATCCTGCGCCGGCATATAGGAAAAAGCTTGTAGGATTGTCTAGATTTAAACATTGCTCAATTTCTATGCTGGCATCTCTATTTTTCATTTTCTCTTGGCTCGCTTGACATTGTTATACTCCTAAGCCAGCTTCTTTTTCTGAAGATAGGTTTAGTTCTTCATCCAACCATTTCAAACTATCATGGATATATTTAGGGGGTGATAGCTTTTCAAGTTCTTCTATATCTAGTAAATCGAGTGCAAACTCTGCTTTTTCACCATCTTTTAATGCGGCATAAACATTGGCAGCTAGTTCTTTGAAGTCCTTGCTGTCTTTAATGATTTTATTGAATTTCTTAAGTAGGCCTGTTGTTTTTCCTGAGATATTACTAAAAAACTCGATGTTTTGATAAACAAGGCTATCTTCAAATGTATTTGAAATTGCTTCTTCACTATTTCCTTTAAATTCTACGATTATTGGGCACTGATAGGCTGCATAAATTGAAAAAGATGGTGTTACTTTTGTAATTCTTTTCGCATGGTCTAAATCTAATAACTCATCTAGCGATTTAATCTTGGGGGTCCACTCTTTTAGGGACATGTTTCTCGTGAATAATTGAGAGTCTCGTTCGGGTTGTTTGGATTTTGAATCTGTATCCATGGCGTCAATGTCAGTAATGATTACTGTTGTTAATCTGAGTTTTTCGATTAACGGTCTTAGTTTGTGTGCATGGCTTCCGCCGATTTCTAATATGGTTAAATAGTTCTGTGTAAGATTGGGAAATTCATTTTGAATGAAATGAGGTAGCAAGATCCTTTCCGCAGTGCCTTCGACTAGGATTGCCGCATCTGCAAAAAACAAATCACAGTGTGTCGATTTTAAATACCTTTTAACAAATCGCTGTGTGGCATCTAAATTGCCAAACATATCAGATAGATTTATTACATCTGCTGTCGAAATTTCGTCATGAGTTGACGCGCGTTCACGTCTGAAGTACCGAAGTGTTGAGAAGTCACATTCGTGAGTAATGTCACTCGAATGGGTGCTTAATATCAATTGGGAATGAAGTTTTGTGTTGTTTTGAAGATCTTTATGATTTCGTAGAATTGAATAAGATTTTCTAATAAAGACTTGCTCTACTTGCACATGTAAGTGTGCTTCAGGTTCTTCAATAAGTACCAAATGTAATGGTTCTATTCGGTTGCTGTCTTCTAGACGGTTTTGTTGACGTTTATTGGCTTTTCCTTCGCGCATCCATGCATCTCTAAAGCTCATTAGCTTAAATGCCATTGAGATTAAATTTTGGTATCCAAGACCATTATAATGTTCAGGCAATAGTAGACTCTCTTCTCCTTTATCTAAAACCTTGTATTGAAGTGCGGATGGATGGCTTAAGCCTTCTATGGGTGTTAATTTTGTTTTAATCGAGAGTTGAGGATCTGTTATGCCTGGATAGCCTAGTTTGCTTAATTCATTAAATCTGTCACTAAAACTATCATGTAGTTTTTCATTAAACTCACCCTCGGCTTCATTTACTGCTTTTAATGCACTTATGTCTTTAGGGTCTGGAGCATCTGTTGGGTCTAGATGATCTTTGTAGTATGCCTGCAGCTGTTCAGAGAGTTTGCCTCGAGAGTTTGCTGATAATTTGCCTGACTCTGATAAATTGGAAAGACCTCTGTGTGCGTCTATTTTATCAATACGAATTAAGCCTTTAAATGGATTGCTATCCAGTGGTTCTGCATTTTTTGAGAGAGGTTGGGGGGTTATGGCGCCGTTCTTTGGCCGTGAATATTTGTCTGGATCTAGAACGTACGCGCGAATCAAAAAATATGTGTTTAATTTTTTTATTAAGAAGTCATAAAGGTTTTTTGGCCAAAGCTTAACTTCCGTAATTTTTTGTGCTTCAGTCCTTGAGGAAGTGTATGCTTCAAAAAGTTCTAAAATATTCTTTGGTTCAAATTGTAATCGCACACCTACTATACCACCCTCCCAGTCAAGGGATGGAAGTAAGTGGCTGGCATGATGGATTTCATTTCTCTCAACATTTAGCCAGACGTCTATAAAAGGTAGTATGTCACTCCATTCAGAGATATCTTCAGGTGGGGGAGCGTCATTTGCGTATAGTTCTTCCCACGCTAGCCCTATTTTAATAATTGTTGGAATGCAAGATATCGTAAAATCATTTATATCAAGACCATCTTTGTAATGAATTAAAAACTGGCTTAGGCATACCATGGCGGAAGTTTTTCCGCTGTTATTAGCGCCGACGAAAATAGTACTTTCAGTTGAAACATCAATATGTACTAATTTAAGTTTGCGATAATTTCCGATTTCAAAAAATTCAATATGCATATGGGATTTGATACCTTAACCTTGATGTGCAAAACAAAAATGGGCTAATTTTATATGCGTCAATTATTTTGGTATCTAAATATACTAGCATTCTTTGTTTCGTTTGTACTCTTTATTCACAGAGCTCATAGTTGCCTGGCCGCTCAATTCATTGCTGTCGCTGTGTATGGGTGATGATAATGGGGGCAGGCCTGATGCTGGATATCTGTCTATTTTTTTGACTTAATTAATATGTTCACAGTCTGTGAACATATTTCAAAGCTAGATTTTTTGAAATAATTATTAGGTTACGATTAATTTACATGCTTGGTATATATTTATGATTTAAATATATACAACTGAAATTGGATCACAGGCTGTGACCCAATTGTGAGCCTGATGGTGTTAGGGATGGGGGATTACTTGGCGCAATGGGTTACGTCTAATCCGAACATTTTTAATAAACTCTAGATGTCTACAAAAACAACTCTGCCCCCTCTTATTCAATAGATTATTTTATTATTCCTCATATAGGCAATTTGTCACAAAATATGCTATACTTTGTGACATACAGAGGTTAATTATATGAGTAAAGTAGAGAAAATAGAGCATAAAATCAATAAATTACTGAAAGGGGAGCCTTTTGGGGTTAGTTATTTGGCTGGTTTAGGGTCTTATGAGAATGTTAGGCAGGTTTTATCTCGCCTTGTGGCTTCTGGGAAGCTCAAGAGGGCTACTCGGGGCGTTTATGTCCGTCCTAAGAATGTGCCCTATTTAGGGGAAGTATCCGCAAGTGCAGAGGCTGTTGTGAACACGATTGCCAAGCAGACAGGCGAGGTGATAACTGTTCATGGGGCAGAAGCTGCTCGCCAGTTGCAGCTAACCACTCAAGTTCCTGTGAAGTCTATTTATAATACCAGTGGAACGAGTAGGGAGCTTAAGATTGGCAAGCAAACAGTTATTTTAAAGCACATTAGTTCGCGTAAGCAAATTAAGCCTGGCACTGTGATTTGTAAAATTATTGCTGCTCTATGGTATCTCGGTAAGAATAGCGTCAATGAGGAAATAATCAATAAAGTTAGAAAGCAGGTAACCGAGGAACAATTTATTGAATTACTCCAGTATACAAATAAAATGCCTCACTGGATGTCTGCGGCATTTCAAAACTATAAAGAGTGAAATGAAAAATGTCAGATGAATTTTTAAAATTTCCGAATGAGCAAAGAAAAGCAATTCTTGAGGGTGCGGAATCACAGCTTGGGATCAGGTCAAACTTGCTAGAGAAGGATATATGGATTTGCTGGGTGCTTAATAAATTATTTACCTTACCAAAACGAATGGCATTCAAGGGTGGAACATCACTTTCTAAATGCTACGAATTAATTGATCGTTTTTCTGAAGATGTGGACGTTACGGTTGATTATCGTGAATTTATGCCTGATTTGGATTTTTCGAAAGAATCTAAATCTGCTCTCAAAAATAAACGTAAAGATTTGCAAACGATGGTTGCAGGCTATATTAAGGATGCAGTCATTCCAATGCTTGAAAGAGAATTTACTAATGAGTTTGCAGATGACAAATTAGATATTCAATGTGAGGATGGAGAGAAGCTGTATTTTAAATATCCTTCGGCATTATCTGGTGATGTGGATAGCTATATCGCAGACAGTGTATTAATTGAGTTTGGTGGTACAAATAAGACTGAGCCTAACGAACAACATATTATAACACCATATCTGGCTGCTGATGGTCTGGTATTACCAAAAGCAAATGTAGTGGTATATTCGCCAGTTCGAACTTTTTGGGAAAAAGCTACACTAATACATGTTGAGTGTCATCGTGGGAGATTGCAGGAGACGCCAGATCGATTATCGCGTCATTGGTATGATTTGGCAAAATTATCTAATAGTGATATCAAGCGAAAGGCTTTAGCTGATAAAGAATTATTCAAAGATGTCCTGCAAGTTAAGAGAGCATTTTTTAATGCTAGTTATGCGAATTATGACAAATGTGAGAATAACGAATTTGTACTAATACCAGCAGAAAATGAAATTAAGCAATTACAAGCAGATTACAAAAAAATGATAGATTCAGCTATGTTTCTAAATGAACCTGTTTCATTCAATGAAATCATAGATGATCTTACTAAGCTTCAAGAAGAAATTAACCAGGGTTAGATCGTAGTAAGCTGGTGGGGCTCGTATTTTGGAGTCTCTCAAAAGGCCCCCAAAAAAGCCCCCAATTCGGACTGGCTGAATTGGGAATTGAATTGGAATTTGAGAATATTTATAAAAATCAAAGAGCTTTAAAAAAATTTACTTGAATAGAATCACTAGGATGATAAAATATTCAAATAAATCAATAGGTTAAATGGTGGACATGCCGTTTGAATATTGGAACCAATTCAATTCCCATGTTTTGGAATGGGGTGGAGCCCTATTAGGGTTGGTCGCATGACAGATAACGCAAATTTTGACTACATGTTGTGCATTTAATTTACGTTTAAATTTTGTCGGGCTTTAGGTTATTCACCAGTAGGGAGTCGAATCATCACTAATGTTAGTAATAATTACTTTTAAACGAGACTAGAACCCCAATCTGTTAGCCAGGTTACGCTAGTCTGGAATCACTGTGCATAGACCTAGATCTAATGTATCAGGATTAAAATGAATAATTTGATATTGCGAATCCTTTGGTCTTTCAGCATGAAAGTACAAAGGGTACTCTAAGTTACCGCAAGTATTGCGTATAACATTTGAATCCTTGCCCCGTGGAGGATGTAGCTGGAAATTAGTACTCTTAATTTCCCCAGCAGAGCTTTTGTCGTACCAGAGCTGACAAATCTTACGAAATATTGGATCTTTTTGTGTTCGTACACACCAGATGCGGCATCGTGGGTTATTTGAGATAGGTGCGTTATCCCATAGGACAAGAAAAAGGTGGGGCATTTCATCTAAGGATTCAATCGTGCCTGCTTTTGCAGATTTGGTTCCGGCTTTTATGACGCCATTAAAACGTGGGGTATCGATAGCTTTCCAGGTATTTGCGCCTTTTACATCTGAGCCATCAGATAGATCAGCTCCTTTTTTTCGGTCTAATCCGTTTATCCCACACAGTAGGCTTACCAAGATTTGTGACCAGCCTCTTGTGTCTACTGGAACTGGATGTCCAGTTCTCGTAGCAATGTCGGCAACTCCAAAAAATGAATCATGGTGTAGATCAAGTAATTTTAGTGCATCTTGTATATTTTCGTTATTCTTCATATTGACGAATCAGCTCTGATAGTTTCATACTTAGTCCGTCTGCTAGCTTCTGAAGAGTGATGATGGTTGGCGTTCTTTCCCCGCGTTCAATTTCCCCGAGAAAACTACGATTAATACCCGCAAGTTCAGATAACGCCTCCTGAGAAAGGCTGCGCTTCTCACGTTCCTTGCGAATCACTTTTCCAATCTTGATGGCTATAGCAGACATGTATGACAGTTTCGTGGAGGGGGGATGAAAAATCTACATGCTATAGCCATCAAACTCGATTACAATCAATTAAATTTATAAAAGGAGAAAATAAGATGGAAAGTTTTTCACTTAATGTTTGTAGCAATTCTTTACAAGATAGCTACCAAGATGTTTACAGGTCTTTAAATGATTTACGAGAGGTTTTTCACCGATCAGGTAAATTGGACGATTCAAATGCAAAATTGGATGAGGTGGCAAAATTATTTGCTACTTATCTTGCGTATAAACGCGGTTTGATTTCTAGCTTCCCCGTACCCAGCAGTAAGTCTCTAATTTCAGAACTACAGAGTGCCTATCAACAAGCAGCAGATTTGCCTCAATATCGTAAGTCAGATGGCACTTCCATTTTCGGTGTCTCGCCTACTTTAATTCTACGCGATGGTGATGAGGTGCTTGCAAAAGAGCTATCTGCGCTAGTTCGTAAGAGCATTGATCTAGCTTATGAGCACCAATCAACAGGCAAGCCATTCGATATTCTAAATGAGGTTTTTGGTCATTTCATTCGAGATAACTTTAGAGGCAACATTGAGGATGCTCAATATATGACTCCTCCTGAGGTTGTAGATTTTATGGTTGATATTGCTTTGCATGATATGCATGAAGAGCAAGTTTTAAGTGGTATATCAAAACAGCACTGGACTGTGCTTGATCCTTCCTGTGGTGTGGGTTCATTTTTAACAGCAATTTATAATCGAGTGAAAAAAAGTGATTGGTTGAATCCAAAGCAATTAAGAATATATGGGCAGGATAAAGTTGAAAGAATGGTAAGGCTCTCGACTTTAAACCTGGAGTTGTTTGAAGTAGCGGATCATCGAGTTACTATCGGTAATTCTTTGGCTGTTGGGTCACCGCTTGATGAGTTAAATGGTAAGGTAGATTTGATACTCACTAATCCACCTTTTGGGGCAAGATTCAACTCTGCGGAAGTGGTGAGTGCATTTTCAAGTAATACGCCATTTTTCTCAAGCATTAATCGCGTTGGCTCTGGATTAGACTCAGAGTTATTGTTTGTTGATCGTAATCTTCGTTTGCTTAAAGATGGTGGTAGATTATTAATTGTGGTTCCAGATGGGGTAATATCTGCTAAAGGTATCGCTGCACATCTTCGTCAGCATTTAGCGGGCACTGTGAGTATAAAAGCTATTGTAGAGTTTCCAGCGGTAACGTTTGCTCAAGCTGGAACAAGAACAAAGACATCAGTTTTGTATCTGCAAAAAGGTGTAAAGGCACAGAAGCTAAATCAACAGGTTTTCATGGGTGTTTCCCGAGATCTTGGTTTTCAAGTCGGCACGCGTAAAGGAGCCCAGATTAAAATTGTTGAAGGTGAAAATGATCTACCTAGATTATTTGAAGCCTATAAAACGGCAGATAAAATTAAAGCTATCAAAGAACCAGTAATACTTAGTGAAAGCCCTTCCGCTGTTCTGGTGCCTTCAGGAGAAGTAATGTCAGGGAGCTGGACACCTAATCACTATAATGCTGCACGCTTCAGATCAATCGCTCAATTACAGGATCATGAAGGATACGAGCTAATATCTCTCTCGGATCTGGTTGAGTTTGTTTCGGAAAAGCGAAAAGCTGAAGCGCACATGAAAGGCTGGGCATTTATCAGCGTGTTGCACGTACTTGGCGAAGGTTTGATGGATATAGGTGGCGCGCTTGAATGTGCACCTAAGACCCCGGGAATTGAAACAAAACCGGGTGAGTTGTTGTTATCAAGAATTAATCCAAGAATTCCACGTGTGTGTATTGTGCCTGATCTAAAAGTAAAAACTTTATGTTCTTCCGAGTTCGAAATTATGCAACCTAAGACTAATTTGGATGCGTTTACGCTTGCATTTTTACTCCAAAGTTCTTTGGTGCAGGAGCAAATTAAAAGTTTAACATCTGGCACGTCAGCATCACACAATAGAATTCGTACTTCTGAGCTGGCTAAAATTAAAGTGCCTGTTCCCAAAAAAGGAACTAAGCAAGCAAAAAGGTTGGCCGAGTTGGGTTCGGGTTATTCTGATGCATTGCAGTTGGTCATGAAAAGCATTTATGATTTAACTTTAATACGTAAGGAAGAGACTGGCTTATTTTCTGATGCTAAAAGTTGAGATGTAACAAGCTGGTTTATTGAATTGCCGGGGAGGCTGCAACCTTCTCCGGCAACATTTTGAAAAATAAAGTGGTCGCTTCGCAAAAGAAATATAGCAATGGTGGTTGCTTTAATTTACGATTGAAAAAATAATGAATAATCGTTATACGGATTAATTTTTTCACTGATTTATCAGTTGCCAATGGTTTTCGAAAAAAACGAAATGAGGTTAGGTGATTACAGGCAGCTGTAATTTTTCGAATAAGTACTTATTACGTTTAATTGAGCTATCTAGCATTTTATCATAGCTAATAACCTCGATATATGCTCTGTGGCTGTCAAAATAACCATACATTCCACGCCCATCAGGTGTTAATTTCATCGATTGTCTCTGTAAGGCTTTTTTAAGTGGCTCGTCAAGTTCGCAAATGACATATCCATAAAAATAAGTAGAAGGCGATAGCTGAATGAGCCTTTCTTTTTTTGTTTTCGCTTTCCCAGAAATAATAAGTTCGATATATTCCTGTATTTGTTCAACAGGGTTCTTTTTACCTGTAGCAGCTGATATGCCTGGTCTTTTAAACTCAAGAATTACAATTGATTCCGCGTGTTCGTGGTCAGGTCTGTCATTGATAGCAATGGGTCTATCAAAAATAATTATATCGGGTTCTTTTTGGCTTTCTATATCTTCATCAGGGATAGCAGATAGAGGCTTGTCAGATGCAAGATAATGATGGTATGTAAGCTTTTCATCGATGATCCATAGATTTTGATTTTCAAAGTCAACATCATCTGAAGTGGTTCGCATTGGAAAAATTAGCTCATGGATCATTTCTTCTTTTGAAAAAGTGTTATCTTCTATTTCAAGGTGTTTTTTCAAAAGTTGGAGCACAAGATTTCTTTTTACGATATGGTTCGCGAGGCTTGCCTTGCTTTCATCATTGAGACGTGTAAGGATTTCCTGTGATTTTTTCTTGATTTGGTCTGCTTTTGCTTGGTGCTTTTCTTCATCAAGCGATTTGATTAGTTCAGCTACTTCATTTTTGGTTTTTATTTCTTGGCTGAGTTGGATTTTCCTTAATTCTGCATCAATTTTTATCGGATCAGTATCGTGTATGTTACTTATTTGTTCTGCATTTTGTTTAATCAGTTTTCGGTACTGCGGTGCTTCATTGATGACAAACTTTTCGACATTTTTTTTATTTATATTTTTCTTTTCTTCTATTTCAGACGCGAGTTCTGTGTGAGCGAGCTCTAAAACTTTTTTAATAATTTCGGCTTTTGATGTGTTGTCATGAGTGGGCAGGCTGATCTCATAATCTTTTGACGAGGGAAATTGGAAGCCATCACGGTCATCGTTAACAACCGAATCAAGATATGGTGATTCGACAAAACAATAATATGCATATTGATTTAAATTATGGTCAGTTAGTGGGTCGGAAAAAAATCGATCCACACTGCTCAGTGCGACTTTCTCTGCCACACGTTTGTTGCCGCATAGGTGAGCAATGTGTTTTGTCGTGCCTATATAGTATTTCATGCTTGTAACTGTGAATTCTAACATTCCTATGATGAATGGTATTTTTTTGGAGGTTGAGCCAATATTTTTGCTGTAGTGAGAATTGATATTGATGTGCGAGCCATTGTCGTATACATCAATTGTCGGCAAGGCATCAGTGGCTAAAAACGCAATAAAATGATTTATGATTGATTCAGCAAGTTCTGCTAAAGTTCTCCGCGTGAGGTGTTCGTATTTTGGTAATAGCGAGATCAATTCAATAGTAGTTGTTGTCGGTGTAGATTTTATTTCTATTGGTGCTGCACCATCGAGATCTTTGGTTGTGAAGCTAAAAGTTCTTTTGTAAGTTGTGCCATTTTCAATAAAGACTGATTCGCATTTTACTTTTTCAAAGAATTTAAGCCAGGTTAGTCTTCCTACACCTTTAGCGCCCTTGCTAGCTTTGTATTCGGTGTCTATTTCTGCGAATGAGTCCATGTTGGTTTTATTGAAGCCGATGCCGTTGTCAGTAATTTTAAATCCAGTTATTGGGAGTATATCTCCCTTGTTAATTTCTGTTTGCTTTGGATTTCTGAGGATATTAATGGCAATTGTTCTGTCAGTGTCAGTGAGCTCTGTTGAATCAATTGAGTTGCTGATGGCTTCAAATAGAGCCATTAAAAAGTTTTGTGTCTTTATTTTTTTCACTCTACTCGCAACATTTGTATTTAATGGTATTTTTGACATGTCAGTGTGTCCGAATGATCAGCAACGTATTATTGATTATCGGATTTAAACATGATAAAAATTATACGTCAATGTTCAATTTGGATGTCTTATGGTTGAAGAAATAGAAATTATGCGAAATAGATTATGGGTGGATGATGAATTTCTCGTTGCTATTGGACATTATTTGAAGGATAGAGAGAGAAACGCTGAATATTTAACATCGCTAACTGAAAAACGATATACGATAAAAGATACTGACACCTCATACCGAGTGATCAATCACTGGTGTAATGCTGGGCTATTAGATGGATCACGTGATGGCAATGAGAATGGATGGAGAAAGTTCAGTGTTGTTGATCTTGTATGGCTTCGAGTTGTTATGGAATTACGTGGTTTCGGTCTATCTCTAGATAAAATTAAAGTCGGTTATGCTTCATTTGCTGGCAAGTACAGGCAAATATTTGAGTGCGCCATACTGCTATGCATGATGCGCAAGGGTATTAGTCTAATCGTATTTTCAGACGGGTATATTGAGGCGGTGCCTCGTCATGCTATTGCAACAAGTGAATCATGCGGTTATTTAAAAGAACCTGCATACCTAGTAATTAGCCTCAATAATTGCATGGAAAAAGTTTTTCCGACTAGAGATTATTCGCCTAAATTGGATACGTTTTCTCTGACTGAGAATGAAATCGCTGTTTTGCACGAGTTACGATGTAGTGATTCAGATGAAATATCTATCAAAATGAAAAATGGTGATATTCATAGGGTCGATACCACAAAGCAGCACGTTGGTGACATTGGTAAATTATCAGATATTTTAAGTAAAGCCGCATTTGGTGACTTTACTATCAAAAAAGCAAACGGAAAAATTACATCTGTTAAAGCGACTAAAATGAGCAAGGTTTAACGTGCTATGAGACACCCTCAAGCATCACCCAATCCAATTGATTACTGTAGATCACAGAGTCATTTGCACAGAGGACTTGTGCGATGTCTACGGAAATCTACAGAGCTTATCTTGATGGTCTAGACTTGACCAATGAACAAAAAGATCAAGTAATCAGTTCGTTATTCGTGATTTGTGAAAATATTGTCAAACATGAATTAAATGATGGGGGGTGGTAGCTATGGAGAAACTTAGTGAGAAGCAACTACAAGCAAATCAGGCTAATTCATTAAAAGGTGGCGTGAAATCGGCAGATGGTAAGGCAGTTGTTAGATTCAATGCTCGAAAGCACGGGATACTGGGTAACTTGGTTGCTCATTACGAAGATGGCTTTTACAAAAACTATGTAGAAGAGCTTTTTGAGGAATTTCAACCAAGGAATATCATCGAAAATATTTTGGTTGAAAGAATCGCGCTTTATTATTTGAAGTTGTATCGATTAACAAAAGCTGAAATGGAGTTTTTGCGAAGCTGTATAGAGCCATCGAAGTTTAATTATGGATCATTATTTGATGATGTTGAAAAAGGTTACATGCCAATAGTGAATGCTGCGCATATGCATCAATTATTAGAGGTGTATTCTCGATATGAAACGGCAATTGAAAATCGCTTGTATAAGGCCATCTCTCAATTAAATCAATATAAACTCAAACCCGAATAAAATGGGTTTGTTTGGAAAAATACTATGAAAAAAGCTGTCATTTATTGTCGAGTATCATCTGATAAACAGGTTCGTGAAGGAAATGGGCTTGCAGGTCAGGAGAAGCGTTGTCGTGATTACGCCTTTTATCATGATTATGATGTTGAAAAGGTTTTTCGTGATGAAGGCATCTCTGGCGGCATTATCGAGCGAGAAGGTATGCAGACTTTGCTTGAATACATATCGCGCAGGGGTGGCGGCTATACAATTATTATCGATGATATAAACCGTTTCGCTCGTGATGTGGTTGCACATTTCACGCTAAGAAGAGCAATTAAGGATGCTAATTGTAATCTGCAGTGTGTGTCCATGAAGCTAGAAGACACGCCGGAAGGTCAATTCATTGAAACGATCATGGCTGCAAGTGGTGAGCTTGAACGTAATCGCAATAAGCAGCAAGTTTGCAATCGCATGAAAGCCCGCTTAGAGATGGGTTATTGGGTGTTTGACGCCCCACCAGGCTATAAATATGAAAAAGGTTCATCTGGTAAGGTGCTTGTTATAGATGAAGCGAAGGCAGAAATAATTCGTGAGGCAATGGAGGGCTTCGCGTCAGGTAGATTTCAGGCTCAAGAAGATGTGCGCCAATTCCTTGCAGACAAGAGATTTTGTCACCGTGGCAAATTCAAAAAAGTCCACTCTGAACAAGTTAAGCGGATTTTAACTCGACCACTTTATGCTGGGCTAATTCATTTTCCCGATTGGGATGTGGATATACGACAAGGAAAGCATCCAGCAATCGTTTCGGTAGATACCTATAACAAAATACAAGAGCGATTAGGGTTGCGAGCCAACAAGCAGTTTACTCGTAAATGTGATAATGATGATTTTCCTGTCCGAGGCTTCGCGCTCTGTTCATATTGTGAGAAGCCATTTACTGCTAGCTGGTCAAAAGGTCGCAATACACGTTACCCATACTATCGCTGTAACAGTCGCGGCTGTCGCCAAACTCAAAAGAGTATACGCAAAGAACTGGTGGAAGATCACTTTGCCCAAGCGCTTCGCTCTGCCTCGCCCTCTAGCCAAATTCTTGAGCTTGCTAAGGTGATCACGCTAGACGTCTATAATCGCAAGATGGCGGAGAGAAAAGAGGCTGGGGGTGTTCTGAAGCTCAAACAAAAAGAAATCGAACTGCAGCTAGCACAGGCAACAGATAAGCTTATTGCCACAAGTAGTCTAACGGTGCAGGCAGCACTAGAAACCAAAATTGAAAATCTTGAGGCTGAGAAGCGCGAACTGGCTGCCGATATAAAACACCGAGAAGAGCATCAAATTGATTTTGGAACCGCACTGGCAAAAGTGATGCAATTCATGGCGAACCCGCGTGATGCTTGGGCTAACGGGAATTTAGAGCAAAAAAAACTGGTTCAACGCTTAGTATTTGCGCGACCAGTTGTGATTGACCCTAAAGAGGGTGTTGGAACCGCTGATTTATCCCTGCCATTCAAGATGTTAAAGGATATTTCCAGCGGAAAAAACGAATTGGTGGAGGCGGCGGGAATTGAACCCGCGTCCGCAAACACTCTACTATTAGATCTACATGCGTAGCCTGTCTTTTATTCTAACTGCTCGACCCCCAACAGGCAGGGTGTGTAAGCAGCGATCCCATTTTTTTTAACACTCAGATCTTGGGCAGATCTTCGTGCGAGCTTGTATAATATGACCATCCGAGTCTACTTGCGTAAACATCCAACCGTACAAGCACAGTTGGTGGATGGTCGCTTGCCGGTGTTTAGGCGGCTAACGCCATTTCGTTAAAAATAGCGTCGTTAGCGATGGTACGTTTTTTGTTAGCATTTATATGCTAGTAACTTTTTTTACGAGGGAAGCTACAATCCTCGGCATGCACCTCTAGCTTTGTTATCCACGTCGAAACCAGGTCGCCCCCATATTCAATTATAGACAATATCAGCACATGTTTGTTAAATGTGGCTTAAATATTGCTCGAATAAGGCTGTTTGCCAGATTTACCTAGATACTATCATGGTTTTACTGGATTGCCACCTCGCAAAAGCGCTCCTCGCAGGTGAACCTAATATATAAATGACGAACCTTTACTTTCTACACACTCCCCACTTACCATGAAACATTAGCGCTGAAGCAGGGAGGCTAACATGAAAGTCGTTCTTGATCTTTCCAGACTGCTGGATGAAGGTAAAATTACGCAGGCTGAATTTGACCGCCTGAGCCAGTTTGCTTTGCAGGAAACGGGGTCGCTTGCCTTCAATATTCTAATAGGCTTTGGGGTGATTTCTGTCAGCGCCGCGGCGATTATGCTGGTGCCGTCTGCTCTGACGGCGATAATCATCGGGGCACTGGTAGGCATCCTTGGTCTAAGCCCGCTGCGTTTTTCGCCGAAGTGGGGTGTGCTTTCCCAGATCTGCGTGCTGATCGGCGCCATGCTCCTGTCCGGCGGGATTCTCTGGCTGAAAGGGGGCTCGGTGATGGCCTGGGTGATTGTGACGGTTCTGCTTGCGGTGATTGGTATTATCATCCGCCACGGCCTGCTGATTGTGATGTCTCTCCTTGCGCTGTCTGCCGCCGTGGGTGCGGCATCCAGTTATGATCATGCGATGTATATGATTGTTATTCAACAGCCTGCGAGCACTATCTTACTTTTTACTTTCATTGCGTATGCCGCGTACAAGCTGTCGTTTGTGTTGCCAGCGGATGATCAGCGTCTGGCAATTCTAGCATCCCGCACATCGATTTTTCTGGTGAATATGGGTTTCTGGGTGGGGTCATTATGGGGCGATAAGTTGCGCGATGGAACCTTCATACCCGATATCGTTTTTGTGGTGTTGTGGGCAGTGGCGCTCGTGGTGACAGGGGTGTGGGCAGCCAGGATGAACAGGCGATGGGTAATGAATATCTGTGCGGTTTTCGGTGCTATCCATTTTTATACTCAATGGTTTGAGCATCTTGGTGCCGAGCCAGCAAGCGTGC